>JANQJW010000020.1 GCA_028281445.1 Planctomycetota bacterium | reverse complement strand
CGTACTGGTGCTATAGGCAAGTAACATTAGGCTTGTGGTGTGCGGTAGAGGTGGGAATCACCCAACTAGAATGGCCACGCGATAGTTTAATTCTGCTATGTTTCCATTCAGCACAATGACACAAGGCATCGGGAGCGCAATTCTACTGACGGAAGAACGGACGACGAAGGAGAGATGACGCAGTGGAGTAGTGTGGAAGGGTGCACAGCAATGCTCGAGCCTCGACGGGTACGATGGGCTCGAGCGGCTGCGCGGACGGCACCACGCGGGCCAGGATCGAAGCGTCGCCGCCTGCCACGGGACGGCTCATCCAGGCAACGATGCCATCGCCGCGGTTGCGGACCTTGGCCCACACGAAGGACGCGTCCTGGTCATGGTCGAACTCGATCGTGTCGGTCAAAGGCCGCCACATGCCTGTGACCGTGTTCATTTCGCGGCCGGTCACATCGTTGGAGAACGCGCCGTCGAGGGCGGTCGCGAAGAGAGCGTCGCCCCGGCTTCCCACCGAGAGCGACCGGTTGGCGCCGATGAAGATGCCCGTGCCGTTGGTCAGCTCCGTAGCTGTGGTGAGGAGACCGCCGTTCTCCAGCGTGCGCGAGAAGACACGCGTCACGTTGCCCGCGTCCGGGACGCGGTACAGGCTCACGACGTTGCCGTCGCCGTCGATCTGCACGTCGACGAACGTCGGGTTGTCGAGCCCGTGGTCGTGGCGGGTAGGCCCGTCGATGACGGCAGCTTCGGTCTCGAACGGAATCCGGATCTCCTGCGTGAGGAGCCGGCCTTCGACGTCCTGGATGCCGGGCAGGATGCGCAGCACGTACGGCGTGCCCTTGTGCAGATCGCCGCTGAACGTGAGGCGCAAGGTCCGCGTCTGCGCGTCGTACGTCGTCAGGGCGGGAACGGGACCGAGCGGCGTCTCGAGACGCAGCGAGCCCGTCGCGATGCTCAGCGGATCGAGGTCGTCGCGGAAGACAACGGCCGGCTCCGTGGTCGTGGCCACGTCGACCGCATCCGCTTCCGGCGTCGTCTGCACGATGACCGGGCCGTCGACGACCGGCGGGGGCGTGTTGGCGCCGCCACCCGGCGGGGGCGTGAATACGCCGCCTCCGGCGCCGCAGGCACCGGCCGGAATGACGAGCAGGGCGAGAGCGAGAAGCAGCGTAAGGCGCATGGGAGAGGCTCCGGTAGGGGACTACCGATGGAACTCCCGGTGCGCCCGGGTCTTGAACAGCCTTTTCCCTACGGCTTGCACAGGGCCTCGTAGGAGCGCTTGTAGAAGGCCGCCTCCTCGTCGAGGCCGTGCTTCTCGCAGAACGCGGCGAGCTTCGCGAAGCGCTCGCGCGGCTTCACGCCGGTCGCCTCGCAGATCTTCGGCAGGCACTCGGGGCAGAGGGCGAGCGGCTGGCCGTCGGCCTCTTCGAGGTGGTTCGAGCCGTTCATGCAGCACGCGTAGTGCGTGCAGTGGTCGATCGAGAACATGTGCCCCGTCTCGTGGGTGGCGGTCTTGAGCGTGCGCCGCAGGCACCGCACGCGCGCCGCCTTGCTGCGCGTCGGGTCGCCGAAGCGGTGCATCGACCAGACGCCGACGCGGTTCTGCAGCGAGGCCTGGCCGAAGACGAAGTTCCATCCGCGCCCGGGCCAGAGGTCCATTGCAGTGAAGCCGATCATCGCCGCCGCGTCGGCGGGTAGCGCGGGCTTGAGGACGTGCCGCAGGATGTACGTGCTGAGCAGCTGGTCGCCGCGCTTGGCGTAGTGCGGCCAGTCCGCGTCCACCTTGGCGGGCGCGACGCGCTTGACCGGCAGCCCGAAGTACAGCGCCAGGAAATGCGCAGACTGCTCGACGATCTCCGCTTCGGTCTTGGTGAGCGGGCCGATCACCTGAAGGTAAAGCGTGTTGCGTTTCCCCCGCGCCTTGACCGGACGGCTGTTGCGCCACGCCTCGAACGTCTGCCCGCGCTCGTCCTTGCCCGGTCCGAGGCGCCAGTCGCCCGCCTCGGCCGGCGGGGGCTTGCTGTGAAGCGGCTTCAAGCGCGCGGCGACGTCGCGCAGGAGCAGCGTGCGCGGGCCCGCCGGAGCCGGCGGCGCCTTGGGCGCCCGGGGCTTGGGCTGCTCGCGGGCGCGGACCGCGACCAGCGTGCCGCCGGCGACGACGAGCAGCACCGCAAGCGCCACGAGGAAGACGCCGTGATCGGGGGATGCCCTGCGCATGCCCCTCCCAACGTATTGCGGCGCCTCGGGTTCGGGCCGCTCGTCCCGTCTTCGTTAACACTCGGGCCGCTGCGGCGACGGGTAGGGCAATGCAGGGGTATGCTTGCTGCGGGCTGACAGTCGGAGCGGGAAGAGCCGGAGACCGCATGCCTCGTTCCGCCCTGCTCTTCTGCGCGCCGATTCTCATCAGCCTCTTCTGCGTGACCCTGCTGGCCTGCGGCACGGCGGGGGCGCCGGGCGCCGCGAATCCGGATCCCACGCCCGACGACGAGCCGGCCTTCGGCCTCACGGCGCGCACGCCCCTGGCGCCGCTCGCCTTCCCGGTCAACAACCCCGTACCGGCCGCGGTCGACTTCGAGGCCGCCTTCCCCATGCTCGGCTTCAACCGGCCCGTCTTCCTGACCGCCGCGCCCGACGGCACGAACTGGATCTACGTCGTCGAGCAGGGCGGGCGGATCTACGTCTTCCCCAACGACGATGACGTCGAGAGTGCCAGCGTCTTCATCGACCTCAGCAGCGGCAATCAGGGGCCGGTGAGCCGCGCCAGCAACGAGGAAGGCCTGCTGGGCCTTGCCTTCGATCCGGACTACGCGACCAACGGCCGCTTCTACGTGCATTACTCCGCCGCCGGTCCGCGCCGCAGCGTCATCGCGCGCTACACGGCCACGTTCCCGCAGGGCCAAGCGCCTACGGCGAATCCGAACACGCAGAGCATCATCCTGCAGGTCAACCAGCCGTTCTCGAACCACAACGCGGGCATGCTGACCTTCGGGCCGGACCAGATGCTCTACATCTCGATGGGCGACGGCGGCTCGGGCGGCGACCCGCAGCAACACGGTCAGAACCTCAGCACGCTGCTGGGTGCGATGCTGCGCATCGACGTCCGCAACCCGCCGCAGGGCCAGCCCTACGGCATCCCGCCCGACAACCCGTACGTCAACAACCCGAACGCACGCGACGAGATCTGGGCACACGGACTTCGCAACCCGTGGCGCTTCTCGTTCGACCGCGACAACGGCGACCTGTGGCTTGGCGACGTCGGCCAGGGCGCGCGCGAAGAGATCAACCGCATCCGTCGCCAGGGCAACTACGGCTGGCGCACCTATGAGGGAAACCTCGCGTACAGCAACCCGGACAACATTCCGCCGACCAGCTTCGACGGACCGGTCATCGACTACGGCCGCGGTTCGGGGTGCACGGTCGTGGGCGGCTACGTCTATCGCGGCCAGGACGTTCCGAGTCTGCGCGGCATCTACGTCTACGCGGACTACTGCACGGGCTTCATCTGGGGGCTGCGCTGGAACGGCCAGCAGGCGATCGGCAACACGCAGATTCAGAACCTCGGCAGCATCGTCAGCTTCGGCGAGGACGATCGTGGTGAGCTCTATGCCGTTTCGCTCAACGGACAGATCCGCCGGTTCCGGGAACCCACCGGCGTACCGCCGCAGCCGTTCCCCGCGCGCCTCAGCGAGACCGGCATCTTCACCGACACCGCGTCGCTGATCGGTGCCGACGGGTTCATCGAGTACGACGTGAACGCGGAGCTCTACGCCGACAACGCGGTCAAGCGTCGCTGGATCGGCGTGCCGGGTACGGCGCAGATCGGCTTCCGCAGCAGCGGTCCGTGGGACTTCCCCCTGGGCACGGTGCTCGTCAAGCACTTCGAGCTCGCGCTCGACGTGACGACACCCTCCGTGCGCCGTCGGCTCGAGACGCGCGTGCTGATCCACGAGCAGCAGGGCTGGCGCGGCTACACCTATCGCTGGAACCAGGCCCAGACCGACGCCGACCTGCTCACCGGTGCGCTCGACGAGGACTTCACGATCCTCGATCCGCAGGCCGATGACGGCCTGCGCACACAGACCTGGACCTATCCGAGCCGCACGGATTGCCTGCAGTGCCACACGCCGGCGGCCGGCCACGTCCTCGGGGTGCGCAGCGGGCAGCTCAACCGCGACTTCGCCTTCCCCGAGGCCGTCGACAACCAGCTACGCACCTGGCGCCACATTGCGCTCTTCGACACCGAGATCGGCGACGCGTCGCTGCATCCCGCCTGGCCCGACCCGGCTGGCACGGCGCCGGTTGCCGGCCGTGCGCGCGCCTACCTCGCGGCCAACTGCGCGCAGTGCCATCTGCCGAACGGCCCCGCGCCCGGCAACCTCGACCTGCGCTACGGCGTGCCTACGGGCTCCATGGGAATCGTCAACGTCCAGCCGGCGCAGGGGGGACTCGGGCTCACGAACCCGCTCATCGTGTCGCCGGGCAACAAGGAAAGCAGCCTGCTCTGGGAGCGCATGCGCCGCACCGACAACGCGCGCATGCCGCGCCTAGGCAGCGGCGTCCCGCACGACGCCGGCATCGATTTAGTCGGGCTCTGGATCGACGCTACGGCGCCTTGACCGTGATGCGCACGTTCGACGTGCCTGCGTCGACGTTCTTCTGCGACCCGCGCAGGTTGGCGTTGAAGATGTGCGCCGTCAGGTGGTAGCGCCCCGGCGGCAGACCCTTGATCTCGAAGGTCTCGTCCTCCGCGATCATCGCCCCCTTGCTCCACGGCATGTCCGCACCCCGCGCAGACACGGAGCCGCGCTCGGTCCCGGCGCCGCTCATGTCCACCGTGCCGGAGATCGTCATGCCCTCCTTGAGCGTCATGACGACGCCGTCCGCGCCCGGCTGGACGCTCTTTTTCATCGCGTAGCGCGTCTCCGTCGTCGAGCGGCGTTGCGCGATCAACATCAGGGCCTTGCCGTCGGGCACGGTGTCGAGCGAGAAAGTGCCGTCCGCGTCGACGTTGGCCCGGCCCACGTGTGACTTGTCCTCCCGATACGCAGTGACGCGCCACTCCGACGCGCTCTCGCCCGCGCCCTGCAGCCGGCCGCTCAGCGAGACCGTCTTGGGCAGCTGGATGCGGACGCCGGACTGGGGCGGGTCCACCTCGACCGGCTCGGGGTTGGCGCCGCCGTCCTGTCGGTGGACGTGGATCTTGTACTTCTTGGCTTCGAGCCCCGCGATCTTGAAGGACCCGTCATCGCCCACCTGCACGTAGCCGCCTGCGTGGCCGCCGCCCTCCGACGGGCGGGCGTTCACGTACATCCCCGTGGCCGGCTTGCCGTTCGCGCGGAGGACCACGCCTTCCACGGTTAGACCCTCGCCGAGGCGCACCTCGATGTCGTCTGTTCCGGGACGCACGTTCTCCACGATCTTCGGCGCGTACCCGACCTCGCCACCGGAGTAGCTCCAGGACTGCACGGTCACCTTGACGACGGCGTCCTTGGGGATGCCGTTGATCGTGAACTTGCCCTTGTTGTCGAGCTGCGAGCCGGCGCCGCCTCGCGGGTAGTCGCCGACCGCCGGCCACTGCGCGTTCGCGTACCCGCGTGTGAGCGGCTGTCCGTCGGGCTGGTAGGCATGCCCGACGATCTTCATGCCCTTCTCGAGCACGAAGTCGACGTTCTTGGTCCCGGCTTCGACCGACTGGGGCTTGGGCCGGATCCAACTGCCCTTCACCGCGAGGGTCACGCTGACCTTGCCCTTGCGCAGGCCCCCGATCACGTACTCGCCGAGCGAGTTCGGCTGGGCCTGGATGTTGTTGCACATCACGGTAACGCCCATCACCGGCTTGTTCTTCGTGTCCACGACGCGGCCGCGCACTTCCATGCCGCCTTCGAGCGTGATCGTCACGGGCTTGGACGGGTCGTCGACCTTCTTGGACGAGGCCATGAGGTTGAGCGGCCGGCCCTGTACGTCGCGCGGGTTGGTGACTTTGACCGTGAACGGCGGCGTGCCGCGTGCCTGGACCTGGAACTTGCCGTTGATCGCCTCCACGCCGCCCTGGTTGCCGCCGTAGTAGATGCGCTCGGGGTGGGAGGGCTTGGACGACGACGTGACGCTGACGAAGCACACCGGGACCGGGCTGCCGTCGGGCAGGTTGACCTGCCCCGAGACCGTTGCCGTCGGTTCTTTCTCGTAGACGATGCGGAGGTTCTCGGCGGGCGCGTCGAACGACTTGCCGATTTGACGGCTGGGTCCGCTGCCGTCGAAGATCATGAGCTTCGCGCGGCCTTCCTTGATGCCGCTGAAGGTGAACTGCCCCTCGGAGTCCGTCGTGGCGTTCACCATGTGGTTGCCGGCCTGGCAGTAGATCATCTGGTTGGCGACCGCGGCGCCGTCCTTGTCGACGAGCACACCGCTTACGGTGACGCCCTGCGCGATCTCCAGCACGATGCCCTCGCGCACCTCGCCCGCCTTGAGACCCTTGACCTGTTTCTGGATGCCCTGGCGGCCGTTCATCCAGACGTTCACCGTCCAGTCGCCGGGCGGGATGTCGGTCAGCTCGAAGGTGCCGTCCGGCTCGGTCTTCTTGAACGAGCTATCCGGGCGGAGCTCGCTGCCCTGGCCCCAGCAACCGACCTGCGCGGTTTGGAGCAGGCTCTTGTCCTCGCACACGAGCTTGCCGCGAATCGTGGCACCCGTGTCCAGCTTCAGCTTGAGTTCGGGCGTTTGCACACCGTCACCGACGGCGACGGCGTCGCTGAACACGCCGACGAAGCCCTTCTTCTTGGCGTAGAGCACCCAGTCATCGCGCGGCGGCATGGCCACCGTCTCGAAGGAACCGTCCGCCTCGCTCGTCGCGAGCGCCTCCTGAGTCATGCCGCCGATGCCCCAGCGCCACGCGACCTGGCTGAGTCCGTACTGGCGGGCGTTGATGTCCGCGCCGCCGACGCCCTTGCCCTGGGCGTTCTCGACACGGCCCGTGAGCGGGAATCCGCGCAGGAGGAACAGGTCGCGCTCTACCTCGGAGTCGTCGCCCGTGATGACGACCGTCAGCGCCGGCGGTGCCGAGCGATTCATGCCCGGGCGCATGACGTTCGGTGCGTTCGAGCCCAGCTGCGGCAGGTAGTACGCCTTGTGATCGGCGATCGCCACGTAGCGGCCAGCGCCCACGCCCTTGATCTCGAACGCGCCGCTCGCATCGGTCGTCGCGGAAAGCTTGCCACCGGTCGAGGCCATGCCGGGCTGCTGGGACCGCATCAGGCGCACCCGCGCGCCAGCGATGGGAGTGTTCTTCTCCTGGAGGAGCACGCGGCCGCGAACCGTGCCGCCACGCTCCATGGTGAAGTCGAGTTGGAGTGTCTTGTCGTCTTCGACCTTCGCGCCCTTCCACGGCGCCTGGTTCTTGTACTGCGCGTAGGTCAGGAAACCCTTCGCTTTGGCGCGGACCCAGCTCACCTCACCCGCGGGCAATCCCTGTGCCAGGTAGCTGCCGTCGGCCGCGGTTAGCGCCTTCACCTCGGACGTACGCTGCCGCTTCTCGCCTTCCTTCTTGGGGGTTGTCACCGAGATGAGCACGGTCGCGCCCGCGATCGGCTGCTCCTGCTTGTCGGTGACGACGCCGCGGATGCCGTTGGTCGACGTCGGAATCCGCAGGACGGCCTCATCTTCGTGCGGCGTCTTGACCGAGAAGCCGGAGAGCGACGCGCGGTTCTTGAGGAGGACGCCGAGGTTCAACGAGCCCTCCGGTACGGCCGGGAGCGCGAACGTCGCGTTGGGCGCCTCGGCGACGATCGGCCCGCTCCGCCAGCGTGCCGTGAGGCCGAAACCGCTGCTTCTCTCGTACCAGCTCGCCGTGACCACGCACGGCACGGGGTTGTCCTGGGCATCGACGACACGACCCTTCAACGGCGTGCCCGCGAGCACCTTGAGCGTGGTCTCCTGCTCGGGCTTCTTGTCGTAGACGCTGATCTCGTTGTACGTGCCGATGTTGGGAGGCACGGGCCGCGCATGGACCTCGTACTTCGCCGACTCGCGCAGCTTCAGCGTGAAGCTGCCGTCTTCGCCGCTCGTCGTCTCTGCTACGAGCGGATGCCGTTCCTTCTCCGGCTGGGCGAGCGACGCCATGCGGCTGGCGAAATGATCATCGACCCAGTTCCAGGAGCTGGGATCGCCTGGGATCCACGCGCGTCCCGACTTCAGCGCAACGACGGAGATGCCGGCCTGCGGGGCGCCTTCCTTGTCGAGCACCTTGCCCGTGATCGCGTACTTCGCGGGACCGGCCGCCGTGACCGGTGCCGCGCGGCCGGACCCGATCAAGGCCGGGGAGGCGGCGTCGTCCTCCGGCATGGTGTCGGGATCGCCGAGCGCCAGCTCCCCGTCGTCCTCGACCTCGCTGCCACCGCCCATGAACGCGAACACAGCGACCGCAACGATCGCCAGTCCGAGAATCACCCAGACTGCGCCTCTACCCATCTACACCTCCGCGCCGAGCGTACATCGGGCGGAGGGTCGGTTTCCCGTGGGAAGCGCTACTAGTCGTCGCTGGCCAGCAGCTTCTGGATGGCGCGCTTGTTCTTCTTGATGTCGCGCGCCATCTCCGGAAGCTTCGGCAAGTAGAGCGCGGAGCGCAGCGCGTCCTTGAGCGGCATGGCCGGCGTGCCGCCGTAGGTCTGGCCCGCCTCGCAGTCCTGCATCACGCCCGACTGGGCCGCGACCGAGCTGCCGTCTTCGAAGCGGATGTGGCCGGCGGAGCCGACCTGGCCGCCGAGCATCACGCGGTTGCCGACGTAGGTCGAGCCGGCGAGGCCGACCTGGCCGCAGATGATGGAGTGGTCGCCGACGGTGCAGCCGTGGGCGACCTGCGCGAGATTGTCCACCTTCGTTCCGTTGCCGACGAGCGTCGCGCCGACGGCGGAGCGATCGACGCAGGCGTTCGCCTGGATCTCGACGTCGCTACCCATGCGCACCGTGCCGACCTGGGGCACCTTCATGAAGTCACCCTTCTCGTCGGGCTCGAACCCGAAGCCGTCCGCGCCGACAATGGCACCGTTCTGTAGCACGACGCGGTCGCCCACCACGACGTGTTCGCGCACGACCGCGTGGCTGTGGATCTCGCACTCGGCGCCGAGGACCGCGTCGTTGTAGATCACGACATGCGAGTGGATCGTGGAGCGGTCGCCGACCCGCACGTTCTCGCCCAGTACGGCATACGCGCCGATTGCCACCTCGTTGCCGATCGTGCAACTCTCCGGCACGATCGCGGTCGGGTGTACGGATGCGGTCCGCGGCTTCGGTGGGTGGAACATCTCGATCAGCCGCGCGAATGCAAGGCGCGGCCGCTGCGCGCGGAGCATGGGCATGGGCGCGTCGCCCTCGTAGTCCGTCTCCACCAGGACCGCGCCCGCCTTGGAGGTTTGCAGCGCCTGGACGTAGGCGTCGTTGGCGAGGAACGTGACGTCGGCGGGGCCGGCGTCTTCGATGGTCGCCACGCCGGTGATCTCGAGATCGACGTCGGGTGCTTCGATCTCGAGGCGCTCGGCGAGGGCCCTGAGGGTGATCGAGGTGCTGGTGTCGGCGTTGCTCTGCATGGCGGCCGCTCCTTCGGGTCCGGCGCGACATCATACGGACGGTGTGCCACTGCACTGAACCGACGGCGGACGTGATTTCGTGCCTTTGTCGGGTCGGTGGGCCGGTCGGTTGCTACCCTCGCGCGCCGTGGCCGACGAATCCTCCCCGAGTCCCGCGCCTCCTCCGCCCACGCCGGCCTCCGCGCGGGGCTCGATCATCCGGATGGCGCTGGTCTTCTACGGCATCGTGACCCTGTTTGCCTTCGGGTACGCGCTCTTCGACCGGATCCGCGCCGGCGGCCGGGCGGAGCCGCAGGCGTTCCTCGGGATCGCGCTGCCCTCCTTCAGCCTCGCGCTGGCAGGGATCGGCATCGGTCTCGTGATCGTTGCGCTCTGCCACGTGGGTTTGCGCGCGCTCAACTCCGTCGAGATCGGCGCCCAGGGCCTGGCACGCATCATCGGCCCCATCTCCACGAAGGAGGCGATCTACCTCGCGGCGATGTCGGCCGTGGGGGAAGAGCTGCTCTTCCGGGGCGCCCTGTGGGAGCACCTCGGTCTCATCGGCACGACCTTCCTGTTCGGCCTCGTGCACGTCATCCCACGCAAGGATCTCTGGGGGTATCCGCTCTTCGCGCTCGTCGCCGGCCTGCTGCTGGGCGTCCTGCGGGAGTCGAGTGGCAGCGTCTTCCCGCCGATCCTGGCGCACTTCACGGTCAATGCGTTGAACCTCGCATGGCTCGGGAAGCACTACGAGCGGCTCGTTTACGGCGAGACGCCCGTCCAGAGCGATGGATCCGGCGACTGAGCGCCCCGCACCGCGCGCGAGCTTCGGCGACCACCTGCGCGTGGCCTGGCTCCTGGTCAAGACCATCGCGGGCGTGGTTCCCTTTCTCGTCTTCATCCCGCTCTCCCCGGTCTTGAACCCGTGGCTCCGCGCGCGCGCGCGCAAGCGTCTGGCGGGTGCGGCGCACGATCTGGCCACGCCGCCCGCTATCGCCGCCGACAATCTGGCCGACAAGACGGTCTTCGTCGTCGCGGGCGAGGCGTCCGGCGACCGCCTCGCGGCGACCGTGGTCCGCGAGCTCCGCGCGCAGGCGCCGGGCGTCACGGTGCGGGGCTACGCGGGACCGGCGTGCGCGGACGCGGGCGCGACGCTCGACCTCGACCTCATGCAACACACGGCGGTGGGCTTCTTTCCCGTCGTCGCCTCGCTCGGGTTCTGGTGGCGTCTGTGCGCGCGCACGCTCGCGCAGTTTCGCGAGGACCCGCCCGATCTCCTGCTCACCGTCGACTTCCCCGGCTTGAACGTGCGTCTCGCCGGCTGGGCACGCGCGCGGGGGATCCGCACGGTGCATCTCGTCGCGCCGCAGACCTGGGCGCACACCCCGTGGCGGATCTTCCGCTGGCGCGCCGGTGTCGAGCGACTGCTGGCGACGTTTCCCTTCGAGCCGCCGCTGTTCGAAGGCTCCGGGATCCCGACTGTGTTCGTCGGGCATCCGCTGTTCGAGACTCCCCTCGATCCGCCGCGCGCGCCGCCGGAGCGCCCGGAGGACGGCACGGCCCTCATCGAGCTGTGGCCGGGCAGCCGGCGCTGGGAGATCAAGAACAGCGTGCCGGTGCTCTACGAAGCGGCCGCGGCACTCGAGGAGCGCCTGCCGGGCACGGGCTTCGTCGTCCGCCTTGCAGACGCAAAGCACGAGGCGCTGATCGAGACGCACGCCGCGCGTGCACGCAGCCGGCCGTCGAACGTCGAGCTCGTCGCGGAGGCACGGGACGACGCGCCGGTGCTCGGCGCGCTCTGCACGAGTGGCACGGCAACGGCCGAGCTGGGCGTGGATCTGATCCCGCTCGTCGCGTTCTACAAGGTCGGGTTCATCGACTGGCTGCTGGGGAAGGTCTTCATCACCGCGCCCTACATCTGTCTCGTCAACCTCATCCTCTGCCGCGCGGCGGTGCCGGAGCGCGTTTCGTTCCGCAAGGCCCTCGCCCCGCGCCTTGTCGAGGACTTCCTCTCGGTCGCCGGCGACGAGGCAGCGTGGAACCGCACGCGGGAAGACCTTCAGTCCATGCGCGAGCGCCTCGAAGCGTCCGGCGTCGCCGCCCGTGCCGCTGGGTGGGTGCTCGATTCGTTCTAGGCCTTGCGCAGTTGCTCGAGCGTGACCGCGTCTGCGCAATCGGGGAGACCCGCGGGCGGTCCCTCGTAGACGAGCCGGCCTCCCGCTTCGCCCGGGCCGGGGCCGAGCTCGAGAACGTGATCTGCCTGCCGGATCAGCTCCTGGTTGTGCTCGACCGCGACGACGGCGTTGCCGTCCTCGGCGAGACGCAAGAGCACCTCGACGAGATGGCCGACGTCATGCGGGTGCAACCCGGCGCAGGGCTCGTCGAGCACGTACAGCGTGCGGCGCTTGCGCCCACGCCCGAGGGCAGCCGCAAGCCGCAGCCGCAGCGCCTCGCCGCCGGACACGCGGGTGGTCGGTTCACCCAGTGGGATGTAGCCGAGACCGACGTCGGCCGCGGCCGCAAGCGGACGACGGGCGCGGGGGATGTGCTGGAAGACCTGCGCGGCTTCTCCGATCGGCAGGGCCAGGACATCGGCGATCGAGAGTCCCTTGACGCGGACGCGTTCGACCTCCGGGCGGAAGCAGCGGCCTGCGCACACGTCGCACGGCACGCGGTGCTCCGGCAGGTCGCGCAGCGCAACGGTGCGGAAGCCCGTGCCCTTGCACGCATCGCACCGCCCGCCGTCGACGTTCGTCGAGAACCAGGACGCGCTCCAGCCGCGTGCGCGCGCTTCCAGCGTGGCTGCGAAGAGCGTGCGGATGGGGGCCAGCGCGCCCAACACGCTCCCCGCCGTCGCACGCGGATGACGCGGCGCGCTGCTGCCCGCGACGGCGAGGTGATCGAACGCCTCGATGCCCGCTAGCCGTTCGAGACCGGGCACGTGCTTCGCACCGGCGAGGCGCGCGCGTACGGCCGGTGCCAGCACCTCGAGCGCAAGCGTGCTCTTGCCTGCGCCGCTCACGCCGGTGACCGCGGTCAGCCCGATCGCGGGGAACCGACAACTCACGTTCTGGAGGTTGTGTCGCGTTGCACCGGCCAGCTCGACCCAACGGGAGGCGTCGCGCGGCTCGTCGCGCAGCGTCAGATCCGTGTTGCGCAGCGCCAGCGTGGCAGGCGCCTCGTCCAGGACGTCCTTGAGCGGCCCGTGCGTCACGATGCGGCCGCCCTCTGCGCCGGGGCCGGGGCCGAGCTCGAGCAGGTGGTCCGCGCCGAAGATCATGTCGCCCGCGTGCTCCACGCAGACCACGGTGTTGCCGTCCTTCACCAGCGCCTGGAGGCGCCCGAGCAACGGCCCGCGGTCGTGCGGATGCAGTCCGGCCGACGGCTCGTCGAGCAAGTACAGCAACCCGCTCATGCGCGCTGCGCACGCGGCCGCGAGCCGGGCACGGCGTAGCTCGCCGGTGGAGAGTGTGACGGCGTCGCGTGCTGCCGTCAGGTAGCCGAGGCCGACGTCGCACAGGAACGTCAGACGCTCCTCGAGGTCACCACGGGCCGGCGCCGTGAGCGCCGCTTCCGTCTCGCGCAACTGGAGTTCCTGCATCCATGTGCGCAGCCTGTCGAGCGGCAGTGATTCGAGCGCGGGCAGGCTCTCGCCCGCGACCGTGGCGGCTCGCGCGTACGGCGTGAGGCGCGTGCCGTCGCAGGCAGGGCACGCGGCCTTCGTTGCGATGCGGTCGACGCGGCCGTGTTTCTCGACGGCGCCCCGGAGCGAACCCGACCGGCCGAGGAGCTTCTTGCGTTGCGTGGCGCTCAGCGAGGCGACAGCCGTCTTGCGTCCTTCCTTGCACTCTTCGATGAGCGCCGCGACGCGCCGAGCGAAGGCCTTGCGCTCCTTGGGCGGCAAGGAGGGGCCGACGTGGCCTGGCAGGCGCGAGAGTCGCAGATGGCCGGGCAGGAGGTCGTCGTCCTCGAGCGCCGCCACCACGCCGCGGCCCTGGCAGGTGGAACACGCGCCCGACGGGCTGTTGAACGAGAACACCGCGGTGCTCAGCGGCGGGTACGTGACCCGGCACGTGCCGCAGTACGGTCGATCCGCGTACGTCGCTTCCGCGGGGCCGTCCGCGCGGGCCGGCAGCACGGTGAGTCGACCGCCGCCAATCGCGAGCGCCTGGTCGATGGAGGATGCGAAGCGGTCGGCGGCCTCCGGCTTGACGATCAGGCGATCGACCACGACGTCGAGGGTGTCATCCGCCCCGATCGACTCGGCGTCGACGTCCTCGATGCGCTCGACCGCTTCGTTGCCGACGCGCACGCGCACGAAGCCCTCGCGTGCCGCTGCCTCGAGTGCGTCCGGACCGGTGCCGTGCGGGGCCGTGAGCACGAGGCGCGTGCCGTGCGGGTGTGCGAGCAGGACGGCCAGGATGCCCTCGCGCGTGCGCGCTTCAACCGGGTTGCCGCAGGTGGGGCAGTGGGGGACGGCGGCACGCATGAAGAGCGAGCGCAACGCGTGCGTCACCTCGGTGGTCGTGCCGAGTGTCTCGCGCGCACTCGGGGCGCGCAGTACGAAGCCGGCGCTCACGGCCGGCGGCAGTCCCTCGATGCGGTCCACGTCGGGGCGTTGCGGCAGGTCCAGCGAGGCACCGCGGCGCTGCGTGCCGAGGAAGCGCCGGCGCGATTCCGCGCCGAGCGTGTCGACGACGAGGGACGACTTGCCCGAGCCCGAGACCCCGCACACCACGGTCCACGCCTCGCGCGGGATCGCGAGCGTGAGATCCTGCAGGTTGTGGGTGCGCGCCCCGTGGACATGGATGGCAGCCGGCATGGGCGCCCATCGTAGAGACGCTTTCCGGTAGGACCCGGCTACATTGGGGGGTCGGAGTCCGCGAGGGAAGCGCACCGTGACCGAGCCCCAGACCGCTGCCGAAGAGCCGCCGCACCGCCGCCCGGGGCGGGTGCGCGTCACCGGCGTGACCGGCGCGCTCGCCGCCCTCGCCGTCGGCGCCAGTTTCTTTCTCGCGTGGATCACAGTAGAGCCCGCGCTCGGGCGTGAGGTCCGCAAGGACCTCGACCGGGCACTGGCCCGCGCCGACATCACCCCGGCGGTGGAACGCGACTTCACGCTTCTGGCCGATACGCTTGCGTCCGATGCGCAGCTCTCGGGCACCGACCTCATCCAGTGGGTGCGGACCGCGACGGCCTACAACGCGGAGCTCGACGCCAAGGCGGCCAAGGTCGGACCAGTCGATGCGGCCATGCAGCGTCGCTGGCAGATCGCGCGCGTCGTGCTCTACGGCCTGCCGATCTGCGGCTTCCTGCTGGCGGCCTACTTCCTCTTTCACCGTTTCCGCCGCGCGGTGAGCCCCATCCTGATCCTTTCCCTGCTGACCGGCAGCACGGCCGTCGTGCTGGCGGGTGCGCTGGACTACAGCCACGCCCTCGTGCAGCGCACGCTCGGCGGGGCCGCCGACGACGTGCATCTCGGTGCGGGCGTGCTCGTTCTCCTGGCCGGTGGCACGTTGCTCACCCTGGCCGGCATCTTCGGCGTGAGCACCCGCAACTGGATCCGGGTCTACGCAGGCAGCGTGCTGACGGGTGCCTGTCTCGTGGTGATGGCGGTCTTCTATCTCAAGCGGGGATTCGGATCGTGAGCCGCGCGCCGGCGCAGGCCTTCGGGCGGCGCAAGACGCTGCTCCTCTTCTTCCTTGGCCTCTTCGGGTTGATGGCCGTGGGCCGGCTCGCGCTCGAGGCGTGGATGCACCGTCCGGCGCCCCATGAGCTGCCCGAAATTGGCGCGCGCACCGACAAGGCCGCGCCGTTCCTCCTGGTCATCATCGACGGCCTCCGCGAGCCCACGGCGTGGGCCACCGAGGATCCCGCGATGCCGTGGTTCCAGGCCTTCGCGCAGCGCGGGGCGTGGGGTACATCCATCGCCGGCGAGCCGACCCTGACCGCGCCGTGCGTGCGCGCGATCCTCACGGGCAGGCGGCCCGACCTGCTCACCGGCTTTCGCAACTTTAACGCGCGGCCGGTTGAGGGCAGCATCATCGGTTACCTCGCGGCGCGCGGTGCCCACACCGCCCACGGAGGCGACGCGGCGGCGTTCCAGTTCTGCCGCAGGCACTACGCGGCGGAAGACGTCCTCCAGTTCCCGGACCAGGGACCGATCGACCAGGGCGAGTGCGACGCGCAGGCCGTGCCGCACGTTCTCGAGCGCATCGCGGCCGGCAGCAATTGCGTGACGCTGCACCTCACGGCGCCGGACCACGCCGGGCACAAGTGGCAGGCGCGCAGCCGTGAGTACTGGAAGGCGTGCCGCGTCGTCGATGAGCAGATCCGCCTCGTCGTCGAGACCTTCCTCGAGCGGTTTCCCGACGCCACCGTGCTGATCGCTTCCGACCACGGCGTCTCGCCGATGGGGACCCACGGGGGCGGGGAGACCGACGCCAAGCGAGCGCCGTTTGCACTCGTCGGCCCCAACGTCGCGCGCATTCGTACCCCGGACATCGACCAGTGCGCGCTGGCGCCGACGGTGTGCGCGTTGCTCGGCCTCCCACAGCCGCCGTTGGCCGATGCGCCGCCGGCCGTCGAGCTCCTGGATCTTCCGACCGCGGTGGAAGAGCACGCGCTGGACAGCTACGTGGAGGCGCGGCTCCTCGTTGCGCGCTCCCTGCACGGGGAGACGGTCGACTTCATCGAGCGGCGACGTGCGGAACTGACCCTGCGTGACTTCACCGATCGGGTGAACACGCTGCTTGCCCCGAACTCCACCGGCCACGCGAGCGCCGCCCTGGTCATCGGGGCGTTCTGGCTGATGGTCCTCGTTGCGCTTGCATCCACGTCGCGCCGCGTGCGCCCGGGACCGGTGGCCGCTGTTCTGACGCTCTGCATCGTGGGGTTCGCGCTGGCCTTCGGGGTCCTGTCCGCTGCCGTGGCGGGCGCCCTCGTGCTCCTTGCGGCCGTGGTGAGCCTCTACGCCGCCGGCCCACGGCGCGTGGCCGGAGGCGGGGTGACCCTGGCGTGCCTTGGGGCCTTGCCCGTCCTGACTGCCGGTGGGCTCATGCTCCAGGAGTCCTTCGCGGGTGCGGAGCGCGTGGGTACGCCGATCACGCGTGCGCTGTGGCTCGCCATTCCCCTGGGATTCCTCGCGCTGGTGTTCGCGCGTCCGCGCGCGCTCTATCGGGTGCTTGTCGAGCGCGTGCGTGCGGCGCCCGGACTCATCCCGGCGTTCGGCGGCGTGTTGATCGGCTTCACGTTGACGTTGCGCCCGTTCATCGACCCGTTGATCCACGTGATGATCCTCTACGCGGCGGCGGGTTGCATCGTCGTCTGGCTGATGCTGCGCTCCCCCGGCGCGCGGGCGCGTCCTGCGTGGGAGCGCTGGCTCCTCGCGGGGGTCGGGTTGACGTTGTTCGTGGCGACGCGCATCGCGGAGGGGATCGCGGGCGAAGTGTGGATCAACGCGACCCCGACGCAGGACCCGGTCTGGATGGGCGTGGGCGTGGCGCTCACCGCCGCGGTCGTCGTTCTCATCATGCCCCGCGGGATCCCACGTAGCGACACCGTGGGTTTCCTGCTCGCGGTGGTTGCGACGGTCTTCGCGTATGTCATGCGGACGAACCGCGACGCCCCGCTCGCCGTCGGCATGGGGGCGAGCATCGCCGGGGTCCTCGCGTTGGTGTGGTCGTTGCGGTTCGGTTCGGCGCACGGCCGGCTCCTGGTGCGCATCCTCGCGGCGCTTGCGCTTGCGCGGCGGCTTTCGGTCATGGACGCCGAGTTTGCGGTCTTTGCCGTCGCGGCCCTGGGTGCCGCCCTCGCTGCGCGCATCGAGGCGCCGCGTACGCGCATCGGCCTTGCATGGCTCGCGGTCGGCATCCTCGCCTTGCGCACGGCGATCTTCCACGCGATGGGGTTCGAGGAGAGCTTCTCGACGCTGGATGTAGGCCAGGCTTTCGCCGGTCTGGGGGACAACGAAGCACGGGCGCTCGACGCCGCGGGCGGCGCCGTCATCACGTGGCAGGTCATCGTCGCGACGCTGCAGATGGCGCTGCGCATGGCAATGCCCTGGGTGCTGATCCTCGCTGCGCTGAGCTACGCGCTCCAGCAAACGCGAGGCGTCATGCAGGGCTCCATGCGGTGCGTGCTGGGCGACCTCGTCGTGTCCTTCTCTGCGCGGGGCGCCGCCATCGCCACAGCGCTATGGGCCTGGTGGCGTCAATCCTGGTGGGTGACCCACGCCTACACGGTGTACGCGTACGCCGTCGGCGAGGTGATCCTGCTGCTTGTCTGCGCCACCCTGGTCGGCGCGTGGGGCTGGGAGGCAGACCGCACCGCGCGAGCACCGGAGGCCGCGCCCGCATAAGATGCCCGGCATGGAACGGCTGATCTCCGTATTCGGTCCCGGGCATCCGACGCGCAAGGAATACAACGCGGCCGCGCAGGTCGGCCGGCTCCTCGCGGAGAACGGCGTCACCGTCGTGTGCGGCGGGCTCTACGGCGTCATGGAAGCGGCCTGCATGGGCGCCAAGGAGGCCGGCGGCCACACGATCGGCATCCTGCGGACGTACAACCGCTTCGACGCCAACCCGTATGTCGACTTCGTGATCCCCTCGGGCCTGGGCGATGCGCGCAACATCCTGGTTGCCACGGCGGGGGAGGCCGCGATCGCCGTGGCTGGCCGGCTCGGCACGTTGTCGGAGATCTCGATCGCGTTGAAGCACGGCATTCCGGTCGTCGGGCTCGACACGTGGAAGCTCGACCGCAACGCACTCTTCGATCGCAACCTGCCGGCGGCGAAGTCGCCCGAGAACGCCGTACAGCTCGCGCTCGAGCTCGCGGATCAACGCGCCGCGGAGCGCGCCGCCGAACGCGAAGCGGCGATGGCCGAAGACACGTAGCCGCGCCAGTCCTGCATGGGTTCTCCGCAGAGACACAGAGGGCGCAGAGCGCTATCGGCTTTCGTCGAGTCACCGGGTTCGGTCGGCTCCCGCCTGCGGCTCTTGAGTCAAGGATGAAGAGGGGCGCCTGCGTGCTTACGGCGTCGCGCTGTGCCTCTGCGCCCTTGTGGAGTCTACGTGTCACCGGACGCGTCGAGTGAGTCGATGCGGCCCGAGTCGATGTCGTACTCGGGACCGAGCAGGTCCGGCACCGCTTCCATGGCGGCGGTGGCCGCCTTCTCGCTTGGCTGTCCCGAGACGTAGCGCAAAGCGTGCACGCCGGCGCGAAGCGACAGCCCGTCGACCAGCAGCCGCCGTTCCCAACCGCCCTGCGCGTCGCGCACCTCGATCATGCCGCCCACGCGCGTCGGTTTGAGACGCGCAACCAGCTCGCCGGCGATGTCGAGCTCCAAGCGTCCGTGCTTGTCCGCGGCGATCGTCGCGGGCTTGCGGCCGACCGGACTGAGGTCCAGCCGCCCCACGGTGCCCGCCATGCGCTCGACGGTGTAGAGCAGCGTGCCCGTGAGCGGCGGCGGACGCATCATCACGAACGCGCCGACGCCGAGCGCGAACGCGAGCATGGCGAGCCCTACGAAGAGGTAGCCCTTCGTGCCCCAGCGAGCCGGTATCGCGACGGAGACGTCGATCGGCTCGTCGAACTGTCCGCCGTCCCACTCGACCCAGATCCGCTCGACCGCGCGGCCGTCGTCGAAGATCTTTGTCTCGCCCCCGCGCCAGGCCCCCTTGGGCATGACCTTCCACGTGCCGGGCTCTCCGGCCCCGACCACCTCCCACGTCTCCACGCCACCCGCGGTACGCGCAACGCGTGGCTGAACGCGTAGCATCTCGAGGATCCAAGCCGGCGGGCCGTCACCGGGGTCCGCATGGAGCAGGAGCGGGTGGTCCACGACGACGGTGTCGTTTTCGACGCGAAGCACGGCGGGCTCGTCATCCACGCGAAACCGCGGCATGCGGCGTCCGACGCCGATGCGCGCCTCGCCTGTGAACTCGACCCCCGCGTGCGCACCGGGCAGCACCGTGACGAACGACGCCACAGGGAGGTGTTCGTAGCCGCCCTCGCGCAGGACAAAGCGCAGCTCGAGATCCTCGTTCACCGGCAGGGGCCCGTCGCCGGTGTGTACGGTTCCGTTCGCGGTCGTGACGCTCGGCAGCAGAGCCCGACCCGCTTGGATTTCGTAGCGCAGCTCGATCGCAGCGGGTGTGTTCCCATCGGCTTCGATGCGGAGCCGCAGCGGCTGGGACTGTGGTACCTCGATCCGTGCGTCAGCGAGCACGAGCTGCGCGCGCCCCGCGGCCACGCGAATCGCATAGGGAACGCGGATGGTGTCGGGCACGCCCTCGGCGGTGAGCTCGAGCACGCCCTGCTCGTCACGCGGCGTCGCCGGTTCGGCCTTGAACGTGATGCGCAGCTCGGACTCGCCGAGCGCATCGCTCGTCCGCACCTCCGGTCCCACCACCCATGTCAGTCCGGTAGGTAGCAGATCCGGGCCTCGCCATGCCGGCGCGGGGCCGGCCCGGGAGCGCACGAGACGCAGCGCAACGGAGACAGGCTTGGCGGCCGTTGCGTCGGTCGCGTCGAAACGAGGTTTCGCTTCGCCGCTCGGGCCGAGCACGCGCGCACCGGGCTTCACGCGATCCCAGGCGAACGTCAGCGGACCGGGCGGATCGCACAGCCAGTGGACGTGCTCGGGCGCCAGCGCCTTGAACCGGATCGTGGCCGTGCGGCCGTCGCGCAGCGTGCGCCCGATGCCGAACAGGCTCAGGCCTTCGATGAACTCCGGCGTGACCGTGTCGCTCTCGAGGTCCGTGCGCGCCTCCAGCAGCGGCGGAGGCACGCCGGCCGCGCCTACGTGCAGCGCCTCGGCGCCCACCCGTACGCGCGCCGCGAGCATGACGCCGTTCGCGCTCGGATCCAGCGCGGTGTACGGCTCGGTCTTCGCAACAGGTTTGTCGAACGAGAGCACGAGCCATCCCGTCGTCTGAAGGCCGCGCACCATCGCCAGCGTCGCGTAGGCGTCCGGCGTGAGAGCCAACGGGAACACGCGGCTCTCGGCCGGGGCTTTCTTGTTCCACGCGGGAACGGTCGCGTCGTCGCGCGCAGCACCGAACGGGCCGAGCAGGTAGACGTCCACCGGCCTCTCGTCCACCTCGGCCGTGAGGATCATGTCGAGAACGGGGCGCGGATCGGTCTCCCCGGCAAAGGCAAACGCGTCCTTCTTGTCGAGCGCGGTGATGCCTGCGAGCGTCGGCTGCGGCGCGGTGAACAGTGCCTTGCCCTTCGCGTCGGCCCCGGCGGCGAGGAGCAGTACGTCGCCGCCCTTGCGTTGTAGCGCGGCGACAAGGCGGATCGCGCGATCGCCGAGCGCCGTCGAACTCTCCTTGGCTGCCTTGCCGCGGTCGAGCACGACGATGGCGCGGCGCCCCTCGTCCGCACGGGCCGCAGGCGCACAGGCAGCGAGGGCGAGGACGACCAGGAGCAGGCGCGGGATCACGCGCGCAGCGTACTCGTGGGGGGGGCCGGTCTCACGCGCGTCCGCACAAACGGCGGAACGCGCAGAACTCGCACTTGGAGAGGTCGTCGGTGAGCGGGAAGTCGTCACGGGCGGTGGTGTTGGCTTTCTTGTCGCGCAGGCGCATCCGCATCGACGCGATGCTGGCGCGCATCTCGCCGCGGACCTGCTTCAGCTCGTCCTCCGACATGCGGAAGCTGAATTGCTCCAGCTCCTTGCCGAGGTAGACGAGGTGCGTCGTCACCTTCTCGGGCGGGACGTCGCGGGACGCCTTGAGGTAGAGCGTGTAGCAGCCGACCTGGAGCCGGTTCGCGTCCGGGTTCACGATGCCCGTCTTCCAGTCGAAGATCTCGACGCGCCCGTCGGGCAGCTTCCACGCGAAGTCCATGACGACCCAGATCCCCGTGCCTTCGAACGAGAACTGGTCGAGGGTCTCGATCGGCAGCCACTGCGACGGATCGCTCGTGCGCACCGTCTCGAAGAGCTCCGACGTGAGGAAGGTCCGCAGGCCGTCGCGCACCTTCTGGTTCGTCGCCTTCCACTCGTCGCGCGGAATCACGACCTCGTACTCGTGTTCTGCGAGTCCGAAGCGCTTCTTCGGCCGGCGGCGGTAGTGCCCGCCGCGGCTCTCGACCCACTGGTCGCGCATGCGCTGCGTCGCGGCTTCGACCTCGCTGTCTACGTCGACGTGGACCGGGCCCAGCGAGAGCTGGCCGTCGGCCTGGTCCTCCTGGAAGCGGCGCAGGATGTCCTCGATCGCCTCGTGGACGACCGTGCCCGCCCATGTCCAGCGGTTGTTGAGGTTCTTCAGGATGTAGGCTTCGCGCGCCTCACGCGGCGCATCGATCTTCCATCCGCCCCAACTGCCGTAGTAGTTCCACCAGTACTGGCGCTTGCAGTACCCGAAGCTGTTGTTGCGCGACGCGGACCAGGTGAAGTTGTTCTCGATCTCTGCCACGCGCGAAGGATAGGGGCCTCCGCAATTTGGCGCGAGGACTACTCCGCGACCCGCAGCACGATACGTGTCGTCGCCACGCCGCCGGGCTCGATGAACACGGACGGCGGATCGCCTGCGGGCAGGTAGCCGCTCCGCTCGCACTGGACCTTGTAGGTGCCGCCGGCGAGGTCATCGAGCGAGGTCTTGCCATCTTCGCCCGTCGTGCGCCGGCCCGTGTCGAAGTTGGCCAGGGAGATCGTGCGGGTCACGGGCTGCCCGCTCTTGTCGATCAGCGTGATCCGAACGCCCGCCAGCGGATGGCCGCCTTCGTCCTCGACCGCGACCTCGACCTTGCCGCCGCGCGTCAGCGTGCCGTTCGCCGAGGCTCCGGTGTCGCCCACCGACACCTCCTGCTGGTCGGGCGCGTGGCCCTTGGCCTCGAAGGTGACCGAGTAGCGTCCGGGCTCGACGCCGTGGAGCGAGTAGCGCCCGTCACTGCCGGTCGTCGACATCGAGAACAGGAAGACGGGACGCCCCTGCGCATCCTTCAGCGAGATCGTCGCCTTCTCGACCGGCACACCCGCGTCGTCCACGACCTGGCCCGAGATGAGCACGCCGCGCGTCATCTTGATGTCGCCGAGGTTCTTCGTTTCGCCGTCCGCCAGCGTGAAGGGCTCGCTCACGTACTGGGCGAACTCCGTGCGGTTGACGCGCAGGATGTAGGTTCCGCCCTGGAGGCCCTTCGACTCGAAGACACCCTCGGAGTTGGAGTTGCCGTTGTCCTTGACGCGGCTCCAGCCTGTGTCAGTCGGGTTGGCGATCTCGACGTTGATCCACGAACCGGCAACGGCATTCCCCTCGCCGTCAACGATGCGGGCCCGCAGCGATGCCGATCCGACCTCGACCACGACGTGGGTCGGGATTTCGGCATCCGTGACGTGTGCGCGCGTGTCGCCCTTCAAGCCGTCGGGCGTCGTCGCGAACAGGCTGACGCGGCCGAGCTGGAGACCCTCGGCGCTGAACTTCCCGTCCTCGGCGGTCGTCACCGTGATGGAGCGCTCGGGACCACGCTGGTCTTGAATGCGCACCTCCGCACCGGCCACGCCTTCGTCGCCGAGCTTGACCTCGCCCGTCAATCGGCCGGACGCCGCGGGCGTCTCGAGGTCGACCCTGACCGCGCCTTCCGTGCCGACCTTGATGCCGCCCTTCGAGATGCCGCGCGCACCCTGCTCGTACGGCCCTGTCGTGACCGTGTACGTGCCGGGCGTGACGGCGTCGAAGCGGTACGAGCCGTCCGGCCCCGTGAAGCTGGAGCGGAACTCGAACCACGTCTGGATGAGGTTCACCTGCTCGCCCGCGATGCCGCGTCCGTCGGGGTCCTTGACGGTCCCGACGACGCTCGCGCCGCGCGTGAGCTTCACGGAGATCGCCGTGGCCCCGTCGGCCGCCTCCGGCTTCACGTCGATCTTCGTGTCCGCGTAGAGCGGGTGGACGACGTGCAGCTTGGTCGCGCCGAAGGGCAGGCCCTGCACCTCGAACGCGCCGTCGCCGTCCGAACGGCCGTACTGCTCCCGCGAGGGCGTCTCGGGGAAGCCGCCCTTCATCACGTAGACCTCGGCGCCTTCTACGTGGACGCCGTCTTCGTCCATCACGACGCCGCGCACGATGCCCGTCTTCGGCATCTTGATCGTGATCTCGGTGGTCTCCCCGACGTCGACCTTGGCGACGGTGTCGTCGTTCATCTGGCCGTTGTCGGCCTGCGTGCGGAAGTTCCACTGGCCCTTGGGCAGGTTGAGCTCGAATGTGCCGTCGTTCTCGAGCGGATGCTGCATGCTGTAGACGTACTGGAACGGGCCCGTCTGGAACGGACGCACGTGACCCGCCGTGACCGGCGTGCCGTCGTCCCACACGACGGTGCCCTTGACCTTGCCGGTGCCTTCGAGCTTGAGCTTCACGCCGGTGCTCGGCGCGTTGCCGGTGGTCATGACCTGGCCGCCGGCGTCTTCCCAGCCGATGACCATGTAGCGGCCCTTGCGCAGACCGTCGAGCACGAAGTTGCCGGTCTTGTCCGTGTGGGTCGTGAGGCTGCTGTGGAAGCTCGGTTGCGCCATGCCCATGACGATGGCGCCCTCGATGCCGTCGCCGTTCGCGTCCGTCACGCGACCGGAGATGGACATGCCCTCCGCGAGCGGGAGCGTGACATGACGCTCTCTCCCCGAGGAGACGACCACGTTGTTGATGGCGTGATTCACGTAGCCCTTGGCCCACGCGACGACGTTGTAGTTCTCCGGCAGGAGCGGGCCGAGGCGCACGCGGCCAGTCTCGTCGGTCGTGCCCGACTTGTGGTGCACGTCGTCGACGCCGCTGCCCTCGGGACCCATCGCGAGATGGAGGTCCCAGCGCATCGTCGTCGCCAGCACCTTGGCTCCCTGGATCGGCCGGCCGAAGAGGTCGGTGACCTTCACGGCGATCGCATCCGTACGCGCGGGCCGTAGCGGCAAGTCCATTACTGGCACGTCCGCCGTCTGGCCGTCGTTCACCATGGGAGCGACGACGGTGCGGCCCAGGCGTTCCTGCGCGGTCGCCCGAACCTCGTGCTGGCCGGCGGGCAGGCCGCGAATCTCGTACGTGCCGTCCTTGCGCGTGCGAACGGCGGCCTCGTGGTTCGGCGCGGGCAGCACGGGCTGGACCCGTGCGAAGCGCAGCGGGCGGTCGTCGCCGGTGACGACGCCCTTGAGCGTCGCGCTTCCGAGCTTGAGCGTGAGCACGCCGACGGGCTCGCCTTCCCACACCTCCGGGTCGGCATCGGGCAGCGGCTTGTTCCCGCGACCCTTGAGGCCGGACTCCGTCGTGAGGGTGTCCGCGTCGTAGTCGACGGCGTCCCGGTCGTCCGTGCTCTGGGTCATGAACCCGAAGGGATCGAAGGTCAGGGTGACGATCAGCGCCACGAAGACGATCGCGGCGCCTGCAATCCAGTTCGACCGGGACATGCGGACTCCTCCTCTGCCAGGCGCAGAGCCCGTACGGTACCGCTTTCGGAGGGGCCGGACCCCCTGGATCAGAGGGCGCTAAAGCGTACGACCGTCCTAGGTCGATAGGACGGTCGCCAATGACGATCCGAGTAGACCCTGCCCGTGCGACCCCGCCCTCGCGCCAGCTGATCGAGGCGGTGCTGGACCGCATCGCCGGCGGGCTCTGGGCCGCCGGTGACCGGCTTCCGAGCGTGCGCGGCCTGGCCGCAGAGGCCCTGGTCAACCCGAACACCGTCGGCAAGGCCTATCGCGAGCTCGAGGCGACGGGGGTGGTCGAAGGGCGCAACGGGGCGGGTGTGTTCGTAACACCGCGGGGCCCGGCCGCCGCACGTGCGGCGCGCCGCGGCGCGACGCTCGATCAACTGATGCACGCGCTCGACGCGGCGCTCCAGGCCGGTCATACGCCCGCGGCGCTGCGCAAGCACGTGGAGCGTCGGCTTCGGCACGACGAGGAGGGCGGCACGCGCCGCTCGGCATGAGGAGAGAGACGATGGAAACGGCAATCCGCATCGACGGACTGCACATGCGCTTCGGCCGCAAGCACGTGCTGCGTGGCGTCGACCTCGAGGTGCCCGAGGGCGCGACGACCGTGCTGCTCGGCAGCAACGGCGAGGGCAAGACGACCCTGCTCAATGCCTGTCTCGGCGTACTCGCCTACGAGGGTCGCATCGAGCTTCTCGGCATGGACCCGCGCCGGCAGGCAACCGCGCTGCGCGGAGCCATCGGCTACGTCCCGAGCGTGCCGGACGCGTACGACTGGATGCGCATCGGTGACTGGTTCCGGTTCCTCCGCGCGCACTACGCGCAGTGGGACAACGAGCGAGCGAACGCCCTGGTCGAACAGCTCGAGGTGCCGACGCGCACGCCGTTCGAGGCGATGAGCCGCGGCCAGGGCATGAAGGCGATGCTCGCCTCCGCCCTGGCACACCGGCCGGAGCTCCTCCTGCTCGACGAACCGTTCGGCGGTCTCGATCCGCTCGTGCGCGAAGACGTGCTGCGCAACGTCATCACGGCGCTTGGCGACGAGCCGCGCACCGTGCTCATGGCAACGCACGATCTCGATGTCGCGGCGCGGATTGCCGATCGCATCGCCGTTCTCGCGGACGGGCGCATCGCCCGCGAGGAGAAGGTGCTGGCGTTCGCCGCGGGCGGCGAGGCGGCAACGCCCGACACGATTCGCGACGCGCTCGCCGACTGCGTGAAGGAGGTGGCATGATGACCTGGCTGCGGACCTTCGGCGCCTGGCTCTGGAAGGAGTGGCGCGATCACCGTGCGGTGGTGGTGGGCATCCTGATCGCGATTCCCGCGCTCACCGCGCTCGCGTTCTGGGCGTTCGGTGATCACCTGGCGACGGTCTACCTGCACGCGACGCGTGCGGTCTTCCTTGGGATCGCGCTCGGACTCGTGAATTTCGCGATCGCTGCGTCGCTCTTTGCCGGCGAGACGCGCCGTGGCACGATGCGAACCGTCCGCCGGTTGCCGCGCGCCGTCGGCTCGGCGTTCGCCGCCAAGGTGACGTTCCTCGCGCTCGTCGTCGTGCTCGTCACCGCCTGGCAGGGCATGTGTCTTGCCATTGCCGAGGCGGGCAACGGGGGAATCGGAACCGACTTCGGCTACCGCCAGGGAGCTGACGTCGGCGCGATCCGCGCCATGGCGATCTGGGACGACCTCGGCGCGTTCCCCGCCTCGGCGTGGTGGCTCAATGGCCTCGGCTACGGCGTCGTGTGCTTGTGGACGCTGCTGGTCTCCACGTGGCTCGGTCGCAGCGGCGTTGCGGGAGTGGGCGCCCTTGTGGTGCTCGCAGCCCTGGGCACGCCGTTCTTCCTCTTCTTCCTCGCCCATCCGTACTTCTTCCCGGGACCGATGGCGCTCGTTGGCTGGACGGCCGGCTTGAGCGCGGCGGTCGCACTCGTTGCCTCTGCGGTGTCGTTTCTGTGGGGCGGACGTTTCGAGGGCCGGGTCCTGCGTCCGTTCCTGCTAGGCGGCGCCGTGCTGCTCGTAGCGCTCGGGGGCGGCTACGCCTACGCGCACGTTGCACTGGCGGACTGGCTCGACATCGATCCGCGGGACGAGAACTTCACGATCTACGACGCGCACGTCGGTGCCGGCGAGCGCTACTTGTTCGTCTCGGTGCATCGCGGGGACGCGTGGGTCGGTGACTCGAACCTTAGCGCGCGCGAGCACGCCACGTGGACCGGCAAGCGCGGGACGCCCCTGCAGGCGTGGGTCATGGATCTCGAGACGGGGGCGCTTCGCAAGTACCGCGGTGACATCGGGCGCTATTTCATGGAGGTGTCGGAGTGCATGAGCGTGGGGCCGTACCGTTCGTACGAGCCCGCGCCCGCGCTCGTCTGCTACGACCTCGGTGTTGACAAGAGCGCCATGGCCGTCACGTGGTGGGACACCGTCGCGGGCGAACCGCGTCGCACCCTGCCTCCCCGCGTTCGCGACGCCGTCAGTCTGGACCTCGTGCGCAAGACGCTCTCGGCATGCTCATGGCAACGCGACGCCGAGGGCCGCCGCGTCTGGCTGCGCGACAACCAGGTGGAGCGTGAAGGTCAGACCTTCCCCGAGGTCGAGGGCGTCGTTGCCCGCGTCGAGCGCGAGCGGTTCCTGTGGCCTGTGCCCGGCGGCTGGTACGGCTGGCGCAAGGCCAAGGGCACGGTGCGCAATCCGAACGTGTTCGTCGACATCGACACGGGGCGCGAGTGGGCGGTGACGACCGACTACAGGCTCAGCGGCTACGGCAACAACGTCATGTCGCCCGACTACACCTGGGGCTACCTCAATCCGCAGAAGCCGATGGGGCGCAAGCTCATCCCGTTGCGCGGTGGCCCCGCTATCGCGCCGAAGGGTGAGCTCGAGGGGCTCAGCAGTATCGTCGGCCGGAACCTCGTCCTCGCGATGCGCGGTCCGAAGAGCGGCGCGCGCACCGTGCACGTCTGGAACCCCGCGTCCGGGGACGAGTTCGCGATTCGCTGGGACGGGCCTGGGCCCGAGGGGCTCGCGAACGCATCCCTCTATGGCTGGGGCGGCGACGGTCGCGTCCTTCTCATGCTGGCGTCGGTCTCGCCGACGCGCACCGCGTGGGCCGTGCTCTCTCCGGATCTACGAACGGCCAGGCTCCTGTCCGGCTGGGCGCGGTGGAGCAACCACAAGCGACCCGTAGCACTGTTGCGCGACGACTCCGTCGTGATCGCCGAGCGCAAGCAAGTCGTTCGCTACGCACCGGGCGGCGAGGTCGAGGTGCTGTTCCCGCGGTAGGCGCTTGCTTCACGTACACGTTCTGCGACCCTGACCGGCCATGAAGGCACCTCTCATCCCGGTCCTTGTCGCGGCGCTCGTCTTCGGGTCCTGCGGGGGTGGCGGTACAGGTGTTACGCCGCCGGTCGAGCCGAACGACATCCTCGATCAGAGCAATGTCCCCAGCGCGTTCACGCTCACGGTGCCGGTGGGGCCGTCCGACGTCGCCCAGACCTTCCGCGTCGGCGTGACCGGGCGTCTCACCAAGGTGCAGCTTGTTGTCAGCGCGACGATGATCCCTGTGCCCGGCACGCTTCGCATCGACGTCCGCCCGACCAACGCGGGCAATCCGCTCGAGGACGACGGCTCGGCGCTCGGCTTCGTCGAGCTCGACACGATCGACCTGCCGATCATGCCGACGCTGCTCGAACTCGACTTCTTCGTCCAGAACATCCAGGTCCAGAACAACCAGCGCCTCGCGATCGTCGCCCGCCGCACGGCAGGCATTGATATCGTGGCGCAGATCCACGGATCGGCCGCTGACGTCTATGCGAACGGCACCGTCGTGCGGCGGCCTGCCGGCGCAACATGGATGCAAACAGCCGGAGACGTGGGCTTTCAGACGTTCGTCGAGCCTTGACGAATCGAGCGAATCCAGTTGTACGCCGTAGACCGGCTCCTACGTTGGGAGCCGGGCTCGGAGACGGCGGGGGCGGAGTTTCTCCCATGCGCGCACTCATCCTGGCCACGTTGTCCATCGCTCTGGCGGTGGTGCCCGCCTGCGGCGGCGGCGGGGGAAACGGCGGCAACAACAACACGCCGATGGGCCCGACGGAGGTGGAGGATCAGAGCGTTGTTCCGAACCCGCCGGACATCCTGCGTCCGATCGGCGACGTGGACTGCGCCCAGACGCTGCTGACCGCGGCCGCCGGCCGGTTGACCCGCGTCGCGCTCCTGTTGAGTGCCCCGGCCATGTCCATGGGCACGTTGCGCGTGGACGTTCGCTCGGCAACCGCGGGCGTGCCGGAGCTCGATGACGACGCCGTCTTCGGCTTCGTCGAGATCGACGTGAGCACGCTGCCGCTGGTTCCGACGTGGGTTTCGTTCGAGTTCCCCAACACGATCAACATCACGGCGACCCAGAGCATCGCGATCGTTGCCCGCCGCGTCGACGGCATGGGTGACATCTGCAACATCCACGGCCTGAGCTCAAACGTCTACGGCAACGGACAGCCAGCGCGCCGCGGCGGCGCCGTCTGGGGTGCCGATCCCACCATCGAGTTCGGCTTCCGGACGTTCGTGTTGCCGTAGCTCGACCCCCTGGATGCTGGCAGCGCTGTGCCGGACTCCTCCTCGCGTATGAACATACGCGTCGTCGTCGCCGGCTTTGCGGTGCCTTCGCCCCAGGGGCTCGAGCCCGTTCTTCGATGGGCGGTGCCGCAGGCGCGAAATGACTACCCCAGCGCGAGCATCTTTTCGACAGGCGCAAGCGCGCGCTTCGCGATGTCCTCGGGCACGGTGATCTCGGGCTTGAGGTCGCGCAGCGCGACGTAGAGCTTCTCCATCGTGTTGAGGCGCATGTACGGGCAGACCGCGCACTCGCAGCCGGAGTCCGGCGGGGCGCCGATGACCTTCACGCCCGGGCGCTTCTTGCGCATCTGGTGCATCACGCCCATCTCGGTCGCCACGATGAAGGTGTCGAACTCCTTCGTTTCAACGACGTAGTTGATGAGCTGGTTCGTCGAGCCGATGTAGTCGGCGATGTCGAGCACGGTCTGCTCGCACTCGGGATGCGCGATGAGCTTGGCTTCCGGGTACTCCTGATGGAGCTTGTGGATCTTCCGTGCGGTGAACTGCTCGTGCACCACGCAGAACCCAGGCCAGAGGACCATGTCCCGGCCCGTCTTCTTCATCACCCAGCGGCCGAGGTGGCGATCGGGGCAGAAGACGATCTTCTTGTCCTCGGGAATCGACTCCACGACGCGCACTGCGTTCGTCGAGGTGCAGATGATGTCGCTCAGCGCCTTGATCGCGGCCGAGGTGTTGATGTAGCTGACGACCACGTGGTCGGGATACTGCTTCATCCACTCCGCGAAGACGTCGGGCGGGCAGCGGTCGGCCAGGCTGCAGCCGGCGTCGGGGTCCGGCATGATCACCGTCTTGCCCATGTTCAGGATCTTGGCCGTCTCGGCCATGAAGTGGACGCCGCAGAAGGCGATCACGTCGGCGTCGGTCTTGGCCGCTTGCTGCGAGAGGCCCAGGCTGTCGCCCACGAAATCCGCGATGTCCTGGATCTCACCGTCCTGGTAGTAGTGCGCCAGGATGATCGCGTTGCGCTCCTTCTTGAGGCGTTGGATCTCCTCCTCGAGGTCGATGGTGGGATCGATCGGCTCGCGATCGGCGATCGCAGTCGGAAGCGGCATCTGCGGGACGGCGGCTTCGGGGCTCATGCGGATCTCCAGGGGGGACCGCTCAGGGTAGCGCCGCGGCGGGGACTAGTCGTCCAACGACGGCAGTGGCCCTGCCTCGAACGGGCCGCCGGGCAGGACCTCCGAGGCATGCGCGACAAGCCGTTCGCGTACATCGTCCATCTCGACGTCGCGGCCCAACGCGTCGGAGAGCGAGATCATCACGCGGCCGTCGAGCCCGCAGGGGTGGAACGTCTGAAACGCCTCGAGATCCGTGCTGACGTTGAGCGCCAGGCCGTGCCACGTCACCCAGCGACGCACCGCGATTCCCAGGCTCTGGATCTTGCGTTCGCCGATCCACACGCCGGTCAGGCCCTCGCGTCGCACGCCCGTGACCCCAAAGTCGGCCAACGTGCGAATGCCGACCTCCTCGAGGTCACGCTGGAACTGGTGCAGGTCCTTGCGGCTCTGCGTGAGATGGATGAGCGGGTAGGCCACCAGCTGGCCGGGCCCGTGGTACGTGGCCTCGCCGCCGCGCTCGACCACGACGATGGGGATGTCGCCCGCGATAGCCTCGTCCTGCGGCGTCTTGCGGCCGAGGGTGATGACGGGATCGTGCTCGCCCGTGAGCAGTAGGTTGGGGATCCGGTTCTCCGCGCGTGCGAGGACAAACTTCTGCTGCAGCGCGTGGATGTCCGCGTACGGGGCGCGGCCCCAGTCGAAGTGGATGCCCGCCACTGCCGCTATGCCGGGCTGCGCGTGAACGCCGCCTCTTCCACGAGGTTGACGAATGTCTCGGGATCCGTGCGCGCGTTCGCGGCGTTGACACCGAGCACGTCGCGCACGTAGCGCACGCCGACCTGGTTGTCGGTCGCGGGCCCGGCGATCACGTCGAGGCCGACGTCGTGCTCGGCCAGCCAGCGCTGTCCGCCCCAGGCGGCCACGAGGTCGTTGGCCGTGAGCACGTGCGCGCGGATCCACGATTTGAACTCGGGATCGCGCAGGATCGTGTCGACGCCGTAGCGGCCGATGATGCCGTCGCCCATCTCCGCGACGACGACGTCGAGCTCCTGCCCGGCTTCACGCTCGACGGAGCGGAGGATCTGCTTGGCGACCGGCGCCAGGTCGTCGATCGCCGCCGTGCTGGGCAGGCCTGCGTCGTGGAAGCTCAGCACGGTGACCGCGCCGTGGTCCTGCATGTTCAGCGGGTCGCGCACGGCCGCGACGCCGGTGAGCTTCGCGCCGCCGCACGTATAGCCGCGCTGGGTCAGGCCCGCGATGATCTCGCACGCTGCGACGGTCTTGCCGGAGTTCATGCACGTTCCCGACACGACGATCACCGGCGGCACGCGCTCGCCGTTCTCCGGCGCGGCAATCGCCGCGTCGCGGATGTTCACGCCCTTGCCGTCCCGCGTCACCATACCGATCACCTCGACGCGCAGCGAGTGCCCGACGTCCTGGTTCTCGCTGACCGCCTCGCCGAGCAGCCCGCCGAGGTTGAGCAGGTGGATCGTGTCACCGGCAGCAATCTTGTCCGGCACGCGGCCGACGAATCCTCGGAGTGCGTCGCGGCGGCCCAGGGCGCCGACAAGCACGTCGCCCTTGCCGACGTGTGCCATGCGCCCTGTAGTCAGCTCCACCTTGTCGTAGACCCGTTTCTCTTCCAGCGCCTTGACGACGAGCACCTGCCCGTCGACCGCGTCGATGCGGCGCGTGAACGTGACCTCCGCCGGCAGATCCAGCCGGTGGACGACGCTCGCGAACTTGTGCGGGCGGATCTTCATGCCCGGCCCTCCTCTGACACGCTGCCCGCGCGATGCGCGAGCGACGACGCGAGCCCGTAGATCCGCGCAAAGCCCGCGGCGTCCTCGCTGCTCCAGGCCTTGGCGCCCTCGCCGTAGACCGCCACATCCGGGTTCATGAGCGAGTGGGGGGAGCGGGTGCCAACGACCTGGCATGTGCCTCTGTGCAGCCGCACGCGCACGTCACCGGTGACGCGCGTGTTGACGCTGTCCAGGAAGGCCTCGAGGTCGCGCATTACGGGATCGTAGTAGAGGCCCTCGTGCAGCAGGTTGCCGTAGAAGCTGCCCAGCGTCTCGCGCCAGAACGCCTGGTTGCGCGTCTGTACGAGCTTCTCGAGCTCGCGGTGCGCCATGACGAGAACCAACGGACCCGGCGCTTCGAAGGCGAGCCGGCCCTTGACGCCCAGGATGGTGTCGCCGAGGTGCATCCCACGTCCGTAGCCGTGGCGTCCGGCGCGCTCGTTCAACGCACGGGTGATGGCGACGCCGCCCATGGCGTTGCCGTCGAGGGACACCGGGAGGCCGTGCTCGAAGCCGATCACGATCTCCTCGGCTTCGGGCGGCGCGTCCGCGGTCGCTGCGGTGGCGGCGTAGACCTCCTCCGGCGGGACCTCCCACGAGTCGTGCGTTTCTTTGCCGCCGATCGTCGTGCCGAAGAGGCCCTCGTTGATCGAGTAGGCCACGGTCTTGGGATCGATCTCGACGCCGCGCTCGGCGAGCCACGTGCTTTCCTGCTCGCGCGACCAGTTGAGCTCGCGGATGGGGGCGTGGATCTCGAGGTCGGGCGCCAGCGCGCGGATGGCCACGTCGAAGCGGATCTGGTCGTTGCCCGCGCCGGTGGAGCCGTGCGCGACGCCCGTGGCGCCGATCTCGCGCGCGACCTCGACAACGGCCTCGGCCTGGGCCGTACGCTCCGCGCCGACCGACACCGGGTACGTGCCGCCGCGCAGGCAGTTGCCCTTGATGAGGTAGCTCACGAAGCGGTCGTAGACCACCGAGCGCGCGTCGACGACCCGGTGTTCGGCGACGCCGAGGGCCTCGGCGCGGTCCGCAATGGCTGCCAGCTCCGCATTGGAGAACCCGCCCGTATCGACGGTGACGGTCACGATGTCCGCACCCGTCTGCTCGCGCAGCCAGATCGCACAAAACGTCGTGTCGAGTCCGCCGGAGAAGGCCAGGGCAATCGAGGGCATCAGGGTCGTATCCACTTCACGGGCGCCGGATGGCGCCGAACCGCGAATGGTAGGGGCGGCGCCGCGTGAGGGACACCCAATTGCACGTGCGCGCCCGGCGGCTGTCAGGCCCCGTAGAGTGGCGCGAGGGAGATGCACCCGGCGTTGAAAGACCCAGGAGTCGTGCAATGCGCCCGTTGTGGGGGATCGCACCTGTCGTGATCGTGGCCGGGCTCGTCGTCTGGTTGCTGCTCGACACGGACGCTGCGCCTCCCGCGAGCGACGCCGTAGAGCCGGGTGCGACAGCGCCCGCCGCGGCCCCGAGCCTGGCCGCACCTGCGCGTGCTCCCGAGCCAACCGATCCGTGGCGGCGCCTCCTTCGCAGGTTGCGCGACAACGAGAACGCCAAGCAGGGTGGGCTGCTCTTCGACGAGCTGATGGAGCGCCATCGCGCCACGCCTTTGACCATCGAAGAACTGCTCGAGCTCGCGCTCTTGCCGGCCAAGGAAGACTACACGCGCTGGGCGCGGTGGGCCCGCGGCGAGCTCCGCGACCGCCGTGAAGAGGCGAACCCACACCTGCCGCGCGTCCTCGAGCTGCTCGCACACGACGATGCTGCGCAGCGTGCCGCGGCCGCGGGGACGATCGCGTACTTCGCTCCGCTCGAGGCGGCGCACGTGCCCCTGATGGTGAAAGCACTCGACCCGGAGCCGATCCCCTACGTCGTCGGCCGCAATCTCGTCAACGCGACGAAGGGCATGGGGGCCGAGCTGCTTCCACTCGCGCCGCACTTCATCCGGTTCGTCGCAGAGGTGTTGAAGAGCCGCAACGAGGAGGAGCGCAACTTCGCCGGCAGCATCTCGTGGGACCACGTCGAGTACGACGTCGACGAGCGCCTCGCCGCGATGGGACCTGATGCGATTCCCGTGTTGCTGGAAGCGATCGAGCGCTACGCCGCCGAGCGACGTAAGGCGAAGGAGCACGCCGAGGACGGCCTCGACGTGATCGGCGGCATGTGGAACCCGACGCGCTGGTGCGTCCGGACGCTGCGGGAGTTCGGGCCGGAGGAGGCCGCGCCGGTCGCGCTGCAGCTCTTGCGTCACGACGATCCCGAAGTTCGCGGCCACGCCGGCAACGTGCTCGAGGGGCTCAAGCTCAAGCGCGAGGACATCCGCCTGCAGCTCGAGGCGGACCTGCGTGCGACGGACCCGGGCATCCGCCGCCACGCCGCCCAGCTCCTGCGGACCCAGGGGACGGCCGCGGCGGAGGCGCTTCAAGAGGCGCTCGCCGACGAGGACAAGAGCGTGCGCAAGGCGGCCGCGCGCTCGCTGGCCGAGCTCGGCGTGCGCTACGACTCCGCGGTCGCTTCGCTCATCGCGGTTGTCGAAGGCCGCGACATGTTCAAGGCGCTCACGGCGGCGCGCACCATCGTGAAGTGGGGGCCGAAGGCTGCCGGGCCGGCCATGCCGACGCTGATTCGCGCGTGGCGGGGGGACGACTGGCACGACCTTCGTCTCGCCAAGCTGCTTGCCCCGCTCGTCGCGAAGGACCCGGGCATCTTGCAGGCGGCGTTCGCGGACGGGGCGCCTCTCGTTCAAGCCGGCGTAGCGCAGACGATCCGCCGCCTGCCGACGCTGGACGCGTCCTCCAAGCAGATCCTCGAGCAGGCGATCCGAAGCAGGGATCGCGCCACGCGGATCCAGGCCGCTGCGGCGCTCGCCCGCCACGGAGAGCGCGGACACATGGGCGTGCTCGCCGACGGACTGGCGTCGGGCAACCAGGCGCTCATCATCGCCGCGGCCGAGGGACTCGTGCACTACGGACGCGAGGCGACGTCGCTCCTGCCCAAGCTGATGGCTTCCTTGGAGCAGGCGCACAAGGCAGGCGGCTACAAGGACGATATCGACGGGGCGCTCACGGATGCGATCCGCGTTGTCGGCGCCTTCGACCTCGACTTCATGCGGCCCCTGCTCGTGCACGAGTCGGTCGAGTTCAAGGTGACAGCGATGCGCGCGTTCCAACGCGCCGGCCTGCAGGGCCTGGCACGTATCGAGCAGGCCTGGCCCGAGGCATCGTCGGACATGCGCTCCGAGATGCTCGATGTCGCGAGCGGGCTCCTGCGCCGCACGGGTGTCGGGCCGGGCACGCGGGACGCCGCGTGGCAGATCGTGGTGCGCGCTTCCGAGGATCCGGCGGCGCAGGTACGCAAGGAGAGCCTCTATCAGCTCGCGCGCGAGGTTGGCACCTACGCGGATGCGCTGGACCTGCTTGTGGCGCGCATCGGCGACTCCTCGGACGACGTCGCGGGGACGGCGACCTACCTGATCAAGGAACGGGCCTTGAAGGTGCATCGGGTCCGGGCCGTTCTGGAGGAGCACCGCGATCACAAGAACGCCTACGTCCGGCGCAACGTGCGTGCAATTCTGGACAGGCTCGACAAGTAGGGCCTGTATGAGAAAGCCACGTAGCGAGCGCGACGAGACCGATGCGAGCCCGAGCCACAGCGAGCGGTTCTGGCCGCAGGCGTGCTCTTTGCACGTCGAGGACCCAGGTTCCGAGTTGGGGCCGGGCGCAGCGAGCGGATCGTCGGGCGCAGCAGGGGCGCTTTTCGTGCAGGCCCCATCGGCCGAGGGCTGATCCGTCCCCTACACTCCGCCGGCCATGCGCGTCTTCTTCCTCCTGCTGCTCGCCGTACCGGTTGTGCTCGCCGCGCCGGAGGCAGTGGCGGACGACGCATGGACCACGCGCCCCGGTGCCGGCGCCTGGCAGCAGGGACCCGGCGACGACGCGCCCCGGCTCACACGCAGCAAGTGGGGGCTGCGCGGCCAGGCGCTCTACTTCCGGCAGTTCGACTCCGGGCTCGGAAGCAACGGCAGCTTCTCGGCAGACCGTGTCATCTCGCGCCTCAGCGTCATCTACCGGGTGAAGCCGAAGATCCCGCTGACGCTCTCTTTCGGCTACCGCTACGACGGCTACGACTTCAGCGGGCCGGCCACTCCTACCTTCCCGGCCGATCCGTGGACGCACATCCACTCCCCGCGCCTGTCACTGCCCTTGTTCGTCCCCATCAGCCAGCGCTGGTTCGCCCTGGCGATCCTCACCGCGCGCAGCACGTTCGAGAGCGGTGCGCGCTTCGAAGACGGGATCACCGGCGGCGGCATCTTCGGCGTCAGCTACAAGGTCAACAACTGTCTGAGCGTCGGCCCCGGCATCGGTGTGATCACCGAGCTCGAGGACGATCCGTCGATCTTCCCGTTCCTCCTCATCGACTGGAAGATTCGCCGCAATCTGACGCTCAAGACGGGTCAAGGCGTCGGCGCGACGCAGGGTCCCGGGCTGTTCCTCGAGTACGCCCCCAACCGCTGCTGGACGCTGAGCGCGGGCGGACGCTTCGAGCGGCTGCGTTTCCGCCTGGACGATCGGGGCGTGGCACCGGGCGGGATCGGTGAGGACAGCTCCTGGGCCGCCGTCGCCTCGGCCGAGTGGAAGCCGACGCGCCGGCTGGCTCTCGTTGCGACGCTTGGCGCCAGCTTCGGGGGGCGCCTCGCGATCGAGACGGCGAACGGCACCGGTCTCTTCAAGAAGAACTACGACCCGTCGGTGCTTGCGGGCTTCGGCATCCGCTTCGAGCTCTAGCGCCGGCAAGGACCCTCGATGGGGACGTCTCAGCCGAATCCCGGGCCCCGTACGCCTGTCGGCCTCGGATACCCTTGGCGCATGCGCTTCGGGCTCCTGCTGATGGTCGTCCTGATCGGCGCCGTGCCGGCACTTGCCGACGACGGCGAGACGAAGCCCGCGGGTCCGTCCGACTTCCTCGCGGTCGTCGACCCGGAGGGCGCGCTGGGCATCCCGCCCTACGCGGAGGTTCGCAAGCGTGCGGACGAGGGCGACGCCGCGGCCATGGTCGTGCTCGGCGACTATCGCGCCTACGAGAAGAGCCAGGGCCACGACGTGCCGGCCGCCATGCAGTGGTTCCACGCTGCCGCGAAGCTCGGCAACACCGACGCGCTCGTCACCTTGGGCCAGCGCTACCGCGACGGTGACGGCGTGAACAAGGACACGAAGCGCGCGCTCGAGTTCTATGCCGCCGCAGCGTCGCGTGGCTCCGCCGAGGGCGCAGGCGGCCTCGGCTGGCTGTACGAACACGGACAGGGTGTCGACGGCGACATGGAGCAGGCCCACACCTGGTACACGCTCGCGGTCGAGCGCGGCTCGGTCGGCGCAATGGTCCGGCTTGCCCGCCTCTACGCCGAGGGGCAAGGCGTCGGGAAGGATGCGGCGAAGGCCGCAGCGCTCTATCGCAAGGCCGCCGAAGCGGGGGAGGGCGAGGCGGCCTACTACCTCGCATGTGCCTACGAGGACGGCGCCGGCGTCGACAAGGACGAAGCCGCCGTCTCCGAGTGGCTCGAGAAGGCGGCCGCGCTCGGCTACGATACGGCCGTGTTCGACATGGGCATGGCCCGTCTCGAGGCAGGGGAGCACGCCAAGGCCGCGGAACTGCTCGACAAGGCGGCCGCCATGGGCATCCCTGAAGCGAGCAACGAGCTCGGTCTGCTCTACGCGCAGGGGCGCGGCGTGAAGAAGAACACGAAGCGGGCCCAGGAGCTCTTCCTCCCTGCAGCGGAGGCCGGCCTTGACCACGCGCAGTACAACCTCGGGATGACCTATCGCTTGCGCGACGACAGGCGCGCGGCCATGTGGTTCGAGAAGGCCGCCGCGCAGGGCAACAACCTCGCGCGCACGGAGCTCGGCGAGATGCTTCTCCGCAGCCAGGGCGTGCCCCGAGATGCCAAGCGAGCCATCGCGATGCTCGAGGAGGCGGGCGACGCCGGCGAAGCGGCCGCGTACGGGCTCCTGGGCGACGCGTACATCGAGGGGTGGGGCGTCCCGCGCAACCGCACGAGAGCGTTTCGCTACTACGTCAAGGCCGGCAACCTGGGCGACCCCGCTTCCGCGGCGCAGGTGGGGCATCTGATCTACACGGGCCAGGCCGGTGTGGCGGCCGACTCGCGTGTCGCGTTCAAGTGGTTCCAGGTCGCCGCCAATGGCGGGGACGCGACGGCGCAGCGCCGGCTCGGTGTGCTGTACGGCGGCGGCCGCGGCGTTCGGCGCCAGATCGACATGGCCTATGCGTGGTTTGCGATGGCGGCCGCCCAAGGCGACACGAAGGCCGAGGCCGCGCGCCAGGATGCGTGGGGGCGCATGACGCGCAACGAGCGGACGCGAGCAGAGAAGAGGCTGGCGGAAATCAAGGCGCGGCTCGGCAAGTGAGCGCGCCTGCATAGAATCCCGCCGTGGGAATCTTCTCGCGCAAGCGTCGCCGACCCGCGGGCCTCTCGTACGAAGACGAGCAGGGCCGCGCATCTGTCATCCCCACGATGGACGACTGGTTCCAGCTCACGCGGCGCTACCCCAAGTACCAGACCTACAGCTCCCTCACGCTCCTGAAGGACTACGGCGCCATGCGCTGCATGGCGTTCCTCGAAGATCGCTTTGGGGATCAGGGCAACGACGTGCGTGTCCTCGAGTTCGGGCACGGGTTCTCACCCGAGGTCATGACGTGCTTCCAGGGCAAGCACGACGTGTGGGGTGTGGACGAGAACCAGGGGCTGGCCTACTTCGAGACCGACGACTGGGACCGCAACTACGAGGAGCGGGTCGTCAAGCCGTGTCCGGACGTCACGCTGGTGCGCGGGCTGCTGGCGTCGGACGAGTTCCCCGTGGACCTGCCGGCGGCCTCGTTCGACGTCGTGTACTCCATCTCGGTTCTCGAGGAGGTGCCGATTCCGCTGATGCGCGACATCGTTGCCGCGGCGTCCGCGTTGCTCAAGCCGGGGGGGTGGCTCATCGGCACGCATGACGTGAATGCGGGTGCCGGGGTCGTGAACCATGTGCCGTTTGCGGACCGGATCCGGGCGTACTTCGACGCGCACACGGAAGTGGGGCTCTCCCTCGGCGACGTGCCGGACCCGGGCCGGATCGAGATCGAGTGGCAGCAGATGCTGCTGGAACATCCGGCGATCGTGATGCTGGCCTACCAGGCCGAGACGCCCGAGGCCGAGCGCACCTACGGCGGGCACTGGGGGACGTTGTTCACGGCGGCACAGAAGACCGGCACGCCATGAAGTCGTACGGGCGTCCGTTCCGCGCTCCCGCGCGGCGAGGGCGCTCGTGCTGTGCACTCGCGGCAGGGGGGCTATTGCGTACCCCCCCTGCACCCCTCACGCTCCCCACCCGGTCGGGGGTTGATCTCCTGATGCGGAGGGGTCTCCGGGATCTCAACGAACGCTTGAAGTGGTACGGGCGGGAGGATTCGAACCCCCGCTG
>JANQJW010000064.1 GCA_028281445.1 Planctomycetota bacterium | reverse complement strand
CGCTTTGCATCTGACCCGGCTGCACGGCGAAGGGCACGGCCGTCGACGAGCCGAACTCGTTGCTGACGAACGTGAGCGCCGTCACGGTGAGCGGGGCGGTGCCGGTGTTGCGCACGGCAGTCGTCAGGTCACGCGTCATCCCGATCGTCACCTCGCCGAAGGCGAGCGTCGCCGGGTCGACAACGATGTTCGGGACCGGCACGGCCGTCCCCGTCCCCGAGAGCATCGCTGTCGCGGACGGCTCGTCGGGGTCGTTGCTCGCGACGGTCAGCATGCCCATGTCCGGGCCGACGTTGGTCGGCGCGTAGTTCACGGCGACATCCATGAAGCTGCCCGCCGGGACCATGAAGGGACCCTGTGCCGTGTTGAACTCGGTGCTGCCCGTGACGTTCAGCGCAGTGACGTTGAGCGCGATGGTGCCCGTGTTACGCACGCGCAGCATGCGCGTGCTGGTCGTGGCGACCGTCACGTCACCGAAGGCGATTGCATCGGGCTCGAGCACGATGTTCGGAGCAGGCGGCGGGTCTCCGGCTGCCGTCAGCACGACCGGCAACATCGGCGTGTCCGCGTCGTTGCTGGCGATGCTGAGCACACCGTTGTCCGGGCCGATGTCGCTCGGCGCGTAGCGCACCATCACGTCCATCGTCGCGCCGCCGGCGATCGCGAACGGCAGGCCCGGCGCCGGCGGCGTGAGGGCGAAGTCGGTGCTGCCCGCGAAGGTCAGCGCCGTCACGTTCAGCGGCGCGTTGCCCGTGTTGCGGATCGTGAGCGCCAGGTCGCGCGTCAAGCCCCCCACCACGCTGCCGAAGGCGAGCGGGTTCGGCGTCGCCTCGATGTTGGGCGCGGGGGTCGCGTTGCTCGTGCCCGTCAGTGCGACCGGCAGCATCGGCGTATCCGGATCGTTGCTTGCGAGCGTGAGAGCCCCGACGTCCGGACCGAGACCGGTGGGTGCATAGCGCACCATGATGTCGGCCATCTGCCCCGGCTGGATGGTGAAGGGCACCGTCGCAGCCGGCGGGGTGAGCGCGAAGTCCGCACTACCCGTGAAGTTGAGCCCCGTGACGTTGAGCGCTGCCGTACCCGTGTTGCGGATCGTGAGCGCCAGGTCGCGCGTCATGCCCGGTGCCACGTTGCCGAAGGCAAGCGGGTTGGGCGTCGCCGCGATGTTGGGCGTCGGCGCAGCGACGCCGTTGCCGCTGAGTGCCACGGGCGCCATCGGTGTGTCCGGGTCGTTGCTGACGACGGTGAGCGTGTCGGCATTCGGCCCGAGGTCCGTGGGTGCGTAGCGCACCGTCACGTTCATCATCCCGCCGGTCGGCACCATGAACGGCACGGCCGTCGCGGAGCTGAACTGCGTGCCGGTCGTGAAGTTCAAGGCGGTGACGTTGAGCGGTGCGGTACCGGTGTTGCGAACCGCGAGCGTCAAGTCGCTCGTCGTCCCCTGCGTCACGTCCCCGAACGCCAGCGTCGTGGGATCGAGCACGATGTTGGGCGTGGGCGCTACCGTGCCCGTTCCGGTGAGCGCGACCGGCGCCATCGGCGTGTCCGGATCGTTGCTCACGACGGTGAGGGTGCCGGTGTCCGCGCCGGCCGCGGTCGGTGAATAGCGCACCATCACAACCATCTGGCCGCCCGCAGCGACGGCGAAGGGCAGTGCCGGAGCAGGCGGCGCCAGCAGGAACTCGTTGCTGCCCGTCAGGTTCAAGGCCGTGACGTTCAGCGGCGCGGTACCCGTGTTGCGGATCGTCAGCGCGAAGTCCGCAAACAGGCCTGCCTGAACGTTCCCGAAGGCCAGCATCCCCGGGTCGAGCATGATGTTCGGCATGGGCGCTGCCACGCCGATGCCGGTGAGCGCCGCGGGCGCCATCGGCGTGTCCGGGTCGTTGCTCACGACGGTCAGCGTCCCGGCGTCCGCGCCGAGATCCGTAGGCGCGTAGCGCACGGTGACGGGCGTCATGCCGCCCGCCGGCACCGTGAAGGGCGCCGCCGTCTGTGCGCTGAACTCGTTGCTACCGGTGACGTTGAGCGCCGTGACGTTCAGCGGCGCGGTACCGGTGTTGCGCACCATGACCACGAGATCGCTGGTCGTGCCCTGCGTCACGTCACCAAAGGCGAGCATCGCAGGGTCCAGGAGGATGTTGGGCGTCGGCGTCGCGGTGCTCGTGCCCGTCAGGCCCACCAGCGTCATGGGCGTCTGCGGGTCGTTGCTCGCGATGGTCAGCTGCCCCGCATCGGCCCCGACGGTCGTCGGGGTGTAGCGGATCAACACGTCCATCATGCCGGCCGGGGGAATCGTGAACGGCAGGGTCGACCCCGGGGGGACGAAGGTGAACTTCGTACTGATGGCCGCGAACGTAAGCGCCGTCACCTCGAGGTTCGAGGTCCCGGTGTTGCGAATGGTGAGCGGCAGGTCGCGCGTGGTGCCCTGGACGACCGGGCCGAAGTCGAGCGTCGGCGCGACGTCGATGTCGGGTGCGGTCACGATGACGTTGAACGTGCACGTACCGCGGTTGCCCTGCGAGTCCACTGCCGTGCAGGTCACGGCCGTCGTGCCGATCGCAAACACACTGCCCGAAACCGGCGTGCAGACGACGTTTACCGTCGCATCGCAGTTGTCGACGGCAATCGGCGTCGCGTAGGTCACGGTCGCGCCCAGGGCGCCCATCGCCGCGACGGTGATGTCGTCGCGCGGGCTCTGGCAGTCGATCACAGGCGCCGTTGTGTCCTGCACGTCCACCATGAATGTGCACGTCGCGGTCCGGTTCGCATCGGCGTTGCTGCGCACAGTGACCTGAACCTGGTGCAGGCCGAAAGCGAGAGGCTGCGGACGACCGTTGAGGCCGTCGAAAGGCACGACGAACATGCCGGCATTCGCCACCCAGTCGGCGATGACGACGTCACCGGTATTGTCGACGTTGACGACTACATCCAGCGGGAAGTCGACTGCATTCGCGGCGACGTTGAAGCCCGAGAGCAGGCCGACCCAGCGGCCGGGCGCGGCGCCGGCCCCGCGCATGTTGCACTCCACGGGCACGGTGCCCTGCGGACAGGTCAGCATGATGCCGCGGCCGTCTGTCACAGGCGTGAGCTTCCAGGCGCCGCGGCCCAGGCTGCCGACGACGAGTACGTCGTCCGTCGCGTCGTAGTCGAGATCCCAGGCCAGAAGGTTCGGCAAGTTCTGGCCGAGGCGGGCCCACTCCCCCGTCGGCGCACCGGTGTTGTCCAGCACGCGAACAAATACGCCCGTGTCCGCTCCGACGACGACCGCATCCTCGCCGTTCGCGGAGGGCACGTACTCGATGCAGTGGAAGTTGGACGTGAGCTGCCCCAGATTGGCCGTGATGTCTTCCCAGGCGCCGCCGGCGTTCGTGGTGCGGCGTACCGTGTTGTTGTCGCACACGTACGCGCGGTTCCAGTCGTCCGGATCGAGGATGATGCCGCGAACGTCCTCCGTGCCGGGGTAGGCGCCGGACATGACGGGCGTGCCCATGCCTGCGGTGCGGATGTAGACCGCGTTGCCGACGCCGCAGTAGAGGACGTCCATGTTGTCGACGCCGCCCGAGCGTCCGCCATAGGCGATCGCATCGCCCTCGCCCTCGTTGATGACGAGCGGCGCGATGCGCGTCACGTTCGCACCCCGGTCCATCGACTCGTAGATGCCGTTGCCGGCGCCGATGATCATGCGCTGCATGTCGAGCGTATTGAGCTCGAGCGGTGTCCCGAACTGCGGCTCGACGGCCGGCGAACCCGCCGCCGGCGTGAGCGTGATGTCCATCTCCATGACCAGCGTGTTCGCCGCGTTGTAGGAACGCCACTGGAAGCCGCCGAGGTTCTGGGAGCTCATGAACCGGAAGGACAGGTCGTTCATCGTGGTGTCGTCGACCTTTACGTCGCCGCCGTCGCCACCGACTGTCTCGGTCCACATGGGATTGTCGGTCATGGTCTGCGTCGAGACGCCGTTGTCCTGGTTGCCCGAGATGATGATGTTCGAGACCGCGTCATAGGCGACGTCGTGCATCTCGGTGATCTGCAGGTTGCCGTTGAGCGAGAACCAGTCACCGGCGTTGCTGCGCGGGTTGGATCGGCGATACACGCCGCCGTCGTCGCTCTGGATGATGTCGCCGTTGGCGTTGAACTTGAGCTCACGCGAATCTGCGTGCGGGGCGCTGTTGTTCGCTGTTCCGCCCGTCGACGCCACCAGCGGGGGCATGAGGCCGACCATCTGGCTGTGCGTGAGGTGATTCCACTGCGGCGAGGGGATTCCCATCGTCGGCGCGACCGTCACGTTGCCGCGGAAGAGCTGGCCGTGAAAGCCTTGCGCGCGGATGTAGTTCGGGAAGCCGTTGGGGACGTCGTCCTGGCGGTCGCCGCCGATGTAGAAGATGTCGCCTACGACCGGATCGGCCCCGATCGAGAAGTGGATCTGGCCCTGGGACGCGGGCTTGTAGCGCGGATTGGCGCCCACGACGAAACGCCAGGTCCCCGTGTTGCCGAAGACGCCGTTCCCGACGCTGCCGTCGAGGCTGAAGCTGTTGGCGTCGATTCGCGTGACGGTCCAGATGCCGTTGGCGTTGGTGTTGCCCGTGACGCCGGTGATCTCGACCTCGGGCTTGTCGCCGACCGGAATGCCGTGGTCCGTTGCGGTGACCACGATGGGCGCCGCATTCGACGCGCCTTCGACGTTCTGCGGCACCGTCGACGGGAGGCGCGGCAGATCCACTTGCGTCCAGACCGAGTCACCGCCCGAGTAGCCGATCCAGATCGGCCGGCCGTTCGCCAGGACTGCACAGAAGACGCGTCCGTTGGTGTTGACCGCCAGCTCGCAGTTGTCCACGCCGGCGGCGGTGATCGCTGCGTCGAGCCCGTTGTTCGTTCCCGGTGTATTGGAGATGTTCACCCAATTCGCGCCGTTGTCGACGCTGATGTAGATGCCGCTCCCGAGGACAGCGGTGAGGAACCACGATCCGCGGCCCGCAACGGGGACGCCGACCAAGTCCGTCGTGACGCCCAACGGCAATCCGTTCGTCGCCATGGCGTCGGCGACCTGGGTCCACGTCGCGCCCGTGTCCGTGCTACGGAACAGACCGCCGCCGGCCTGCGCGTTCGAGGTTGCGAGCAACACGGTGCCGCGCGCGGCAACGCCGCTGATGTTCTCGTCCTGCAGGATGGGTGGATTCATCACGGTCCACGTCGTCCCGCTATCGGTCGTACGGTAGATGAACCCGCCGGGGCCGCCCTCGCTTCCGTAGGCACTGAAGCGCCCGACGCCCGCGATCAAGGTCATGTTGGCGGCGTCTGTGGGGTCGAACTCGAGCGCGCCGATCGAAGGGCTCGGCAAGGCGTCGGTCTGCGGAACCCACACGGGCGTAGCGGTCGTCGCCGATTGCGTGCGCCAGATGCCGCCGTTGACGGCGCCGACGTAGAGGATGTCCGGATTGGTCGGATGCGGGGCGACCGCGTGCACGGCGCCGGAGACCTCGCCGTTCATGATCGTGATGCCGGTGACACCGCCGCCCTGCATGGGCGCCGGGCCCTGCGCAGACCACACGCCGTTGGTCATGATGATCGGCTGGGCGCTGTCACCATCGTCCGCAGCGACAACGCTGGTCCTCGCCGTGCCCGTCGTGATGCTGGGTGTATCCCCCAGCGGAGCCGGGTCGGCCCCCGGACCGCAACCGCCGGCAACGAGGAAGAGCGCGAGGAGCAGGGTCGCAATCGACGACCCTCGAACCTGCCTGCTACGCCACTTGGCGGGGCTCCGCCTCGAGTCCTGCAATCCCATCGCGCGCCTCCACCAGCGAACACATCCACAGAAGGACCCGGGTGATACCAGGGTGGGGCTTTTCGCGCCATCGGACCGCCACCCCGCGCGACTCACTTCGGGTCGCCTCGTGTCGATTTTCTTCGACATGTGCGGATCCCGCCGGCGCCATTTCCTAAGCTGTGTGCGCCATGGGACTTCGACACGTCGCCGGACTGCTTCTGGGCCCGTTGATCGCCGCGTTTGGAGGCGGCCCCTGCGCCGCGAAAGAGAGCGCTGCGCCCTGCTTCGAGCTGCGCCCGGGCGTCGTCGTGGACGGTAAGGCCGTCTACGTGTCGAGCTCGGTCCGCGACGGTATCGAAGCGCTCGACCCGGTGACCGGCATCGCACGCTGGCGCAGCGACCGCGCGGTCCTTCCCCTGCTCGTGCATCGCGGCCGGCTCATCGCGCAGGCGAAGAGCACGGCACCGTCGCTAGCGATCGTCTCGTTGGATGTGACGAACCCCGACAAGGACCCGAAGATCGCCTCGCTGGCTCTTGCTTCGGGCGTGCAGCCACTGGTCGACGACGGCCTGGGTACGACGTTTCGCGTGAGCGCGTTCGGGCATGGCCAGCGCGTGATCGTGCACTGGGTCTACACGAAGAGGACGGTGTCGGGATTGCCACAACGCAACGCCCAGCCGACGGTCGTCGAGGGCGACACGGCGTTCGACCCTGTGACCGGCGCGCTGAAGGGCTTCACGGGTGCGCCGCCGTCGCACCCCATGGCCAACCCGCCGGCGTCCGTCCGCGCAGCGAACACGGCGCTCGACCATCCGTTCGCTCCCGCGGGCAACGTGTGGATCCACGTCAGCCGGCGCACGGTGCAGGGCACGAAGCGGATCGAGGTCATGCGTTGGACCGGCGGCGGCGGTGTGCTGCCTGCACGCTCCTTCTCCGTCAAGGATTGGCTCGTCGAAGCCGTGAGCCGCGACGGCCGGCATCTGGCTGCGGTCACGCGGCGCGCTGGTGGACGCATGTTCGTAGACGACTACCGGTGGACCCTCTTCGACCTGGTCGCGGGGCATCCGGTGGTGTCGTATCCGGCACCGTCGTCCGCGACGCCGTTCGCCGTGATCGGCGACATGGTGGTCCGGATCGCCGCGGCGCAAGCGGTGCGTGAAGGCGAGAAGCTGGTCCGCAAGCCCTTGCGCCTCGAAGGCCGTTCCCTGGACGGAAAGGCCACCTGGTGGCACGCGATCCGGGACACGCGCTATCGCGGGCCCATGCCCCCAACCCGACGGCGTTGACCGCTATCGACTCACGAATTTGAAGCTGTTGAGGAACTTGCGGAAGATGCGAGTGCCTCCGGCCTCGGTGGCGGCCGGCATCGCCGCACGCACGCGGAAGAGCCGGTCCTCGCGCTTGAACAGCGCGAGCAGGAAGACCTTGTCGACGCCACCGACCTCGGCGCGCGCCGTGACGAGGATCGCCTCGTTGCCGCCGACCTCGGTCGTGCGCGTCGTCGCCTCGCCGGCTTTGTCGTCCTCGTACCAGGCCACCAGGCGCTCCGCATCCTTCTCCAAGGAGTCGGGCCACTTGAAGCCGTAGACGCCGAGCACCGGCGCGTCGCCGTTCACCGACTCGAACTGCACGAGGTGGTTGCCGCGTTGCGGAACGACGACGGTGTAGTCCTTGGGGAAGCGGCATGCAAAGCCGCGCCGCTCGTCGCGGTAGCTGCCCTCGCCCGTCGGGCCCGTCGACCCCTTCGAAGCGAACTTGACCGAGCTGCGTAGTTGCGAGAGCGGGCCGCGGAGTCGCGACCAGTGCGTCTGCTGCCCCGTCGCGTAGAGCAGGAACTCGTAGCCGGACGCGAGGTAGTAGGTGGCCTGCACGCGGTAGGTGACCGGCGGCTGCGGCGGCGGAGGCGGCGACCCCGGCTTCCCGGGCTTCTTCTTCGGCGTCCGCACGAACGTCGCATCCACGACGACGGTGCCGGCCTGTCCCGGGGCACCCTCGATCTTGCGCATCGAGCTCACGCGCAGCTTCGGGTTCTTGTCCCAGTCTGCACGGACGGTACCGAGGAGCGCGTCGAGTCCGGGAGCACTGCGCGGCCGCGCACTCAGCACGGCCTGGCCGTCGGTGACGCGATCGTTGAACGTGACGAGACGCGTCCAGGTGCTCGGCGCAGCACCCTTGTCGGCCACCATCTGCCAGCCGGCGGGAGAACGCGCCGCGATCCCCATGCGGGCGTTCGTGTAGGCGCTGCCCTTGGGCCCCTTCTTGGCCGGCGGGTCTTCCGGCGCGGCGCCGGCGGGCGCCGCACAGAGCGCCAGGGCGAGCAGGGATGCGGCGAAGGTGTAGCGGAACCGCGTCATCGATGACCTCCTGCGCTACTACGCAAACCGCGAAGGTACACCGGAAGCACCCGCCGTACCCCCTGGCGAGCCTCCGTACTCACGTGTCCCCGGCAACGCGGTTCCCAATGAACGGACGCGGCACCGTGCCCGGTACCCGCCCCCTCCGCAGTACCCTAGCCCGCTGCCCTGCCGTCAGGACGGCGCACCAGGAAAACGACTTGCTCCCCGACCTCACTGCCCTCATCGCACTTCTGCTGGGACTGATGCAGATGGGCGGCCCGCGCCCGGACACCGCGCACACGCTCGTGGGCACGGTCGTCTGCATGCTCATCGGCGGCGCCTTCACGCGCATGGCCCTCGGCCGAGGCCTGCGAGCGCTCGAGGAAGACGAGCTGCTCGTCGCCGAGGTGTCGGCGCGGTGGGCGGTGACGTGGGGCTTCCTGGGCTGGCTCGGGTGCCTCTTCTTCTTCAACTGGGGCGCCTGGGTGAACGACGCCGTGCCGCGCATGTGGTGGCTCGGCCGCTACCTCGTGCTGTTCCTGCCGGCCCTCGTCCTCTTCGCGAACGGCTGGGCGGCGCGCGCACGCCTCGAGGCCGAGGTGGTCACACGCCGCGGAGGGGTCCCGCTCCCGAGCGAGCCGTGGGCGGCGATCCGTCGGGGCTTTCGCAAGAACGCCATCGCCTTCCTGCCCCTCTTCGTGGTCATGGGCATCACCGACGGCATCTGGGTGCTCGGCCGGCTCGGGATCGAGCCGCTGCGGCGCGCGTCGCTCTGGCAGGAAGCCATGCCGCTGCTCGACATCGGCTTCGTGATGCTGATCGTGCTCGCGACCCTGCCCTTCGTGCCCCGGATCTTCGCGCGCATCCTCAAGGCAGGCCCGATGGCGCCGGGCAGGACGCGCGAGGTGCTCGAGCGCGCCGCCGCGTCGATCAAGCTGCGCTACAGGGACATCCTCGTGTGGCCGACGCGGGCGCCCAACGCGATGGTCGTGGGGTTCACGCCGCGCAGCCGCACGATCTTCATGACGCAGGGCCTCCTCGACGGCCTCACCGAAGACGAGGTGCTGGCCGTGTTCTTCCACGAGGCGGGCCACGCGAAGCGCCAGCATCTGCCGCTCTTCATCGCGATGTTCTTCTCGCTGTCGCTTGTCTTCTACCTCGGCCGGGACGTGTTCGTGGCGCTGGGCCTCGGCATCGAGTTGCAGCTCGTCCTCCATCTCGGCGTGCTGTGGTTCATACTGCTCGGATGGATCTCGCGGCGCTTCGAACGCGAGTCCGACATCTACGGCGCCGAACACGCTGCCTTCATGACGCCGGACGCACCGCCTCTCTACGTGCCGGGGCTGCTGGCCCCGCTCCCCCACGGAGCGGCACTGATGATGCGCGCCTTGGAGCGCGTCCGTAGCATCGCGGGACACTCCTACAGCCACCGCCACGGGTCCATCGAAGACCGCGTCAGCTACGTGGCGCAGCACGCGACGGATCCGGACGTGCGCGCGAGCTTCCAGCGGGCGCGGCGTGCGCTCCTGACGGGGATCTTCGCGTTCATCGGACTTGCTGTCACCGCGACCGCCTACAGCCTGCCCACGGAGGTCGCACACGGCCGCGCGAACGTGGACGCCGACGGCGCACTCATGGCCTACAAGCAGGCCTGGCGGGACGCCCACAGCAAGGACGCCGCGCGCAGCGCGCAGGCCGACGCCCGGTATCGGGAGGCCTTCGACGGCTTCCTGGGCGCGGCCGCGCGGGTCGAGAAGCGAAACGATCCGCGCTCGCAGCTCATGGCCGTGAACTATCACTACAAGGCGGGCGACGTGGCGCTGCACGGCCTGGGTCAACCGGATACGGCGGCGCCCTGGTTCGAGAAAGCGCTCGCGGGCCTGGGGGACCAGGAGCGCTCCGGTCCGTTCCTGTCCGAGTTGGAGTTTCGGATCCGCGTCAGCCTGGGGCGCATCGAAGCCTGGCGGCAGGCCGCCCGCCCGGTGGACGAACGTGACATGACGGCCGCGCGGGAGCACCTACGCGCAGCCCGCACGATCAAGATCTCCGAACTCGACACCGCCGCGGCGCTGAGTGCCGACCAGCGTGACTACTTCGACGAGAGCCTGCGGCTGCTGGTGGCGACCCAGGAAGCGGCGCGCGGCGAGGCCGCGCAGGCGCGCAAGGCACTCAAGGCGTTGACGCAAATCGATCGCATGAAGCAAGGCTGGAAGAACCAGCCGTGGATCGAGCTCGCCGAGAACGCGCGCACCGAACTCGCGCGCATCGACGGCCCGTGATCGGCGGACCCTACTTCAAGACGTAGGTTGCGACCCACTTCTCCGAAGCCGCGAGCACCAGGCCGGCCGTACCGTCCTTGAAGTAGATGGACACGTGCGGTCCCGTGTGACGATTCGTGCCCGCGTCGGCCGCGTGGAGGGCGACGCGCAACCAGAACTCCTCGGGCGTGAGCGGGTCCTGGCGGATCGCCGCCTGCAGCGCCTTCGCGTCGGGGTGGTCGAGAACTTCGTACGGCCCAACGGCCATGTAGCGCGCGTCGTCGAGGATCCAGGGCGGCTCGATCGCGGCGTAGACCTTGAAGGCGCCGATGGCCTCGACGCGCGGCGCCGGATCATCCCGATCTCGCCGCATGGAGAACGCGAGGAACGCATGTCCCATCGTGCCGGTCACCTGCGCGAGCAGGTCGTAGCCGCGGTCGTTGTCGTCCAGCGCCTCGCGGGCCGCGATCGTGAGCGGACGCCCGCCGCCGAAGCCCATGGCTTGTTCCTGGCTGACACGCCCTTCGGCGCTGACATAGCCGACCCCCGTGTCGTTGACGCCGGCGATCCCGCCGAGGCTCCCCGGCCAGGTGACCACGGTCGTGATCGAGCCGTCCGGTTGGACGCGCTTGATGACGAGGAGGTCCTTGCGATGCCCGGCCACGTCAGGCCCGGTCCAGTACGCCCCGGCCGTGTAGCCGCCGGGCTCGGCCGCGAGTCCGACACTGCCCCACAGGCGCGGGTCCATTCCCTTCATCCGCAACGCGTCGCGCATCACTTCGAGCCGGATGAGCCCTTCCTTGGTCAGGCCGCATCCGGCCGCCATGCCCTCGAGCTCTTGAAGCATGTTCTCGGAGAGCCGGTGGATCGTCTGGTCCACGCACAGATCGACGTGGACGTCGATCGCACGGCGCAGGGCGGCGCCGCCGGCCCCGCCTTGCTCGCCCGGCGTCAGGGCTGCGCGCAGCTCGTCGCGCCACGCCGGATGCAGGGTGCGAATGCGGTCCTTGAGCAAGTGCCCCTGCCACCACCCCATCTCATAGGGCGACCCTTCGAGCACGAGGACGGGCGGCGCGCCCGGCTTGGCCTCCAGCCGACCCGAGCCGCCGGGCGGGCGGGGGTCGCCGCACCCGCCCGCAAGGGCAGCGAGGACCCCGAAGAGCACCGCGAGGAGGGGTCGAAACACGCTCTGCATACCGCTTTATGGCCCGGATCGACGCCGCCTCCCAGGCCCCTTTGAGACGCCGTCGACGCCCCTGTTTCCCGTGCAGAAATCGGCCTGTCCGAGGTAGTATGTACTGCCTGCACGCGGGGTCCATAAACCCCTGAAAAAGCAGGGAGTTACGTCACAGGCGACAGCGAATGGACGGGCTCTCCGCAGTGGGGTCCAGCAAAGGGAAGAAACCGACCGGTGCAGGTCACGAAGTAGAGGCAGTAGCGGTCGCAGTGTGCCCCGGTCCGGGCGCAATGCGTCCTTGAGGAACGGTAGATGGCGGACGAGTCGGCAGAGCAGCCCAGCGAGCGGATTCAGGACCTCGACATCGCGTCCGAGCTCAAGCAGTCGTACCTGAAATACGCCATGAGCGTGATCGTCGACCGCGCGCTGCCGGACGTGCGGGACGGCCTGAAGCCGAGCCAGCGGCGCATCCTCGTCGCGATGAACGACCTCAACCTCTCGCCGAGCCGCAAGACGCTGAAGTGCGCCAAGGTCGTCGGCGAGGCCATGGGCAACTACCACCCCCACGGCGACCAGGCGATCTACCCGACACTCGTGCGCATGGCGCAGCCCTTCAACATGAGCGAGACGCTCGTGCTCGGGCAGGGCAACTTCGGCTCCATCGACGGCGACCCGGCCGCGTCGATGCGGTACACGGAGTGCCGCATGACCGCCGCGGCCATGGAGATGCTCGACGATCTCGACAAGGAGACCGTCGACTTCCAGCCGAACTACGACGAGTCGCGCATGGAGCCGACGGTGCTCCCGGGGCGCTTCCCGAACCTGATCATCAACGGCGGAGCGGGCATCGCCGTGGCGATGGCGTCGTCGATGCCGCCCCACAATCCGACGGAGGTTGCCAACGCGATCGAGGCGACGCTCGACAACCCCGACATCACCGTGCAGGAATTGATGGAGCACCTGCCCGGGCCGGATCTGCCGACGCATGCCCGCATCTGCGGCCGTCAGGCGATTCTCGAGGCCTACTCCACCGGCCGCGCGATCCTCGAGATGCGCGGCCGCAGCGAGGTGATCGAGGGGACAGCCAAGAAGGCGACGCAGATCGTCATCACCGAGATCCCCTACCAGGTCAACAAGAGCACGCTGCTCAAGAAGATCGCCGACGGCGTCAAGAGCGACCGCATCCCGGGCGTCTCCGCGCTGCGCGACGAGTCCTCGCGCGGCGACATCCGCATCGTGATCCAGTTGAAGCGCGGCGAGGACCCCGACATCGTCCTCAACCAGCTCTACAAGTACACGCCGCTGCGGGACTCGCTGAGCGTCATCATGATCGCGCTCGTCGAGGGCCGTCCGGTGCTCTGCAGCCTCAAACGGCTGATCGAGGAGTACATCGGCCACCGCAAGGTCGTCATCACGCGGCGCACGCAGTACCTCCTCCGCAAGGCGGAAGAGCGCAACCATCTCGTCATCGGCCTGATCAAGGCACTGGACCTCATCGACGAGATCGTCGCGTTGATTCGCGGCAGCCACGACCCAAAGGAGGCCAAGGCCGCCCTTATCTCCCGCTTCGAGTTCTCCACCGCACAGGCCGAAGCCATCCTGCAGATGCGCTTGCAGCGGTTGACGGGCCTCCAGCGCCAGGAGCTCGAGAAGGAGCACGAGGAGCTCAACGCCAAGATCGCCAACTACAACAAGATCCTGGGCGACGAGCAGGAGATCATCGAGATCATCCGCAGCGACATGGCGGAGCTGCGCAAGCGCTTCCCCGTGGCGCGCCGCACGGCGATCGAGGACTCGGCCGAGGACTACTCCTCGATCGACCTGATCCAGCCCGAGAACGTCGTCGTCACGCTCTCGCACGAGGGCTACATCAAGCGCACCGGTCTCGACGCCTACCGCAAGCAGCGCCGCGGCGGCAAGGGCATCAAGGGCACGGAGTCCAAGGAAGGCGACTTCGCGGAGCACCTGCTCGTCGCGAACACGCACGACATCCTTCTTTGCTTCACCGACGCCGGGAAGGTCTACCGCGAACACGTCTTCGCGCTGCCCGAGCTGGGGCGCTACGCGAAGGGCCGTGCGGCGGTCAACTTCCTCAACATGAGTCCCGGCGAGCGCATCCACGCGATCCTTCCGTTGCGCGAGCTGCGCGACGATCAGTCGATCGTCTTCGCAACGCGCAGCGGGTACGTAAAGCGGACGAAGCTCAGCGACTTCCGCAACATCCACAAGGGCGGCATCATCGCGATCCAGGTTCCCGATGACGACTCGCTGATCGGCACGTCGCTTGTCGACGACGACCAGGAGATCGTGTTGGTCACCGCCAAGGGCATGGCGATCCGCTTCCCTGTCACGCAGGTGCGCGCGATGGGCCGCGTTGCGCGCGGCGTGCGCGGCGTCAAGCTGCGTACCGGCGACCACCTGGTGGACATGGCCGTGGTGGACGACACGTCCACCCTGCTGACGATCTGCGAGGGCGGCTACGCGAAGCGCACGGCCTTCGCCGACTACCGCTCGCAGGGCCGCGGCGGGCTGGGGCTGCGAAACCTCTCGCCCGAGGGCCTCAAGCGCAACGGCGACGTCGTGGGTGCCCGCGCGGTGCTCGACGGCGACGAGATCATCCTCATCACCGAAGGCGGCAAGACCATCCGCATGCAGGTCAGCACCGACCAGTTCCGCGTGATGGGCCGCTCGACGGCGGGCGTGCGCGCGATCGCGGTGCCCGCCGGCGACCGCCTCGTCTCGATGGCCTGGACGCGTCCCGAGGACGACGAGGCCGAGAGCGGGGACGCCGAGGCCGAGCCCGCCGAAGAAACGGGCGAGGATTCCGCCTCCGAGTAGGGGTCAGGTTCCGAGTCGGGGCCGGGCGCAGCCGGAGCTTCCGGGGCTTTCGTTGCACGTCGTTACGGCCTTGAAACGACGCAAACCCCAAACGGTCGCGGGTCCCCGCACAACGGGGCGCGAAGACGTTATTATCGGTTGGAACGGCCGCGGCAGACGTGCGGCCCGATCGGAGACCACCCATGCGCCGATTCGCCCCTGTCTTCGTGCTCCTGCTCGCAGCCGTCATGTGCCTGCCCGCGGACGCCGGTACGTCCAAGAAGTTCGAGAAGTTCGGCTTCAGCTGGACCGCGCCGTCCGACGACTGGCAGTTCCACCCGATGAGCTCGGCCGACGTCAACGCCGGCTTCGTCGCGAAGGCTCAGTACCAGGCCGCGTCCGTCGAGGTCATCATCTACACGAAGCCGACCGACGGGTTGAGCCTGAGCGACCGCGTCCAGGAGCTGCGCAACGCGGGGGGTGAGGGTCTGGGTGACGCCGTCCGCACGAAGGTGCTCGACACCACGTTGTCCGGCGTCAAGGGCAAGGTCGTCGTACAGAAGATCAAGGCCGACGGCGCCGAGGGTCACTTCCGCAAGTACGCCATCATCGCGGACGGCAAGTTCTTCCAGATGCTCGTCCGCTGCTGGCACGGCGCGCACGAGTCGGCCAAGGACGAGATCAACGGCATCCGCAAGGGCTTCCGCCTGCTCAAGGGGGCCGGCGGCGCCGACAAGGACGAGTCGCTCACCGAGGTCGACAACAAGAAGCGGGTTGCCAATCCGGAGGACGGAAGCAGCGACGACGAAGACGACAGCAGCGACGACGAAGACGACGGCAACTGGCCGCCGGACGGGCCGACCAAGAAGGGCAAGACCGTTTGCCTGCCCAGCCACAACATGGAGTGGACGATTCCCGAGGACTCCCCGTTCACGTGGGTTGAGGGCATCGAGAACGAGAAGGCCAAGGACGGCATGTTCCTGCGCGCGCAGGCCCGCCTCAAGCGCACGAAGAAGGAGTTCGAGAAGAACACGCCCGACTTCAACGACTGCATCGTCCGTCTCTTCATCCGCCCCACCAACGTCGGCGAGAAGCCGAACACAACCGTGAAGAGCAGCCAGCTCCAGGACGAGATCCGCAAGGAAGTGTTCGGCGGCGAGGTCAACGCGCAGAAGACGCGTACGAAGTGGCCCACCAAGTTCGGCAACCACAAGGCCGGCTATCTCAAGATGGAGGGCGAGGTCAACGGCCGGAAGACGTCGTTCCTCTTCTTCCAGTCGATCCTCAAGGGCGAGACCTACAACCTGCAGGTACGCATCATCGGCCACACGGATCGCATGAAGCAGTTCGGCAAGCCGCTCGCCGCGTTCCTCCGGGGCATCAAGTTCCTCGACCTGAAGGAGCCCCAGCGCGGCCCGCTCATGTCGATCATCCCGGACTTCGCTGCGAAGCGCGGAAGCTCCGCGGGTACGGAGAAGGAGTTCCGGGGCCCGGGATACACGTTCAAGAAGCCCGAGTGGATGGCGCAGCTCAAGCCCGGCGGCCAGGCCCTCAGCATGAACCGCGACTTCAAGCACGCCTTCGAGGGCCGCTCCAAGGACGGCGACGGCTACGTCTACGTAGAGATCCGCTCCCAGAAGGCGCACATCCCCAACCGCCCCGGTCCCGATCCCGAGAAGATGATCGAGAAGCGCGGCCAGGACTGGCTGGCGGGAGCGGGCGAAGGCGCCGAGATCGGCGGGAAGAAGGGCAAGCTCAAGTACAAGAAGGGCGGCATCGGCAGTGCCAAGGGGTTCACCTACACCTTCACCGGCGAACTCGAGAAAGCGCCCTTCACCGAGCAGGGCTGGATCGTGAAGCACAAGGGCAACCTGATCTGGGTGCGGATCCAGATGGGCGGCGGCAAGAAGGGTGAAACCGCCCTGAAGAAGGACAAGCGGGACGCCAAGAAGGTCCTGAAGTTCATCAAGTTCAAGAAGTAGGCGACACGGCCGGCGATTCGACGCCTCCGAGGTCGCATGCAGTGAGGTAGTCATGTCTCAACGGCGCGCTTCTGCGTTCCTGGTTTTCGTCCCGCTGCTCGTGTTGGCGGTGTGCCTCGGCGCGCCCTCGACCGCGGCGGCCAAGGAGTGGGAGAGCGAGTCCCACAACGTGGTGCTCGTGATTCCGGATGCACCCGCCCCCTGGGAGTGGCTGCCCTTCCATCCGGACTATGCCAAGGCCGGCATCATCAAGGGCGCCCGCCGCGAGCTCACGAAGCTCAAGAACGGCAAGCCGGGCGACGGGCAGGGCGGCCTGCTGCACCTCGTATGGAAGGATGCGCCCAAGAACGTGACGCTCGAGCAGCTCGCCGAGGACAGCAGTGTCCGCGAGTTCCTCACGAAGCGATTCGCCGGATCGGAAGGGGGCATCGAACAGGAGACCTACTCCGTCGTCTCCGGCGACCTCAAGGAGCACCCGGCGATCATCCTCCGCACCGAGGGCGAGGCTCCCAACCTGCGCGGCAAGAAGCAGAAGGCCACGGGCGTGCTGCTTGTCACGATGGCGAAGGGCAAGATGTACCTCGTCCGCATGTACGCCTTCCCTACGGAGTTCGACGAGGAGGGTATCAGCGTAGACCTCGACTACATGGAAGGCAACTGCCTCGAGCTCATCAGCACGAAGGAGAAGGCCAAGCGCCCGGACAGGCCGCCGGCCAATGGCGGCGGCGAACCGAAGCCGGGCGAGCCCAAAGAGCCCGAGGGCAAGGTCGAGGTCTTCGAGGATCGCAATCAGCGCTGGCGCGTGACGAAGCCGGCGAAGCTCAAGGCCGAAGAGGTGAGCGAGGACGACAAGAAGAACGACATGGTTCTTCGGTTCGGCGACACGGACGCCGGCGGCGGCTACGCCATCTACTTCTACGCGATTCCCAACAGCCGCCTCATCGACGGCGTGCAGGCGCCGCCCCCGGATCTCTCGAGCTGGATGTCGAAGCACTGGTGGAACAACTTCACGACGAACCACCCCAAGGGCGACATCCACACGTGGAAATGGCCCCGCAAGACCAAGAACGGCACGTTCCTCACGCTGCCGTACATGGAGGAAGAGAAGAAGCGCAAGGGCGTCATCACAGGAAGGAAGAAGCGCCCCGTCGAGATCACGCCGTCCGAGGCGCGCAAGATGGGCTTCATCGAGAAGGTGAAGGGCAAGATCGGGAAGAAGGGCAAGGCGTCGGAAGCCATGCGCGGTTGCCTCGAAGGCAAGCGGCCGCGCTACCCGGGCCAGGAGACGCTCTGGCGTTTCGCGTGGCGCAACCGCGAACACAGCTACCGCCTGATCGTGACCATCTACAACAAGGCCTATCTCAAGTGGGGTGCCTCGATTCGCGAGATGCTCGAGTCGTGGGAGTTCGGCGTGAAGTTCCCGAAAAAGTAGGTGACGCCCCGCTAGGCTCGCCTTGGTGAACACGCCCGACCTGCTCGAACACCCCGCTGCCGTCGCGTCTGCCAACGGACTGCGCGCAGGACTGGGCGGCCGCATCCGTGAGGTACCCGACGACTTCCTCGTCGAGGAGATCCCGCTCGTGCGCCCGTCTGGCCGCGGCGACCACACGATCGCCCACGTCGAGAAGCGCTCGTCGTCCACGTTCGATCTGCTGCTCTTCCTGAGCAAGGCCGTCAAGGTCAGCGAGCGCGTCATCGGCTACGCCGGCCTCAAGGACTCGCGCGCCGTCGCCCGGCAGTACGTGTCGCTCCCGAAGGTCTCGCCGGAGAGAGTGCTCGCCGTCCATCATCGCCGCTTTCGCGTGCTCGCGGCGGCGCGCAACGAAAAACCGCTGAAGATCGGGTACCTGCAGGGCAACCGCTTCACGATCCGCATTCGGGAGCCGAACCTCGAGCGGCTCGACGCAGCACGCGAAGCACTCGAGTACCTGGTGGCGCGCGGCGTACCCAACGCCTACGGCTCGCAGCGCTTCGGCACGCGCCAGGACGGACACCTGCTTGGCCGGGCCATGGTCCACGAAGACTGGAGGAGCTTCGTCGACAACCTCCTCGGCCGCCCGCGTGCGGTCGAGATGAACCCGAAGATCGTCGAGGCCCGCCAGGCCTACGACGCGGGTGATCTCGCGGCCGCGCACGAGTTGTTCCCCATCAAGCACCGCAGCGAGAAGAAGGCGGCCGGCGTGTTGGCGCGCGGCGGCTCCCCGCGGGACGCGTTCGAGGCTCTCGGCCCGGGACCACGACGCATCTGGCTCTCGGCGTGGCAGTCCTACCTGTTCAACCGCGTGCTGGATCAGCGCGTGCGAGACGGCACCTTCGGCACGTTGCTGGAGGGCGACGTGGCCTGGCTGCACGACAGCGGCGCCATGTATTCGGTACGCGACGCCGCCGCCGAGGCGGCGCGCTCCGCGGCCAGGGTGGCCTCGCCCACCGGTCCGTTGCTGGGCTACGACTCCAAGCCCGCGGGGGGCGCCCCGGGCCGGATGGAGCAGCGCGTGATGGACGAGAACGATGTGGACCCGGAGTCCTTCCGCGCCTCGCACTGCCGTTCGCGCGGTCTCCGGCGCCCGCTGCGCATCCCGGTGCAGGAGGCCTCGCTGGAGGCCGAGCCGGACGGCGCTGTCGTCGCCCGGTTCGTACTTCCTCCCGGCGCCTTCGCAACGGTCGTCCTGGACCACCTGATGCCCGCTTCCGAGGCCGAGGCGCTGGCGAGTGCGAGCGCCGTCCGCATGCGCGAGTGACGTGCTGTCTCCGCTTCCAGGAGCGGGCCTGGGGCATCGGCTCGCTGGGGCGAAGACGCCGCAAAGCCATCCGGGACGACTCGTGGCCGGGCCACTCGAGGAGCGGATGGCGAAGCGCCGCCGAGCATCCAGTGGGCCGCCCAGACGCAATGGAGGCGAAACGGGGCCACCTCAGTGCGAGCGCCGTCCGGATCCGGGAGTAGCCTCTAGAGCGTGAGAATCGTCGCGATCCTCAATCAGAAGGGCGGCGTGGGCAAGACCACCACCGCCGTCAACCTCGGTGCCGCGCTTGCGGAAGGGGGACAGCGCGTCCTCCTCATCGACTCCGATCCCCAGTGCAACCTCTCCGACCACCTCGGAGTCGAGACCACCGGCGCCGGGATCTACGAGGTCCTGACCGAGGGCGCCGCGATCGCCGAGTCGGTGCGCCCGACGTCGACCGAAGGCCTCTTCGTCCTGCCGGCCCACGAGGACCTCGCGGGCGCCGAGCAGGAGCTGGCCACCGAGATCGCACGCGAGATGCGCCTCAAGCGCGCGATCGAGGCCCTGCCGGCGGACACGTACGAGTGGATCCTGATCGACTGCCCGCCGAGCCTCGGCCTGCTTTCGGTCAACGCCATGGCGACGGCCACCGAGGTCATCGTGACGGTGCAGACCGAGTACTTCGCGCTCCGAGGTCTGAGCCAGATCGACCAGGTCCTCAACATGGTGCAGCAGCACATCAACCACGACCTCCGCATCCTCGGCGTGTTGCTCACCCTGGTCAACCCGGTGACGCGCCTCTCCCGCGAGGTGATCGACGAGATCCGGCGTCACTACGGCGACGCGGTCTTCGAGACGCGCATCCGCCAGAACGTGCGGCTCGCGGAGGCACCCAGCCACGGCGAGCACATCCTGGCCTACGACCCCGAGTCGGCCGGCGCGGCGGACTACCGCGCGCTCGCCGGCGAGGTCCACTCGCGTGTGTCCGTCGAGGGACCGGCTGCCGGAGAGTCCGCGAAGGAGCAGGTGCCGGAGACGCCGCCGCCGTCACGCTCGACGCCGGAGCCGAACGAGGAACCGCGAGAGGCCGCGCAGGCGTCTAGCAATGGCGCGCCGGGCAATGGCGCGCCCGAGTCGCTGCCGGCCGCGGTTTCATCCGTCGAAGAGAACGGTTCGAACGGAGACGCCCGCGCCTAGCTTCGCGTGTAGCGTTCCGCCATGACCGAAGCCGTCCGCTCCGTCTCGTTTCTCTCGGGGATCCATCGCATCGACGCGCGCTGGCACGAGGCGGAAGGCGAGCCGCGCGGCTGCATCGTGGTCACCCACCCCCACCCGGCGCACGGCGGCAACATGGACCATCCCGTCGTCGTCAGCGCATGCGAGCGTGCCGCGGCCGCGGGCTTGTCGGCGCTACGCTTCGACTTCCGCGGTGTCGGCCAGAGCGAGGGCGATCGCAAGGACTGGCAGGGCCATCTCGACGACTGGCGCGTGGCGGCGAAGGACGCGAGCCGGCGCTACGGCGACGGCCCGCTCTACGGCAGCGGCTTCTCCTATGGAAGCCGCACGCTCGCGGCGCTGCCGCAACTCGACCCCGAGCGCTGTCCGGATTTCGCCGGGACGCTTCTCTTCGCACCGGCTACGCGGGTACCCAAGACGCGACGCGACTTCGGGAATCTGCTGCTTGGACGTCCGCTGACGGAGGCCGCGCTGGACCCGCACGTTCTCGCCAACCTGCGCGGGCTCCCGTTTCCCACGGAGGTGCTCGTGGGCGATGGCGACGTCGTCGCGCCGCACGCGGAGCTGCGCGCAAACCTGCCGGAGCACGCGGTGCTGACCGTCCTGCCGGGCCTCAACCACTTCTTCAGCCGGAGTACCGGGGCCGGCGCGCTTGACCATGCCTCGTTCGAACCCGCCGTGGATGCGGCGCTACGCCGGTTGCTGTAGGGAGGGGCCTTGTGCCCCTCCGCGGCTCAAGCAGATCTAGCGCAGCGGTTGTTGCGGGTTCCAGTAGGCGACCTGTAGGCGCTCAGGCGCGATGCGGTCGAGCGCCTCGGCAACCGCGAGGGCCTCTCCGGCGCCGTTCGACAAGTCCAAGACGAGCACGGAACGCGGCGCGACCTTCGCGGAGAGCAACATCGACATGAAGAGGTAGACCTTCCTCTTGTGGAGCGCCGTGCGTCGCCCCGCCTCGGTCCGGGCGCTGACTTGACTCGACTGGCCTTCATGGAGGCGCGCGTCGGTCGCCCCGATGCACACAATCCAGTGCTCGTGGGCGCGCTCGGCGTGCGCGGCGAGGTGTTTCACCAGTGCGTCCGCGTACAGCGCGCCCAGCGCCTCGATTCGCTCGGCCTTCTTCCCGACGCCGATCAAGTGAAGTGTGGGCGGGGGCTCCCGGTCCCTCGTGGCCGTCACTACGTGGGCGACGATGTCTCGCGCCTGCTCGACCCCCCCGGACCAGCTCCCGAGCGGACTGTCGTCGCGAACACGTACGCCGGCGTCGAGCGCGGTCGAGCGGTCCACAAGGACGCGGATCGCATGTGTCTCCTCGGACTGCAGCACGGACGCCACGATCCTCACCCGGCCCGCGGTGCGAAACGGGTGGACGCCGCGCTGACGCCGCAGGGCGTCCTCGTAGTCGAGCACATCCAAGGGACCGAAGAGCTTCTTGATCAGCGCACCGCGAAGCACGACAGACGCGCCGTCGTCCCACACCAGTCCGCCCTCTTCGTCGTCGGTCACGAACCAGCCGCTCTCCGCCTTGCCCTCACGGGCGGTCTCGCGGATCCAGGCAAGGAGGTCGTGCCAGGTGATCTTGCGGAAGAGATGCATGAGCGTACCTGCCTGGCCGGTTCGGAACGCCTCCTCGACGTACTGGAACGGCACGTAGGCGAAACAAGCCTGGGCGATGCCGTACCCCAGCCACCCGAGGGAATAGAACTGGTGCGGCTGCGCATCGACCAGCGTGGCGAGCGAGAACTTCCGGAAGTCGGCCCCGGCCCCCTCGAGCCGCTCGACCAGCTCCAATAGCATCGCCATGTTGTGACGCAGGCGTCGGCGCGGCACCTGGAGCCCCTCGTCGCCCTTGCGTATGTGCGCGAAGTACGACGCCATGCCCTCGGTCACGAAGCGCGTAGCCCACGACTCCCCGTAGGCGTTGTAGCGCCACGCATGCAACACTTCGTGATTGAGAAGGGTCTGCAGGCGGTGCTCGTCGTGGTCCGTGCCGATGACACAGAGCTTGTCGAAGTGGTAGTAGACCCCGATCGCGCGGGACGGTTTGCGCATGTTCGGAAACACGTCGAGCCCGCATTGCGGTGTAGCGAGTACGTCGTAGCCGTCCTCGCAGCGCTTGCCGGCCAGGGCATCAAGCTTGTGGACGACGGCTTCTGCGTCGCCGATGAGATAGGCCGGGAACTTGGCTCCCTGGAGCGTCCAGACCCGCACGAGGCACGTCTCGCCGTACTCTCGAATCTGCGCGCGCGTGCCGTGAAGCGTGAACGCCGACCGGTCACGCGCCGGCTTCGTCGCCTGGACCAGGAACGCGGTCAGGGCCTCCTTGCTGGGAGGCTCCTTCCTGTCAGCGAATGCGCGAAGATCGGGGATGAGTCTCTCGAGGAGTAGGAGTCCGAAGTCGTTGCGCCGCGTGAGCCAGAACGCGCTGGGCACGTTGAGCTCGCCTGCGGCCAACTCGGTCCGCACGCGCAGCAGTTGGTTCCCGTACTGGAGTCGCTGCTGGAACCTCGTGCCCTCCAGTCTTCCCGGTTTCCACGCGAGCCGCAGCGCCGGCCTCCGCCTCCGCTCGGAACCTGCACGCACAGCGGCGGCGGACGGCCGTGGATCGGTCGTACGCGTCGGCGAGGACCCCTCGCCCGAAGACGCCTCCAACAGGCTCGTCTCCGCGGGTGCTTCGCCCTCTCTCCGCAGGAAGCTGATCAGGGCACCGGTCATCACCAGGATCGCGAGCAGCAACGGGATGCGATGTCGCCTGTCCCTCACGAAGCCATCGTATGCCGAGCGCGGGCCGCGGGTCGCTGCGCCGTCTCCCTCGGACTACGCCCCTAGCTCACCTCGCCGACGCCTGAGACGCGCTCGCAGTAGGCGCATTGGAAGCGGTACGGAAAGCCGGACAGTCGCAGGAAGACGGTCTGGATGGACTCCCCGTTCGTCACGCAGGTCGGGTTGCGGCACGTGAGGATCCCGATCAAGCGCTCCGGCACGTCGAGCACCGTCTTCTCCGTGACTTCACCGTCGTGGACGATGCTCACGGTGATGTCCGGTCCGAGCAACGCGAGGCGGTCGAGCTCGTGCTTCTCCAGGAAGAGCCCCTCGACGCGAATGATGTCCTTCTTGCCGCGGCGCGGGCTCAGCACGTTGATCCCGACGGTGATCGGACCGTCGCGCGGCAGGCCGAGAAGCTCCAGCGCACGCGCCGCCGTGCCGACGGGCAAGTGATCGATGACGGTGCCCTCGAGCAGGCGAAAGTCGCGCGGCGGCCGGCTCACGACGCGCCGCCGAGGATGAGATCGAGCAGGGCCATGCGGACTGTCACCCCGTTGCGCGTCTGCTGGAAGTAGAGGGCGCCGGGAAGATCGTCGACGTCGGTCGCGACCTCGTTCACGCGCGGCAAGGGATGCAGCACCTTGAGGTCGGGGCCGAACGGCTCGAGCGCCGCGCGGTCGACGCGGTATGCGTTACGCACCCGCTCGTAGTCCATCGGATCGGGAAAGCGTTCCTGCTGGATGCGCGTCATGTAGAGCACGTCGAGCGCCCCGGCATCCGACAAGAGCTCGACCTCCGAGCCAAGCCGGCCGGCGGCCTTCAGCGTGTCGCGCAGGTCGCTTGGAAGCTGAAGGTTCTCCGGGCCGATGAAGCAGAGGTCGACGTCGAAGTGCAACAGCGCGCTGGCGAGGCTGTGAACCGTCCGGCCGTAGCGCAGGTCGCCCATGAAGCCGACGCGCAGGCCGTCCAGCGCGCCCGCGGCCTCGCGAATCGTGTAGAGGTCGAGCATCGTCTGCGTCGGATGTTGGTTGCTGCCGTCGCCACCGTTGAGGATCGGGATCCCCGCCACCTCCGCGGCAAGTCGCGCCGCCCCCTCGCGCGGATGACGGAGCACGATGGCGTCGCAGTAGCCCTCGACGACGCGGATCGTGTCGACGAGCGACTCCCCCTTGCTGAACGAGGACTGGCGCGCATCGGAGAAGCCGAGGACGGAGCCGCCGAGGCGCAGCATCGCGCTCTCGAAGGAGAGCCTCGTGCGCGTCGAAGGCTCGAAGAACAGCAGACCCAGGACGCGGCCCTGGAGCGAGGGCGGCAGCGGCGCGTCCCCGCGCTGCACCGGGTCGTAGGCCCGGGCGGCGTCGAGCAGCGCAAGGACCTCCTCCTTGGAGAAGTCATCGGCGGAAACAACGCTGCGACCGCGAAAGGCCTGCGCCGCGTCCGGAACGTCCGCCATTGATGCAATCTCCCGCCCGAGAGCGGCCGGAGTGTACGGACCCCCACCGTCACCGGCCCAGCGGAAACCCCGCGACGGGCGTATCTGGCGGGCTTCCCGAGGGGCCGGTATACGGTGTCGGCCGTGGCGGGCGCGCCCGCCGGCCCCAGGAGAGACGCCGCAATGAGGAGTTCCCGCACCCTGCGCGGCCGCCTCGTGTGGCTCCTCGCCGGTGTGGCAATGGCCGTCGGCCTGACGACGTCCTGCAGCCCGACGTGGGACGTCGAGCAGCGCGAGACTCCTGTGCACGTCTGGCTCACGGCGCCGGAGCTGGCGCGCAGCGGCGGCACGCTGGACGCGCTGATCTACGTGGGGCCCTACAAGGTGGTCCAGGGGCCTGTGCAGTTCGCCCAGGGCGGCCCGACGGTCAACCTGCCCACGCTCTTCATTCGCGCGGGCAACCGCGAGGTCTCCGCCGTCATCGACCGCGGGCGCGCCAGCACCAAGTCAACCGTGGGGATCGAGAAGGAGAGCTGGATCCAGATCACGGTGCGCGGAAACACGGTCAGCATCCGCAAGACCGAGGAGCAGCCGAGTCCATGGGGCGGCCGCTAGCCGCGCCGGCTGCGCCCGACGATCCTCTCGCTGCGCTGACTGCGTGACGCTCGCCGGCTCGCGTCCCTTGCGCCTGTCGGCGCCGTCAGCGAAGGCTTCGCGGCTCGGAACCTGGTCCTCAACGTGCCGTCGCACACCACAGCTTCGCCCCGCACCTCAGCGCTCAGGGCCAGCCGTGCAAGTAAGAGCCCTGCCGCGAGCCTCGAATGCGGCCAGAACCGCTCGCCACAACGCAGCTCGCATCGGTCTCGCCGGGCTCGCCACGGCGCGCGGGTTCGAATCCTGGTGTGAGTTCTTGCTAAGCCCCGCCATCCGCTGAGAATCCCGGCATGGCGAAGATCCTCGACAGCCGCAGCAGTGCCGACGACTACGACCTCAATGCCGAGGCGGCACGAATCATGTACCCCGACGTCATCGTGCGCGGGCGTCGCATCAACCGCGGCACGGCCGCTGTGCGCATCACCGGCCCCGTCGAGACGGAAGAGACGTCCGCCGTCCGCAAGGCGTGGGCGACGAAGCTCCTTCCTACGACGCTCGTAGACGATGCACCGGTGCTGCACCTGGGCTGGCCCACGCACGGCCCCTACGTGCTGGCGCCGCACGGCACGTACTTCGACACGTATCTGGGCGTTGCGCAGAAGGTGCTCGACGAGCACCACCCGAACTTCAAGCGCATGCTCGAGGACCTGGAAGACGCCGGCGCTACGTTGCGTCGCGAGATCGCGACGGACGATTACCTCGCCGTGGATCCGGAGACGGGCATCAAGACGCCGCGCGACCTCGCGCAGCTCTGGTCGGACGTCGTGAACGAGCGCTGGCCCAACGAGGGCGGGTACGAGCCGTTCTTCAGCAGCAGCGGTGCCGAGGCCGTCGAGGCGGCCCTGAAGCTCAGCTTCCAGGTCGCCTACAAGCGGTTCCTCGAGATCCACGGGCGCGAGGTCTTCGAGAAGGTGCAGAACGAGCTGGGCCTTCGCAAGGAGGCGTACTTCGACGACGACCCGAGCCTGACCGACCATCCGGTCTATGAGGACTATCCGTTCCAGTTCGTGGGCTGCGAAGGCGCCTTCCACGGCCGCACGCTCGGGGCGCTCTCGGTCACGTGGAGCAAGCGGGCGCACCGCCTGAGCTACCCCAAGGCCTGGAACGTGCACCACATCCCCTTCAACGGAGGTACGGACGCGTTGCGCGAGCGCATCGACTGGCGCCCGATCGCCGAGATCCTCGAGACACCGGGCGAGCTCCAGCGCTTGCGCGCAAAGCGCATGATCCCGAAGGACCTCTTCGCCGGCTTCCTGGCCGAGCCCTTCCAGGGCGAGGGCGGCTACATCCCGGGCGATCCGGCGTTCTTCCAGGGCGTGCGTGCGGTCTGCGACGAGACCGGCGGCTTGCTGTGCGTGGACGAGGTCCAGACGGTCGGCCGTACGGGCCGGCTGTTCATGACGGAGCATCTGAACATCCGCCCCGACGTGATCTGCACGGCGAAGAGCATGGTGATCGGCATCACCGTCGCGCGGGCGGAGCTCGCGGAGTACTGCCACGAGGGCTGGCACAGCAACACGTGGGGTTCCGGGCGTCTGTTCGACACCAACTTCGCCTGGCACACGCTCGACACGTTGCTGCACCACCACGATCCCGTGTTCGACGGCCTGAGCTACATCGAGAACGCGGAGGTCAAGGGACGTCTCCTTGCCGACGGCCTCGACCGGCTGGCGGAGAAGCACCCGGAGGTGCTGGTCGAGCACCGCGGCCGTGGCTTGATGCGCGCCATGGTTGTCCGCAACCGCAGCGCGGTGGTGAGCACAGGGTGGGAACGTGGCGTGAAGCTGCTCGGGTGCGGCTGGTCGGGCGAGGTCTCTGCGATCCGCCTGCTGATGCTCGCCGACACGCTCGCGCGCGAGGTCGATGAGCTGATCAACGTGCTCGATGGCGTGTTCCAAGCGGTGAAGGGGTAGGGGTCGCGCGGGCCGACCACTCGGCCCTTCGGGGCCTCGGGTCGCCCCTACATCGATGCCTCACCTGGGCACGTCCGCCGGCCGTCGCCGCGATGTAGGGGCGACCCGAGCGCAGCCAGCGGTCGGCCCGCGCCCACGGGGGTCGAACAAGCCTACGCCGCCGCCGCCGCGACGCGGTGCCTGCGGATCCCCATCGCCACCAGGAAGGCTGCGCCGAGGATCAGCAGCAACACGACGACCCGGGAACCCACCGAGATCGAATCCGAACTGGCCTTGATCTCGATCGGCGCACCCGCGCGCAAGGACCGGAAGTAGTAGACCTTCCCGACCTTGGGCAAGTCGACGTCGACGCCCATGAGCCCGACCTTGCCGGCCGGCATGGGCTGCACGGGCCGCCCCTCGTTCTGCAGCGCGAGGCCGAGCTCCTGCCCGAAGACGTTCTCGGTGCGCGCCCGGAAGTCGCCGTCGCTGTCGTCGTTGTAGAAGATGCCCGCATCCGCGCCCGAGCCGATCCCCGCCGGCTGTCGGTTGGAGCCAAGGCCCGTGTGTCCGCCTCCCCCACCACCCGACGAAGGGCCGTCCCAGGGCCCGCCTTGGCCGCCCTGCGTGATGAACAGTGCACCGAGCTGCGGCTGGTCCCCGAGCGTCTGCAGGCCGCGGTTCAGCTTGATGGCGAGATCGCCCCCGACGAACCGGCTGTTGTAGATCTCCGCGTAGCCGATCAGCTCGTCTGCGCGTTGCTTCGGCGTGACAAGAGCCGGGAAGCGATTCAGCACCGACTTGTCCACGGCGCCGAGCTGACGATTGCGGATCTGTTCCTGCTTGAGCTGGTCGTTGAGCCACTGGACCTGCTTGGCATCGAAGGCCGCACCGTCCTGCTGCTCCTGCTGGGCCTGCTTCTTCTGGGGACCCGCTTTGGACCCCTGCGGGGTGGCGAAGTTCCGGAAGTTCTTCCGTTGCTCCCTGGCCGCACGGCGCCGGAACTCGGTGCCGATCCGCTTCTTCAAGTCCTCGAGTGACTTCGTCTTCGCGGACTTGCCCGTGCTCTGCGCCGGGTTCACGACCCAGCCGGCCTTGTTCTTGCCCGCGACGGCATCCGCCGACCCCGTGGCTTGCCCGAGCCCGTTGGTCACGTCGTCGAGCGCGACGATGTTGCGTGCGTTGCTGGCGAACTCGTCTTGTGTCGGGTTGACGGTGCTCTGCGAGCGCTGGGCCGCAGCGACATCCGCCTTGATGCGCTTGCTGCGCTCGCCGAACTGTTCGCCGAGCCGCTCGAGCTGGCCGGCCAGTCCCGCGTGCTTGCGCGGCGAGCCGGGCACTTCCAACAACTTGGTCTGCGCGTGCTCGATCAGCGAGATGCCGTTGACCGCCGCGGCCCACCGCTGGGAGAGCGTGCCCTCCTCCGCGAGCTTCAAGAGGTCCATCGCCTCGCGGACGGCGACCTCGGCAAGGTCGGCCGCCACGTCCTCCGGCGTCGTGGACGTCATCGTCGAATCGAAGTCGTAGTCGAAGCCGTCGGGCACGTAGAGCTGCACGACGGTGCGATCCACCTCGACGCCGACGACCTCCGGCAGCAGGACGCGCATCGTGCCGCTCTCCCGCAAGCCTTCACCCGCGCGCGTGCGATACAGCAGCGAGACGGGGAAGCCCTTCCCGCCGAGCGGCACCTTCGGGACCGCGATCAGCACGGACTTCTCGGCGCCGGCCAGCGGCTTCACGGGCCGCCCGTTCGCGGTCGCGCCGTAGAGCGTCGCGCCTTCGGGCAGGCGCAGCCGGAGGAACTGGCGCGCACGGTTGAAGATGCGGTAGTCGAGCCGCACGCGCGCCCAGCCGTCCATGCCGACGACAACCCGCGCCACGGCGGCCTGGACGACGGCGGTCGCCTGCTTCTCGAGCGTGTGGCGCTTGGCGGTCACGGCCAGCGCATAGGGCTTGCGCGACACGTAGCTGTTGAGCACGTCGCTGCCGACAATGCCGGTCGGAACCAAGGGCAGGTCCTCCCACGCCGCCGCGTCCGGCTTGCCGGCCAGCGGTGCGACCGTGACGTCGCCGTCGAGGAACGTCCGCACGAGGCTGAACCAGTGCGTGGTGGCAACGGCCTCCGGTCGCAGCACGCGCAACGGGCGCACGGCGCCGACACCGCCGGCGACGCCGGAAGTTTCTCGCGCGCGCCAGGCCTGGCTGACGGTCACCTCGATGACGCCGTCCTGCGGCGACTGCAGCAGAAGGTCGTAGAGCGTGCCGCTGACGTCCAGGCCGTCGGCATCCGTCCGCGTCACGCGTTCCTTGCGCATCTCGCGCAGGTCGCGCGTCGTCACGACGTCACTGCGGCCTTCCCCGGCATCGCCGTCCGGAACGAAGAACCGCACCCGGTCCGTCGAGCCGCGGCGCACCTCGAAGAGGATGAGGTGGTCGACCCGGTGTTCCTCGTCGCCCGGGGCCACGAGGCTCACGACCACGGCTTCGGTCTCCAGCTCGGGCTTGCGCAAGCCGGCGGGCAGGGATTCGGCGATCGGCCGGTCCCACGCGTAGGCGTTGACCGGTCGCGCGCCTTCGATGCCGGGGTTGGGGATGCGCAATCCTGCAAGCGGCAGGCTGCGCAAGCCGGCGACGCTGCCGAGCTTCTGATCGACGTCGGGCAAGGTGAACACGAAGAGCCGGCCGCGATCGCGTCGTGCCTGACGGAGCTGCCAGCGCGGCACGGAGATGCCGTCGCGCAAGCCGCCGAGGCGCCGAGTCAGGCGGACCCGCACCCGCAGGGCACCTGTTCGCATGTCGCCGTAGCGCACGTGCAGGCGGCGGCTCTCACCATCACCTTCCAGCCACCACGTATCCATGCCGGGGCTCTCGACACGACGCACCTCGTCGAGTCCGGGGAGATCGAAGATGAGCGTGCCGACCGGCGCGCGCGCTTCGACGTGGACGCGGCCGTCGAACGTCGTGCGCACGCGGTCGTCACCGAAGACGACGCTGACGACGCTGTCGAGATCCACCCGCGGCTGGATGCGCCGCGTGCGAACGTCGAGCTGCGTCGGACGGGTCGCGAACCGCCAGCCGCCGACGACGCGTCCCTTGTTGTCACGCCCGCGTACCCCCTTGTAGCGGGGCAGGCCGAGCCGGAAGAGGTTGCTGCTGTCGAGCACATCGACGCGCATGGACGGATCGACGTTGACCGCAACGCGACCGCTCTCGCCGGTCGTGTCGAGCACGGCGAGGGCGGGCAGCGTCTCGGTCCGCGCAGGCTGCGTCGATGCGCGGAACGTCCGCAGCGCGATCTTGACCGCGCCGCTCGCGGGGTTTGCGAAGACCATCCGCACGCGCGGCGTTGGCGACGCGAGCGTCACCCAGCGCACGACCTTGGGGCCGCCCGCTTCGAGCACGGTGACGCCGTCCGGCAAAGCGATGTCGACGAACGGCGCGCGCCCCTGGAGTACGTACACAGTGGCGTCGACCTGCGACTCGGTGCCCGCGTCGCGCAAGCTGTGCAGCGCGCGGGACTCGACGCGCGTGCGCACGGTCGTCGGCAGCTCGTCGGGGGAGCGCTCGAGCAGCGCGACGGACACGCGGCGCGCATGTCCGAGCCACGCGCGGAAGTCGTCGGCCGTGCCACGCTCGACGCGGCCGGCGCCGGATACCCGCACGTCGCCGTCAAAGCCCGGTGCCTTGACCGTGAGCTCGGCACCGGCAAAGGGCTCGACGAGGAACGCCAGGTAGCGCCCCTGGGGACGGTCGACGAGCGGTACGCGGAACTTGAGCTCGAGCGTGTGGTCGCCTTCCTCGGCGACCGCGATGCGATACACGCCCTTGTCGAGTAGCAGACGAACGGGTTTGCCGTCGAGCGAGGCCTCGTGGACGGCCAGCCCGCCAAGCGGCCACGCGACCAGGACCTGCCCGGTGCCGCGCTTGGCGAAGCGGTATTCGGCAACGCCGGTCGCCATCGCGCTCTCGTCGCGGCTCACGTCCAGCGTGTAGCGAGCGCGCACCAGCGTCACCATGCGTCCGAGCTTCACGAGCTCGGGATCGGACTCCGGGTTCGCCGCCTTGTAGAGCTTCAGATAGGTCTCCAGCGGCAGGAACACGCGGTCGCTTGGCTTGACCGATGTCGGATCGGCCGGGTCGTATGGGACGAACACCTTCTTGGGGGGCGTGACGTCGGGAACGGGCGGGCGCGGCTCATCGGCCCGTGCGTCCGGCGCGCTGCCGAGCAGGAGCGCGATCACGAGGGCGGCCGCACTCGTCGTGGGCGCAGGCCGGCGTGCGCCGATGCGCGCGGTCCAGCGGATCACGCCCATCACCACGGCCGCCACGAGCCACAAGAAGACAGCGATGGTGAGAGCATCGACGAGCGCAACGACGAACGTGGCCCCCATCGCGCCGAACAGCGCGGCCACCAAGCCCGCGAGCGCAGCGCCGCCGCCGATGACCGCCAGCTTGCGCACCCAGCTGCCCGCGCCGGCGAGCAGCGCGATGCCGACGAAGGCAAGGCATATGAGACCGAAGTGGTCGTCGTTGCGTTCCTCGGTGGCGAGGCGGATCTCCAGCGCACCACCGCCGCCGAGACGCTGGGCGACGACCACGTTGGGTCCCAGCACGACCGGGACGTCGAGCGACAGGAGTCCCTTGCGCCGCGCGCGGCCGCGCGCACCGCTGCCGCGCTGCACGGACGGCATGTCGCCCTCGTGATGCTCGTGGTCCCCGGGCGGACCGGCACCGCCGCCTTCATCGGCCGCCCCGGGAAGCGCGGGCATCTCGCCGGCCGGCGGTTCGTCCGGAGCGGGCTGGAGCGCGGGTGCGGGCGTCGTTGCGCCGGCGGGCACCGGCGGCGTCGGCGTGGGATCCGACGGCTCGCGCAAGTTGGGCGGTACGCCGCCGGACGGCATCCGCGGGCTCTTCTCCGGCACGCGCGCCCGCCCGGGCTTGTCGTCTGCCTTGCGGAGGAGACGGCTCTGCTCGCGCTTCAGGGCTTCGTTCAACTGGCGCGTGCGGCGCAGCGACTGATCGAGCTGATCGAGACTTCGTTCGCGCGCCGTGTGCGGCAAGCGTGAGCGATCGTAGCTGTCACGCAGCGTCTGCTGGGCTTCGTCCTTGGCAAAGGGCGCGTCGACGATCGAAGCGGCCAGATCGGCGTCCGCGCCCGTCTCCGCTTCGTAGGAGGCGGCATTGCTCGCCGGCCCCTCGAACACGCGCTTGGCAAACTCGGCTGGATCGTTCTTGGACCGATGATCGGCCCTCGGTGTGTGGATATCGGCCGTTGTCATGCGCGGATCCCACGGCGTTGCGCTGTCCACGCCGGGCTGCAAACCACCGAGGATGTCGAAGAGGAACGGCGTGCGGCCGCGCGGCTCGTGCGCAGAGACCTTGCCGTAGTCGCCGCCGACGTCCTCGATCTCGAAGTCCGGGTCGAACGCCACGCGCTGCACCGTGCGCAGCACTTCGAGATTCGGGAAGACCGGGGCGTGGACGTGCACCGAGCCGCCGACCTCCTCGTCGAGGTGCGTCTCGTAGGTGAGCCAGGCCACGACGAGCTCGCTGCGGCGTCGCGCGGTGGGGATGGGGATGAGCAGTACGCCCTCGGGACTCGACAGCGCCTTGACCGGCTCGCGGTCCACGACGATGCGCTTCCCGCGCGAAACGACCTCGCGCCCGACGACGGCACCGATCAGATCGCTGCCTCTCGGCAGCGCCATCTCCAGGAACTGGCGGTCCACGTTGAAGAGCCGGACCACGGCGCGCGTGCGAAGGATCCCTTCGCGTGCGACGGCCGTGTCGAGCGCAACGCGCGTTGCCACGGCATCGAGCACCGCGGCGCCGCCGTGCTTGCGCACGGAGAGCCCGAGGCCGTCCGCGCCGTTGGCGAGGCGCAGGATCTCGAGCACTTGCTGCGGCTCCACGGCCGCCTCGGGGGGCAGATCCGTCAGCTCGACGGGCTGGATGCCGCGCTCTGCGGCGACCTGGGTCCGCACCTCGAGTCCCTCGGCCCGCTGCACGACGAGGAAGCGCTCGCTGCGCTCGAGCGGGACCCGGGTTCCGAGCACACGGTCGTTCGCGATCTTCCAGTTCTCTTCGGACTGGTCCTCGCCGTAGCGCACGACGGTCGCGTGGCGACCGATCACGCGTTGGTTGAGATCGACGGCCCAACGCTCGTACCCGGCCGGTACGTCCTCGGGCCTCGCATCGCCCTTGAGCATCGAGGCCCCGCGCACGAACGGCGAATCGAACCGCACCTGGTCCTCGATGGCCCACGCGGGCACATCGACGAGGAGAGTGCGCACGCCGGCACGGCGGATGTGGTGCCCGATGACGGAGAGCACATTGAGACGCCGCGGCGAGGGCAGCAGCGTCGTGATGATGCGGGCCTCGATGAGCGGCTCGTGGCGCGTGACCTCGAGCGTCACGGCCGGCTTGGTGCCGTCGAGGCGGTAGCCGTAGACAAGACCGGTTGCCGAGATGCCGCGCGCCATCAGCTCGGCGGCGCCAACGGGTACAAGATCACTGATGCCGTCGCTCTGCAGCACGCGAAACGCCGCATCGGCACCAATGCCCACGAGCCCCTCTTCCCGCGTCGCGCCGGCAGACGGCACGGCGAACGGAACGGCGACCGGTGCCCCGTCCGGCACCCAGTCGGCCTGGGACTGTTCGAGCGTCGCCGCAAGCGAGATCTCGCCGCCCTCGGGAATGCCGCGGGCGAGCGCGATCTCGAGCGTGCCGTCGGGGCGCAGGTCGCGCGTAAACCCGTTCGGCTTCCCATTGACCGTGACGGTGCGCAGCTCGTATGCCGCCGGCATCTTCGGCGCGAGCGCGAAGACGGTGCCCTCGAGCACGCGGTAGGTCGTCGTGACGATGAGCGTCTTCCCCGCCTCGGCGAGGTTCAGGTAGTAGCTGCTGACGGCGTCGGTGCGGACCTCGCCGGCTTCGAGATCGACAGCAAGCGTCGCGTCCTGGCGATGGAGGGCATAGCGCAGCAGATCCTGCTGCCCCTTCGCGCGGGACGCCGGCAGCCGGCGACCGGCCGTCGGCGTGATGCCGCGGACGCGGACATCGCGGCCAAAGCGCATGCTCATCTCGGCGCGGTGGCGCACGGCGCCCTGCACGGTGATGTGGGGCATGGCGACCGCGGCCGCCGGCCGGTACGGCCGCTCGGCGTCAAGCACCATCGTGACGGTGCCGCGAAAGGCCTTCTCGAGCTGTACACGGATGGCGCCGCTCTGTAGCCGCTGGAATCCGGTCACGCCCTTGCCCTCGAGCGAGCGCACGGCAAGATCGGCGGGCACGTCGAGCGTCAGGTCGGACACCGGCGAGCGGAACACGTCGGCATTGACGATGATGCGGCTGGCCACGAGTCCGTCGCCGATGGTGTGCAGCGAGTTCGTGCGCGTGTCGATGATGGGCGGACCGTCGTCTGCACCCTTCGCCGCGGGCGCAAAGGCGATCCGCAGGCGCCCCTGGCGTCCGGGCCGGACCGTCGTTTCCGCGGGCCCATCGGCGGAGGCCCGGACCTCCACGGGAGCGCCTTCGCCGATGACCACGCCTTCGACGCCTGCAGGGAACTTGAGCGTCACGGCCATCGCCGAAGCCGGCGGCAGCACGAGGTCCAGGTAGCGCTGCTCCATCTTGCGCGCGAACGCGGCCGAGCCCTCGACCGTCACGATCCGGCGCCCGGGGCTCTCGAAGCGCAGCCGGGGCCCGCGCTTCCACTCTTCGTAACGCCCGTCGGCGGCGCCTTCGGTGTCCTGGATCAGGATGCTCTCGAGCGCGATGCGGCGCAGGGGAAAGTCGACGGAGCGCGGACCTTCGGCAAGGACCTCGACGTTGTAGGTCATGCGCAGGCGACCGGCCCGTTCGGCCGTGAGATCGAGCGTGCCCGACGCGGCCACGAGCGTTCCGTCGACGGGCGGCTGCGCTTTCAGGGCGAGCGCGCGGGCGCGCGCCGCGGCGAGCAACCGCTCGTATTCCTCGTAGCGCAGCACGATGCCCTTGCTGTCGGCACGCAGCAGCACGTCCATCTCGGCGGTGGGTACGTGTACGAGCTCGTTGGGCCCGCGGTCCTGCACCGGCGGCGGGGGCGGGGGCGCCTTCGTCTTCCCGCCCTTGGCGAAGGACGTGCCCGCGAGCGCGAGCGACGCACACAGGACGAGCGCGATGCGCCGGATCACGCCGCACCTCCCTCGGGCGCGGGTTCCATAGGCTCCGGCGGCTCGGGCAGTGCTTCTGCTGCACGCTCGCGCGCGGCACGCCACGCGCCCGCGGCCCAGCCCAGGAAGGCCAGGAAGCCGGCAAGCAGCACGCCGAGCAGCATGAACGTGTACGTGTGGGCGGCGCCGAAGCCGGCGGGAATGAGCAGCGCAATCAGGAGGAGCAGGAGCACACCGAATGCGAAGCGCTTGCCCGCGCCGATGCCGGTCGCGATGCGCATCAGGAACATCGCGCCGACGAACGCCGCAACGCCCCAGAGCAGCTTCCAGAAGGCGAAGAAGCCCGGCGCCGCGCTGCTGATGACGACGTCGCCAGTACCGACGCGGCCCTGGAAGTTGATCCGCTTGCCCTCGTGCTGGCGGTCGGTGAAGGGGCTCTTGTAGCTGTTCATCAAGCGCCGGACGTCGAGGCGCGTAGCGCCCTCCTGCACGGCGAGGATCTTCGACACCCGCTCCAGCGCGCGTGCCGCCCAGGACTTGTAGGGATCGACGGGCAGCACGGAACCGCCGAACGATGTGTACACGGGTCCATCGGGCATCCACACACGCCAGGTGAGGATGTCGGACTTCACGTCGATCGGAACGGGCGAGACGAGCCGCACGTCCTCGAACGCCGTACCGCTGCGCTCGACGTCGTGGTCGTAGTACAGCGCGACGGTGAACGCCTGGTCCTTGCCGCGCAGCGCGAGAAGCGGAACGAGCACGGTGCCGTCCTTGCCGACGCGCGGCGACTCGGTCTTCTCCCCCACCCGCACGGCCCGGATCTTGGTGCCGGGCGGAAGCTCGAGCTCGAGGTACTGGCGCGTGTTGCTGCGAACGACGAGGAAGGCTTCGGACGTAGCCCGTCCCTCGACGGGTACGACCGTATCGATGTGCATGTGCGAAACGACGACGTCGGCCACCGGCTCGTAGTCATGCTTCGTCACCTCGACACCGAGACCGTGGCCCGGTGCGTAGGAGCGGAACGCCAGGAAGTTGTCGGGATCGCGCAGCGGCGTCGGCAGCTCGCGCGCGTCGATCTCCTCGCCGAGCACGAGGTCGCGGAACTCGACCTCGAGCAGCGCATCGCGCCGCACGGCGACGTGATGCACGACGTTGGGCAGGGGCGCTCCGCCTGCCTCGAGCGGCACGTAGGCGGGCAGCGCCGTCGTGCGCACGCCGCCGCTGGCGAGCTCTTCCTCGGGTTGATCGTCGATGAGGAGCCCGATGGGCACGGGCCCGGTCCGGGGCGCCGGAAGCTTCACGGTCCACACGCCGTTGACCGGCTGCCAATCGTCGCCGGCGTCCGCAGGCTTCATCTCCTCGGCCGGCCCGATCAGCTCTAGACCGGGATCGGCGAGATGCAGCCGCTTGGCGAGCGCGAGCGGCGCACGGAAGCGGAACGTGCGCACGCCGCGGAAAGCGACATGGAACCGCAGCGTCGCCCCCATGCGCGTCTTGCCAGGTTCGAGCCGCGCCCAACTCTCCACGGCGCACGTGATCGTGGGCGCCTTGCGCTTGAGGTCCATCGCGAGCGCGATGTCGCCCTCGCGATGCTCGAAGCGGTAGATCAGCGGCAGGCGGGCCGCGTCGCCCGCGAGCGCCGGCGGGTGGCATGCGGCGACGGCACCGACGTCCAGGGTGGTCAATCCCCTGCGGCTCTTCTCCTTGTGGTCGAGCGCCGGATCGATGTGCACGGCGACGAAGCCGCGGATGTGTGCGGCGTCCTGGAGCAACACGAGCGGCAGGTCCTGCTCGAACGCGGGCGCGCCTTCCTTCTCGGACACCTCGATGCGCGTGCGACCGAAGATGGTGACGTCGGCCTTTCCAAGCAGACGGTCGCGCAACGCGATCTTGAGCGTGCGCTTGCCGTCGTCTTCGCGGATCGTCCAGTCGTCGAGCTCCGCGCCCTTGAGCGTGACGTCGGAAACCTCGAGCGCCTCGGGCACGGAGAATGCGAGATGGAAGATGCCGGCTCGCTCGACCGTGACGTGGGCGATGCAGCGCAGGTCGAGCGACTCCGGGCGGATGCCCACGCGGTTGCCGAGGGAGGCGGACACGCGCGGCTCGAGGGCCTGCACGTCGAAGACGGTCTCGCCGGGCCGCGCGGGGAAGCGGAAGGCGAACGCGCGCCCAGGCGCCGCCCCCTGGAGGTCCTTGGGAAGGTCGCGCAGGTCGATCTGCACGAGGCCGGGCGTGACGCTCGGCTCGATCTTCACGCCGTCGGCAGCCTGCACACGCAGGAAGCCGCGCTCGCGTTCCAGGCCGTCGATGAACGCCATCGGCAACACCGCACCCACGGGCGGCGGCGGCAGCGCGCGCTCGAGTCCGACGCGGAGCGCGTACTTCTCGCGCACGGGCGCGCGGAACTCGATGTTGATCTTGTCGCCGCCATCGCTGCGGGTCCAGGTGCGAATGCCCTCCCCCTGGACGTAGAGGACCACTGCTTCGCTCGGCACGCTGACAGTGAGACGCGAGAGCGGTGCACGCCGGACCGAGAGATCCGCGCGCAGCGTCGAGCGCACGACGCCGCGATCGACGCGCACGTCGAGGCTCTCTTCGGCGAAGACAAGCGCGTCGACGGTCGGCGTGTCCTCGGGCTTGCGCCGCCACGTGAGCTTGACCTTGCTGACGGGACCGAGGAAGGCCATGAGCTCGGTCGAAGCGCCGGCGGACTTGGTCGTCGAGGCGAGGCGCGGCGCGATCGTGACCTCGGTGTCCTTGCCGGGCACCCAGAGAGACAGTCGCGCAAGCGGCACAGGCGGCAGGGAGAACTCTGCAGTGCGTGTGTCGCCCTTGGCGGGTGCTGCGGCGCGCAGGACGAGATCGAGCGTCCGGCGACCCGCGTTCTCGAGCAACAGGTCGTAGCCGGCCTTGGTGGGCACGAGCAGCGCCGGCTTGCCGTCGATGGTTGCCTTCTCGACGCCGATGCCCGCGTAGTTCAACGGCACGCGCTGCCAACCGTCGTCCAGCACCTCGACCTCGACCTTGGCCTCGAAGCGGATGATGTCGTCTTCGACGGTGCCGCTGTACGCAGCGGAGCGAACCGCGGCGGACACGGGCGGCTTGCTGGTGTCGGGCGGCAGCTTGTGGGCGAGTTCCCACAGGCGGCGGAACTCCTTGTAGGGAAGGAAGACGCCCTCGCCTTCCTTCTCGAAGATCTTCTCGAGATCCCGGAACGGGACGTAGACCTTGTTTACGTCCGGCTTCTCGGGCGCCTTGGGGTCATCCGGTGACGGTGCCGGCTTCGGATCCGGCGCGGGTTCGTCGTCGTCGGCGAGTGCGGGCGGGAGAGAGAGGGACAGAACGGCGGCGAGCAGAAGACAGGCTGCTCCCGCGGCACGCAGTGTGCGAGACACGGTCATCGATGACTCCCTGGGGCGGAAAGCCTCCAATTCGTGAGACTAGATCCGCAGGAAGCCGGTTCCGGTAAAAGCTGTGTAAGTAGGATCCTTCCCATGCGTCGTGTCGTTCTCGCGCTCACCGTGTTGCTTGCGGCACTGCCCGCAAGCGCCGAGGACCGAGCGGCGCAGGCGAAGAAGGCCCGCGATGAGATCGGCGTCCTCCTCACGAAACTCGCCGACGACGCCCGCCGCCTCAGCGACGTGACCGCAGCGCAAGCGCTCGCCGAGACGGCGTCGTTCGTGTCCGGCGTGCCCCACCCGAGCCTCGACGCACTGCGTCGCGACGTGGTTCGTCACTTCCGCGACGACGAGCCTTGGGGCTTTCACCGCTTCGTGCCGTGGCAGCCGATTCACGACCGGGTGTGGATCCTGCAGCGCGCAACGCGTGACATCGACCGGGTCGACGGAGCCATCGTGGACGGGCTGCCCGGCGCCGTGTGGGCTACCCGAATGCTCAGCCGCGCCCGCTACGCCAACGGTCTGAAGCCCATGCGCTACGACGCGAAGCGATCGGCGAAGAACGTGCTTCTCGCACGCGCGCAGGCGGTGCCGCAAGTGGGCGAAGGGGATCCGAAGACCTACTTCATGTTCGGAGGAGGCGTAGCGCAGACGGTGAAGCAGGCGCTGGCCGACGTGCAGTTCCGGGCGGCGCTGTTCGATCCTGCGGACAAGGGCATCACGCTCGGCTCGGCAGGCGAACCGGAGATCCTGCACATGTACGTGATCGGACTGAGCGGCAACCGGCGCGTCTTCTCGAAAGACCCGGCCTACGTGACGTATCCACCGCCACGGTCGGTCGGTGCGCCCATGGAGCGTCTGCCTCGAAAGGGGGAGAAGGGCGTACAGCCCGCGCCCGTGACGGTCCACGTGTTCGATCCCGCCATCGACCTCGGCGATCTCAACACGTTCGTAGTCTGGGAATCGCCGCCGGGTGAGCTTCAAACGGCGCGATGGCGGGCAACGCTACGCAAGATCGGCCGGCAACGCGTTGTCGTCATCCAACCGCAAGGGGCGTTCGCGCTCGAAACCGAGTACACGGTGCGGCTCTCAGGCGGCGACGAGTTGGTCGTCGACTGGTCGTTCACTACACGTACCCGGTAACGCTGTAGGGAGGGGCCCTGTGCCCCTCCGCGTTGGCCGGCGACTGACGGGGGCACGCAAGGTGCCTCCCTTCAGCAACGGGACGCCGTGCGCCGAGGACCGCTGCCTTACACGCCCTTCTTCTTGAGCAGCACCTTGTTCTCATCCATCCAAGCTTTCAATTCCTTCGGCTTGGTGAACTTGTGGCCGGTGATGTCGAAGAGGGCCTTGCGCATCGCTTCGTGCGCCTTGGGGCGAGCCTTCTTGGCGCGGCTGCCGTACTTGGCCTTCCACTTGGCCTTGGCCGCCTTCTGGTCCTTGTTGCCCGCCGCGCCGGTGTCGACGCTGACCGAGCCGCCCGACCACGAATAGCCGTCGGGGTAGTACTCGAACCACTCGAGGATGATCGGGATGGAGCGCCACTCCTTCGTGGTGCCACACCAGTTGAGCATCGCAATGCAGACGTCGTCGTGGTGGTGGTCGATCAAGCCGCGGATGAGCTTCCAGTTCTTCTTGTCCGGTTTGACTCCGAGCTTGGCCAGCGAGTTGAGGGAGTGGACGAGGACGCGGGCCTCGTTCTCCTGCAGGATCTCGTCGTCGCCCTCGGGCATCTCGCGCATGGCGTACTTGTCGTACTTCTTCATGCCCGTCATCAGGGTGACGGAGGCCGACTTGGCGTACGGGAGCTGGTTGCCGAGGCCCAAGGCAGCCATCCCCTGCAGCTCGACGTTCTGCTCCTTGAGGTAGATTTTCTTGAGACGCTTCAGCACGTTCTTGTGCATGTGCATCCCGTACCACTTGAGGATGCGCAGGCGCTTGTCCATGTCCTCCGAGCCGTAGTCCTGCTCGAAGCGCTCCGTGGCGGCCTTGACGATGTCGTCGGCGTGCGGCTCGGGCTTCTCTTCCTTCCCCTTGGCGGCTGCAGGGGCCCCGGCAAGGAGGGGCACGAGGAGGAGAGCAGCGAACAGGGCGAGCGAGATGCGCATCGTGGACCTCCGATGCCTGAGTAGGCAGGCGTCCAGTGTAGCAAGCGTCCTTACAGGGCCCCCGGCCCTACGCAGTGCGGCGCCGCGGCTCCGCCGTCGGCAGGAGCGCGTCGAGCATGCGACGGAACCACGACCGGCGCGGGCCCGTGGACTTGCCCGGATAGTCGACATGCCGCAGCAGGTCTTCCGTCACGCCGTCGGTCGTCACGGCATCGGCCTCGGCCGCATACGACAGCACGAGCCGATGGCGCAGCACCGCGGGTACGAGCGCGCGCATGTCGTCGAAGTCCGCCACGCTGCGACCGCGCAGGAAGGCACGGGCACGCGCGCCATTGATCAACGCCTGCGCGGCGCGCGGTCCGGCGCCCCAATCGACGTACTCGCGCACGCTGTTGGGCGCGGTGGGCGCATGCGGGCGCGTGGCCTGCACAAGCTCGACGGCATAGCGCGCCAGCTCGGGCCGCACGTCCGCCGCCGCAACGGCGTCGGCGATCTGCACGAAGTCCTGGCGCGACACGACGGGCTCGAGTTCGACTTCGCGTCCGAGCGCGGTGAGGCGCGCAATGCGCTCTTCCTGCTCCCACGTCGGGTAGTCGAGGTGGATCTTGAACATGAAGCGGTCGAACTGCGCCATGGGCAGGGGGTACGTGCCCTCCTGCTCGATGGGGTTCTGCGTCGCGAGGACGATGAAGGGATCTTCGAGCTCGCGGCACACGCCGAGGCTCGTCACCTGGCGCTCTTCCATTGCCTCCATCAACGCGGCCTGGGTCTTGGGCGGCGCCCGGTTGATCTCGTCGGCGAGCACGAGATTGGCGAAGACGGGGCCGCGCGCGAACTTGAAGACGCGCTCCCCGGTGTCCGCGTCGTGGATCAGGTACTCGCTGCCCGTGACGTCGGACGGCATGAGGTCCGGCGTGAACTGGATGCGCGAGAACGAGAGGTCGAGCAGCTCGGCGACCGTCGAGAGCAGCAGGGTCTTGGCGAGGCCAGGCACGCCCTCGAGCAGACCGTGGCTGCGCGTGAGCACCGTGATGAGCACCTGCTCGATGACGTCGTCGAGCCCGATGATGCGGCGCGCGGTCTGGGCGCGGAGCTCCTCCCCCGTCCGGTAGACGCGCTCGGCAAGCGCGCGGCCGGCTTCGAGGGTGTTCTGGGGGGGCGCCGCCGTACTCACAGTCGCAGGAGTGTACCCGCCCCCCGGGCCCAGGTTGCGCCGCTACCGCGCCGTCCAGGCGGAGATCGCATCCAGCGCGGCGGCTGCGATGCGACCGGGGTCGAGGTCCTGCATGCAGGGCATCCCGATCGGGCAGCTCTTGAGGTGGCAGCCCAGACATGTGAGCGCTTCGTTGCGCAGGACCGTCGCAGCCCCGCCATCGCTCCAGCGTGGATCGGTGGGCCCCATCCAGACGACGGTCGGCACATCGAACGCCTCGGCGATGTGGCGCGGTCCCGTGTCGGTTGTCAGCAGCACGGCCATGCGCTTCGCGAGCGCCTTGAGCTCCCCCAACGGCGGAGGATCGTCCGCCGTCGAGAGCGACGGCCCCGCGATGGCGCTCGCCACCGCACGCGCAAGGTCCTCTTCGCCGGGGCCGCAGAGCACCACGGGCATGACATCGGCCTGTTTGCGGATCGCGTGCACGACCGCTGCGATCTGCTCCGGGGGGAGGATCTTCGTCGTCGCGAAGGCTGCGCCGGGGTTGATCCCGACGAGCGTCAGGTTTTCGGGCACGTTGGCGAGCCGCGCGTCCGCCACCTCGTCGTCGAACGTAGTCGTCGCGAGCTCTGTGCGGCGTTCGTCGGACTTGCCCCCGAAGGGCGCAACGAGATCCATGTAGTGCTCGGTCATCGGCCGCGGCACGAGCTTGTCGTTCTCGTCGAGCGGGACGTCGATAGCGTGCGTCAACAACGCGCCCCGCCCGCCGAGATCCGTGCCGACGCGCACGGCGATCTTCGCCTGCCGTGCGACGAGGGCCGACGAAGCGGAGTTGGGGAGCAGGAGGGCGGTGTCCGCACCGAGCTTGCGAAGCAGAGCGCCGGCGCGAAAGGGCGCCATGAGCCCGTTTGCGAACTTGCCTGCCAACGGCACGACGCCGTCCCGATAGGGGAGCCCCTCGAGCACGGCCTGGGGCCCGCGGCCGCCGGCCCACGTGATCGTCACATCGGGCAACGCACGGCGCAATGCACGCAGGGCGGGTGTCGCCATGACCGTATCCCCGATGGGGTTGGGCAATCGCACCAGCAGGTGCTTCGGCCGCTTGAGCAGGGTCGGCTTCATGCGAGCAGGTCCTCGACGTGCTCCACGATCTTCGGCGCCCACGTCGCGACAGACCAGTGCGTACGCACATCCTCGCGGCCGGCGGTCCCCATGCGCCGGCGCAGCGGCGCATCGTCCATGAGCTTGAGAATCCCATCGACGAACGATGCGCGGTCCGAGCAGAGGAAGCCGGTCTCGCCGTGACGCACCTGCTCGGCCTGCACGCCGACGGCGCTCGCGACCACCGGCCGGCCGAGCGACAACATCTGGATCACCTTCAACCCGCACTTGCCGCGCGCCCAGGTGTCGTCAGGCAGCGGCGCGAGACCGAAGTGGATCTCGCTCAGGGCCTGCTGCCACGTCGCGATGTCCCACGCGACGGGCTCGACGGGGATGCCCGTCGGAAACGTGGGGACGGCATCCGCAACGACGCGCAGCCGGTAGGTGCGACCGGAGGCAACGAGCGCGGACAACGCCAACGCCCGTTCCTCGAGATAGGGCAGCGTGGCGCGCGAACCGATCCAGCCGATGCGCATCATCTCGTCGGCGGGTTCGGGATCGGGCGGTCCCGGCGGCACGTCGACGGTCGTGGGAACGATCGTCGCCTCGCCGCCGGCTTCGCGCGCCAGCCCCTGGAGGAAGGCGTTGCCCGCATAGACACGATCGGCGCGCTTGAGGATCGCGCGAAAGCGCCGCCCACGGGTCCCGGAGCGTGTCGCACCGCGGCGGCTGTCGCGATACGGCAGCGCGTCGTCGAAGTCGAAGGCGAGGCGCCGGGCACGGCGACGCAGACGTCTCGCATCGAGCGAGGTGATCAGACGGGATGACAGAACCACGCCGTCGGCGGCGGACGCGCGTTGCAGCGCGAAGCGCCGCGCGCTCCATCTCTTCGGCCACGCAACGACTTCGAGCACGATGCCGGCCTGAGCGAGGTGGGTCTCATACGCCCGCCAGCGATGCCGCACGACGGGGCCCTCCGGATCCGATGTGATGACGGCGAGGAGGCGTGACGCGCGCATGCCTAGACCTCGCCCGCGACTTGCTTGCACAGCGCGAGCACACGATCGAGGCGCGTGCTTGCTCGATTGCGCATGGCCAGATACCGCGCATCGTCCGCGGTGGCCGCACGCAGGTCGTCATCGGCAAGGACGCGGATGGCGTAGGCGATCGCCTCCGGGTTTCCCGGCTCCTCGACGACGATCCCGCCGCGCTGGCCCATCAACTCGCGTACGCCGTTGCGCGGCGTGGTGATCACAGGGAGCTCCATGGCGAGCGCTTCGAGACAGACGAGCGAGCACGGGTCGTAGAACGTCGGATGGACGAGCAGGTCGGCCGCTGCGTAGAGGGGGCGCGGGTCGGGCTGCCAGGTCGCGTCCTTCAGGACGACGCCGAGGTGCCCGGCTCGCCGCCAGAGTCTGCTTGGCACGGGTCCGCCGGCGACCAGCAGTGCCACGGGACGATCGAGTTCGCGTACGGGATCCAGGCTCAGCGCTTCGATCGCCGTCTCGACGCCCTTCAAGACCGGATGCCGGGCGAGGAGCAGTCCGACCAGGTGGTCCTCCAACCCGTGCTCCGCACGCAGCCGCCGGCCTTCTTCGGCGTGCGCCGATCGCTGGAAGTGGTCCGTGTCCACCCCGTTGAGCACCGTCTCGATACGATGCGTCGCGTTCGGGTAGCGCTGGGCGATGCGCGCTGCGATCTGCTGCGAGACGGCGACGACGAGCGGTCCCTTGCCTTCGCCGAGCAGGGCCTGCTCTGCTGCCAGGAAGAACGTGTGCTTGCGGCTGAACGTGCGCGCAACGCGCTTGGCAAGACCAGCCCCTCCCGAAGCCTCGTCGCTGGCAGCACGCGCATCGTCGACGAGTCCGCCGTGCGGCATGTAGACGTCGCACGAGGGCGCATGCCGGATCGCGAAAACGACGTTGCATCCCGCCTCGCGCAGGCGCCGCTCGCCTTCGCGGGCAAAGTGCTCGTCGCGCTCGGGCCGGCCGCGCGGCGCCTTGATCGGAAGCACCTCGACGCCGCCCGGTGCTTCGCCATCGAGCGTCGCCAGTGCTGCCTCGTCGCCCGACGCGACGCAGCGTTCGAGCAGCGCCCACGTGTGCGCTTCCGCGCCCCCCGCCGACGCGTGCAGCGAATCCAGGAGCACACCGAGCTTCATGCGGGCGCAGCCCCCGGGCGCGTAACGTCGCCGACCGGAGTCCGGGGCACATGCCGCTTGATGCGACGAGCTTTCCTCTGGATGCGGCGCACAAGGCCTTCGTACACGCCGCGGCGCGGCACGCTGCGCGCCTCGAGATAGGTGAGCAGGAAGTGCACTCGTTCACGCAGCGGAACGGCACCTTCCGGGAGGGACGACGCCAGCGCGCCAAGGTCCTTGATCACACGCCGCCCCAACGTGCGCCGGCATCGTCCGAGGCGCTCCCAGTCGATGATCCAGACCGGGCACGAATCCCCTTCAGGCGCCGCGAACACATGATTGAGGTAGAGATCGCGGTGGCGGTAGCCCCCCTCGTGGAGTGCCGCAGTGGCGCGTGCCAGCCGGCCGAGCGCGTCGCGCCGCTGGGCTCGGCTCAGTGCCCCCTCCTGCAACAGATCGTCGAGCGGCCGGCCGGGTGCCAGGTCCCAGGTTCCCGTGACCGCGCCGGCGTCTCGCGCGATGGCGTGAAAAACGACGCGCGGCGCCGGGATGCCCAAGGCGGACACCGTCACGATCGCCTCGGCCTCCCGGGCACGGCGTGCCCCCTTGCGGCGCTTGACGAAGACGACCCGGTCCCCCACTGCGAGTTCATGGTTCGAACGGTCGCGGAGGTCGCGTACGCACGTGGCCTTGGCGAACACGTCTTCGAGGGTGCGCACGCCATGCGTCTCGAGCACAGCCAGGTCGTCGCGGGATCCTTCGAGCGCCGTCATGCGGAGTTCCCCGGAGCCGGACCGCCCAAGTGCCGGAACGTGCCGCGGTTCTTGATCCTGTCGATGCGCTTGCCAACGGCGCGAAGCCACGGGCGCGCGTCGTGCAACGACCCCCCCAGGTAGCCGCGCAACAGCGCGAGCCGGAAGCGGGTGTCCGTCACCGGTCGCAGGGAGAGTGCCAAAGCGGCGAGACCGCGCGACGCCCGGTTGCGGGAGAGCGGCCGGTCGCGCCGTCGCAGGCGCATCAGGTCGATGAACGCGATCGCTCCGCGCCCCGCCGCGGGCGTGCCGTCGACGAGGAGGTGCCACGCCTGCAGATCGGGGAACTCGAAGCGCGCGCCATGGAGATCACGGACGGCTTCGCCGACGCCGTAGGCCCACGCGTTGCGGCGCGCGCTGCCGGCATCCTGAAACTCCTCGCGTAACCACTGATCGAGCGCCAGGCCGGAGACCTCGCGCGTCACGAGGGCGCCGGTTCGCGTGCCCTCTACGGTGCCTTCCATGCACAGCCAGGGGTCGGGCGCGAGAAAGCCCGCGGCCTTGAGCGCGATGTGGTTACGGAACTCGGTGATCGGACTACGCTTCTTCTCGGCAGGCCGCGTGACCTTCACGTAGACGGGCGTTCCGGCGATCTCGATCCGCCGCACGAAGCGTCTGCGCGTGCCCTCCACGAGCTCGCCTTCCTGCGTCGTGGCGAGACGCTCGAGATCGAGCCACCCTGTCGTATCCAGCAACGCGTCAGCGTCCTCGGCCACGAATCCCCGCACGCCGTCTTCGTTCAACGGGCGAACTTCGCCGACGTCGCCTCGCAAGGCGCGAACGCGGGCCACGAGGTTCGTGGCCGAGCGCGTCTTCTCGTCGCCGACAAAGGCCATCTCGATCCCGAGGCGCTGGTTGGTATCGCGCTCGGGCAGCGACGCCGTCGCGTAGTCGCGCCCCTTGGCGTGCACGTCGGGCCGCAGGGCCTCGAGCACGCGGTCGACCGTCTCGTCGGAGAACGAAAACACGTAGTCGACACAACGCAAGGCGGCGAGCACTTCCATGCGTTCGGCAACGGGTACGAGGGGACGCCCGGGGCCGCGCGCTGCGCGCACCGACGCGTCATCGTTCACCCCGACCGCGAGCAGGTCGCCGAGCGTGGCAGCTTCCTCCAGCGCGCGCACATGCCCGACGTGCAGGACGTCGAACGCGCCGTTGGTGAAGACGACGCGCCGGTCCGCAGCGCGGTGCGCCGCCAGGTGTTCCCGGACTTCGTCTTCCGAGTGAACCGTCATGATCGATACGGCGCGCCGGATGCATCGGGCAACGCCACGCCTTCCTCTTGGAGAATCCAGAGCACGGCCTCGCGCATGGTGCGGGCCACGAAATCCGGGTCGTACGGACCCAGGACGGGCAGCGGCCACTTGTCACGCCCCCCCGCGAGCAAGATGCCGCGCGTACCGGCCCGCCTGCCCGCGACGATGTCCCGTTCGCCGTCGCCGATGGACCACGAACGCTGCAGGTCGATGTCGAGATCCCCCTTGGCACGCATCCACATGCCGGCGCTCGGCTTGCGATCCTCGTGCTCGATGTCGTACGGGGCAACCGAGCCATCGGGGTGATACGGGCAGTAGTACGACGCCGCGATCTCGATCCCCTCCTGCTCGAGCATCCCGATGAGCCGGGCCGCCACGGATTCGTACTGCTCGGCTGTGTACTTGCCACGCGCGATCCCCGACTGATTGGTCACGATCACCAGCAGGAAGCCGGCAC
>JANQJW010000056.1 GCA_028281445.1 Planctomycetota bacterium | reverse complement strand
CCGCGCGACGCGCCGCCGAATTCGCGCTGATCGAGGCGGCGGAGACCGTGGAGGCGCTGCGTACATCGCGTCGCAGCACGGACCCCGAGACGCGCCGCCGGCTCGCCTTCGCGCTCGCCGACCGTGAGGCGGAGGGCGACGCGGCCGAAGCCGTGCTCCGCCAGCTGCTCGGCGACGCCTCGCCCGACGTGCGCGTCACGACGTTACGCCTCTACATGCGTCCCTGGCTCCGGCGGCGTATCGAGGGGGATGCCGTCCTGGGCCGTCGCGTCTGTGCCCTTCTTGCGAGCGACAAGGAGGCAGGCGTGCGAGCCGCCGCGGCTGCCTTGCTGGCGCGTGTCGACCCGGCGTTCAGTACGCGCGCCCTGTCCGAGGCGTTGCACGGCAAGAAGCCCGACCCCGACGCGAACGTGCGCGCGGCCGCCGCACGCGCGCTGGGCGCCCAGGGCAAGCAGACCTGCTGGGGGTGTCTGGTTGCCGGCTTGCGCGATCCGGACGCGGGCGTCCGGCGGGCGGCGTTCTCGGCGCTCTTTGAAGCCGCGGCCACGACCCACGGCTTCGATCCCGACGGCCCGCCCGAGCAGCGCGCCGCGGCGATCAAGAAGTGGCAGGCGTGGGTGAAGGAGCCCAAATGACCCAATCGCCCGCAGTCGGCGTTTCGTGGCAGCGGACCGCGAGGGGGTCGTAGGATCCACCCGTCATGCAACGCGCCATGCTCAAGTCGAAGATCCACGGGGCCCGCGTCACCTCTGCGGACCTCAACTACATGGGCAGCGTCACCATCGATCGCGACCTTCTCGAGGCCGTGGACCTCATTCCCAACGAGCGGGTGCTGGTCGTCAACCTCGAGAACGGGTCTCGCATCGAGACCTACGTGTTCGAAGGCAAGTCCGGCAGCGGCGAGATCGGGATGAACGGCGGCTGCGCACGCCACTGCCAGCCCGGCGACCGCGTGCTCATCATGGCGTTCGCCCAGATGGCGGACGACGAGGCGCGCACCTTCAAGCCGCGCGTCGTCTTCACGGACGAGCACAACAAGGTCGAGAGCGTCCTGGAGACCGTCTGATTGGCGGCCACGGTCTCTGCCCGCCGGCGCGCGCCGGCCAAGATCAACCTGTACCTCGATGTTCTCGGCCGCCGCGACGACGGCTATCACGATCTCGAGACCCTGTTCCTCGCTCTGCCGTGGGGCGACGCGGTCGAGGTCACGCAGCGTGACACGGGGCCGGCGATCGATCTTGCCGTTCACGGCATCGATGGCGTGCCCGCCGGCGAGCGCAACCTTGCGTGGCAGGCGGCGGCGCGGTTTCGCGAAGCCGCCGGAGTCACGCAGCCGCTGCACATCGCGCTGACCAAGCGCATCCCTCCCGGCGCCGGTCTCGGCGGCGGCTCTTCGGACGCGGCCGCGGTCCTGCAGTGCCTCACCGAGATGTACCCGGGGCGTCTCGACGACGCCGCGCTGTACGTGATCGCCGCTGCCTTGGGTGCGGATGTCCCCTTCTTCCTCGTCGGGGATGCGGCAATCGGGCGCGGGCGCGGTGACGAACTCGAGCCGGTAGCGCTGGCACGGCCCACGCTCGTCCTCATCCTTCCTCCGTTCGGCTGCGACACGGCGGCCGTGTTCGGTGCGTTCGAACGCGGCCGGCGCGCGCCGCCCGGTGGCCTCCCCGCGATGCGCGAAGCCCTCGCGAGCCGCGATCCGGCTGCCATTCGCGCGGCGCACTACAACGCGCTTGCGTTCGCGGCCATGAAGACGCACCCGGCGTTTCTGCGCTTCACTTCGGACGTGGAGCGCCGGCTCGGCCGCGCGCCCGCCATGAGCGGTTCGGGGTCGACCCTGTTCGACCTACCGGACGAAGGGGCCGCGGCCGGCGTGCTCGATGCGCTTGCAGATCTCCCCGGGACGCGCGTGGTGCTCCAGGCATGACGACACACTACGTCGCTGTCGCCGCGCCCCCGGCGGTGCGTACCCCCGTCGACCTCGCGGGCTGCGGCGCGGCCGACCTGATCGAGCTGCGCTTGGACCTTCTTGGTACCGGCGACGACGTGGGCGCATGGATCGACGCCAGCCCTCGACCGGTGATCGCAACCATGCGCTCGCGCGAACAGGGCGGCGCGTTCGACGGATCGGCCGAGGACGCCGCGGCCCTGCTGCGTGAAGCCGCAGAATCGGGCGCGGCCTGGATCGACGCCGAGGAGGCCGTCCGGCCCCTGCTTGGCGAGCTGCCCGACGGCGTGCGCGTGATTCTCTCGGCGCACGGCGTCGATGCACGGCGACCGGCCGGGGAGGCGGACATCTACAAGATCGCGCGCCCCGTGGCAGACGCGGCCGCCCTCGCGGGCCTCCGGCGCGAGGCGCTGCGCGAGGACACCGCGTGGATTCCCTACGGGCCACTCGCTTCGACGCGTGTGTTGTTCCAGCCGCCGCTGCTCTACGGAGCCTGGGACGAGGAGAGCAGCGTGGTGGCCGGGCAGCCGTCGCTTGCCGCCCTGCTCGACGAGCTGCGCGCCGGCGAGGTGACACCCGAGGCGACGCTGTACGCCCTGATCGGAAAGCCCCCGGCGTGGTCCGCGTCGCCTGCGATGCACAACGCCGTCTTCCGCGCGGGCGGGCGCGACGCGCTGTACGTGCCGCTACCCGACATGAACCTGGAGGCGGCTCTGAACCTGCCGTTCGCCGGCTTCAGCGTGACGCACCCCTACAAGGGCGACGCGCTGAAGGCATGCGCGACGCTGTCCGATGACGCGCGTCGCTCGGGCGCCGTCAACACGTTGATTCGCAACTCTGACGGTGGATGGGACGGCGACAACACCGACGTCGCGGGCCTGCGGTCGATCCTCGACCCGGCTCCGGCGCACGCGACGGCGTTCGTGTACGGAACCGGCGGGTTCGCGCGCGCGGCGACCGTTGCCCTCACCGACCTCGGCTACGGCGTGCGCCTCGGACCGCGCGACTCCACGTACGAACGTGAGCCGAGCGACCGCGTGCTCGTCAACGCCACGCCCTCGGGTGCGGATCGCGGCCCGCTACCCTGGCTCACTTCAGCGCTCGATGGGCTCGTCGTCGTCGACGCGCCGTATGCGGCCGCCGGTCAGGAGACATCACTCGTCCACCGTGCGCTGGACGACGCGGAGGTGGTCCTGGACGGTGCGGTGCTGCTCCATGCCCAGGCGCACTATCAGGCGGCCCTCTTCGGCGGCGAGTCGGGCGTGCAGGCGACCGCGCTCAGGCCGCCGCCCACCCTGGTGCTGCTGGGCGCACGCGGTGCCGGCAAGACGACGGTCGGGCGACGGGTTGCGACACGCTCCGGTCGCCCCTTCGTCGATCTGGACGCGGAAGTCACCCGGGTGACGGGGCGGACGGCCGCCGACTGGATCCAGAACAGCGGATGGGACGCCTTCCGAGATATCGAGTCGCAACTTCTCGAGCGCGTGCTTGCCCGGCGCGGCATCGTGCTCGCCACCGGCGGCGGCGTCGTCGATAGCGGGGTGTCGCGTGACCTGCTCCGCGACCACGGCTTCACGGTGTACCTCGAGGTCGATCCGCACATCGCAGCGGAGCGCGTGGCCCGCGACCCCACGCCGCGGCCGCTCGCTCCAGGTGCGAGCGACGCGCACGAGGAGGCCGCCATGCTCATCACACGTCGCGCATCGGCATGGTTGGCACTTGCCGATGCCGAGGTCGATGCGGGCCGCTCTGTGGACGAGGTCGTGAGGGCAGTCGCACGCTGTTGGGGTACCCAAGACGTCGAGATCGTGTGAAGGTTGCTTGGATGAGCCGATTCGTGGCTCTTGACCATGCCCCGGAGAGTCCTAGACTGCGAAAGTAGCGCGTTGTCGCGGCGCGCCTGTTGGACCGCGCGGGTTGGCCACCCGCCCCCTCGAAGTTCGAGAGCCTCAGCTACGTGAAATTGCGTCCCCATAGCCCTGTTCGCGCCTTCTGGGGATGCTTCGTGCTCGTTCTCGCGACCGTTCTCGCGGGCAGCGACGCCCTGGCTGCCGATCCCATCGTGCCGCCGGAGTATCCGGAGCTGCAGAAGCACCTCATCGAGGGCAATCCGCGCTTCCAGGACGCGGTCTTCGAAAAGCTGCTGAAGCAGCCGCGCGACACGCACCCGGATCACTACGCCGGCGTCATCGGCGAGATCTTCACACGCCCCGAGAAGACGAGCGAGCTGGAGCCCGACGCGCGACGCAAGCTCTTCGCGCGGCTGATCGAGCACCTCGTCGAAGAGCAGCCGGGTGAAGACGGTGTCGTGCTGCTCGTGTCGAGCTTCGTGCCGCATCTGGCGGCCGACGCGAAACTGAGCGAGCAGCTCCGCACCGGTGATCACTTCTCGGTTGATCTCGTGTCCAAACGCAGTGCGGACTGGGACCGCATGATCGACGCCGTCATCCGCGTCCTCGGGGATGCCAACCCCGCGATTCGCAAGGCGGCGATGAAGGTGCTCGCCGAGAGTGCGGTGCCGCCCGAGGAACGCGTGCGCGTGCCGCGGGTCGTCGCCGAGCTGTTCGTCGCCAAGCAGGGCATCGAGAGTTGGCTGCCGAGTGACGACGAGGCCTACGTGGCCGCCATGGAACTCCTGGTCCGCCACCGCTTCTCCGACGGTGCAGCGGCGGACGCGTTGCTTCAGCCTTTCGGCGACCGCTTCAAGAAGGTGAAGGACTGGCGCCTCCAGGAGAGCGACGCCGTCGGGCGCGAGCTGTTCGACGCGGTGCTGGGTCTCAAGTCCACGCAGCGGGCACGCGGCGTCGACGAACACCAGCAGGCCGCCATCGAGCTCGGCCGCGCCTTGATCGACCGGGCGGCCACGCCCGCCGACCTGGTCCGCTTCTTCCCAGAGGAGGGGGAGCGCATCGTCGAGCTCCAGCGCGCGGCGCTGAAGAAGGCGGGATCGATGAAGCCCGCCGGGGAGCCGGGACCCGAAGATCCCCCCGGCGCCTGGCCGGCCTGGGCGGCGTTCCACGTCGCGGCGCTCGACAACAGCGACGACGCCGACGTGCTCAGCGACATCGCGGCCCTGATCAACGAGACCTTCAGCCGGCCGAACCCCAAGACGGACTACCAGTCCGTGGCGGCGGCCGTTGCGCGCCGCCTGAGCAGCGGTGCGAAGACCGACGCCATCGACGAGCGTGTCGTCCTCGCGAAGATCCTGGGCCGCATCGGAACGATCGGCGATGTCCGGGCCGCGCTCCCGGCGCCGGCGACCTTGCGCAACGGCAGCGACGAGAAGGACGCGGCGGTCTACGGCGCGCTGATCGGCGCGATCGGCCGCGTGAAGAACACGATCATCGAAGCGCTCGTGCAATACCTGTCGGCGCCTGGTGAAGACCAGATGCCGGAGTGGTTGCGCCTGGCGGTCGCCAAGGCGCTGGGCTACCCGGGCTTCACCCCGCCGAGCAAGGAGGCCCCGCGGGCCGCCCTCGTTCTCAAGCACATCCTCACGGGCGAGGCTGTCGACTACACCCCCGACGGCGGCGAGCCCTGGGGGCTGCCGGCCGCGACGCGCGAGTCGGCGCCGACCGTACGTGAAGCGGCCATCGGCAGCCTGGAGCGCTATCCGGGCCCGGATACCGCCGCGACCCTGGCCAACATCGCGCGCCAGGAGGGGACCGAGGACGGCACCGAAGCGGGCTGGGCGCTGCGCGCTCTCGGCCGCCAGCTACGCAACAACGACAGCGTGGATGCGGCCGCCGCCCTTGCGGGCCTGATCGGCGACTCGCCCTCCGAGGAGCGGCTCATCGTGATCCTCGACCGTGTTGGGGAGGGCGTGTCGGACGACCTGCCGGCGACGGCGTTGGATCCTCTGCGCGAGGCCGTGCGAAGCTTGTTCGACAAGGAGGACGCGTCCGACGCCGTGCGTTTGAAGGCCGCCGAGGTCGCCGCGAAACTGCGCGACGCCGGGGCGATCTCCAAGCTCATCGGCCTCTGGCGACCCGACCTCGAGGCCGGGAAACCTGTCGCGGCCTGGCGCAAGCCGTTCGAGGCTCTTCTCCTGGCGGTCGCGGCGACACCGAAGGCGTCTCCGGCGCTCGACAACTCGATCATCAACGCGCTGCAGCCGGCCTCCGTCTATCACCACGCCGACGTGCTCGCGCTCTACAAGGCCATGGGGCAGAACGCCAACCGGTACGCGCTGAAGCGTGCGCGGGCCGACATCCATGCGACGTACGCGACGGCCCTGGAGACGAAGGACATCACCGCGGCGCGGCGTGAGATCGACGAAGCGCTTCGCCTCTGGGACGAGCTCATCCCGCTGGCGGGCGATGTCGATCGTCGTGACATCTACAGCGGGCAGATCGTTCCGCTGACCAAGCGCGCGTCGGACAAGTGGCTGGACACGTCCAACCCCGACACGCCGGAGGTGCCGGTACCGTTCCTCCTGCGTGCCGTGAATGCGGCTACGCAGAGCAAGGCCGCCGGCGACGTGAAGTTCGCGCTGACGAACCTGATCCCGAAGCTCGAGGGGCTCACACTCAACGAGGAACAGAAGTCGCGCCTCGTTGCGATGAAGGAAGCGCTCGAGGCCCTCTCGAAGTAGCCCCGCGATTGTCCGGTTTGGGCGGGTCACTGGGACGATGGCGCCGCAAAGCCGGCGAGGACGACGCGTGGTCTACCACGCGAGGACGAGAGCGAAGCGGCCGGCAAAGCGCCGCCGAGTATCCAGGGATCCGCCCCTACCGATTGTCCTCGGGAGGTTCGTCAGATCCGCCCGTCACGGATCCGAACGGGATCGAGCCCTTCGTCGCGCGCTTGAGGAACAACAGGGCGAAGGCCGTGTCCATCGTGTCGTTGGGCTCCAGCGTGGTGCCGGTCGCCCAGTGGCCGTCTGACGCCTGCCGGTTGAGCAGCTCCTGGCCCATCTCGTTGTACCAGTTGTGCGACCCCACCAGCCTCAGGCTGAGCAGGTCCATGGCGCGCTCCAGCGCGTAGAGCCAGTACACGTGATAGATCTGCCGGCGTTGCTTCTTCGGGTTGGCGAACGGGCTCCAGTTCTTCTCCAGCCACGCGATGCCGTCGTAGAGCGCGGTCTGGACCTTCTTGGCGTCCGAGCGCTTGTTCCACTGGTCCCGCTTGCGACCGCCGTCGCTCAAGATGAAGCGCGCCATCTCGACGTTGGCCAGCCCGCACGCGGTCATGCCGCCGGTGGGGCCCTCGTCGGGATCATCGGACTCGATCATGTAGGCGAATCCGCGCGCGCGGGCGGTGCGGTTCAGGTTCGGGTCGACGGGGTCCTTGTAGGTGACCTCGGGCCCGTCGGACTCCTGCTGCTCCAACGAGTAGGCGAGGATGTCCTCCCAGACCTTCTTCTTGACCCGGATGCCACAGCGATCCGCGGCGAACAACGCGAGTGCCGCGAGCTGCGTACTGGAAAGATCCTCACCGCCCTGGGGCTCGAGGTTCGGCTGGTTGTAGCGCCAGCCGCGCTCGCTCCGCCGCTTGACCAGCTCGGCGGCCAGCTTGTTGGCCCAGCCGCGGTACCGGCCCGCGAGCTTCGGCTTGGCTCGCTTCTTGGCGGTCGCGCTCATCTTGGAGTTGTCGGCGGTGGCCGTGACTGCGAGCAGGAGCATGCTTACGTCGTAGTCGTTGTTGGGAATCTTGTGGTTGTCCCAGATGTAGGCGAAGCCCTTCTTGATGACCGGGTCCCGGAGAGGCTGCTTGCACTTGAGCAACGCGTACAGGCACAGGCTCGTCAGGCCGCTGGGGTTCTGCCCCTGGTTGCTGGACTCGCCGCCGCCGTAGGTGCTGTTGCCCTTGAGCGAGCCCCAGCTTCCGCTGCGGCCCTGCTTCTTGCGCAACCAGGCGACGCCCTTGTCGATCGCCTTGCTGACCTGCTTGCCACTGAAGGACGTCTCGTCCTCGTAGAACTCGCCACCGTCGTCGTCGCCTTCGTCGGAGCCCTCCTCCTCCGCAACGAGCACGGGCCCGCCGTTGGGGAAGACCGCGCCGAAGAGGAACAGGCCGAGGAGTGCGACGAAGAGGGCAGGGAGGCAGAGATACGTACGCATAGGCCCAGAATAGCAGGAGGCGCCCCGCCTCCGCACCGGGGGCCCGTGTGTCCCTCCGCCGGGGGAGGCTGCGCGCCATGACGCAGGAACGACTCCCCGGATTCGTCGAATGGCTCGGGATCGAGGAGAGGGACCTCGGCCCTGGCCGCGTCGGCTGCCGGCTGCGGACTACCGAAGAGCACCAGAACATCCAGGGCGTGATCCATGGGCTCGTCGCCACGGCGCTGATGGACACGGCGATGGGCCATGCCATCTCCGGGCTGCTGGCCGAGGACGAGTTCACGACGACGACACAGCTTTCCGTCCAGTTCCTCAAGGCCGCACGTCCCGGGGACGTTCTGGACGCGGAAGGCACGGTGATGCGCCGCGGGCGCCGCATCGCCTACCTCGACGGCGTCTGCCGTAACGCCGACGGCGACGTCATCGCCCGTGCGCATGGGACGTGGTACGTCGGCCCGCGGCGCCGGTAGGCGCCGCCACGACCACCACCACGGAGGTCCTACGCGCTCTTCTTGGTCTTGAGCCGCCGATAGAAGGTCGCGCGGGCGACGCCCAGCGCCTTGGCGGCGCGCGTCGTGTTGCCGCCGTGCTCCTCGAGTGCGATCCGGAACGCGCGCTCTTCGATCTCGCGCAGGGGAAGCAGCTGACCCGTCTGGGGGTCGTGGAACTGCGAACCGGTCGACACGCTCGCGCGCAGCGGTCCCGAGGTCGGCGCCGGCTCCGGCACGCCGTTGGTCGCGACGTCCGCTGGTGCATCCACGTGCAGCATGTCGGCCGTGAGCACGTTGCCGGGACCGCAGCGCAGGATCGCGTGGCGGATGCAGTCCTCGAGCTGACGGACGTTACCCGGCCACGTTTGCGTTTCGAGATACCGCAAAGCCTTGTCGTCGATGCGCGTGACGTCGCCACGCCCCGCGTCCGCGCGGTGCTTGGCGAGGAAGTGATAGGCGAGCTCCGGGATGTCCGTGCGGCGTGCACGCAGCGGCGGAATCTCGACGGGGAACGCAGCCAGGCGCTCGAGCAGCTCCCGAAGGAACACGTCTCCGGCCATCAAGGCGCGTACGTCGCAATCCGTGGCCGTCACGATGCGGACGTCGAGCTCGATCTCGCGCCCGTTCGCGATGGGCGAGATCGTCCGCGTATGAAGCGTGTCCAGGAGGCGCTTCTGCAGCGGCATCGGCAGCTTCTCGATGTCGTCGATGAAGAGGGTGCCACCTTGGGCCGCGAGGATGTGACCGGGGTGATCCGCGATCGCCCCGGCGACGTCCTCCGCGCGATGACCATAGAGGCTGCGCTCGAGCAGTTCGCCCGGCACCGCGTCACAGTGCAGCGAAACCAGCGGGCCTTCCCGGCGGGGGCCCTCGTGATGCAGCGCGCGGGCGACGAGCTCCTTGCCGGTTCCCGTCTCGCCCAGCAGCATGATGTTGACCATCGAAGGCGCGGCATGACGTAGCTGGGCGTAGACCTTTCGCATCGGCGGCGAGGAGCCGACGACCGATTGGAAGCCCGCGCGGCGATTGCGCTCCTCGCGCAGCCAGCGGACCTCGCGGCGCATGCGCGACTCGCCGCGCGCTCGGTGCACCGTTGCTTCGAAGGCGGCTTCGGACAGCGGTGTGCACACCACGTCGTACGCACCGCACCGGAGCAGCTCGACGCCCTCGGACAGGCGTTCGTCCGGGGCGACGACGACGACGGGCACGTCGGGGTAGCGTCGCGCGAGCTCCGGCAGGATGTTGCCGCCGGCCGCGGGCGAGAGCTCCAAGCTCAGGAAGACGATCGCGACGCCTTCATCGAGCGCGGGGCGCGCTTCCGCCGCGGAGCCTGCTTCCAGGGCTGTAAGGCCGAGGGCAGCGGTTCCATCGGCAACCTCGCGCCGGCAACGGGCATCGTCGCTGATGACAAGGGCGCGTACCGCCATCCCACATTCTCCGCTCGCAAGGCCCGGTCCGGGGCCTCTCGGGAATCCCGTCGACCATCCCGGGCCCCTGCCCCCTGCGAATTCCGACGGCCGTTAGGGATTGCTGGACCCCGACCGGTCGACCGCGGGCCGGTGTCTCCTCGCGCTACGCGCGCGCCTCATGTCGCGCGCGGTCCTTGGCGATAGGGAGATCCGACCGATCGCTCTCCGCTCCTGACGCTGAACGAGGCACGATGACCGACTCCGCACGCCGCGCCGAGGGGCTCTCCACGCAACCCGTCCGCATCCTCGCGATCGGCGATCTGATCCCGGAGAACGGCTATGCGCGCCTCCTGGAGCTGTTCGCCGGTGTCGCGCGCTGCAACCGGCTCGCGCGGCTCATCATCGTCGGCGAGGGCCCCGAACGCGCTGCCCTCGAGGGGCAGATCGACCGCCTCAAGATCGCGGATCACGTCGGCCTGCCCGGCCGCGTGAGCCTGCCGCACCTCGCGGAGTGGCTCCAGCGCACGCACATCTTCGTGAGCGCGCCGACCGGCCACCTCGACTGCCTGGCGCCGGGTGTGGCCGTGGCGATGACAGGCGGAATCTGCATCGTGGCGACGGAGTGCGGTGGCATCGAGCGGGTGCTCGAGGACGGCGTCACGGCGCTGCTCGTCGATCCGGAAGACGAGGAAGGGCTCTCGCGCGCGCTCCACCTCGCCGTGTCGAACACGGAGTTGCGACGCAGCCTGGGGGAGGCGGCGGCCACGTCCGTGCGCGGCCGCCTCAGGAAGTCCGCTTGAGCGAAGCTATTTCTTCTTCGCTTCCTTCTTGATGCCTTCGACGGACAGCGTGATGTGGATCTCGTCGCCCACGACCGCGGCCGGTGTGCTCTTCCCGACGCCGAAGTCGCTGCGCTTGATCGTGACGCTGCCGATGAAGCCCATCCGGTAGCCGTAGGGGCTCTGGCCCTCGCCGACGTAGTCCATCCGGATGGTGATCTCTTTCGTCACGCCGTGCATGCTGAAGTCGCCGGTGACGTTGTAGCTGTTGCCCGTTCCCTTCACGCACTTCGTGCTCTTGAAGCCGATTGAGGGGTACTTCTCGACGTTCAGGAAGTCGGGCGCGCGGAGGTGCTTGTCGCGATCCTCGAGCGCCGTGTCGATGCTCTCGGCACTGATGTCGACCTCCACGGTGGACTTGGACGGGTCGGCCTTGTCGAAGTGGAAGTGGCCGTTGAAGTCGTTGAAGCGCCCGAAGGCCCAGCTGAGATTGAGGTGCTTGAGCTTGAAGAGCACGGTCGAGTGCGTCTTGTCGATCACGTAGGTGTCGCCGGCAGCCGCGGCGGGGGTGGTGCCGAGCAGCACGACGGCGGCGACGAGCGCGATCTGCAGTCCGATCGCCAGGGGGCGTGTGAGAGTCGTCATAGGAGGGGTCCTCGTGGGTTCGGGGAGCACTCCGCTCCCCAGGCCCATCTAACTGTTGAAACAACTATTTTCAAGAGGGGTGCAGGACCCTGCGGCTTTTCCACAGTTTCCACGACCGCGCGCGCCTCGTGCACCGTACGGGAGGCCGCCCCTGCCCGCCTACACTGCGCGCGTGTCTCGCATCGTCGTCATCATCCTCGGCGCGCTCCTCGTGGTCTCGGGCGTGTTCCTCTTCACCCAGCTCGACGCTCTGCGGCGCGTCGTGGAACCCAACCAGCGCAAGGAGCTGGCTGTGAAGCGCGAGCTGGTCGCTCTGCTCATCGAAGCGCTGCGCACCGGCAAGACTGACGCGCTGACCCCCGCTGCGGCAACCGACGCCGAGGTGGCCGGCCTCATCGAGAAACATGGTGCTGCGATGGGGGAGGCCATCGAGCGCGCGAGGACGTCGCCCTCACGACTGGGGCTGGCGGAGTCCGTCGCGGCGCTGCGCAACACGACGGATCCCGACCTGGTGTGGGAGCACGTGCGCTTCGACGACCGGGACGAACCGCAGCTCGTGTTCCTCGCCCCCAAGGGGGCGCAGCTCGGGATGTTGATCGTCCGCGTCCGCTGTGGACGGTCGGTGCACGACCTGCGGCTGACGAGGTGCGCACGTGTGCCCCGCGGCTGGATCACCTTCGGCGACCTCCAGTACGCCCAGGCCGTGCGGCGGGCCGGCTGCGAGTCCCAGGAACCGGCACCGGAGCCCAAGGGGCCGCGCCCGCTGCAGAAATAGTTGATTATGAGAATCATTCTCATAAAGTGCCCCCTCAGCCGAAGGAGGGCGCCATGGATACCCGTACTGCCTGGACCCGTGACCTGCCGGCACGCCCCGGCTACTTCGAGGTCTGGGATCCGCACCGCCGCATCAACCGCATCGTAAACGTCTTCGAGACGCCCAACGGCGCGCTCGCCGTGCGCAACTTCTGCAACTGCAAGTACGCATTCCTCGTGCGGATGTGGGAGCTGCCCTGCTTCGTGGACACGCATTGGCGCGGCCCGTTGCACGTGCCCGAGGGCGTCGGCCCGACCGGGGAATGCGTGCTGCCGCACTGCGACGAGGCGGCCGCGTAGGCGAGACTACTCGCCGAGCGAGAGCCAGTGGAAGGCGGCCAGCACGAGCGCGTGCGTGATGTCACCCGCGCGCATGCGTGCGCCGACCTCCGCCAGTGGCACGTACTCGACGTGCGTTTCTTCGGCGCCCTCATTGCGGATCGGCGCTACCTGTCGCACGTCGTGCGCGATGTAGGTGTGGCAGTGGTTGTCGAAGAGGGCCGGGTTCGGATTGACCGCGCCGATGCGCTCGAGACGCGAGGCGACGTAGCCCGTCTCTTCGAGGAGTTCGCGCGCAGCGGCCTCGGCCGGACTCTCGCCTTCGTCCACGGTGCCGCCGGGGATCTCGAGCGTCACGGTCTGCGAGCCGTGGCGGAACTGACGCACCATGACGACGTCACGCTCGGGCGTCACCGGAATCACGTTGATCCAGTCGGGGGCGCGTACGCGGAAGAAAGTGTGCGTGTCACCGGTCTTCGGCGCCTCGGCGCGCGTGCGCTCCACGCGGAAGACGCGACATTCCAGCAACGGTTCCTGCTCGAGCGTGACCCAACGCGCCGGCTTGCTCATTGCACGACCTCGGCGTTGTCCTCGAGCAGCAGGTTCGCGGCGGCACGCCCCGAGAGCCAGGCGCCCTCCACACGGGGGCCGCCGCACCAGTCGCCGCATGCCGCGATGCCGAGCTCGGCGTCGAACAGCGACGCCTCCGGCAAGGCTTCGGTCGGCAACGCATAGAGCCAGCGATGCGCCGCCAGGTGTGTCGGCTTCCGGCTGAGTCCACCCGTGGCCTCCGCGAAAGCCTCCCAGAGCGTGCGGCAGACCGTCTCCGGATCGAGATCGAGGTTGGCTGCGGACCACGCGGGGGAGCCATGCAGGACCCAGGCCTCGTGCTCGGGCCGGTCGGGCTTCGACGTGTTTCGGGCCACCCAGCTCAACGGCGCGCTGTTCACGAAGGCGCCGTCGAATCGCAGGCGCAGCGGCTCTTCGAAACCCGCCATCACCGCCCAGCAGGGCGACATGGCGACGGACGCGGCGCGGGCGGCGATCACGGGTGCGGCAACTCCGAGCAGCTCGGCGGTCTGCGCCGGCGGGGCCGAGACGACCACGGTGTCGTACGCGCCCAGCTCCCTTCCCGCCTCATCCTGCAGTCGCCAGCGACCGTCCGAACGCGTGAGATCGCCGACGCGCGTTGCGTAGGCGACCTCCAAGCCCTCGGCCAGGTACCGGCAGAGTGCGCTCATCCCGGGGACACCCACGTATCGATCCGGGTTGTCCTCCTTCGTCTCGTAGACGCCGTGCTCTAGCACGGCGATGCGCCCCGCCCACGCACGCACGGCACCGCTCTCGATCAACGGTTCCAGGAAGGCCTCGAACGAGGGATCGCGTGCGGTGAAGTACTGCGCGCCGTGATCGAAGCGAAGCGCGTCGGCGCGTCGCGTCGACATGCGCCCGCCCGGCCCGCGGGCCTTTTCGAACACGCGCACGTGCTTGCCTTGGGCCGCCAGCATCCGTGCGCAGGTCAGGCCGGCGATGCCGGCCCCGATCACGGCGATGTGTTCCGCTTGCGTTGTCATCTAGGCCACGTCTTTCGTTCCCACGGGCTTGCCCGCGGCAAGACGCCGGCGCACGACGCGGAAGACGCGCTCGTCTTCGCGCCGCTGCTCGACGCTGCGCTTGGCCAGGCTTCGCAGCGGCATCGCGAGCCGTACGTTGCCTTTCAGCTTGCTCCGCTTCCGTGCGAGAAACTGCCAGTAGAGGCGCGTGATCGGGCAGTTCTTCTTGGGATCGAACGCGCATGTCGAGCAGTAGTCGCTCATGCGGTCGATGTAGGCGCCGCCCGACACGTACGGCTTGGTCGTCATGAGGGGGCCCGCGCCGAAGGTCGCCATGGCGAGCACGTTGGGTTCGACGACCCACTCGAAGGCGTCGGCATAGGCCACCCAGAACCAATCGGTCAGCTCGCGGGGGGACACGTCGAGCAGCGTTGCGAGGTTGCCGAGCACCATGAGCCGGGTGATGTGGTGGCCGTAGGCCTCGTCCCAGACATCCGCCACCACGCGATCCAGGCACGCCAGGCCGGACTCCGCGCCCCAGAACGCGTCCGGCAACGCCCAGCGGGCGCCGAGATGCGACGGGCGCGCCCCGTGCTCGTCGGCGGGGACGCGCTTGCTGCCGATCCGCCGGAATCCGTCCGTGGCTTCGTGCGCGTGCCGGACGAACTCGCGCCACCCAAGGACCTGGCGCACGAAGCCCTCCTTGCTCGCAAGTGGCAGGTCCATCCGGAGTACGTCATCGAGAATCTGGCGGGGTTCGAGACGACCGATGTTCATGAGCGCCGAGATCCGCGTGTGGAAGAGCCCCGTGGACTTCGTGCTCATCGCGTCTTCGTAGGGGCCGAAGCTCTCGAGACACGAACGGCGCGCCCAGCGCCAAAGGCGCACGGCGTCCCTCTTCGTTGCGGGCAGCGAGGCGCTGTCGACCGCACCGGGGTGGTCGGCGAAGCTCGCGTCCACGAACGCGACGACCTCCTGCGTTACGGCGTCGGGCTTGAACCGCGGCGGCTTCGGCGCGGGCGGCTCGCCCCGCCACGGCTTGCGATTGTCGGCGTCGAAGGAGAACTTCCCGCCCGCCGGCTTGCCGTCCTCCATCAGGATGCCGGTGTCCTTGCGGATGCGACGGTAGAAGCTGTCCATGCGCCAGGGCGCCTCACCGAGTGTGGCGAACTGTGCGCGCGTGGTCAGCCAGCCATCGTGCGGGATGACCTCCAGGAGGCTTGCCTCGACGAGCGGTGCCAGGTCCTCGCGCAGCTCGCGCTCGGCCGGCTCCATCACGCGTGCGCCGCCGAGCTCGCGTAGCACTGGTTCCAGTGCCTCGGCGTACGATCCGTCGGTGGCCACGTAGCGCACGGCTACGCCGCGGGCGGATTGTTCGAGCGCGAAGTGGCGCATGTTCGCGAGGATGAGCGCGAGCTTCTGCTTGTGGTACGGGCGGCGCGCGGCCTTCCAGCCGCTCTCGACGAGCACGATGCCCAATGACGAGGCTTCCTCTCGCGCGAGCGGCCCGAACGCGTCCGTGAGCTGGTCGTAGGGCACGAAGAGCCACTGCCGCGAGCCGCGGGACGGCGTGTGTCGGCGGAGCTCGCGCAGGAAGTGCTTCATTGCGATCGCGTGGGACGACCCGTGCTCGGCATCGATGCGTTCACGAACGGCAAGCGGGCCAGCACGGCGTTGCGTGCCTTGCGCTGCTTCTTGTGCACGGCGCGCAGCATCCAGCGCGGGAAGCGGGCCCAGAACAGCCGCTGCATGCCGGACCAGATGCGAGCGAAGCGACGGTGCGTGTAGCACTCGAGGGCAATGCGCACGTCGGTGCCGCCACTCGGACGGGCCTTCGTCCAGAACTGCAAGCGCTTCGGACGCACCAGGCGGTGGCTGATCGCGTACGCGCCGTAGAGGTACTGGAGGTCGCGGTATACCGGCTCGCGCACTTCGCCGATGATCGCGGGGAAGTTCATCCAGGGGCCCGTGTGGTTGCAGAGCACACCGGGCTCCATGCCGCCGCCGATGAACTCGACGCGCCACGGCCAGATCTGGCCGCGGATGAACGTCTCGGGGTCGTTGAGCCACGCCCAGACGTCTGCCAACGGCAGGTCGACGTGGAAGTGACGAACGAACTCGTGGCGCACGAAGTGCTCGGGCGCCGCGTCGCCATTTCGAAGGCGGGAGATGTAGCTATGCGAGCTCATGGTCTGTTCCTCTTTAACGCTTCGGGCGCAGCGTGGCGAGACCGCCATCGACGCCCAATACCTGACCGGTGATCCACGATTGCGACGGCTGCAGAAACCACGCGATCGCGTTGGCCACTTCATCCGCAGTGCCGATGCGCCCCGCGGGGTGCATGGCTTCCGCCGCCTTGCGGCCCGCTTCGCGTTCGGTCAGCGTCTGCGTCATCGGGGTCTCGACGAGGCCCGGTGCAACGACGTTGATGCGCACGCCCGATGCGGCGTACGTGGCCGCCGCCGACTGCGCGAGTCCGATCACGCCGGCCTTGGCCGCTGCGATTGCCTCGTGGTTTGCCAGCCCGGTGCGCGCCGCGGCCGAGCCCATCAGCACGATGGCGCCGCCTTCCTTGCGCAGTAGGGGAGCGGCTGCACGCACCGTCGCGAACGCGGTCTTAAGGTTGGTGGCGATCGTGTCGTCCCACTCCTGCTCGCTCGTCGCGTGCGCAGGCTTGAGCAGCAGCGATCCTACGCAGTTCGCCACGCCGTCGAGCCGGCCGAACGTCGTCTTGGCTTCGTCGAGGCAGGCGCTGACGGCATCCGGCTCCCGCGCATCGGCGATTTGGATCTTCGCGCCGGTCTCGGCCGCGAGGGCGGCCAGACGCTCGGCATCGCGCGCCACGCCCAGAACGTGGGCGCCGGAGGCGGTCAGGTGACGGGTGAGGGCGCTGCCGATGCCGCCGGTGGCGCCCAGAACGACGAATGTCGGGGTTTCCATGCCCAGGAGTGTGCAGAAATTTATCTGGACAAAAAGTGCAAACTGGGACAAAGTCTGGACATGGACCTCCGAGCCATCCCCCCCGAGGCGCTGCGGACCCCGCTCGCAGGCCGCCATCTTCCGGCCTCTACGCTCGAGATGATCACGGAGGAGCCCACGCTGCTGGTCTTCCTCCGGCACTTCGGGTGAGTGTTCAGCCGGGAGACGGTTCGTCGCCTCAGGCAGCTACGCAAGAACGACCCCGACTACCCGCGGGTGGTCCTCGTCCACATGGGGACGCCCGACCAGGGAGCGGCCTTCTTCAAGAAACACTGGCGGCGCGTGCCCGCGATCGCCGACGCCGACAAGGTCCTCTTCGACGCCTTCGCGATTCCCAAGGGCGAGCTCAAGCAGGTACTCGGCCCGGGCGTCTTCGCCAGCGGTCTCCGCGCCGCGCTGCGAGGCAACGGCATCGGCAAGCCGGTGGGGGACGTGTGGCGGATGCCCGGCGCCTTCCTGATCCACCGCGGCAAGGTGCTCTGGTCGCACCGGTTCCGCCATGTCGGGGATCAGCCCGACTACGCCCCGATTCCCGCGCTCCTCAGAGCGCGTCCTGACATCCCACCCGCGTGCACGTGAGCTAACGAGGAGAAGCGCCATGCAGGAACTGTCCATCGTCTTCCAGATCATCATTGCGGCCGGAATCGTGAACGTGTGGCTGGTTCGCCACAACAAGGCGACGCCTTGGCGGCCCGAAGGCGCCAACAACATGGCGGAAGAGTTCCGGCGCTACGGGCTCCCGGACTGGATGCGCTATGTCGTCGGCACGGCGAAGCTGGCGCTCGCCGCCATGCTGGTTGCGGGCATCTGGTATCCGAAGCTCGCGGCAATCGGCGGCATCGGCATGGCCCTCCTGATGGCCGGTGCGGTTGCCTCGCACTTCAAGATCTCCGATCCGATCCAGAAGGCGCTGCCGAGCCTCGCGCTCCTCGTGCTCTCGCTCTTTGTTTGGCACGCCAACGGCGGGATCTAGTCGCACAGACCAAGCACTTGCGCGACACCGCGTGACGACGCGAGACTCTCCTCTGCAACCTGTGCGGAGGAGAGTTCATGTCCCAGCTATCGGTTCGGTTTCTCGCGTTGATCGTCCTCCTGGTCGGTTTCGTCGCCGGCGTTCTCGCGGCGATCGGGTGCGGCACCTCCGGCAACGCTGCGTTCGCGTCGAACGGTACGCGGACGGTGATCCACACCAAGACGCTCGCGACGCCGGTGCAGTGGATGGACGACTTCACGTTTTCCACCACGTTCACGCCGTCAGATCCGAACACGGTGGTGCACGCGGTGGAGGTCATCGGCGAGCTCCAGACGGGAGCCACCGAGGTCGTGATCCGCCTTCAGCCGCGTCGCAACGCGGTGGCGGGGGGGATGGGCCTCCCAATCACCGCGAGTGCCAACGCCACCGCCCCGCTTTCGATCATCGCGCCCTACGAGTTCAGCGTCGGCATCCTCCCGGGAGCGACCTACACGTTCGACGTGTTCATGGGCGCCGTGACGAACGGAGTCGCATGCACGATCAACTCGCTCACACTGCGCATCATCACCAGCGAAGGCGTGACGGTGGTGGATCCCAGTCCGAACCTGTCCTAGGCACCTGTAGCGGTTGCGATACCGGTGTGTGCAAAGGAAGACGCCTGCAGGAGCTTCATGTGTCCGCCGATTGTCTGCCGTACCTACGACCTCGGGGAAACACGGGTGCGGTTGGTGAGATCGATGCAGACCAAGCAGCAGAACCGGACCGGCCGAGGGCTGGTCGCAGTCTTGGCCCTCCTTCTCGTGGCGTGTGGCGGTGGCCCCGGGGCGGAGAACCCGACGGGCAGTACGAACGCAAGCGGCGGCCTCGACTCGGGCGGCGCAGGAAACGCCGGCATGGTCTTGCCGCCGTTCGACGCGACGCAGCTCAACGGCGGCGTGCTCGCGACGTTCGCGGTCGGCAGCGAGAAGTTCCGCGGGTGGTTCACGCGCGCCGAGAACACGCAGCGGTTGGTCGACGCGTTCGCGGGGACCGGAGCGCCGGTCAACTCGATCTGCATGCGCCTGCGTCAGGGCGCGGGAGCGGCCCAGCACAATGCGCCCTGGACGTGGTCCGTGGACACACTGCTGCCCAGTGACTTCGACGGCAATTGCCCGACGTGTGCCGGCACCTGGCCGCTGCCGTCTGTTGCCGAGGGGGCCATCAACGGCCCGTCTCGTTGGAACTGCACCTTCCAGAGCGGAAACGCGACCGGCGTGGAGTCGAGAGCGTTCATGCAGGTGACGCTGCTGGACGTCATCGATCGGCGCTGATCCCGCGGCCGCGCAACTTGCCACGCCCTCGGGTCGTTCGTGAAATGGCGGCGGCGACTCTCCGCCTGCCAGGGGCACGATGCGCGCGCTGCCGAAGGTCTTCGCCTGTTTGGCGCTCTGCCTCGCCGGCACTGCGTCTCTCGAGGCCGATGATTCGAAGACGGATCTCGAGAGGCAGGTTGAAGCCGTTCTTGACGCGCTTCGCCTCCAGGAGCCGTTGCGCGCCCAGGTTGAGGCCCACCAGGGGCAGCGCTGGCCTGTGGTCGACGCCCTGTGGAGACGCAAGGAACAGGACGCGGCCGCTGCGTATGCGCGGAGCTGGGTAGAGGTTGCCCAATCCGCCAGCGACCACGGGGAGCCGGCCCGCGCGCTCCACGCGCTCGGTGTCGTCCTCTCCCGCGCTGATCGTCATTCGGTTGCGATCGATCCGCTCGAACGCGCTGCGAAGCAGTACGAGCGCGTCGGAGATGCCTTGGGGCAGGGCCGCGCACTCAATCTCCTTGGCGTCGCACGCCTTTCGATTGGCCGCCATGAAGACGCGCTCCGCGACCTCGAGCGTGCGGGTGCCCTCGCAGTCGCGACACGGGACCAACTCGCGGCAGCGGCTGCGTGCAACAACGCGGGCCTCGCGTTGAAAGACCTGGGACGGTTCGAGGAGGCGCGCCGGCGGTTCACCAAGGCTCGCGGTGCGTATGAGGCCCTAGACAACGGACACGGCGTCAGCAGGGTTCTCAACAACCTGGGATTGGTGTCCCGCGGGCTGGGCGCGTACGCGCAGGCGCTGGAGTACCACGGGCACGCGCAGCGCGTGGCGACAGGCCTGAAGTATGACCGCATGGTGGCCAACGCCCTGAGTGGTGCAGCACTCGTCAACCTGGAGACCGGTCACTACGAAGAGGCCCGTGATGCGCTGGCGCGTGCCCTTGCTATCTACCGCAGGCTGAACATGCCGCGCATGATTGCCGGTGCGTTGGGCAACATCGGAATCGTGCAGCGCCGTCTCGGTGCGTATCGGCAAGCCCTGGAGCAGTTTCAGGCTGCGATTGTCGTCGAAGAGACCCTCGACGATCGCGCTGGCGTTGCGCGGTCCTTGGGCAACATGGCGGTTGTGCACGCGCTCCTGGGCGAGCACGACCAGGCCCTCGCGCTGTACAAGTCGTCCCTCGAGCTGAAGACGGCGGTGGGCGAAGTGACTGGTCAGATCTCGACGCTGCTGAACATGGGATCCCTATTGGCGCGGATGGGACGACGCGCTGAGGCAGAGACGGCGTACACGGAGGCCGCAGAACTCCTGCGCGCCTATCCCGACCAACGCAATCGGATGCGCTTGGCAACGGCGCAGGCTTCCTTGCACTTCGCCAAGGGCGAGGACGACAAGGCTGTGGCGCGCGCGAAGGAGGGCGTTGATCTGCTTGCGGAGTCTCTCGTCGGTCTTGCGGAGGAACAGGGGGCACGGACCCGGGACTGGTACGACCGGCTATTCGATGTCGGCTTGCGAGCGGCCTTCCGAAGGGGGCTGCACGACGCGTTGATCTGGTTCCTCGAGTCGGGCCGTGCGCGGTCGCTCTGCGAGTCCCTTGGTTCGCGCGATCGGCTGGAGCGAGCGCTCCTCCGACCGGAGACGCTTGCGTACGCTGCGCGCGCACGAACGGAGGAACGACGCGCGCGGGAGGCATACATCCGCGCCCGACAACGCGAGAAGTTGGACGATGCCCGTGTTGCGCGAAGGGCCTGGGAAGCCGCACGCGTCGATCGAGATCGTGCGTCGCGGAGCATCCAGCGCGAGTCGAAGCGCGCCGCGGACCTCACGCTCTCGAGACCCAGCTCGCTGCGTCAGATCCAGGCCTCCCTGGGACCGTCCGATGCGCTCCTTTACTACGCGCTGGCCGGGGAGGACGGACTTGCCGTCGTCGTTCACGCGGAGGGTGTAGCCATGACACGCCTCGCGCCGTCGCGTCAGATCGAAGCGGCGACGGCAGCCTTGCTCAGCGCGGACCGGGGGATCGATCCTGCTGCCTTGCCGCGCCTTCGCGCGCTTCTCGTGACGCCCCTCGATCTGGGCGTACAGGTGCGAAGGGTGCTCGTATCGCCTGCGGGCGGGCTGGGGTACGTGCCGTTCGCGTTGCTCTTCCCGGAGCAGGAGGTTGTCTACGTGCCTTCCGGCACGACGCTCGGGCTGCTCGCGGAAGGGAGCGGCAAGACGGGCACGAAGGTGCTGGGCGTTGGGGATCCGGAGTACCGAGCGAAGGCGTCCGAAGACGGGCTGCGCCTACGCAAGAGCACGCTCCCTCCGCTGCCGGCAACGAAGCGCGAAGTGGAGGCCGTCGCGAATCTTCGCCTGCTGGGCAAGGACGCGACCGAGACTGGGTTGCAGGATGCGCTCGAAGACGTCGTGCGTTGGCGCAGCGTGCATCTGGCCTGCCACGGCCTGATCGACACGCAGCGGCCGATGCTCTCGGCGCTCGCGCTGACGGCGGACGACGAGAACGACGGGTTCCTTACGGCGCTCGAGACGCTGCGCATGAGGGTCCCGTCGGATCTCGTTGTGCTCTCGGCCTGCAACACGGCGCGTGGGAAGATCTACAAGACCGAGGGGATCGTGGGTCTGGCGCGTGCCTTCATGTACGCCGGCGCGTCGCGTGTGCTCTGCTCACTGTGGAAGGTGGACGACGCCGCAACCCAGGCCCTGATGATCCGGTTCTACGAGCTGTGGAATCCGAAAGACGGCACGAAAGGACTGGGGGCCGCGGCGGCCCTCAAGCAGGCGCAGGCATACGTGCGCGCGTTCCGGGACCAGGACGGCAAAGCACCTTGGACGCACCCGAACTACTGGGCGGCATGGGTGCTATGGGGCCTGCCGGACTAGCGCCGCTGGGTGCACGGCTACGCCGATGCACCGCGCCGATCTGCGTCGAAGAAGTCCGGTAGAACGGCATGCCTGGCGCCGGCTTTGCGCCCGCGGGAAGAGGATTGCCTGTCACGTGCCCCTTCCCAAGCGCATTAATAGCTTGTGGATCTAGCCCGCCAACTGGACCGGTTTCTCGCCCACGGCGACGAGGCTGCCATCGAGAGATTCGTCCAGGTCACGCGGCCGCGACTCGACGCCGTCGCCCGGCGCATCGTCGGGCCGGATTTCGAGGATGTCGTTCAGACGGCGTACCTCTCCCTCCTCCGACGTCGCGAGACGCCTCGGCCGTCGCCCATGGCGTGGCTCCTCACGGCGGTCGTAAGGATCTCGTATCGCCACGTCGCGCGCCGGCGCCGTGACTTGGAGCTCACGTCACGACTCTCCGTCGATGTGCAGATGCAGGCGCTCACTGCAGAGCGCGCCCTGCAAGCGCGACAGGCCGTCGACCGTCTCCCGCCCAAGTACCGCGACGTCGTGGTGCTTCACTACCTCTGCGGCCTCACGACGCCCGAGTGCGCCCGCCTCCTGGACGTCTCGGAGCCGGCAGCGCGACAGCGGCTCAAGCGGGCGCGCGACCTGCTAAGGACACGCCTGGCACCGGGCTTCGCGCTCGCCCTTTGGTGGCTCCCATGGCGATGCGCCGATGCGGCAACAACTCTCTTTGTAGGAGGAATCGTGAAGAGCAAGGTGAAGCTGATTCTCGCGCTCGTATTGGTCATCGGAGCACTGGTCGCGACCGCCGTGCACCTCGGGGAGGGACAACCGGATCCCGATGCGGAACGCACGATGATGCGGAACGCAGAGATCGACGAGGCGCCCAAGCCGAGTCTCGCCACGCGCTCTGAGTCTCCACAACCACGACATCCGCGGCCCTCGAGAGGACCCGCAGGATTCGCCCGTGGTGTTGTGGTCGATTCCCGGGGCGCTCCCCTCGCGGATGTCGATGTCGTGGTCCAGCGTCAGCGCGGTGGCGAGTACACGCCCGAGCAGCCTGTGTGGATCGCGCCGTCGAAGGTCAGCGCCATGGCCGTGGCCACCACGGACGAAGAAGGGAGGTTCCGCATCGAATCGGTCGAGGTTGGTCTCCTCCACGGACTTGCATTCTTCAAGCCGGACTACACCGCCGTGGTTGCCTCGGTCTCAGCCGACCCCGCCTTGAATCAGTCCATCCGGGTGATCCTGAAGCCGTCTGATGCGGTCGTCGGGTTCGTTCGTGATACCGCTGGGCGCCCGGTGCGTCTCGCACGCGTGGGAGTGAGCCCGAGCTCGTCAGACGGGGTCGGGCAGATCGAGTACACCGACGCGCGGGGACGTTTCGAGTTCCGCTCGCTCACGTCGTCGGCGACCCGGGGCTTCGTGAGCGCATCCGGCTACGTACGGCAGATGATCCGTCCCCGGGAGCACGATGAGATCGTCCTCGTTCGCAACTCGATCGTCGTCGACGTCGTCGACAAGACGAATCAGAGGCCGATCGCTCATGCGAACGCCATGGTTGCGCGGGAGCCGGCTGACACCTTCGTCGCACCTGCTCATCGGGTGGAGGCGATCGGCGACGTCCCCGCAGTTCCGGGACGTCTGATCCTCCAGACCTCCGATCAACTCGGCCTTGGGACGAGGCCGGACATGCATGCGTCTGTCCAAGTGTTTGCTGATGGCTACGTCCACGAGTCGTTCGCTGTCTCCGTTACCAGGACAGACGAACCTCCGCACATCATCGCTGCCCTCGCACCGGGAGCTATGGACGCGACGATCACGGGGACGGTGAGAGGGAGTGCGGACTGCGTGGTCGAGCTGCGTGCAGGGGCGGTTGAGGGCGCAAGTGAGGGACATGATCGCTACCTGCTGATGTCGGTTCCGACGACCGAGGGGCGGTTCCAGTTCTCGGCACCGCCTGGGCCGTACCGACTGGTCGCCCGCAGCGAGGGACTGGCGCCCGCGCAGCTCGAAATCGAAGCACCGGCGCGCGATGTGGAGATCACGTTCTTGAAGGGATGCGGACTCGAGGTCAAGACCAACCCCGGCGGCTGGATTCATGTCGAAGTCATCGGTGCCGACGAGCAATGGTGGAACCAGCCCGCTGGGACGGATGGAGTCGCCCGCTTTGTCGACTTGCCGGAAGGAGTCGCCCGCATCGCCGCGTCGAGGTTCGACCAGTGGCTGTCCGCCGGGCCCATGTGGAGCATCATCACGCCACAGGCCAAGGTCGCTCTCACCGCAGGTGAGGTGGCACAGGCGCATCTCGTCACCCCAACGAAGGTCGGGTTCTCCATTGTTGTCCGAGACACCGATGGCCGACCGCGGTCCGGCGTGACGGTCAACGTGTCCGTGCACGGAGGCCACGCGCGCTTCGCGGGAGGCGAGATGTTCCGGCTTGCGCGGCAGCTTCACAAGACGGACGACGCGGGGCACGTGTCCCTGCCGCTGTATCCAGGGACGTACGTGGCTCGTATGCAGGCCGGAGGACGCACGAGTTCGGACGTCGTGACAGTGCCGGATGCGGGAGGCCAAGCGACTGTCGTGTTTCCGTCGATCGGATCGACCCTCCTGGGCCGCGTTGTCGACTGGGAAACGGGCATGCCCGTGGTCGGCCATCGCGTGACTGTGCGCAGGCAGGGGAACCAGACAATCGTCGGAACCGCCAGGACGGATTCAAGGGGTAGCTACGAGGTTGGCGGACTCCCGGAGGAGGTGTGCACCATCGAGGTGCGCGGGCCGGGGGGCGGGCTCGGAGGGCTCGGCGGCACACCGCCGGGGCCCTACGGCTGCGTACTGCGCACCGTGCGAATGCCGGCGCGCGGCGAGATGCAGGCGGACTTCAAGGTTCCGAAGATCCGCGGTGACGCGGCGGTCCACAAGCCTATTCGCATCCGCATCCGAGCAGTGGAGGCGCAGGCAACCAAGAAGCAGCTCAATGCCGCTGCGATCGTCTACGTGCAGGTGAAGGGCACCTGGATCGAAACAGGCTGGACGCGCTGCGCAAAGGACGGCTCCGCCGAGATGAGCACCCTCGAGGGCGACCAGTACAGAGTGGAGCTCAACTCCGGCGTCTATCGCCCTGCGATCGTCGAAGTTCCCGGTGGCGGCGAGCTCGTAGAGGTCGACGTGGTCCTCAAGGATCCGCTCTAAGCGCCCTTGCTTGTGGGCTTGCACATGCGCTACTTGCTGTCCGCGATCGTTCTCGCTGCCCTTTCCGGCTCGACGTGCCTGGTGGGGGAGGCGTCCGATTCGGCGCGGACCGTACAAGGTGTGTCCGCGCGGTTTCATCTTCACGGTGTCACGCGAGGACGCACACTCCCAGTGCTTGTGTGTGACGGGGCGGTTCTCAAGCGGCGGCCCGACCTGCTCAAGCAGGTTCGGACCGCCGTGCGCGCCGCCATCGTGGTCGAGCTGCGGAGCGGCAAGCGCCGAACGGCGGCGGAGTGGAGAGCCGCGTGCGACGACGCACTCGCCGAGGCGGCCATCCTCCATCGTCCGGTGGCCGGCTCGCCCTGGCTCGCGCTCGCCGCCGACAAGTCGATGCTGGCGCTTTCCGGAACGGTGCTGAGCGCACCGGCCCTGTGGCAGGAGCTCGTCCTTCTGAGGCCCCGCTTCAAACCGGCCGCCTTGACCACGGCACCCCGGGAGCCGTCGAACTTGCGTGTGGTCGTCGTACCTTCGCAGAAGGAACCCGAGAAGGCGGATGCGCTCGTTGCCCACATGCGCGCGTGGCAACTGAAGGATGTCGTAGCGCAGGACGCCGATAGCAGTGAAGAGCACATCGTTGTGAATTTGTTGAAGGCTGCAGAGCGACGCAGCGTGCCCGCACGATGGCTCGATGGGCACGGCGCAGCGAGCGCCTCTACGATCACGACGGAGACGTCTGACGGAATCACCTTGACGGCCGACCTCTACACTCGCCGCAAGAAGCCCGGTCGGCTCATGATCCTGTTCCATCAGGCGCAGAGCAGCCGAGGCGAGTACCGCTTCATCGCCCGCCGACTGGTGGCCGCCGGCTTCGACTGCCTCGCCATCGACCAGCGCTCAGGCGAAGGCTGGGCGATGATCCGAAACGAGACGGCTGTTGCGGCCGCCGAGGAGGGGCTTCCGCGCGATTACCTCGATGCGCTTCCGGACTTGCGGCGGTCGGTGAACTGGGCCAGGGAACTGGGCTACAAGGGCAAGATCGGGGTCATGGGCAGCTCGTACTCTGCGTCCCTGGTGATCTTCCTGGGTGCCGAGATGGCGGATCTCGGCGCCGTCGTTTCGTTTTCGCCGGGTGACTACCTTCCTCCGCACGGGTCGATTCTCACGGCGGCGAGGGCCCTGTCGGTACCGACTCTCGTGATCTGTCCGCCCCGGGAGGAGGGGCAAGCTCGCCAGGTCTTCCAGGCGATTGCGAGTCGAACAAAGCAGCTCTACGTCCAACCTGCCGGGATCCACGGTGCTTCCACCTTGGATCGTTCTCCGACGCGAGACCAGGCGTGGGAGCGGCTCCTGAAGTTCCTGAAGAAGCATGTGTCAGCGCGGTAGGGCGCTTCTCCGCGAGCCCATGGCTGCGCCGGACAATGGCCTGAGAGGTGGTAGCGGCGACTGGACTTGAACGAGTGACCGCAGGCTTATGAATGCAGGGCAGGCCTGGGGTTCTTCTGACGGGAGACGCGAAGTAGTTGGGCTATGCGCGTCGTCGGTGTGCGTGCGCGCGATCGGCGACCTCAAAAGTGTGACGTGAAGTAGTGGGGATCTGTGGACAACTGGAACAAGGTGCGCACAAGAACGTGTGCGCACTTCACTCGCCGACCCTTACGTGCTTGACCTCGGCCCCCGCGTCTGTGAACCGCAGCTGCACGGCCCAGGGCGTCCGCTTCTTACGCCGCTCGAAGTAGCCGGTGACGGTGGCCGTCGACACGCCGACGCCTTCGATGAGGTCGATCGCGTACTCCATTGAGTTAAGGTCCTTGGGGAAGGCGAGGTGCTTGCGTCCGTCCTTACTCCGCACGGCCTTGATCGCTACGGAGATCCACGACATCTGTGCGGGGGAGCGAACGGCGCGCGCCGTGGGTCGCTGTGCGGCCTGGAACGTCTTGATGCTGCTCCGCGGCGCCGGCTCCCCGAGCGTGAAGGCGAGCGTCAGATCCCGATGCTCGTGGTCATGGACGTTGTCGAGCGCCAGCGCGAGCCGGACCCTTCCCGGCGCGTTCACGAGTAGGTCGTCCGTGCGCTTCGTGTCTCCGGGGCCCAGATTGCGAACCGTGGCCGTTGAGCCGGAAAGGTGCCGCTTGGCGCCGTCGTACGCGTCGATCCGAATGCCAACCCGACCGAGGTGTAGGTCCGAGTGGTTCGTGACCTCGATCGTCGCCCTGATCATGTCGGGGAACGGTCGGCTCGTGGAAAGGACGCTCGCCGTGATGTGGCGCCGCGGCGGCTCCTTCACGTTGAGGGGCACGCCCATGGCGGCGTCTGCCTCTGCTTGCGAGCCCACGAGTGTCGCTAGGCGCTCGTAGAGCTCGCGGTGATCGAGGAGATCGCCAACGTGGAGTCACGGCTCGAGCGCATCGCCGTGGAGTCGGCTTCCCCCTGATGGTCGCCCCCATCCCCCCGGACCCTGGATGACCTACTCCGATACGAAGGAGTACGAGCGGATGATGGAGAGGTGGGGGAGGGCGCACCATGTGGGGAGAGCTGAGCACCTGAATGCGCCTGGCGGCAGAGTGCGCAAGGGACCGAACGAGAACCGCATCAACCGGAAGAGCGTGTCGTGAAGCGTGCTCGAAGCCATGCCCAGCGGCTACGAGAGCGACGAGGTGGGCGAGCGCAAGCCGACAAGGTCTACGAGCGCCAGCGTGCTCGGTGTCCGTACCTCGCTCGCGCCAAGGCGATCCGGTCCGGCGTGCGGTGGCGGAAGAAGAGCGAGGCCTATCGACGCAAGCACCCGCTCTGCGTGCAGTGCAAGGCAAGAGGCAGAGTGACGGAAGCGACCGAGGTGGATCACATCGTGGGACTCGTCGCGTTGTTGCAGCAGCAGTTCCCCGCCGCACCGCCGCGCATCATCGCGAAGCGAACGCCGAAAGGAGCGTTCGACGATGCCAACCTGCAGTCATTGTGCCGGGCCTGTCACAACCAGAAGAGTGCGCGAGAACGCGGAACCGGAGCAAATCTCTGAGATGGGGTGGCGTCACCCTAAACTACTGATGCGCCAGTAGCCTCTCGACCCTGGTCGTACTTCCCCGGATGTGTAGCAACCTCTTTGCGGGAATGGGCTGCTGGCGCATCTTCTTTTTTCGCTGTTGACGACCCCGCGTACCTGCGTACGGTTGATCGCGCTACACATCCGGACGAGACGATTCGGGTTGAGAGGGAATGAGACTTCTTCTTGGCGCGGCTCAACCGCCCGGTTTCGAGAGAACCGTACTGAGCGCGTGTCGCATGGCGGCGCCGAAGGAGGAACGCATGATAGTTGGAACGTCCATGTTCAAGATGGGGGGCTCGGCCTACTTCAGCCCGGAGTTTCCTCGTGGCGGGCTTGCTGCGACCTTCTCCGTTGACGTTCAGAACATGACCGGGAGCCCGACGTTGACGATCAAGGTCGAGCATCGGAACGAGGAGGACACCACGTTCTCCGAGTTAGGCAGTTTCGACAACATCACGACAACTGGTTCACCGAGCAAGGACCTGACAGGCTGCAAGGAGATCCTCCGCTTCCGATTCGAGTTCGCTGCCGGCGACGACGCCGCGGATGGTGTGCACCTTCTCGTGCAGGCGCCTGCTTGGCGTCCCTACTAGGGGGTCCCGTGCGATACTGGGGCCCGTCTGGAATCCGCGCCGGCGGAGGAAACGGATGCTGCGACGGCTTGCCCTACGGCGAGCCGTGCTCCGGGTGTGCGTTCGACGCGTTGGAGGTTGGTAGTTTCGGGAGTGGCCCTATGGCGGGCTCCTTGAGCCACGAGCGCGAGTTCGTCATTCCGCCCGACGGAGATCCCTTCGATTCCCCCAGCCCCTCTCCTCAGGTGCCGTACCCACGGATCGATTGGCCGCCGGATTCTGGATACTACTTCTTTGACTTCCATGCATGGATGCGGAGGTTCAAGCGGCGTTGGGAGGAGGCGGAGAAAGAGGCAGATGAGATTGCTAAGCAACTCGGGAGGGTCATCGACCATCTTCGCGAGAAGGCCAAAGACATTCCGGCCGCTGTCAAGGAGCGCGAGCGCACGCTTGGCCGGGGTCAGAAGGAAGGGTGGAGACGAGAACTGGCGCTACGCACCGTATACGAAAAATTGAATGCGATCAACGACATCATCAAGGCGGGGAAGTTCGACGCGTGGAAGGCCGACATGCAGGTCGCCGCCAAGGCTGCGGCAAGTATGATGGATCCCGTGATGCGCCACTACTTCTCGCAGGTGCTAGATGAAACCGCTCGGTGTTTCCGCGATTGGAATGAGATGTTCTCGCGGATGTCCCCATATGTGCACGCTCACCCTCCGAAGACCAAAGCGGAGAAGGCATTTGACCGCGCGTTCAGGGTATACAACGAGTCGTAGCCGAGTTCTTTCTCTCCTCGTCGCGCTTCTGGTTGCCGTGACACAGTTGGGGTGTGGTGCATCGGAACAAGCTGAGCAACGGATCAGAGACACCCGCCGCATGGGCGCGCAACTTAGGTCGGCGATCGCGTCATGGGCGGCAGCGCGGGGTGGCCTGCCGCCGTCCAGCACGCTGCGCTGGTCGCCCAACGACAACATGACGAATCTGGGCAGCGAGTCGCTCTACTACTCTCTCGCCAACATGATGAAGCGCGACGCGCCACTACCCGTACCTATTGGAGACACGGACGGTGACCGCAGGGGGAGCCCGAGCGGAATTGAGTTGGGGCTGGAGTACGTCGACGCGTGGGGGAATCCGTTCGTCTACGTGTGCCCGCGGGGCGATGACCCCCTCGGCGAGCTTCGGAATGCAGGGGGGACGATTACTCCTGTTCCCGTGCGCTTGGAGCCCGCCCGGGGCGACTACGTTCTGAGGAGCATGGGGCCGGACGGGAAGCTTGGGACAAGGGATGATCTTGTCCTGGAATAGCGGAGGCGGGGGTCATCTCTAAAGGGCTTGGGCTTACGACCGGCTGGGGAGGTAGCGGCACGGGTGAGCGACCGCAACGCCCACGCCGGCCGCCAGGACCTCGAGCGCCCGGACCTCACGGTCCAGGGAGAGCGGACACGCAGCCGTCTTCCGGCATCCACGCGCCAGCGCATCCACGCCGAGCGCGTCGCCGGCGCGTGGCTCAAGGTGCGAGGGGAGTGCCGTCGCGGCCTGCTCGACATCTTCGACCTGGACGAGCTGGTCCGGCTGCTCGACGAGCTCGCGGGGATCCGGCCGTGAGGAGGTCTAGATGGGGATTCGCCCGCAGGGGCGTATTAATGGACCCACGGGAGTAGGTAGATAGGTCAAATGGGTGGGGTTTGTGCCGAACTTGGGCGTTTGGGCGCGGCGGACCTGTCCCCCGGTCGTGCCAATTCAGAGGCGTGGAGATCCCCACGCCCAATGCCGCGACCAAGACTCTCCTTGGGATTCTCGCCGGGGTCACTGCGGCACTGGTGGCCGTCATGGTGCAGGGCGTGAAGTCTGAGCCTGTAGACCAGATGATGTGGGCTGGCATCTTCTGTGGCGTGTTTGCGGTGTGGTTCGTCGTTCTCGTCCTTGCCCTTGCCACTTGGAGGGCGCACGCAGGCAGACTCAAGAGGCGCAAGTCGTATAGGCACACCCTTGCGAAGACCATCGAAGCCGTCGTGATGATCCGCGACAAGACCCAGCCCGACACTGCCCCCACCTGCGCCGCCCTTCTGGTGACTGTTCATACGGTCATGCGTACGGGTCTCGTTGGTACAGGGTGGTCTAGCTCTTTCCCGGAGAGCGAAGGGAAGGAGTATGCGGATGCCACCAGCCCCGGACTCGTGACGGCCGCCTGCAATGAGATGCAGAAGCGATTAGAGATAATGTTGGCTAAGGCGTACGAAGATTAGGCTGGGTCTGCGTACCTCAGCCGCCGCCCCACGCTCTTGCGAATTGCCTTCGTGAAGCGGTCGCGGTCGTCGCGCGTGTTCCAACGGAAGGCAAACTCGCGGGAGTATGTACTTATTGAAAAAGACCCGCCCCCAGGTTGCCGCCAGGGCATACACCCCGCGTGCCGACCTGGGAGGGCGCATCGGGCGGCGGATGTGGCCCCCCGGAAGCTCCTCTTCGGGGGGAAAGCGACTCCGCGCCAGCAGGATGTTCACCCACCAGGCCCTCGACGTACCAAGCGCGCGTCGAGGCGGACGGGGGCGGCAACCCCCTACCTAGGCATCGCGCACGGACAATATGTTGGCCAAGAGAGCCTCCTCTCTAGACGGCACACGCCGCCCGTGCGGGCTCCATCCTAGCTATCACGGGAGGTCTTGCGCGGCTTCACCTTCGTGCGTTCGTTGCCCGCCGCGGAAGTAGCGCCCGACGTAGGTGTAGCCCGGCCACTCATCGGTAAGTAGGCGCCCGTCTGGGTGCAGGCGCTTCGCCGGCCCTGTCGAGTTCAAGATCGAGTACGAGTAGCCCGGCCCCGCCCCACGGGGAGTGGGCGCCGCTAGACTGGTCTCGTGGCGGAGCGGCAGAAGGAGTGCAGCGGGGACCCGGGCGGCGAGGCGGGCTGCATCGTCCTTCTCTTCCTCGGCAGCCTGGGCCTGGGGCTCTGGCTCAGCAACAAGGGGGATGAGGAGGGGTACAGCTTCTGGATGACGACGGCCGTGGTGGCTGGGCTGATGCTGGTCTTCGTCGGCGTCCTCAAGCTCGTGGTCTGGATGTTCGGCGATTGAGTGTGGAGGCGAGAAGTGGGAGCGGGGTCTAGACCGGATTCCGAATGTGGCACGCTACGCCTTTTTTTGAATGGGCGAGGCAACCAAGAGCGGTCACCACCACCAGTGCTTCAACTTCCAGGCCCCAGGAGATAACGAGCGCCACTGCAAGCGACGACACGAGCGACCGGGCTAGCGAAGGCAGGACCACAGCGCCACGATACCAGCACTCGAAAGCACGTCACCGGCCGCGGCGATCGCGCGATATCCCCCCGGCCCCGCCCCGCCGAAGGAGGGCCCAGGACCTCATGGAGGCGGCCGGGAGTGGGGCCGTCTAGCCAGGCTGCAGTGCGTTGATCAGGTCGCCAAGCTCGTCGCCGGCGTCCGACCCGCCGATGTACCAGACGATGAGCTGCGCATCTTGATCGTGGCATTCCGCCACCAGCTCCTCGCGCCAAATCACCGGGCCGTGTAGCCAGCTTGCGGGCTGGACCTGCTTCGCGTCCATGATGACCGCGTTACCGTCGATGGTCAGCAACCTCGATGCTCCCCTGTCTGATCGAATCCCAATGATCGCGCCTGGACCCTGCAGGTGGACTGTCGGCGTCATGGGCGGGTCGGGTGCGGCGACCAACTTGCGAAGGGTGTAGAAGCTCCCCAGGAACTCAACCTGTGCTGCCATGTGTGATTCTCCTCGATTCCACGCAGGCAGCCTCGCGCCGGCGGCGTCCTGGTGTCAAGCCCGATCCGCCCAGGCGGGGCTATGCTCCCGGCGTGCCCCGCTTCTTCACCGCCCTCGAGTTCCTCGACGCTCCTCTCGGGGAGTACGTCCTCTGGGTCTCTGACGGGAACCGGTGGCGCACCGCCCGCACGATCAGCCTTCCGAGCGAGGAGTGGAGGGAGAGCGTCCAGCGGGAGGTCAACAGCCTGACGCGGGATCACCCCTGGCAGGCCTGGGGGCCTCTGCCGGCGCCGGCCCCCCGCCCGTGACAACCCGACCCGGGCCATGACTACGGTGGGCTTGGCGCCGGTGGCCGAAGGGGAAGAGCGCCTCTGAGCGTGGGTTCATCTGCAGCGCTTGGGAGGCGTTACATGCTCGACTCGTGGAGCTGCCGGCGCCTCAAGGTCTGCCGAGGGGAGCGTCGATAGGGGATGGCCGCCGTCGCGGGGTATATGGGGCTCCCTCTTGCCCTACCGTGCGTCCCCGTGGCGGTGGCTACTTCTCGTCTTCCTCGGGTTCCAGGAAAGCTCCGCCGCCACTGCGGTCAAGCACGACGATCAGCCCTGCTGGCATGCCATCGAAGTTCAGCCACACGAATGGCCTAATCCGTAGCGTGCCCACGACCAGTTCGTGGCCCACAGAGCCGTCCGGCATCACCTCATCTTCGCGGGCAATCGCCCGCTGTGCTGCCTCGCGTGCTGAGCCGGCGTCAAGCAAGAACGGCTCATCGACGAGGCCTCCAAGTGCGCCGTCGAAGAGCCTCACCGAGTAGCGCGGCGTCATGGACATTCTCTCGTCCTCCCCACCGCCAAGTCTACTCCGCCCACCTACCCCTGAGCCTTCTCGATCGCGTCGGCGAACCTCTCCATACTCGCCTGCAGGGCCTCGGCCGGCACGACCTGGTAGGCCATGGCCGTCACCTTCGAACCCGGGGTGTGGGCGAGGATGGCGCCGATGACGGAGTCCTCGATTCCCAGGCCCGTGAGCACCGAGGCGAGCGAGCGCCGGTAGCGGTGCCAGCCGCCCTCGAAGCGCGGCGCGGCCGGGACGCCGGACCGCTCCTCGTGTCGCTTGAGGACCTCGTTCATCGCGTCGCCGTTGCGCGGCATCCCAGCGCAGACCGGCCCGCTGTCCGGTCGCCCCTGCTGGATGTAGGCCCGGAGCAAAATTGCACGCAGCGGCGGCACAATGGGGGTGCGGATGGTCTGGTCGGGCCGCTTCTGACGGGGGCGGCGGATGACGCCCGCCTCGAGGTCAACCTCGGCCCAGTCAAGCGCCCGGATGTCGCCCTTGGCGAGGCCGGCGAGCGCGGCGAGGCCGAGCGGCAGCTCCAGCCAGCGGTGGGAGCGCGCGGCCTCCAGCGAGCGCAGGACGTCCTTGAGCTCCAGCACGGCGAGCTGGCGCGCGGGCTCCTTCCGGAACCGGAAGCGGCCCACGAAGTCCCTGACGTCGGCGTCCTGATCGACGAGCCAGTCGCGGAAGCGCTTCGCCGGCGCTACCATCTTGCGCCGGGAGGACGTCGACCATTGCGGCTTGCTGGCCAGGTAGTCCTCGAACATCCGTCGCGACCAGCGGTCGAGCGGGACGTCCTGCCAGGCGTCAACGAGCGGCCGGAGCTTCTTCTCGTAGTAGCCGATCGTTTCGTCCTTGAGGCCTTCGGGCCGCAGGTAGCGGACGAAGCGCTCGAGCACCTGGTCGTGGCTGGTGGGGATGGGCTCGTAGTCCTTGACCCACTCGTCGAAGAGCATGCGCGCACGGATCTCGTCGGTGGTGCCGAAGCTGTGCTGACGCTGCCGGCGGCCTTCTCGCCAGCGCGCAACCCCGGAGCGGCGCTTGGAGGGCGTCGGGCGGGTCCTCACGGGGGCAGATCGCGCGCGGCTGTGCGCACCGGGGGTACGAGAATCCAAGGTGGGCCGCAGAGCCCAGAAAATAGAGGGGGCCAGTGGCGGAACCGGTATACGCAGGGGACTTAAAATCCCCCGGGCGAAAGCCTATGTGAGTTCGAATCTCACCTGGCCCACCACCCTCACTTCCCCTTCTTGTCCTTCTCCTGCTCTTCGAGCTTGCGCTCCAACTCCTCGATCAACGCCAGCAGCTCCTCGAGAGAGCGGTTCCTGTCGAAGGGCGGCGGGGAGAAGCTCGGCTGGGGACCCGGACACCAGTTCTCCGGCGGTACGAAGATGTCCCCCTCGCGTGCCCTGCGCAACGTCTTGAGAGCCGCTCGCGCGTCGCCACGCACGTCGAACTCGGGATCCGCCTTGCTCATCAGATCCAGTCGTTCTTCCGTCTCCTTGGGCGCGTAGGCGCCGAGCGTCGTCATCGCAGCGATGGCGAAGCGCCGGACCGACACCTGATCGTGGGTGAAGCCCTGGAGCAACAGCGGACCCGACGTGCTGCGCACGACGTCCGGCGGAAGCTCCGCCAGCAACACCCACGAAAGGCGCGCCACTTCCGCGTTGCCTTCCTCGATGAGCATCGTCAGCAGCGTGAAATACGTGCTGAGCTTGCTGCGGTGTCGTTCCGCTGTCTTCCGGAAGATGGCGCGAAGCGCTACGAACGCCCGCTCGCGAGTCTGCGCGTCCTCCGCATCGGCCATGCGGGCCATCAGCTTGCGTGACACCGGCAGACCGTGGCGCGCCAGCTCCTTGAGCGGCGCGGGCGCTTCCGGCTCTGCGTCGTAGCGCGCCAGCCAATGCTCGGCCAGCGCGCGGCCCTTCAGGCGACCCGGCGGTTCGGCCTGGGGGCGGGCGGCGGGAGCGTCCGGCGCCGAGGGCGTCGGCTCCTCGGTCTTCGTCACGTCGACCACGATCGGGCGCCCTTCTTCGGGCACGGGGTCCTCTTGCGCCGGTGCACGCAAGCCCTCCGGGTCACCGCAGGCAGCCAGCAGCAGTGCCAGGAAGATCGCGGCCCAGGTCGTGCGCACAGTCATCGCTCAGTTCCTTCAACGTACGAGCCGCCGCGCCGTTTTGGAAAAGCACAAGTCGTCTGAGCGTGCCGCAGGAGGTACGCCGTCACCCTCGCAGACCCCGCTCCGGGGGGCAGGCGGCACCAGAAGCCGATTGAAGGCGCTTTGCCGGGGATTCGGGCTCCCGGACGGAAGGTCTTGCGTCCCTGCTGGCTTCGGTTGCGCTCAGCGAGATCCGCGCGAGTGCCGAATACTCAGGGCGGCAGCGACTGACCTAGGAGGCCGCATGCGACAGGTACTCGTCATTGGCGTGGTGGTGGTGGCCGCCGCGTTCCTCGTCTTCTTCGCGGGCGGCTGAAACAGCCCGCGTCAGGCGCCGTCGGCGCCGGCCAGCAGCTACTAGCCCACGACTACTCAGCGACGTCGCGCGAGATCGCCTGGGAGGCCGGGACGGGGTCGGGGTGCGCCCACTTGTGCCCCCAGAGCCAGCGCATGCCCGCGCGCACGTCTTCGAGGATGATGTAGAAGACCGGCAGCAGAACGAGGATCAAGAGCGTCGCGAACAGCAGCCCGAAGACGATCGATACCGCCATCGGAATCAGGAACTGTGCTTGGAAACTCGTCTCGAGCATGATCGGCGCAAGGCCAACGATCGTCGTGATCGACGTCAGCAGGATCGCACGCATGCGCCCCTTCGACGCTTCGACAACGGCGTCGAGCAGCGGCAGTCCCTCGTCGCGTTTGCGGTTCGCCAGGTCGACGAGAATGAGACCGTCGTTGACGACGATGCCGACGAGCGCGGTGATGCCGAACATGGACAGCACCGTCAGCGGGAAGCCCATGATGACGTGGCCGAGCACCGCGCCGATGAGTGCGAAGGGGATGATGCTCATCACGATGATCGGCTGGACGTAGCTCTTGAAGAGCACGGCAATGATCGCGTAGATGAGCAGCAACGCGATCGGGAAGAGGTACCGGAGCGAGCCCATCGACTCGCTCGTCTCCTTGCGCTGGCCTTCGAAGGAGAGCGAGACCCCCGGGAAGTCCTTCCCGATGTCCTTCATCGCCGCGCCGATCTCCGCGGTGATCTGCGCGGCGTTGGCCTTCTCGCCGTCGACTTGCGCCTTGATCGTCACCGCTCTCTTGCCGTCCACGCGTTGCAGCGACGCGTAGCCGCGCTCGGTGTCGAACGTCGCCGCTTCCGCGAGCGGTACGCGGGCACCGCTCGGTGCCTCGATCCGCAGGCGGCCGAGGTCTTCCAGCGTGCGCCGCTCGGACTCGGGGAGGACGACTCGGACCGTGACCTCGTCGTCCCCGATCTGCAGGTCCTGAACCTCGAAACCGAAGAGCGCGTGGCGTAGTTGCAGGGCCACGTCCGCGGTCGTCAACCCGATCAGGCGCGCGTCTTCGCGCAGCCGCATGCGCGCCTCTAGCTTGCCGAGCTCGAGGTCGTCGTACATCTCCTCGATGCCGTCGTAGCCGGCAACGTGCTCGCGCACGCGCACGACCGCCTTCTGCAGCATGTCGAGGTCGTCGCCGCGCACGCGGATCTCGATGTCCGGCCCGCCGGGACCGCCGGAGCGCGCCTCGAAGGACAGCCGGCGTACGCCCGGCAGGTTCGCCGACTCCTTGCGCAGCTCGGTCAGCACGTCTTGGGACTTGCGCAGCCCCTTCGCCTCGCGCTGATCCGCCGCAACCATCTCGATGGTGACCTGGCCCATGACCGCGGGGTCGGACGCGGTGATTCGTCCCCGGTCCCCGAACGAAGCGCCGATCACGGCGAACGTCGACTTCACCTCGCCCTTGCTGCGCGCCAGCGCCGAGACCTGCGCGAGAACCTCCGCCGTCTCCTCCTCGGGCGTACCTGCGGCCATCTCCAGGTCCGCCGTGATCGTCTCCGCGTCCGTGTCAGGCAGGAACACGAACGGGACGACACCGCCGGCGATCAGCCCGAATACAACGGGTAGCATCGCGCCGGCGAGTGCGGCCGTTGCGTACCGCCAGCGCAGGAGGAAGCGCAGCTGCCGTTCGAGGATGCCCGGCAGCACGTTCTCGAACACGTGGTGGCGGAAGTTGCTCATGCGCCGGAGGAAGCGGCGCACGGGACCCGGCTTCGGATGCGGCTTGGGCTTGTGCGCAAGATGTCCCGGCAGGATCAGGAAGCCCTCGAACAGCGACACCGCAAGCGCGGCGATCACGACCATGGGCATGACCTGCAAGAACGTGCCCATGCGGCCTTCGATGAACGCGAGCGGCAGGAACGCACAGATCGTCGTCATCACGGCCGCGACCACGGGCAGCGCGACCTTGCCCGCGCCGTCTTCCGCGGCTTGCTTCGGTGGCATGCCTTCTCGTTGTTTTCGGAAGATGTTCTCTCCGATGACGATCGCGTCATCGACCATCAGACCGAGCACGACGATCAAGCCGAACAGGCTGATCAGGTTGATCGACATGCCGAAGAGGAACATGACGATGAACGTGCCCATGAACGCGACCGCCAGGCCGACCGCGACCCAGAGTGCAACGCGCAGCTCGAGGAAGATCGCAAGCGCGAGCAGCAGCAGCAGCAAGCCGGCGCGGGCGTTGCGGACCATGAGCTCCAGGCGCCCTTCGATGAAGCGCGAGAGGTCGGTCGTGACGTCCAGCTTGACCGCGCCGCCGATGACGGCCTGCTTTTCCTTCACGTAGGCGCGCACGGCTTCGGAGATCTGGATCGCGTCCTGCTCCGGCGTCTTGAAGACGAAGATCTGCGCAGCGCTCTTGCCTTGGAAGCGGCCCTTCTCGGTCTTGTCCTCGAACGTCGGCATCACGCGCGCGACATCGCCGACACGAATGGCCGTGCCCTCGGGCGTCGTGAGGATGATCTTCTTCTCGATCTCGTGGGGGAGCTGCTCCTCGCCCATCGTCCGCACGCGCACGTTGGCCTGCGCGCCCTTGAGCTGGCCGCCGGGGATGTCGCGGTTGAGCGCCGAGACGGCGCGCCCCACCTGCTCGAACGTGAGCCCGTACTCGTCGAGCTTCTCGGGCACGATCTCGATTGCGATCTCGCGCTTGCGGAAGCCCGTGATCACCAGCTCGGTGACGTTCGGCAGGTCGAGCAAGTCTTCCTTGACCTCGAGCACCGCGTCGTGGAGCTGGCTCTCGGGTACCTCGCCCGACAGCACCACGGCGATCGTGGGCAGGTACGGCCTGAGCTCGACCACCTCGGGCTCTTCCGCGGCGTCCGGCAGGTTGGGGATGACCTTGTCGATTTCGCTGCGAATGTCGTTGAGCACGCGGTCGCGGTCGGCGTCCTGCTCCAGCTGCGCCGTGAGGATCGTGACGCCCTCGAAGACCTTGCCTTCGATCTCTTCGACGTCCGCGACGTTCTGGATCTCGCGTTCGATCAGCCGCGTGACCGAGCGCTCGATCTCCTCCGGCGTCGCCCCGGGGTAGGGCACGGTGATGAGGACCTGCTCGGCCTCCATGCGCGGGAAGAACTCCCGCACCATCGAGTTCCACGCGATCAGGCCGCCGATCAGGACGGCCCACATGGCGAGGTTGATCGCCACGGGGTTGTTGACGGAGAAGCGCGGGAGGTTCACTTCGCCCCCTCGCCCTCCGCGAGCCGGACGCGGGAGCCGGCCGCAACCGCCTCGAGGTTCGTGACGAGGAACAGCTCGCCGTCCTCGATGCCGTTCGTGACGAGCGCGACGCCCGAGAGGTAGCGCGAGACCGCGGGCTGGCGCTCTTCGATCACGTACTCCTCGCCCTCGGCCTTCTTCGCGACGAACATGCGCGTGCCCAGGAAGGCGCGCCGCGGCACGGCAATCACGCGTTCATGCGTCTTGCCCTGGACTTCCGCGATGACGTGCGTGCCCGGCGGGGCGGTGGTCTGGATCGCGCTGCCCGGCACGACGACGAAGGCGAAGAACGTGCGCTCTTGCGTGTTGATCTGGGGCGCGATGCGGTCGAGCGTGCCCTCCCACAGGTAGTCGTCGTGATCCGGCAGCTTGACGCGCGCCGCGGCGTCGAGGGCGACTTCGTCGTAGCGGCCGGCCGGCAGCGCGACCGGGATCTGCATGCGCGTCAGGTCGACGATCGTGAAGAGCGGGTCGCCGATGCGAACGCGCTCGCCGAGGTTGACGTGGCGCATCGCCACGCGGCCCGCGAACGGGGCACGGATGACAGTGCGCTCTTTCTCGCGAACAGCGAGCTGCACCGCCTTGTTGCGACCGACCAGCCGCGCCTTGGCAGCGGCAACCGCCTGGTCGTTCTCGTTCACCAAGGAGACGAGCGCGAGGAGGTTGCTGCGCCGCACGGTGACCTGGAGCTTCTGCTTGTCGAGGTCGCTCTCGGTCAGGGTCTTGGGAACGAGACCCGCGATGCGTCGCAGCTCGCGCTGCGCGGCATCGAGTTCCTCTTCGGCGATGGGGACTCGCTCTTCCAGCGTCGCGCCGACGGCTCCGAGACGCGCGATCTCGGCCTCGACGGCCTTGACCTCGGCGCGGGCTGACTCGATGCGGTCTTCGAAGTCGCGCGCGTCCAGCGTCACGAGCACCGGCAGCGCGCCCTTCGCGCCCGAACCGCCGTTCTCTGTCGAGGGATCCGTAACGGTCTGGATCGCCGTACCCGGCTCGAGCGTCGGCGCGATCGTCCGGACGACGCCCGCCACCTCGGCCACGACCGTCGAGCGGCGCAGCGGCTCGGCGCGGCCGTAGCCGCGGAGCGTCTCCGTGTAGTCGAGGCGCTTGGCCCGCTCCGCGCGTACCAGGGGAGCGAGCACGCCGCCCTCCGTCCGCGCGCTGTCCTCGCGCAGCGAAGCCAGCCGCTTGAAGCCGAACTGCGCCACGAACAGGGCCGCCACGACGAGCACTGCGGACGTGATGATCCGGCGGGTCAAATTGACGGGGGCGGGGGATTCATCCACGGTCTGGACGATATCCGCGGAGGGCGGGTTGTCGCGTCCGGCGGGGCCCGGGCAGCCCCGAAACCATCGGAGCGCGGGGGCCGTCACAGATACGATCTGCCCGCCCTGGAGACCGGAATCCTCATGAAGATCCGCATCATGTACTGCGCCGTCTGAAACTACGAGCCCAAGGCCGTCAGTTTGGCGACCGTCCTGCTCGAAGAGTTGAAGTCCAACCTCGCCCTGCTCGAGCTCGAACCCGCGGGTGGGGGCTGCTTCGAGGTCTACGTCGATGAAGAGGAGATCTACTCGAAGCTCAAGACGGGTGAGTTCCCCGACGAGAAGATGATCCGCGAGGCCGTCCTCCAGTACGTCGCCTGATAGGCGTCGAGCCCGCTCGGGGTATCTAGAGGTCCGTGCATCGCCGCGAGATCTCTCCGTGCCCGCAACCCGCCAACGAGCGCCCGCTGCCGTGATCTTCGAGTGCCCTCAGTGCCAGGCGAAGCTACGCGGCGGCAAGCCCGGGGCTGTCGTCGCGTGCGGCGGCTGCTCGAATCCCGTCGTCGTACCCGCGCGGCGCACCGAGCCACCGGCGAAGCCGCCGCCGGACGCGCCCGTTCCGACAACGGTTGCACCCGTGCGCGGCCCCTGGGGCACTGCGGCGCTCGTGATCGGCATCGTGGGACTCGCGCACCTCGGTCTCTACCTGCTGCTCACGATGGACGCCCGTTCTCAACGCCGCAGCATCGAGGCGCGCTATGACGCGTCCGAGTTGCGTCGCGCGAAGCAGCCGGATGAGTCGCCGGCGCCCGGCACGCCGGCGTTCAAGCCGTGGCGTCGCGCGCACGACCTCTGGGTTGCGTCGGAGGACTACCGCCGCCATCGCAGCCACATCGGGCTGCTCAAGCAAGGCTTCCTGTTCTCGTTCCTCGTCCAGCTCGGCATCACCGGATGGATCCTGATCCGGGTGCTCGGCAAGCGGAAGAAGGCACTGGCGCGGGCGGCGGCATGAAGGCCGTCAGCTCATGCAAGGACATGTAGGGACGGGCCTTGTGCCCGTCCGCGAATCACCCGCGCTCAATCACAACCGGCTTCGCCGGTCCGCTTGACGCGCTCCTCGCGGATCTTCTGCCGCCGGTCCGCGCCGTCTTGGATGTTCTTCTTCCATGCGGCGATCGGCGCTCTCCACGCCTTGCGCGCCGCTTCGGCTGCCTCGGGATCGTCCTTCGGAAGCTGGTCCGGCGGCGGCGGATAGCGTTCGTGGATCTTGATCATGTAGGCGAGCGAGTCCTCGCAGACCTCGTCGAGCTCGAACGCCTTGCGGAAGTGGGGCAGCGCCGCATACGGCTGCTCGAGATCCTCGAACAGGAGCACACCGAGCCACTTGTGGCCCAACGATTGGTCGGGGGCCTCCTTGATGTAGCGCTCGAGCATTGACTTCGCCTCTTCGAACGCTTTCGTCCGCGTCGCGACATCGGCTTCTCGTTCCGCGACCTGGCGTATGCAGTTCCCAAGCCGAAGGTACGCCCCGGCGAGCTCCGCATACACGCCCGCACCGGCCTGGCCCGCCTCGCGCATGCGGATGACCTCGCGATAGTGCGGGATCGCCTCCGCCATGCGGCTCTGGAACGCGAGCGTCAACGCGAGATGCCAGTGCCAGAGCGGGTCCTGCGGCTCGGCCTTGAGCAGGGACCGGAACACCTCCGTGGCTTCGATCAGGCGGTCGCTGCGGCGCATCACCATCCCGATGTTGCCCAGCATCGACAGCTCGCGACCGCGATTGGACGCGCGTTGCGCCAGGCGGGCTGCCGAGCGGAACTGGCTGATGGCCTCGTCCCATTTCTCGGCGTCCATGTACGCGCGGCCGAAGTCGCGGTGCGCCATGAACATGAGATTGTCCCGTTCGATCGGGCGAGCCCGCGGGTTGAGGCTGTGCATCCGCTTGAGCGAGCGGAGCGCGCGGTCCGGCCGCTTCGCGCCGATCAAGTGCACGAACGCGGTCAGGAAATGGATGTCCGGATCGCCTTCACCCAGGCGCGACGCTTGTGCCAGCCGGTTCAACCACTTGTTCGCCGCGTCGAGGTTCTGTGCGAAGGCCGCGGCCTGGCCGCCGAGCATCGGGGTGCGCGGGTCGCTCTGGTCCTGGGCCCAGGCGTCCTCGAACACGCGCTCGGCCCGCGTTCCCTCGGCGCGTGCCCGGTCCTGCGCTCCGGTGAAGTAGGCTCGCTCGGCCTGGTGGAGATGTCGAAGGCCCTTCTCGAGCAGGTTCTGGGTGATGGACCCGCCCCGCGCCAGCGCAGAGGGGGCGGCTGCAGCGAGGGTGAGGACGAAGCCCAGCAGAATGGTGACAGTCACCCGTGCGCTCACCCCCCGAGCATCGCCGGGGTCGCGGCGACTGCGAAGGGCGGTTTCACAGACAATGGGCATACGGGTGGGGGGCATTCGGACCTGGATACTCCGTCCCGACTCGTGCGGGACCAAAGGTGCAACGCTCCATTCCCTCGCGTGAGTCCCGTGGTGCGAAACCGCACGAGTGCTCGGACCTGCACGGATTCGACCAACCCGGTCGATGCGCAAGTTGTTTCATTCCATAGGTTTACACAAAAATCCAAGTGGACCGCGATGGCATGGGCCTTGCTCATGAGAGCCGAGCCATGAAGTTCGCCTACCAGACCCGCACCTCCGCAACGCCCGGCCACGATGGCCCGGGCGCCTCGGGAGCCCTGGCGCAGGTGGATCCGACCCTCACGCCCAACCACTTGGTGACGGTCGGTGGCAGTCGTATCGGGTTCGTTTCGACCTGCCTTGGCATCCCCTCCTCGGCGCCCGGAAAGGGTGGCGGGATGCTTGCGGCGAAGTCGGCGCGTACCTATAACCCAAGCCGTCGAAACGCCCGTTATTCGGGCGTCGTTAGCCAGTCTGCCTGCCCGTCGAGTCGTATCGACGGCGGTGGTGTCCGGGGGGGCGCCGCAGACTGGTTCCTTCGCCGCTGAGAGGAGCCTCAGTATGTACTCACGCGCATCGGTCGCCCTTGCCCTGATCGCAGCCGTCGGGGTGTTGGCCGGCTGTGGACTCGGGGGGTCGGACTCGAGCAACCACGTGCAGGAGCCGGTGGTCCGGAACTTCTCGCCGTTCATGTCGCCGTTCGACTTCAACACGCTGCAGCAGAACCCCACGTTCACGAACGGCTCGCTGACGGTCTCCACGTCCGCGGCCTACCCAGGCAAGATGGTCATCTTCTTCCAGAGTGAGACCAACATCGCCCCGGCGTCCGTGTTCATCGGTGGCAACAAGACGCTGGGCGTGGATCCGTCTGCGCTGCAGATCACGCGCGAGATCCCGGGCGTCGGCAATGTCCTGGTCCCCGTGGACGTGACGCTCGTCGACGCAACGCCGCTGGACGACACGGCGTCTCTCAACGCCATCGTCTGCCAGCCCCTGCCGCCCTTCGCGACCGCGGGCCCCGGTGGCTTCGTCACCGCGCTGCCGGACGGCCAGTACACGATCGGCATCTTCAAGAACATCACGAACTCCGCCGGCCGCGCGCTGCGCGACGGCCCGGTCTTCCACTCGTTCACCGTGGGTGACGAGGACACGCTCCCCCCGCGCGTCGTGACGACCGATCCGGTCAACGGCGAGCAGAACGTGGGTGCCGGCGTCCCGCCGCCTCCGCCCCCGCCCGGCATTCCGGAAGATCAGATCGCCGGCGTCGTCACGAACATCTTCGGCGACACGTCGCCTGACATCGTGATCCGCTTCAGCGAGGGTGTCATCGCCGGAACGATCAACGCCAACACGATCCAGGTCGTGGACGCCGGTGCCTTCGCGCCGGTCCCGCCGCCGCAGATCCCGGCGCCGACCTTCCCGAAGCTCAAGAGCGAGCTCGACCAGGCCACGCTGCCGTCGAACGGTCACGAGGCCATCTGGCGCATCGACCCGGTCACGGGCGGCTTCCCGTACGACACGCAGATTCGCTGCACCATCTCGGGTCTCTGGAACGACGCGGACAGCATGGCCGCCAACCCGGATACGCCGGACAACCCGGCGCCGGTCAGCGACCTCGCGGGCAACGCGATGGTGCTGAGCTTCGCATTCCAGTTCCAGACGGTGAAGCCCGCGGACCTGCCGGCCAACCCGTTCCCCGAGAACTCGATCGCCTGGTCGGCCCCCGACCGCGTCGGTTTCATCGACGCGATCAACCAGGAAGACCTGGCGGACAACGCCTCGGGCGCCGAGCAGTTCCCCTTCGGCATCCCGCTGAACACGCTGCCGGTCGGTACGGACACGGTCGCGAACAGCACGAACATCCCGAACTTCGACCCGTTCGAGATCAACTACGACAACCGCACCAACGCCACGACCTGCCACGGCTGGCTCTACGTGCAGTCGTTCAACACGGGCCAGGTGGCCATCCTGAACACGCGTGACTGCGTACCGGTGGCTCTGATCAACTCGCCCAGCCCGGGTGGTCTCGCGGTCCAGGTCGGCAACGGCAGCATCGATTCGCTGCTCGTCACCAACTCGGGTGCGAACACGTTCACCGTCTACAACATCGGCTCTGTCACGCCGGGCATCAACTTCCTGAACGGTCCGCTCTTCGTCACGAAGACGCAGCCGACGGGCAACACGCCGCGTGCGATCTCCGTGTCGCAGTGGGGCGGTGGTGTCTCCGGCTTCAACCGTGATGGTCTGAACGGTGGCCCGAGCGTCGCAATGATCATGTACGCCGACTTCTCGGACGGCACGGTCAACACCATCCGCCTCGCGGATGACGAGCCGGTCAAGCAGTTCGCGCTGGGCGCGGGCTCCTCGCCGAACGACATCGCCTTCACGCCCTGCGTGGGCCTCAACCCGATCATGTTCGCCGCCATCTCGCTTGGCGCCGAGCCGGGCCAGGGCACGGTGGCGTACTACCTGGCGGGCCCGGGCTGCCAGACGGGCGTCCAGAACGGCGGCCGTCCCGACACGATCGTCGGAACGCTGCCGGACTTCGACGGTCCTGACGGCCTCGACAACAACCTGCCTGCCGGCACGCCGGTGATCTTCTCGGTCGCCGAGTCGGGCGCCGGGGCGAACTCGGTCGCGACGCTCGGTCTCGAGAGCGCACTCAACCAGCCGGTGGAGCTCAACCGCTACACCAACGTGGGTGCCAACCCGACCAAGATCGCGCACCGCGCTTCGTGGGGCACGCCCTGCATCGCGCCTTCGGGCTCGAACCTGTGCTTCCACGGCACGCAGCCTTCGTGCTGGTACGGCCAGACGCTCCAGGCCGAGATGGACCTGCTGCTGACGACCAACCCGGACTTCTCGATGGTGCCGACCAAGGACCTCTACATCTGCGCCCGTGGCGCATCGCAGGTCACGATCGTCGACATCTCGACGGGTATCCCGCTCGAGTCGAGCCCCGTCTCGATTCCGGGCGTCCGGTTCATCGCCGGCCCGCCGACGCAGTGATCTTGGGGGGCGTGATCCTGGGATCAGGGCCCCCCAAACCCCCACTCTGAAGGGCGGGCGCGAGCCTGCCCCGATGGAGTGAACGCCTCGACCGCGAGGTGAGATGGGCTCGGCTTCGGCCGAGCCCGTTTCAATTCGGAGTGTGGGCCGCCGATGCGGATCGCGACCTATCAGCCCGCCTGCACGAGTGACGAAGCAGAGGCCGTTGCCTGCCTGCGGATCGCCCTGAGCGAGGCGGAGGCCGCTGGCGTCGATCTGCTCTGCTTCCCGGAATGCTACATCGGTGGCTACTTCCCCAACGACCGGGAGGCGACGGCGCGAGCGTCCTACGAAGTCCGGAGCCCCGCGTTCGAGGCCCTCCTGCAGCGCGTCGGCGCGTTCGAGACGACGCTGGTCGTGGGCATCGCCGAGCGCAGGGGAGAGCACCTGTTCAACACGGCGCTCGTTGTGGCGCAAGGCCGGCTTGTCGGGCGCTACGCGAAGGCACGGCCGAACGAGGCCTTCTTCCAGGCCGGCCACGCGTTCCCGGTCTTCGACATCGCGGGAACGCAGGTCGGGATCAACATCTGCAACGACGCGAACTACCAGGAGATCGCGCGTGCGGTCGCGACCGCCGGCGCAGAGGGAATCGTGATGCCGCTCAACAACCTCCTACGTCGCGGTGTTGCCGAGGCCTGGCGAGAACGGCACGTCGCGAACCTCCAGGCGCGTGCGCGCGAGACCGGCTGCTGGGTCGTCGCGTCGGACATCGTCGGTGAGACGCCACAGCGTATCGCGTACGGCAACTCCGCGATCGTCGACAGGGCAGGTCGTGTTCTCGCGCGGGTCCCGGAAGGGAGCGTTGGATCCGTGTGCCACGATCTGTGAGGCCGCGGGCCGACCACTCGCTGCGCTCGGGTCGCCCCTACATCGGGCTAGGCACAGCGGACGCGCAGCGGAAGGGAACGATGTAGGGGCGACCCGAGGCCCGGAGGGCCGAGTGGTCGGCCCGCGATCACGGCGACCTCACCCCCGCAAGGCGCGCCGCACGAGCTCCGCCGTCTCCACGTCGCCCTCCTTCGCGGCAATGCGGTCCACCCGCTTGCGCGCCGTGGCCGCGTCCAGTCCGAGCGACTCGAGCGCGCGTACCGCGTCGCCCAGGGGGCCCGTGTCGGCCTGGAAGGGAGAAGCGGCGTCTTCGCCGTCCTTCCACACGTCACGCAGCTCGACCACGATGCGCTCGGCCGTCTTCTTGCCGACGCCCTTGACGCGCGTCAGCGCGCGCACATCGGCGCCGGCGACGGCCGTGCGTAGCTCCGCCGGGCGGAACCCCGACAGCAGGCTCAACGCCATCACCGGGCCGACCCCGCTCACGCGCAGCAGGGCCTGGAAGACGGCGCGCTCGGAGGTCTTCTGGAAGCCGTAGAGCCGCCACTCGTCTTCGCGCACGACGAGGTGCAGAAGCAGACGGGCGTCCTGCCCCAACGGCGGCAGGGCTTCGTACGTCGAGAGCGGGATGTGCACGCGGTACGCGAGCCCGCCCGCCTCCAGCACCGCGGAGGCAGGATCGCGCTCTACCAGCCGGCCCTGCAGGGACTCGTACATCGCGCGGAGTATCGCTCGGGACTCGGACGCCGGTCGTCGCGCTGGGCGCGTACAACAGGCGCCATGAAGGACCGCACGACGATCAGCGAGCTGCCGCAGAAGGCGGGGGAGGACGTCCTCCTCTGCGGATGGGTCCGGCAGCGACGCTCCTCCGGCGCCAAGCTGCGCTTCCTCCAGATCCGCGACGGCACGGGGCTCGTGCAGGTCGTCGTGAAGAAGGGCAACGTCGAGGACGACGCCCTCGAGGCCGCCGGCCACGTACCGCTCGAGAGCTCGGTGGTCATCCGAGGGACCGTGCGCGAGGACGAGCGCCAGGTAGGCGGTGTCGAGATCACCGCGACGTCCTTCCATGTGTTGCACGCCGCCGTCGGCGAGTACCCGCTCGGCAAGAAAGACCACGGCACCGGCTTCCTGATGGACAACCGCCACCTGTGGCTGCGCAGCTCGCGCCCGCACGCCGCGATGCGCCTGCGCGCCGAGATCATCAGCGCATGCCGCGACCACCTCGACGATCTCGGCTTCGTCGGCGTCGACGCACCGATCTTCAACTCAGCCGCCGCCGAAGGCACGGCGACGCTGTTCCCTGTCGAGTACTTCGGCGACAAGGTCTATCTCTCACAGACCGGCCAGCTCCACATGGAGGCGGCGGCCCAGGCACTCGGCAAGGTCTACTGCTTCGGGCCGACCTTCCGCGCCGAGAAGTCCAAGACGCGCAGGCACCTCACCGAGTTCTGGATGCTCGAACCCGAGATGGCCTTCGCCGATCTCGACGAGGACATGGACGTCATGGAGAGCATGATCGGCCATGTCGTCCAGCGCGTGCTGGAGAACTGCAAGACCGAACTCGAGACCCTGGGCCGTGACATCTCCAAGCTCGAGACGTGCGTGCCGCCGTTCCCGCGTATCAGCTACGACGACGCGCTCGAAGAGCTGAAGGGCACGGACGCGGAGATTCCGTGGGGCGAGGATTTCGGCGCGCCGCAGGAAGACGCGGTCTCTGCCAAGTACGACCGCCCAATCCTGGTGCATCGCTTCCCGACCAAGATCAAGGCGTTCTACATGCAGCGCGACCCGGCGCGGCCCGAGGTCGTGCTCGGCTGCGACATGATCGCGCCCGAGGGCTACGGCGAGATCATCGGCGGCGGCGAGCGTTGCCCCGACATCGACTACCTGCTGGAGCAGATCGAACACGAGGGGCTGCCGCAGGAGGCCTACGAGTGGTACCTCGACCTGCGGCGGTACGGCGCGTGCCCGAGTGCCGGCTTCGGCATGGGCCTGGAACGTGTGGTCGCATGGCTCGGCGATCTCAAACACGTGCGCGAAGCCGCGCCGTTTGCACGCACGATGGCACGTACGTACCCCTAGCAACGCGAACCCAACCCGCGCGGCCACGTTGGCTGGCAGGTAGAGTGACCGCCATGGCCGAATCCGCATCCAAGACGTCCCCCGCCGCCGCACGCATCCGTGCGCTCGAAGAGGCCGTCGGCGGGACGGTCTTCGGCCAGGCACCCGTCATCCGCGAGGCCGTCGCGTGTCTGCTCGCCGGCGGGCACGGCCTGCTGGAGGGACCGCCCGGCGTCGCCAAGACGCTGCTGGTCAAGTCGATCGCTGCTGCGAGCAGCATCCGATTCTCGCGCATCCAGTTCACACCCGATCTCCTGCCGGCCGACATCACCGGCACCGAGGTGCTCGTCGAGGGACCGGAGGGACGCCGCTTCGAGTTCCGCGAAGGGCCCCTGTTCGGCAACATCGTGCTCGCCGACGAGGTCAACCGCGCCACGCCGCGCACGCAGTCCGCGCTGATCGAGGCGATGGCCGAGCGCACGGTTTCTTCGGGGACCGAACGTCACGATCTGCCTCTGCCGTTCACGGTGCTCGCGACACAGAACCCCGTCGAGATGGAGGGCACGTTCCCGTTGCCGGAAGCGCAGCTGGATCGCTTCCTGTTGAAGATCCTGGTGCCCTCGCCGGACGAGGCGTCACTGGTCAAGGTCTTCGAGCGCACGACGGAAGCGGAGCCCGTCCTGCCCGAGTCCGTCGTCAGCGGCAGCGAGCTGGATGCGCTGCTCGCCGAGGTCCGAACCGTGGACATCCCCGAGCCGCTCCTCCGCCAGGTGGCGCGCGTCATCCGCGCCACGGATCCCGGCTCCGCATCGGGCACGGACTCGGCCCGGCGCAATTTGCGCCTTGGCGCGAGCCCGCGCGGGGGCGAGGCGATCTGCCGCGTCGCGCGCGTTGCCGCGCTCCGTGCGGGACGCCACTACGTCGTTCCGGAAGACATCGCGTGGGCGCTCAAGCCCGCGCTACGCCACCGACTCCTGCCGTCGTTCGAAGCCGAGGCGCGCGGCCTGACCGGGGACGCGCTCGTCGCCGATGTGCTCCACGATCTCTCGGAGCTGCCTGAAGAGGTCGAACGCGTCCTCGCCGCGATCGATCACTAGGGGCCGACCACTCGCTTCGCTCGGGTCGCCCCTACACCGCGGGACCTCCCGCGCTCGCGGCTTGCGAATCGGCTACCGTCTGCCGCGACGCCTTGGCTCCCGGCCGCTGAAGAAGGCGCTCGTGTCCGATCCGCAGAGCAGGATCAGGATCAGGACGTCGATCGCGATGCCCAGGATCGAGCTCTTGGCCGCGGCTTCGTTCAGGAGAGCGTAGGCCGCGTAGGCGAGGGACAGACCGGTCACCAGGAACTGCATGCCCCGGGCCGCGGGCTGGCCGCTGCGGATCCAGATGCCGAGCAGCAGGTACAAGGCCGCCAGGAGAAAGCCGAGGTAGCCGATCAGACGCACCGTGTTGAGTGCGTCTTCCATCTCCGCGTAGCTCTCCGCGTCCTCCAGGAGTCTGGCGAGCGGCATCTGCGACTCGATGTGGGAGACGAGTGCCATCACGATGATGCCGGCGATCAACGCCAGCAATGAACGCACGAAGTCGAGCACCGAGATCGACAGTACGCTCGAGGGCATGTGACGCCGCGTAGGGCGACGACTCCTGCGACCTTGCCGCGCTTCCCGAGGCGGTGCGGCGGAACGCTCCCGGCTTCGGCTCGGGGCGGGCGCCTTGTTCGGTGACGGGGCGGGCGCAGCAGGCGCAGGGCTCGGCCCGGGCTTCGCGCTGGGGAAGAGCTCGGGACACTCGCGCCCCCGTACCCAGTCGCCGCCGTCGCGCGAGAACTTCATGTTCGCGCGAACGCGCCCCTGCTCGATGTAGGCGCGCACCTTCGACAGCGCATACGGCCCCTGCACGTTCTCGCCCTGCAGGATGTAGTACTGCGGCTCCGGCTCCATTCCGGCCGCATGGTACGCAAATGCGGCGAGCGGCGGTCGGTTGCTGTAGGGGGGCACCTTGTGTGCCCCCGCGGACCGCGGTTGGCGCGGAGGGCACAACGCCCCCTCCCTACAGCCCAAGCCCTAGCGCAGGCCGCTTGCGTGGCGGTGCTACTTGCGCCGGAGGGACATGCCCATCGAATCGAGCTTGCGGCGCACCTCGTTCAGTGAGGTCTGACCGAAGTTCTTCGATGCGAGGAGCTCCGCTTCGGTGTGGCGCACGAGGTCGCCCACCGTGTGGATCTCGAGGTTCTCCATGCAACGGCGCGCACGGATCGAGAGGTCGAGCTGCTCGATCGGGATCTCCAGCGGATCGACACCGCCGCCCGTTGCGCCGGGGGCGGCCGGGCCGCCGATGGGGCCCGGCGCCGCGGCGGCCGGTGCTCCGAAGAGCGCGTCGAGCTGGGCCTCGGCCTGCTGGCGCGATTGCGTGTAGAGCGGCGCGTCGTCCGAGCCCGACATGCCGAGACGAAGCCCCTTCTGCGCGAGGATGTCCTTGATTTCCTGCAGCGAGGTCTCGCCGAAGTTCTTGTAGGCGAGCAGCTCCTGCTCCGTCTTGCGAACGAGATCGCCGAGCGTCCCGATGCTCATCTTGGCCAGGCAGTTGCGCGAGCGCACGGACAGCTCGAACTCGGAGATCGGCGTACGCAGGACCTGGGCGCGGCGATCCTCGCGGCGCTCGTGGTCCTCGTCGTAGTACATGTTCAGCGAAGCGGCCACGTCCTTGATGCCGATGCGGGCGCGGGCGTGGTTGGGATCGCCGGCGAGCACGCGGCGGTAGCACGCCTCGGCTTCCGAGTAGCGACCGTGGTCTTCGTAGAGCAGCGCGAGATTCTGGAGCGCGTTCACGTGCGTCGGGTTGAGCGCGATGCAGCGGTTGTAGAGCTCCATCGCCTTCTCGTCGTCGCCCTCCGTGTCGTAGCGCAGTGCGAGCCGGAACAACGCGCGCGCGTGGTTGGCATCGCTGGCGATGGCCTCTTCGTACTTGCGGCGCGCTTCGTCGTACTCGCCGTCGGACTCGAGCGCGATACCCTCGGCGTAGAGCGCGTCGGCACCTTCGGGCAGCTTGGCGGCAGCCTTCTGTGCCATGGCCGTGTCGCCGGCGAGCGCCGACGCGGTGGCAAGCAGCATGAGGAAGCTCTCGCCTTCCATGTCCGTGCCGACCAAGGATGCGAAGGCCGAGGAGGCCGTCTGCGGATCGCCGAGTTCCAGGGCCGTCAGGCCGCGCAGCAGGACCGCCTGGGGCGCGTCACCGTTCTCGCCGAGGCTCGACAGGGAAGCCTTGGGGTGGGAGAGCAGATACAGCGCCGTCGCACGGCGGAGAGCGTCCTTGCCCTCCGCTTCCGACGGCAGGGAATCGAGCGCGTCCTTGAGGGCGGAGCGGAACTCCGCGGACTCATGGATTGCGATCTTGGCGGCTCTCAGCTCGTCCGCGTTGAACGAGACGGCGTCGAGGAACGTGGACGCATCGCCAGCGGTCATGCTCAGGGACATCGACGACTCCTTGGGGGGAAAGGCGGCGGAACCCCTGAGAATAGCTGGATTCCGAGCACCACAAAGCCGGTGCGCGTGCGCCCGCGGCCGCCCCCGGCCGATCCAAGGGGGTAGAGGCCCGCTAGCATCCTGTTGTCTACGGCGGCGGGGCCTCGAAAGGCGGCTCATGGATCAATTCGTCATCGAGGGGGGCGTGCCCCTGCGCGGAGAGGTCACCGTCTCCGGCGCCAAGAACGCCGCCCTGCCGCTCCTCGCGGCCTCCATCCTGGCCGACGGCCCCTGCCACTTCGAGGGGGTCCCCGACCTCCGCGACATCCGCACGATGATGCGGATCCTGGGCGAGCTCGGCGTCGAGGCCGAGCGCCTCGAGGACGGCACGATTCGCACCGAGGTCACGGACCCGGACCGCGTTCGCGCCCCCTACGAGCTGGTCAAGACGATGCGGGCCTCCATCTGTGTCCTGGGCCCGCTGCTCGGACGCCGGCGTCGCGCCGAGGTCAGCTTCCCTGGTGGTTGCGTCATCGGCCCGCGGCCGGTGGATCTCCACCTGGGCGGTATGCGCGCGCTCGGCGCGCGGGTCGAGGTCGCCGACGGCTACATCGCTGCCGACGGCTCCGGCCTCACCGGCGGCGGGGACGTGTACCTGGGCGGCCCGTTCGGTCCGACCGTGACCGGGACGGCGAACGTGCTCAGTGCCGCGGTCCTGTCGCCCGGCACCACGGTGATCCAGAGTGCGGCGTGCGAGCCCGAGGTCGTGGACCTGGCGCGCTTCCTCGTGGCGATGGGGGCGAAGATCGAGGGGATCGGCAGCCCCACACTCCACGTTCGCGGCGTGGAGCGCCTGACCGGATGTCGCTACCGCGTGATCTCGGACCGCATCGAGGCGGGCACTCTGCTGTGTGCGGCGGCGATGACCGAGGGCGACGTGACCGTGCGCGGCGTGGACCCGGGCACGATGACCGCCCCGCTCGCCGTGCTGGCGCGGATGGGCGTGTCGGTGGAGCGGCCCGACGAGGACGCCCTGCGCGTCCGACCCGGCGGCCGCCCCAAGCCCCTGGACATCGTGACGCTGCCCTACCCGGGTTTCCCCACCGATCTCCAGGCGCAGTTCATGACCCTCTTGTCGGTGGCAGCGGGGAACTCCTTCGTGACCGAGAAGATCTACCCCGAGCGCTTCATCCACATCTCGGAGCTCCAGCGCATGGGCGCCCACATTCGCAAGGAAGGGCCCACGGCCATCGTCCAGGGCGTGGACCACCTCTCCGGCTGCCCGGTCATGGCGTCGGACCTGCGGGCCTCGGCGGCGCTTGTCGTGGCGGGCCTGGCTGCCCGGGGCACGACGACGGTCGAGCGCGTCTACCACATCGATCGCGGCTACGAGCGCATCGAGGAGAAGCTGGGGGCGCTCGGGGCCCGGATCCGGCGGGAGAATCCCGCCCGCGAGCCCGCGGGAGCCCTGAGCCCGTAGGAGCGCCCCGCAAAGGCTCTCCCGCCTCGGATGGCGGTGGTTCAATGCGCGATTCTCGCCGTTCTGCGCCCCAAGGGGTGCGGAGCCGGTTCCCCTGCCCATTGAGGACGGTCCTCCTTGTTCGACGCCATCGCCCAACGCTTTTCGAGCATCTTCTCCGGTCTCGGCCGCTCCGGCCGTCTGACCGAGAAGAACATCGACGAGGGGATCAAGGAGGTCCGCAAGGCCCTCCTCGAGGCGGACGTCAACCTGAAGGTCGTCCGGCGCTTCGTCGACGAGGTCCGCGAAAAGGCGCTCGGCATCGAGACCATCCGCGGCGTCCGGCCCGCCGACCAGTTCGTCAAGGTCGTGCAGGACGAGATCACGACGCTCATCGGCGGCGAAGAGACGCGTATCCGATGGAGCGACCGCGGTCCGACCGTGATCATGATGGTTGGTCTGCAGGGTACGGGTAAGACGACCACCACCGCGAAGCTGGCGCGCTTCCTGAAGAAGCGCGAGGGCAAGAACCCGTTGATGGTCGCCGCCGACGTGCAGCGCCCCGCTGCGATCGAGCAGCTCAAGGTGCTCGGCCGGCAGATCGACGTGCCCGTCTACTTCGAAGACGGCGGGCGTCCGCCCAAGATCTGCCGGCGGGCGATGAAGAAGGCGACGGAGCTCGGCTGTGACGTCGTGCTCCTCGATACGGCCGGCCGCCTGCACATCGACGACCAGCTCATGGACGAGTTGGAGGACATCCGCGACAAGGCCAATCCCCAGGAGATCTGGCTCGTCGTCGATGCCATGCTCGGTCAGGACGCCGTAACGAGCGCCGTGGAGTTCAACCAGCGCCTCGACGTGTCGGGCGTCGTGCTCACGAAGGCCGACGGTGACGCGCGTGGGGGTGCGGCGCTCTCGATCCGCGAGGTGACGGGCAAGCCGATCCGCTACGTCGGTGTCGGCGAGAAGCTCGACAAGCTCGAGAAGTTCGTCCCCGAGCGCATGGCCCAGCGCATCCTCGGCATGGGCGACGTGGTCAGCCTCGTGGAGCAGGCCCAGGAGGTCGTCGACCAGGAGAAGGCCGAAGAAGCCGCCGAGCGGCTCTTCATGTCGCGTTTCACGCTCGACGACATGAGGGACCAGTTCGAGGCCGTCCTGAAGATGGGCAGCATGAAGGACCTCCTGAGCAAGCTGCCGGGGACCGCGGATCTCTCGCAGGACCAGATGGACCAGATGCCGCAAGACCAGGACATGCGGCGGATGGTGGCGGTCATCCAGTCGATGACCCCCGAGGAGCGGTCCGACCCCAAGGTGATCCACATGCAGCGCCGCCATCGCATCGCGCGCGGCTCGGGCACCTCGGTCAACACAGTGGGCGAGGTCATCAAGGCCCACAAAGAGATGAACAAGCAGGTCAAGCAGCTCAAGAACCAGGGGCTCATGGGTCGCATGGCCGAGAAGGCAATGAATCGAAGGAAGGCCAAGCGCTTGAAGAAGCACAAGCGCGACGGCACCGACATCAAGGGTTGGTTTCGAAGGTAGAAGTCGCTACACCCGTGCCCGCATGCCGGGCGCATAGCGAAGAGGAACAACAAAACATGGCAACTGTGATTCGCCTGTCCCGTCAGGGCCGCCGCAACCGGCCGCACTACCGCGTCGGCGTTTTCGACCGACGCACCCGCCGGGACGGCCCGCCCATCGAGCAGCTAGGCCACTACGACCCGCTCATCGAGGACGACGAGAAGAAGGTCACCCTCGACGAAGAGCGCATCCGCTACTGGCTGAGCCAGGGCGCGGCGGTCTCCGAGACGGTAGGGAGCTTCCTGAAGAAGCGGGGCATCGAGGTCCCGCGCAAGAAGCGCAAGAAGAAGAAGACCAAGACGTCGTAGCGCACGCGCCCGCCCGCTCTTCCTTCTTCCCCCTTCATCCCCCGTTCCGCGAGATTCGTTGATGGCAGCAAAGGCTAAGAAGCCCTCGATCGCCGAGGTGCTCAACATCCTCGAGAAGCTCTATGGTCCGGCTCCGTTGCTGGAGTCGATCGATGACCCGCTGCTCGATCACCTGATCGTGGCGGTCATGGCCGACTACGCCGGTATCGACGGCGCGAAGGCCGTCGTGCAGGCCATCTCCGAGACCTTCCTCGACTTCAACGAGGCGCGCGTGAGCCCGCTCTACGAGCTCGAGGCGATCCTCAAGCCCCACGTGCCTGCCGAGCGCAGGCGCGAGGCGGCCTGGAACCTGCGCATGGCGATGCAGGATGTCTGGGACGGTTCGCACGGCCTCGACCTCGAGCCCGTGCGCGACATCGTTCCGGAGGAGCAGCGCGACTTCATCAAGCACCTGCCCAACATTCCCGGCGGTGCGGCTGCGCTCGTCTACCAGATCGCGGTAGGGGAGAAGTATCTCGCCTTCGGACCCCTGGAAGAGCATCTCCTGCGGCGGCTGGGCATGCTGCCCCGCAGCACCACGCGCGAGCGCATCCGCCTTGCGCTCGAGCGCCAGATCAAGGGCAAGGACCGCTTCCGGTTCGCCTGGCTCATGGGCAACGCGGCGCACCTCTACGAAGAGGACTTCGACCCGAAGCACCCGTTCTGCAAGCTGCTGGTACGCGTCAAGGCGCGCGAGCTCGTTATTCGTGAGCAGGAACGCAAGCGCGAGGAAGCGCGCAAGAAGGCCGAGGAGAAGCGTCGCAAGCTCGAAGAGGAGCGCCAGCGCAAGGCCGATGAGCGCGAACGCAAGAAGCGCGAGCGCGAAGAAGCCAAGCGTCTGCGCCAGCTCGAGATGAAGCGCCGCAAGGAAGAGGCGATCGCGAAGAAGAAGGCTGCGGCCGCCAAGAAGAAGGCCGCCGCGATCGCGAAGAAGAAGGCTGCGGCCGCGAAGAAGAAGGCCGCCGCTGCCAAGAAGAAGGCCGCCATCGCGAAGAAGAAGGCGGCCGTCGCCAAGAAGAAGGCTGCCGCCAAGAAGAAGGCGATGCTCGCAAAGAAGAAGGCGGCGGCGAAGAAGAAGGCCGCGGCCGCCAAGAAGAAGGCGCTCGCGAAGAAGAAGGCCACTGCGCGGAAGAAGAAGACGGCGCGCAAGAAGACGACGCGTCGCCGTCCCGCGCCGAAGAAGAAGACGAAGCGCAAGCCGGCGAAGAAGAAGACCAAGCGCAAGCCGACGAAGGCGCGCAAACCGGCCAAGAAGAAGACGAAGCGCAAGCTCACGAAGAAGGCGAAGAAGAAGGCGAAGAAGAAGGCCAAGAAGCGCAAGACGCGCAGGCACTGATCCACGCGTGGCTCGCCTGAATCGTGGCTGAGGCGCCGATCCTGCTCGCCAGCAAGAGCCCGCGACGCGCGGACCTGCTGCGTGAGGCGGGCATCGCCTTCGAGGTCGTCGACGTCGGCGAGGTGGATGAGACCCCGCCTCCGGGCTTCTCGCCCGCCGAGGTCGTTGAGCACCTCGCGTTGCGCAAGGCACGCGCTGTCGCCGCACTCGCGTGCGAGCGCACCGTCCTGACAGCGGACACGCTCGTGTTCCTGGACGGGGAGACTCTCGGCAAGCCGGCCGACGCGGACGACGCGGTCCGCATGCTGCGGCGCCTCTCGGGGCGCGCGCACGAGGTGGCCACAGGGGTCGCGCTGGCCACGCCCGACGGCACGCGGAGCGGTGTCGACACGACGCGTGTCCACTTCCGGGCGCTCGCGGACGAAGAGATCCGCGCGTATGTGGATACGGGCGAGCCGCTCGACAAGGCGGGTAGCTACGGCATCCAGGGTGGGGCCGGAGCGTTTGTTGCCCATCTGGAAGGTGCGGCCGATACGGTCATTGGGCTGCCGGTCGCTCTCGTGCGCCGATTGATGGGGATTTGAGGGGATATCCCGGGCATCCAGCGATGGCGGCGAAACGCCGATAGGTAGGGCGAGGATCCCGAGGAGCCCATGCGCAAGTCCACCGGCATCACCATGACGATCATCGTTCTCGCCTTCGGCGGGATGATGCTGGCTGCCAACGTCGCGCTCAAGCCGCTCAAGCGCTATGCGGAGATCGCCAGCGAGGTCACCGACATCCTCCACAACCTCGAGATGATCGAGCCCAAGAGCAAGGTCTTCGTGCTTGCCCGGAACGGCGGGGACGAGCACATGGCCAAGGAGGGCTGGGGCATGCTCGTCGAGCTGACCCCGTCCGAGGCCGTCCGCTCGACCGAGGGCAGGATGCGCCGGCTGGCCTTCCGGGCCATCCAGGAGGTGCGCCGCCTCTACGAGCGGGGCGAGTGGCGCGACCTCGACTGGTTCGAGATCAAGCTGGTGCCGCCCGAGGGCGACCCGCACCGCAGCCTCATCGCGATGTCCTCCGCCGGCAGCCTGGGCCGCCCGGAGCCGGCCATTCCGACGACCTTCGGGCCGCCGGCCCTGGTCCCGCCGAAGGCGCCGCCTCGCACGAGCCGCCTCACGCCGCCGGAACCGTCGATCCCGCAGAAGTAACGGGGCTGCGGCGACTTGCCAGGGCGCCCGAGCGGGCTACCCTCATCGGTTCGACCCTGGATATCGAGGCTGGCCATGCAGGACGGAATCCACCCCGAGTACCACCCCGTCGTCTTCGTCGACGCCGGTGCGGAAACCGAATTCGTGACGCGCTCCACCATGAAGAGCAAGGAGAAGCGCGAGATCGACGGCGTGGAGCACTACGTGATCCGCCTCGACGTCTCCTCCGCGTCGCACCCCTTCTTCACGGGCAAGCAGCGCTTCGTCGACGCCGCCGGGCGTATCGACAAGTTCCGCAGCAAGTACGGCAGCAACTACGGCCGCAAGAAGAAGAAGGCTGCCGCCGCCGAGCCCGCCGCGGAAGCCGGCGCTGACAGCAGCGACGCCTGATCGCCCCCTGCCATGCTGTCCGAGCGGCTCCACGCGCGACTCGAGGCCATGGCCGAGCAGGCCCGTGATCTCGAGCAGCGGCTGCAGGATCCGGAGGTCGCCTCGAACCACATCGAATACGGGCGGCTGAACCGCGAGCTCAGCGGCCTGCGTAAGACCGTGGACCTCTTCCACGCCTTTCAGCAGGCCGTAGTGGAGATCGACGAGGCCAAGACGATCCTCGCTGATGGTGCGAGCGACGCCGACGATCGCGAGCTGGCCGAGATGCAGCTCGAGGAAGCGACCGGGGAGGCTGAGCGTCTGGCCGAAGAGGTGACGCGCAGCTTCGTGTCGGAGGATCCCGACGACCTGCGCGATGCCATCGTCGAGATCCGCGCCGGGGCGGGTGGCGACGAGGCCGCCATCTTCGCCGGCGACCTGTTCCGCATGTACCAGCTTCTGGCGGGACGCCGTGGCTGGAAGATCGAGGCGATGGACGACACCGCAAGCGATCAGGGCGGCTTCAAGGACATCAGCTTCACCATGCGCGGCAAGGGCGTGTTTGGCGGAATGCGCTACGAGTCCGGTGTCCATCGCGTGCAGCGGGTGCCCAAGACCGAGACTCAGGGACGCATCCACACCTCCACCGCGTCCGTTGCCGTCCTCCCGGAGGCGGAGGACGTCGAGATCCAGATCAACGAGAAGGACGTCGAGATGGAGACGATGCGCGCCGGCGGGCCCGGTGGGCAGAACGTCAACAAGACCTCGTCCGCCGTCCGCTTGAAGCACATTCCCACGGGCATCGTGGTGAAGTGCCAGGCCGACCCCTCCCAGCACAAGAACAAGGCCACGGCCATGCGCCAGCTCAAGGCCAAGCTCTACGACATGGAGCGGGAAAAGAAGGCCCGGGAGCGGAGCGAGGACCGCGCCAGCCAGATCGGGACGGGTGATCGCAGCGAGAAGATCCGGACCTACAACTTCAAGGAGAGCCGGGTCACGGACCACCGCATCAAGCTCACCGTGCACAACCTGCCCGAGGTCCTCGACGGCCAGATCGACGAGATCACGGAGGCGCTCCGGCAGGAAGAGGTCCGCAAGCGCCTCGAGAACCTGTGACCTGACACACGCCCCGTGGGCTGTAGGGAGGGGCCTTGTGCCCCTCCGCGGTCCCCGGTGGGCGCGGGGGCACACAAGGTGTCCCCCTACAGCAATCCGACGAACCGGCGGGAACTGCCTTCGTTTGGCGCTCGCGGGGGGATTCCCGTAGGATTCGCCCGCTGATTCGGGAGGAGACAGCCGATGACCGACGAACCCAAGGACGAGCAGTTCGACGAGCCCGAAGTCGAGATCGAAGAGCCCAACGAGCCGACGTACGAAGGGCTGGACGACGGGGAGTTCGAGGCCGAGGCGGCGCTCGGTGGCGTCGATCACGGTGAGATCCTTGCCGGCGCACAGCTCGACCGCGTTCACCGGCAGGCCTACTTCCACACGACGCCGAAGCAGCTGTTCACGTTCCTCTTCGCGAACTGCCTCTTCTTCGCCGGTTGCCTCGTCGCGTGGACGCGCGTCGCGCCCGGCGACCCGCCGGGCGACCCGAGCACCTACATCACGGGGCTGCACACCATCCGCGGTGCGTTCATCTTCGGCCTCTCGATCTACGGTTTCTGGACGGCGGCGTTCAACATCTACAGCGCACAGATGAAGGTCTGGCCGTATCTCATGGCGGCCGTCCTCGCGCTGTGGGTCGGTGTCGGTGCGTTCGCGCAGAGCATCGGCGGCGAGGCTTGGGAGAAGGCCGGCAACTACCTCGAGTCACTCGAGAGCAAGAAGGTTCTCGACGACGTTCTCGTGCGCCTGTCGGTCATTGCACCCGGCTACTGGCTGCTGACGATCGGTGGTCTGATCGTGATCTGGGTGATCCTGAGCGGTCTCATGCAGGGCGCGCAGCAGGTCAAGGCCGCGGGTGGCTCCGGCGGGGACGAGGGAGGCGGGTCACGCCGTCGTCGCCGCTGACCGTCCTCGAGGTCCTGCAGCGAAGCAAGAGCTGGCTGGAAGGCAAGGGCATCGAGAGTCCGCGCTTTGACGTCGAGCTGCTGATGGCCCATGCGCTGGGCATCAGCCGGCTCGACCTCTACCTCCAGTTCGACCGTCCGTTGCAGGGCACGGAGCTCGACACCGTCCGCGAGCTGATCCGCGAACGCGCGACCGACAAGCCGGTTGCGTATCTGCTGGGGGAGTGGGAGTTCCGCTCGCTCTCGTTCCAGGTCGACGAGCGCGTGCTCGTACCGCGCCCCGAGACCGAGCTGCTCGTGGAGCGTGCGATTCGCCACCTCGAACCTCTCGATGCCCCTGTCCTTGCCGACATCGGCACGGGTTCGGGCTGCATCGCAGTGAGCGTGCTCCATGCCTTGCCTGCGGCGCGCTGCGTTGCGACCGACACCTCCGTCGGAGCGGTCGAGGTGGCGACGGCGAACGCAGAACGCCACGGCATGTCGGACCGGCTCCGCGTGCTGGCGGGTTCGTTGTTCGGGCCGGTCCAGGAGCCGCTGTTGGACGCCGTTCTCTCCAATCCGCCCTACATCGTGCGCGGAGACGCGTCGGTGCAGGCCGGCGTCGATGCGCACGAGCCCCACGAGGCGCTCTACGTGCCGGGTGACGATCCGCTCGAGGTCTTCCGGGCCATCGCAGAGGCCGGGCTGGAGCGCCTGCGATCCGGCGGCCTGCTGGCGATGGAGGTGGGCTTCGGCGCAGCGGACGCCGCCGCGGCGTTGCTCGGCGAGCTTGGCTATGCGGACGTCGAGACGACCCAGGATCTCGCGGGGATCGACCGGGTGGTGTCCGCGATCCGGTGATGCGGGGACGGGCACAAGGCCCGTCCCTACATGTCATTGCATGAGCCTACGCAGCGTCATGTAGGGGAGGGCCTTGTGCCCCTCCACTCCTAGTCCAACGACCCCTTCGGCGGCGTCTTGTAGTCGGCCTCGCGCTTCGGCGCGCCGAGCGGCACGCCCTCGCTGTCGTAGATGCGGCGATTACGCTGGCTGAGGCGCTGGCGCTCGTTGGCGGGAATCGCCAGTGCGCCGTTGCCGCTCGTGAGCACGCCCAGATCGATCGCGTAGCGCACGGCCTCCTGGACGCGAGCCGAGTCACGGCCCGCCCACGCGTACACACGCTTGACCAACGAAGCGCGGTGCCAGCCGCTGATCGTGGCTTCGAGCGTGGAGTCGAGCTTCTTCGCGCGAATGGGCATGCGCTCGGCGTAGGTCTCGATGACGTGCCCGTCACGCGCGATCACCTCGACCTTGTACTGCAGGTCGCGCTTCTGGCGATCCACGATGAGCGCGGTCACCGGCAGCGGATTGCTCGTCGCATAGAAGACGTTCGGCGCCAGTCGCTTGGCGATGCCCTTCTTCGGCACGAGCCGCACCTTCAGGTTCTCCTGCAGGTCGTAGCCCTTCTCGGTCAAGAACGCACGCGGATCGAAGCGCCATGTGGCGATGCGTCCCACGTAGGAGCCACCGCCGACCAACAGCGCTTCGCGCGGCTTCTTCCGCGTCAGGAACGTGACGTTGGGGCGCGGCGTGTGCGTTTCCGTCGCTACCGGGCCCGTGAAGTGCAGCAGCCCGCCGGCCTCGCCACGCAACGTCATGCCGTTGGGCTCGGCGCTCGAGAGCATCAGCGTGCCGGGGTTCATCAACCAGTCCGCCTTGTGCGAAAGCACCGGCTCCGGCTTGGGCGGCGGCGTCGCGCGCTTCGGCCCGCCCATGACGTCGACGTACGTGCGGTGTGCCCCGCGCCCGCGCAGCGGCGTCACGAACGTGAGCTCGACCCGGATCGTCTCGTTGGCTGCGATCGGCCAGATCGTGACGCGCAGCTGGTTGCGCTGGGGGCGTTCGAGCATCAGCGGGTCACGCCCCGGCTGGTTGGGGAATGTGCGCCGCGGCGGCGGCGTGCGGATCTGTGCGTAGATCTGGTGCGTGGACGCGAGGTTGAGCGTGCGCGCGGTGATGGGGGGCTCGTTGACCCGCTTGAGCACCGCGCCGGTGATCTCGGCCTGCGGGTCGATGGCGTACGTGCGCGCCCACTCCATCTGCTGCGTGCCGGTGTTCTGCACCTCGAGCGTGAGGTCTACGCGGGCGAGGTCGGCGACGAGTCGAACGCTGCCGTGGTGCAGGTGCACCAGGCTGCTGCCGCCGTTGGGACGCAGCGGCGAAGGCCGCGCGGGCGTCGGGCGCGACGGCCGCGGACGACCGGGCGCACTCGACGCACCGGGCTGGCTGTCGGGACCGACGCGCCGGGCGCGTTCGCCGCGATTGCCGATGTCGCTGCCGCCGCGCGCGCCGGTGCCGGGGCGCGGGCCGGGTGCGGGGCCTACACGCCCGCCGCCGCCACCGGGTGAAGCGCCGCCACCGACGCCGCCGCCACCGACGCCGCCGCCACCGATGCCGCCCCCCTTGGCCCAGGCGATCGGTGCCGCGAGAAGAAGAACCACAACCGCCACCAGGTATTGGCGAGTCGTCATGTGTGCCCCCGTTCGGAGACGGGTTGTCGCAGCCGGATGCGACTTCGCCTCCACGACTGGTAACGCCGCAACCACACCGATGGTTGCGACAACTCGGGTTCCGTGTGCCGGAGGCGGAACCGAGGCATCCCTCACGGGCCTCGACGGTTCATCCTACGACGGATTGCGAAAGGCGTCCGCCGCATCGAGGTTCCCGACGGCGCGCCGGATCGACACGATCAGCAGCAGGCTCAGGACGATCGCGGCGCCGACCGCGACGTACGGCTGCGCCAGATGCGCGTCACGGATCGCGAGACGCCACGCCGCGCCGCCGTTGTTGGCCCAGAGCACCGCGGGGATCACCGCCAGGACGGGCAGGGCCCACCGCAGCAGACTGCGGATGAGCGCGAGCCGTGCGAACAGCAGTGCGCCCACGAGCAGCAACGCGGCATCCAGCACGAACCGCCACGCGAGCGACCTGCGCAGCCGTCCCTCCAGGCTGACCTCCAGCGCCTCGACGCCCTTGGCGAAGCCGTAGATCTCCCGCGGCAGCCGCACGTTGAGATACCGCGCGATCTCGCGGCCGGGATCGGCGGGGACGTCGTTGCCCTTGCCGATCGGCACGCCGGGGCCGTAGTAGAAGACGTTGACGGAGCGTCGGCCGCGCAGTCCCTCCGAGAGGCCCGCGACGTTGGACTCCATCGTGAACTCGCCATAGAGCTGGGTCGGCATCCAGCCAGTCTTCTGCGTGAGCACGAACGGCTTTCCAAGCGCGGCACGCAGCTCTTCTTTCGGCACGTCCAGGCCGTGGACCAGCTTCAGGTAGAACGCCACCGCGTTTCCGAAGTAGAGCCGCTCGTCGTAGACCTGCACTCGCTTGTTGCGCAGCGGCCACGGCATCCCTGCGAGGAATGGTAGCGGCATCTTGGGCGGACGCTGGTCGATGTCGGTCGCCCCCTTGACCCAGACGGGCGCGACGAGTTCGGGCTCCACGAACTCCGTCTCGTCTGTCAGCGGCGTGGCCAGCAGGGGCGGCGACTGCGTCGCGAACCATCCGCCGATGCCCAGCGCGATCAGGGGGATGAAGACAAGCCGCAGGATCGGCCCGCGCCACACCACCCGCGCGCGCAGCGGATACCCCCGCAGGAAGGCCCAGCGCGCGTGCGCGTTCTTCAGCTCCATCGTGATGAGCGCCCCGGTCAGGGCCGTGAAGAGAACGAGGGGCCCAAGCTTGTCGTCGATCGCGTGTCGATGAGGGATGACGACGGCCATGAAGGCTGCGTACACCCACAGCAGCACTTGGAGCGGCGCCCCGCCCGCGAGGGAGCGCAGGACCTGCTTCGTCGTGCGGCGCTTCACCGTGCGCGATTTCTCGCGGGCGCGCCGCGTCGTCACCGGCTTCGGGCTCTGCGACGGCAGCCACTCGCGGCGGCGTAACGCGACCGCCCCGTTTACGACGACGAGACCAACCAGGCCAACGGCCAGAAACAACGCTGATGCCGGCTTTGCCCCTGTCGCCGCAGGAAAGCCGAGTACCAGACCGGCCCCCACGATCAGCGTCGCTTCCATGACCACGAACCATCGCATCGCGTAGCTCATGCCCCTGTGGCTCACCCAGTCGTAGACCGCAGCGGCTACCCCGACGTAGGCCAGCCACAGCCACAGAGCCAGGCCGTGCTGGAGCAGTGCCACAGGCTCGCGCTGGGGACTGAGGAGCAGCACGAAGGCGGCCGCGAAGGGACCGGCCAGCGCGTTCCACAGCAGGGAGCGCGTCAAGGTGACGCGGCCCAGCGTCAGAGGCAGCGAGGCGATCAGCGCATTCCAGGCGCGGGCGATCGACCGTTCCCGCACCAGAGCAACGAGCACCAGCGCTACCAGCACGGCGCTGCGGGAGTACGCGCTCACCGCGGGCGTGGCATCGCTCGTCGAGCGCCAAAGGACGATGGCGAGCAAAAGCCCGATGCCGAGGAGCACCTCGGCACGCAGCATGCGCAGCTCGAGCCGCGCGATGGCGAGTGCACCGGTCACCGGGTGCCTCGCATGAGATCGACGAACAGGTCTTCGAGGCCGAGCTGACGCGACTGCACGACACGACCGCCCAGGCGGTCTTCCACCAGGGCGCGAGCATCCTCTTCCGGCGCGAGCACCGTGATCGCAACCCGTTCTTCCCGCTTGCGAACGGCCAGTACGCCTTCGCGCTCCCGCAAGCCCTCAGCGTCCACGCCGTCGGCGAGCACGCGTACGGCCTCTTCCTGGAGCGACTGTGCCGAGCGCTCGAGCACGACCTTGCCCCGGTTGAGGAACGCGATGCGATCGGCGAGGCGCTCGACCTGATCGAGCTGGTGCGAGGAGAAGAGCACCGTCGTACCTTCGCGTCCGAGCAACTCGATCACGCTCTCCATGAAGGTGCGGCGTACGAGCGGATCCAGCCCGCCGGCCGGCTCGTCGAGCACGAGCAGCTCTGGCTTGTGTGCGATGGCGCCGATCAGCGCCGCCTGACGGCGCTGGCCCGTCGACATGTGGCCGAGCTGTCGTCCGACCGGAAGCTCCAGCTCGTCGGCGTAGCCCAGCGCACGCTCGGTGCTCCACTTGGGGTAGAGGCTCGCGAAGAGCGAGAACATGTCGCCGGGCGTGAGCCAGGGCGGCAGAGGCTGATCCTCGGAGACATAGCCGATGCGCCGCTTGACGATGATCGGTGACTCGCGCGGATCCATGTCGAACACGCGGACGTCGCCCGAGTCCGGTTTCAGCATGCCCATGACCAGCCGGAGCGTCGTGGTCTTGCCCGCGCCGTTGGGCCCGATCAGCGCGAGGCAGGTCCCGGCTTCCACCGAGAGATCGACGTGCATCACGCCGATCCCCTTGTCGAAGATCCGCGTTACATCCTTCAACTCGACCACGGCGCTCATGTCCGCGCCCCCTTTCTCTTGCGCCATTCATCGCGCACGGCGCGCGCAAGCTCCGTCTCCGTGAGCCCGAGTGCACGCGCGTGGCGGATGAGGGCGCGCAGCCGCGTCTCCAGCTCCGCGTTGGCGTCCGGGCTCGAGTCGATGCCGTCGGTGGCGACGAACGTGCCGCGGCCGCGCTGCGTCTGGACGAAGCCCTCGTTCTCCAGCACGTCGTAGGCCCGCTTCACGGTCAGCGGCGCGACGACGATCTCCTTGGCGAGGTCCCGGTGGGACGGCAGCCGGTCACCGGGTGCCAGCAGCCCGCCGGCGACGGCCGCCTTCACCTGCTCGACGATCTGCCGGTAGATCGGCAGCGAGTCGCCGGGTGCCACGGAGATGAGGAAGTGTGAGCCCATGTGATATATATCGGTATATCACCTGAGAGAGCCTGCCGTCAACCGGTGGGGGACCGCTATCTTCCGGGCATGGCGTGGAGCGTTGCGATCAAGCCGTCGGAGCCGAAGCGCTCCCTGGGATCCGCCGAGCAGGTGAAGCAGGCGCTGGAGATTGCGCTACCCGGGATTCGATGGGTCGACGGCGAGCCGGAGGATCCCAAGCAGCGCTTGAGCGGCGTGCTCGCCGTCGTCGACCGGATCCTCGGACCCAGCGAGCAGGCCGAGGGGACCTTCGAGGAAGACGGCCTGACCTACCTCGCCATGCTCGAGGGCAAGCGGATCGGCTGGTTCTGGCTCGAGGTGTCCGGGGCGCTCGGCAACAACCCGGTGCCGGTGCTGCGCCGGATCTGCGAGCCCAACGGGTGGCTCGCGTTCGACGAGCGCAACCGCATCGACCTCTCGGCGGAGACGTCGCCCCACTGGGAGAACCACGTCAAGGCGCACACGGTTCCCGTTCACCCTGCGCCCGAGGGCGAGCCGCACGTCTTCGAGTTGCTCGCGCTCGACGACGAGGTGGGCGTCTACGAAGGCACGTGCGTGCTCGCGGACAACCCGTTCGCGCGCTACCGCGCGGAGTACGACGTGGATACCTACGACCTCGCCGAACCCGAGCTGTACGAGGCCGACGACAAGGACGAGAACAAGCCGATCCTCATCACCGTCATGGCGGGCGAGGCGGGCCTGGACGCGTCCAAGCGTGAGGCGTTCGATCGTGTCGCGGCCGAGCTTCCGCTGTGCGTCGCGGCCATACGGGATGCCGCCGTCGCACAGCTACGCGAACAATTCGCGGCGCCGAAGGCGGCCGCATTCGTTGCGGAGCACTTCGAGCGCTGCATCCAGTTCAGCGGCATTCGCATCTTCGAAGCGCAGCGAGACGGCGTGAACTACCACAGCCTCGACTTCTCCCCGGGCTGGGACGAGGAGCACGGCTTCGAGGTACTGATGGTCGGGTCCGCGGTGATCGAGTACGCGGGTAGCACCTACGTCGAGCCGCCGGAGGGTGGCTGGAAGGAGTAGGTTCCGCGTGACGCCGCGCTGCTCAGCCGGCGACGCTCTCGGGACCGGGATCGCTCGCCTGGCCGCGAGCCGCGCGCCGCCGCAGGATGAGGGCGGCGGGGCGCGTGGCGGCCCACCCGCAGAGGAGGCCCAGTCCTGCTCCCACGATCACGTCGCTGAGGTAGTGCATGCCGCCCCCGATGCGGCAGAGGCCGACCAACGCTGCCAACGGGAAGACGTGGAGGGCGATGAACCGGCGCCGGTGCTGCAGCCGCTCGGAGCGGCAGGTCCACGCGTAGAACATCGCCGCCAAGGCAAACGCCAGCGTGGTGTGTCCTGACGGCATCGAGTTGAGCACGCCCCGCTCACCGAAGAGGGCCACCGCATCGCCGCGTTCGAATGCACCTGCCAGCTCGAACTGGGGCCGGTACCGGCCGATGAGCACCTTGACCCGCGTGACACCGATCACCAGCAACGCGATGATCGTCAGCTCACCGAAGCGGCCGAACGCCACGGGCAGGCGCGGCACGAGACATGCCACGGATCCACCGATCAGCAGGACGGTGTACGGGTTCCCCAGCCCGTTGACCATGTCCAGGAACGGGCTGACCTGGGGTATGTCGTTCAGCCGTTGAAACCAACGGTTGATCGCGAGAAACGCCTCGTTGTCCCAGGCCTGCAACTGCTCCAGGATTGAGGCCACGAAGAGGTACAAGGCTATCTCTGTCCTGCGAGGCGCGTGTAGGGTGGTTCCCGACCGTGGGCAGGATGCACCAGCGGACACGGGATTGCAAAGGCGCACGGGCGGGGGAGCAGAATGGCCGTACGCGTTGCCTTCGTGCTTCTCGTGCTTGGACTCACATATGGCTTGCGGCTGGGTAGTCATGCGCTCATTGACTACGACGAGGCGGTCTACGCGCAGGCTTCGCGCGAGATGCACGAGCGCGGCGACGTCCTGCTTCCGACCGTCGGCGGCGAGCCGTTCGTCGAGAAGCCACCGATGCTTTACTGGTCGCAGTACGCGGGCTACGCCCTTCTGGGCACCAACGAGTGGGGGGCGCGGGGCGGCAATGCGCTTGCCGGCCTGGCGTTGTTGTTCGTGGTGTTCGCGCTCACCCGGCGCACGCTCGGCGACCGCAGCGCGATTCGCAGCGCCTGGGTCCTCGGCACGGCAACGGCGTACCTCCTGATCACGCGCATCGCGGTCACCGACCTGTTGTTCACGCTCTGGATGATCACGAGCCTGCTCTGCGCGCATCGCGCGCTGGAGACGAAGAGCCGGCGCTGGTTCCTGGCGGCGTCGGCTGCCGCGGGTCTTGCGATGCTCGCGAAGGGACTCGTCGGGATCCTGCTCCCCGGCGGCGCGCTTCTCATCCACGCCCTGCTGACGAAGCGGGTGCGCGTGATCCTGCAGCCGACGTGGGTGATCCCCGGCATGCTGCTCGCGCTGCTCGTGGGCTCTTCGTGGACTCTGGCGCTCGGCGCGACCCACGGTTTCGAGTTCCTCGAGAAGCTCTTCGGCGAGCATCACGTGAGCCGCTTCCTCGAGCCGATGCAGGGGCACGCGGGCCCGTTCTGGTACTACCTGCCCGTCCTGCTGCTCGGCTTCCTCCCCTGGACGGCGTTCCTCCTGCCGGCGCGCTGGGCGGAGGCGAAGGACGAACCCAGCCGGCACTTGATCCAACTGCTGTGGATCTACGCCTTGCTGGCGCTCGTGTTCTTCTCCATCTCTGCGACGAAGCTCGTCAACTACGTGACGCCGATCTTCCCGTGCTTCGCGATCATCACCGCGGCAGGCATGGAGCGCGTGGCGAACGAGCGACCCCGCGGCGAATGGGCCATGGCCGCATGGATCTCGGTCGCTGGCACGTTCGGCCTGGCAGGGCTCGTGTTCTTCCTCCCGACGATCTTCGGCGCGCTCCCGTACTGGGTCGGCGACAAGGTGCTGCGCGAGTTCCCCGGCCTTGGCTCTGAGATCCTGCTCTCCAAGGACGCGGTCTTGGGCGTGGGCGGTGCGTTCCTGCTGGTCGCCGTGCTCGGCGCGATCGTGTGCGTACGCGGGACCCTGGAGCACCTCGTGCGTATCACCGCCGCCACCGCCGTGGTGGGAACGCTTCTTGTGGTCTTCTGCCTGCTGCCGGTGTTGGACGCCCACCTGCTGCGGCCGCTCGGGCGCATCGCGCGTACCGCCGCGGCCAACGAGGGCGAGGCCCCGGTCGCACTCGTCGGCATCCGGCATCGGCCGAGTACGCTCTTCTACGGCATCCGGCGAATCGAGTACGTGCCCGAGGACCACGCGCCGTCCGTGAACACGCTGTTCGCCGGTCCCGACGCGCGGATCGCCCTCACGACGAGCGCGATGCTGTCCGACTTGACGGCACGCGGCGAGATCGAAGTGATCGCGCGCGACACCGGCTACGTGCTGGTGCACTGCCTGCCGCGCTGACCATGCGTCCGCGCTGACGATCAGCCGAACGTCTTCTTCAGGTGGCTCATGGCGTTCTTGAAGGGGAGCAAGCCCTCGGGCGTGCGGGGTGCGGTGCCGGCGTGAAAGCGCGTGTCCTGCCACGGGAACTGGTTGCGTTCCGGATGCGGCATCAGACCGAGGATGCGGCCCGTGGGATCCGTGATGCCCGCGATGTCGTCCGTCGAGCCGTTCGGGTTGAAGGGGTAGGGCGCCGGGCTCTCGCCGTCGACCGTCACGTAGCGCAGCGCGATCTGGCCGTTCGACTCCAGTTGCTTCTTCACGCCATTGTCGGCGACGAGGAAGCGGCCCTCGGCGTGCGCGATGGGACAGCGGATGATGTCGCCTTCCTTGAAGAACACGTTCGTCGCGTCCGCGCGCAGGGTGACCCAGCGGTCTTCGTAGCGGTTCTGCACGTTGCTCGCCAGGGCGACGGACTGTTCCTCTCCAAAGCCCGGCAGCAGACCGGTCTTGACGAGGATCTGGAAGCCGTTGCAGATGCCGAGCACGATGCCGCCCCGGTCCACCATCTTGAGCACGCTGTCGCGCAGCTTGTGGCGCAAGGTCGTGCCGAGCACCGTGCCCGCGCCCAGGTCGTCGCCGTAGCTGAAACCGCCCGGCAGGATCAGGCCGTGCGCGCGGCCGAGCACGGTGGGCTTCTTCAGCAGCGCGTTGACGTGTAGATGCTGGATCTGCGCACCCTGGCGCTCGAAGGCGTAGCCCGTCTCCTCGTCGCAGTTCGTGCCCGGAGCGCGTAGGACGACGATCCTGATCGTGGCCTTCCTCGTGCGAGTTGCCGTGGCCATCATGCACCTCCGTCCATCTGGAGCGCGGTCTGCCAGGCTTCGCGCAGCTTCGCCGTCTTGCTACGGATGACGTCCGACGTCACGGTCTTGCCCTTGACGCGTGTCTTGTACTGCACGACGAGCATCGGCTCCTTCGTCACCCGGCCCGCGCGGGCGAACGGGACGCCGGCCTTCTTGAGCGCCGCGTCGACGTCCTTGGCCCTCGTCTTGTCCACCTCGAGCACGAAACGACTCGCGCTCTCGCTGAACAGCCGCGTCGCCGGGTCCTTGGTCGTCGCCTTGATGCGGCTGATGTCGAGCGTGAGTCCCAAGTCGGAAGCGAACGCCATCTCGGCGAGGGCTACCGCCAGGCCGCCCTCGGACGGGTCGTGTGCCGCCCGCACCCAGCCCTTGCGAACCAAAGCGGAGACGGCCTTCATCGTCTTGGGCGCCGTCTTGCGCACGACCGGCACGTTCTGGCCGACCTTGCCGCGCAGGCGATACCAATGGCTGCCGCCCAACTCGTCGTGCGTCTCGCCGATCACGTAGATCGGGTTGCCGGCCTTCTTGAGGTCCGACGTGCAGGTCTTGCGGACGTTCGCGATCACACCGATGGCCGAGATGAGCAGCGTCGGCGGCACGGAGATCAGCTCGCCGTCCTCTGTCCGGAACTCGTTGTTCAGCGAGTCCTTGCCGGAGATGAAGGGCGTCTTGAAGAGCATCGCGCCGTCGTGGCAGCCCTCGCACGCGCGCACGATCGCGCCGAGCGTGGACGGCCGGTTGCAGTTCCCCCACGTGAAGTTGTCGAGGACGGCGACGCGGTTCGGATCCGCGCCGACGGCGACGGCGTTGCGCATCGCCTCGTCGATCGCGGCCATCGCCATGTGGTAGGGATCGATCTCGCCGTAGGCAGGATTGATGCCGTTGCTCAGCACGATGCCGCGCGCCGAGCCGAGCTTGGGCGCGATCACCGCGGCGTCCGCAGGCCCGTGGTTGGGTCCGGTCAACGGACGTACGACGGCGCCGGCCTGGACCTCGTGGTCGTACTGGCGGATGACCCACTCCTTGGAGCCGATCTGGGGCATCGACAGCAGCGCGACTACGTCGGTGTCGAAGCGCTTCTTCGCCTTCTTCTTGGGTTCGCGGGTGCCGCCGCGCTCGAACGTCGCCTCGCGTGTGATCTTCGGCAGGCCGTGGTGCAGGAACCGCATATCGAGGTCGGCCACGAGCGTCTTGCCGTGGCGAACCTTCAGGCGCTTGTCGTTCGTGAACTTCCCGAGCACGAACGCTTCCACGTCTTCGGCGTCACAGAGCCGCTTGAAGCGCTGCCAGGCCTTCGGCGGGATGGCGGCCACCATGCGCTCCTGCGCCTCGCTGATCCAGATCTCGAAGGCGTCCAGGCCTTCGTACTTCAGCGGAGCGCCTGCGAGGTCCACGTCGGCGCCGGTCTCCTCGCCCATCTCGCCGACGGCGCTGGAGAAACCGCCCGCGCCGCAGTCGGTCACGGCGGTGAAGAGGCGCATGTCGCGGGCCTGCAGCAACACGTCGAGCACCTTCTTCTCGGTGATCGGGTCGCCGATCTGCACGGCGCCGGACGACACCGTCTCGCTCTCGGCGTGCAGCTCCGCGCTCGGGAACGTCGCGCCGTGGATGCCGTCGCGTCCCGTCTTGCCGCCGAAGGCGACGACGTAGTCGCCGGGCCGCGCGCGCTTGTTGACGTCGCGCTTCGGGATCGTGCCGACGCAGCCGGCGTAGACCACCGGGTTGCCGACGTAGCCGCGGTCGAAGAGGATCGCGCCGTTCACCGTGGGGATACCCATTCGGTTGCCGTAGTCGCGCACGCCTGCGACGACGCCCTTCATGAGCCGCCGCGGATGCATGCAGCCCTTGGGCACCTCGTCGTGGGTCATGTCGGGCGGGCCGAAGCAGAAGATGTCGGTGTTGGCGACGGGCTTCGCACCCTTGCCGGTCCCCAGGATGTCTCGGATGACGCCGCCGATGCCCGTGCCCGCCCCGCCGTAGGGTTCGATGGCGCTGGGGTGGTTGTGCGTCTCCACCTTCATGCAGACGCCGTCCTTGCCGTCGAAGTCGATTACGCCGGCGTTGTCCTTGAACACGCTCCAGCACCACGGCTTGTTCAGCTTCTTCGTGGCGGCGAAGACGGTCTCCTTCAGCAGGTTCTTGTACTTGCGCGTACCGGCCTCGTCTTCGATCGCGACGGCTCCGGCGAGCGTCTTGTGCTTGCAGTGCTCCGACCAGGTCTGGGCGATGGTCTCGAGCTCGACGTCGGTCGGCTCGCGCTCGAGCATCACGTAGTGGTCGCGGATGGTCTCCATCTCGAGCTTGGTGAGCGAGAGACCCATCTGGAACGACAGCTTGACGAGCGCCTTGCCCTTGAGCTTGCGGATGTTGACCGTACGGCGCTTGATGCGTCGGCGGACCGGGCGCGGGAACGCGTAGCTGCGCACGCGGCCCGCGACGACGTCCTCGATGACGTCGTTGCCCAGCGTCTTGCGCGCCGCCTCGAGCACGTCCGCCTTGCTTGCCCGTGTGTAGATGATGTAGGTCCGCGCGCTCTGGACGTCGTCGACCGCGAGTCCGATGCCCTGGAGCGCCGTCCGCGCGCTCTCGGCCTCCGGGTTCGTGACGCCCGACTTGCGGTGGACCGTGACGAGCCGCACCCTCTCGTTCTTGCGCGCGGGCTTGATGTCGATGTCCTCGCGCACGGCGAAGACCTCCTGCACCGGGTCAGCGAGCACCTCCCGCGCCGCGGTCTCCACGTCGGACGGTGCGAGGTGCCCGCGCAGGTAGAACACGCGCAGGACACGGACGTCGGTCGTCTTGAGGCCGACCTCCGCGAGGTCGGACCGAGCCTCGGCGCCCGCGGGATCGAGCAGGCCGGGTTTCAGACCGACCTCCACGCGGTAGACCGGGCGCGCGGTCTTGCGGGATCGGCGCCGCGAAGCGGCAGGCGTACTAGGGTCCGGGGCGGTGGCAGTGCTCGGCATGGGCCAGATGATGGCCTCCTGCGCCAAGGGCCGCTTCCGTCGGTTCGCTGATTCGTCGATCAACCGTCCTTATCGCAGGGCGCGTGCCTGGGCCGCGCTATCATGTGCGGCTGCCCGGCAAGCCTGGGCAGGCGGGCGTCGGGCGGTCCAACCGTTTCGCCCGCGGTGCGTACTGGTACTACAGCGGGGAGAGCCGGAGAGTTCGATGACGGCCGGTAAGAACTCAGGATCGGGAGGCGGGACGAAGGCTACCGATCCGTCCCTGACCGCGGCGCTGCCGTTCGAGAAGCCCATCCTCGACCTCGAGCGGAAGATCCAGGAGCTGAAGGACCTCGAGGACGTGAGCCTCAACGGCGAGCTCAAGCCGCTCGAGCGCAAGCGCGACCGCCTGCTGGCCGACATCTTCGGCAGCCTGACGCCGTGGCAGACGGTGCAGGTTGCTCGCCACACGCGGCGCCCGCAGTTCAGCGAGTACGTCGCGGGCATGTGCGACGAGTACGTCGAGCTCCACGGCGACCGCCTCTTCGGCGAAGACCGCGCGATCGGCACCGGCTTCGCGCGCATCGGCGACCGCCGCTTCCTGATCCTCGGGCACCGCAAGGGCCGCGAGACCAAGGAGAAGCTCGAGTGCAACTTCGGGTGCGCGCACCCGGAGGGCTACCGCAAGGCGCTCGCCAAGATGAAGCTGGCCGACCGCTTCGGCCTGCCCATCGTCACCCTCATCAACACACCCGGCGCCTACCCGGGCGTGGGGGCCGAGGAGCGCGGCCAGGCCTGGGCCATCGCCGAGAACATCATCGAGATGTGCGGTCTCAAGGTCCCCGTGATCTGCATCGTCGTCGGCGAGGGCGGCAGCGGCGGCGCGCTGGGCATCGGCGTCGGCGACCGCGTGCTCATGCTCGAGCACTCCTACTACTCGGTCATCTCGCCCGAAGGGTGCGCCGGCATCCTCTGGCACGACGGCAGCCGCCGCGAGGACGCCGCCGTGGCCCTGCGCCTCACCAGCGGCGACCTTAGCAAGCTGCGCGTTGTCGACGAGGTCATCCCCGAGCCGCTCGGGGGCGCGCATCGCGATCCCGAGGCGATGATCGGGACGGTCAAGGAAGTGCTCGTCCGTCATCTCGACGAGCTCGCCGCGATGAACACCGAGGAGCGTCTCGACGCCCGCTATGCGCGCCTGCGCGCCCTGGGCAACGACCTCGAGCCGCTGCCCGAGCCTGCCGCGCCGCAGGGCGAGCTGCCCGCCGGCAAGACCAAGGGCAAGGCCAAGGGCAAGGCCGATTCGAAGGCGATGAAGACGACCGACAAGAAGGGCGCGAAGAAAGACAAGGGCAAGAGCAAGAAGACGCGCTCCTGACCCTGTCCTCCTGACGAGGATCGACTGCTCTGGAGGTGGCCATGTCGCAGATCGCCCGCGCCCCCATTCTCTCCGCTGCGCGGATCGGGCTCTCCGCTGCGCTGCTCGTTGTCCTTGCTGCGCTGATCGGGGTTGCGCCCGACGTCGTCGCGGACGAAGAGAAGAACGCCAAGGAGATCTGGGTCTACACCAAGGACAGCGAGAAGCGCGAGGTCACGGTCACGCACATGGCGCCCGAGCTGCGCGAGGCCGTCAATGCGCAGCTCGAGGCCAAGGGCTGGAAGCGCGTCGCTGTGGACCTCGAGCTCGAGGACCAGCCGCTGCCCGTCGAGCCGCCGAAGAAGGACGCCGGCAAGCTCAGCGAGTCGACGAAGCGCGACATCGAAGAGCTGGTGAAGGGCGGTGGCAAGCTGCCCGAGGGCTTCAAGCCTCACGCGCTGGGTTCGGACCGATCGTCCGGCACCGCCGACGAGGCGACGACCGGCATGGCGCGCGCAGCGGGCCGCGTGATGCTGCGCTACCTCGAGGTCAAGGACGACCCTGTCAGGGGGCCGGTCTACGAGAAGGTGCTTGGCCAGGTCGCGAAGATGCTCGCCGAAATGAAGCCGGGCGCGGACACGCGGCAGGTGGGCATGCGCATGCTCGGAACGTTCATGCAGGGGATGAACGATCCGGAGACGGCGCCCGTCTATCGCGAGATCGTGCAACTCGTAAGCAAGGAGATGGTGCTCGCGGAGAGCCCGGACCCGGGGCGCCGGCCGCCTCCGGTGCCGCGCAAGCCCCTGAAACCCGGCGATCCCATCTTTCCGACCTACTTCGTCGGAGGCGCACACGTCCGGATGACGGCGACCATCAGCGACGGAGCGGAGTTGGGCACGGGCTACCGCGTGCTCGGCGTCGAGCCGGGCTCGGAGGCCCATGAAATGGGCCTCCGGGGCGGTGACACCATCCGAAAGGTGAACGGCAAGGAGGCCGGCGATGGGGGACTCGAGACGATTCGTAACGCGCTGGGCAAACCGGGCAAACTGACCATCGAGGTCAAGCGTAAGAACTTCAAGATCGAAGTGCTGGATATCGAGTTCGAAGCAGCGGAACCGGCCGGTAGGCCCGGCAAGTGATCCCGCTTCGGGTTCGAGGCAGAAGGAGTACCGAGATGCGCACGATCGCCTGGATCACGTTGGCATGCATGGCCCTGCCCATTGCCGCGACGACCCTTCGAGCGGATGACGACACGACCGCCGCGAGGAACGCCGAGATCGAACGCCTCATCGAGGCGCTTGGCGCTGAGGACTTCCGCACCCGGGAGCAGGCCAGCCAGAAGCTGGCTGCCATCGGTGCGCCGGCTCGCGCAGCGCTCGAAAAGGCTGCGAAGACGAGCGAGAGCCCCGAGGTGCGCTGGCGTGCGGAGCAGCTGCTCCGCCGTCTCCGCGGCGGGCAGACGCGACCGCTTGGCAGCGACGGAGCCGATCCGGGGGACCCCGACGGTGAGATCACGGATCCGATGGCGAAGCTGCGCAAGATGCTCGAAGACATCCAGAAGCGCTGGGGCAAGCGCGGCGATCCTTTCGACATGCCGTTCGGCGGACCGCTGACGGCACCGCGCCGCATCCAGGTTCCGGGCCTCGTGCTCGAGCGCATCAGCCCCGGCCACATGCAGCTCCGCGTGAAGCGCAAGAACGAGACGGGCGCCGAGGTCGAGGACATCTTCCAAGGCACGAGCCTCAAGGACATCCTGATGCGCAACCCCGAGCTCGGCAATCACCCGGGCATGGAGTCGCTCAAGCGCAAGGAGGCCGAAAACTCCTGGCCGGGCTTCGACGACTTCATCAAGCGTCACTTCCCGCGCAGCCGCGTGCGCGTGGCGCCGGGCACGGGCGGCACGGGCACGTTCTCGTTCTCGTCGAGCCAGGGCGTCTCGATCCAGCAGGACGGCGAAGGCGTCAAGGTCACCGTCACCGAGAAGGGCGAGGACGGCAAGCCCGTCCGGAAGACCTACAAGGGCGAGAGCATCGAGCAGCTCAAGAAGGAGCACCCGGAGCTGGCCGACAAGCTGAAGGGCTTCACGGTCCGCATCCGGGCACCCGACTTCTTCTGGGACGGACCGGGCGGCCGGAAGCGCCTGCGCGAGCTGCCGCGTCCCCGGCCTCCCACGACGCCGCGCCCGGGGCAGGAGGCGGACGGCGAAGGTCCCTTCGGCCTCGTCCTGACGTCGCCCAACGAGGTCCTGGCGATCCACCTCGGCCTCGAGGAGGGCAAGGGCGCGCTCGTCATCGAGGTCCGCCCCGCGAGCCAGGCGTCCGAGCTGGGGCTCCTGCCCAACGACATCATCGTGAAGGTGAACGGCGAGCCGGTGGACCTGGGTACGGCGGCCACGAAGCTCCGTGCGGCGGGGCGTGGCGAGACCGAGGTTCGGATCGACCTGATCCGTCGCGGCAAGAGTCTGGTGCTCAAGCGATAGGTCGATAGCCTCTCGGCCATGAAGCGCTTCTTCCTCGCGCGCAAGCGTTCGCTCGCCGCCGTGGCGGTGATCGTCCTGATCCTCGGCGGAATCGCGGCGGCGTACTACGTCGACCACAACCTGCCGTACTGGCACTTCCGCACCGTGGAGAAGGGCCAGTTCTATCGTTCGAGCCAGCTCACCGGCGACGAGTGGCGCGAGGTCATCGACGACTACGGCATCAAGACGATCGTGAACCTACGGACGGTGGGGGAGCGCACGTCGACCTTCCCGTATCCGGGCTGGTACGAGGAAGAGCAGGCCGCGGCCAAGGACAAGGGCATCCGGCTCCTCGACATCCCGCTGGATGCCGGTACGCCGCCGTCACCCGAGCAGATCGAGGAACTGCTCGCGGTGATGGACGATGAGAAGAACCGCCCGCTGCTCGTTCACTGCTATCACGGCTCCATTCGCAGTGCTGCGCTCGAGGGGCTGTGGCGCCGGGAGTACATGGGCGAGGACGCCGGCCGGGCTTTACGCCGCGTGGAGAGCTGGGGTCGCAACCTGCAGGAGGACTATCCCCTTATCCACGAGTTCATCCGCGACTACGTGCCGCGCAGGGAGCGCGCCTCGAAGAAGTAGTTCCTCCGCGGAGGCATAGAGGCGCAGAGCGACCTCCGGTGTCCGCCGCACCGCCGGTATTGGTCGATCGGCGCCTGCAAACCCGGGCTGTGGTTCAAGGAGGGCGTCTGCCGCAAGCGGGCTCCGCTCCGTGCCTCTGCGTCTCTGCGGAGAGTTGACTACAGGGACCCGTTGCCCGCCGCGGCGCCCACCGGAGCGCGGTCGCGCGCGCTCAGGAGCTGGGGCTCGGCGATGAAGCCGACGCACCCCATCAGGTAGCCGCCCCCGATCGAAGGCAGCAACACCAGCTCGCCTTCCTGGATCCGGGCGTTCTCGTTCTCGCGAATCTCGATCACATTGCCGTCGTCGTCGAGCACACGCTCCATCGAGCCGTGGCGGATGCCGTAGTCGAGCGCCACAAGGTTGCTTGCTGCCGAGATGTTCCCGTAGCGGTACAGCGTGCGGATCATCTGATCGGAGGACACGCCGAGACGATCTGCCAGGCCGTCCACGATGCGGCCGTTCGCCTGGTGCGGCACGATGCGCGAGTTGGAGAGCAGCTCCACGAGGCCGGGATCGCCCTTCTTCAGCGCGCGCCGGTCGTACCCGAGACAGCGCGCGGCGCACTCGGACATGTTCAGCACGGCCGTGCGCAACACGTTCGGACCGCTTTCCATCTCGACCAGCGCCTGCTCGACGAGCTGCACGCCGGGCTGGATCTCGCGGTCGGGGAAGCGACTCACGTCGATGGGGATGTTGCTGTTGGCCAGGCTGATGTTGCGCGGGCTGTACTTGAAGGTCATGTACGGCGGGACCATGCCGCCGTTGTCATCGCCGTTGCGCCGGGAGACGATGGCCGCTCCTGCGCCGTCGCCGAAGATGATCGACGTGATCGGGTCGTGGAAGTTGAGCGCCTTGCTGATGGTCTCGGAGCCCACCACGAGCACGTGGTCGTAGAGACCCGAAGCGACCGACGACCACGCCATCGCCACGCCGTAGATCGATCCGGCGCACGCCGCCATCAGGTTGAAGGTCGGCGTGTTCGTGGCCCCGAGCTCCTCGGCGAGCAGGCAGTGGTCGCCGGGGATGTCCTGACTCGGCGTGAAGGAGGCGTAGATGATCAGCCCGAGGTCGCGCGGCTCGAGGCCGGCGACGGCGAGGGCTTCCCGCGAGGCGACGAGCGCCAGGTCCGAAGAGCGCGTCTCGAAGTTGCAGAAGCGCCGCTCGTGGACGTGGGTCACCTGGTCGACCCAGGCGCCGAAGTCGCCCGAGCGCTCCGCGTCGTAGCCCTGGACCATCTCCGCGAGCGTGTCGTTGTCGATCACGCGCTCGGGCAGGCACGAGCCCGTGCCGCTGATCGTCACATTGCGATTGAATTCCGCAGGCACCGCCTTCGCTCCTGGTTCTCGGTTCGACCTTGGAGCAGCCTACCGGTCGCACAAAGGGGCGGCAAGCTACGCAGCCGGGCGCCGGACGTCCCCTCCCACGGGTAGCTTGCCGCCCCCCGGCGTGCCGCCGGTCACTCCTCCCTGTGTGCCCATGCAGCTCGATCTCTTCGCCCCCGCCCGCCTGCGCCTGGTCACCGGGCCGGCGGGCAGCGGCAAGACGCACGCGGCGCTGGAGCGCGTCCGGCAGGCTGCCACGACCGGCGCCGCTTCGCGCACCCTGCTGATTCTGCCGACCTACGCGCAGGTCAACCACGTCAAGCGCGTGGCGCTCTCGCGTTGGGACGTGCGGGGCATCGTCGACACGCCGTTCGCGACGTTTACATCCGCCGGCGAGCGCTTCCTGCGCGGCTTCCGCGTCCGCGCGCTCCCGAGTGCCGAGGAGCGCGACCGGCTCATGGAGGAGGCGCTGCGCCAGCGTGAGGTGGAGCCCTTCCAGGAGATCCGTGACCGCCCCGGCTTTCGCGCGCACTTGCTGCGGCTCGTCAAGGAGCTGAAGCAGACCGGGCTCGAGGGCGGTGAGGTGCGCGAGAAGCTCGCGGGATCCCGAGCGAACGTCGGCGCGGCGTCCCGCGTGAAGCTCGATGCGTTCCTCGAGGTTTTCGAGTGCTACGAGGATCTGCTCGAGCGCGCGGGCCTGGCCGATCACGAAGACACGCTGCGACGGCTCGTCGACGAGCTGGAACAGCATCCCCCGCGCGATCCCCCGACGCTGCTCGCCGTCGACGGCTTCGACGACTTCACGCGCGTCGAAGAGCGCATCCTCGAAGCCCTGGCCGACCGCGTCGCCGCGACCGGTGGCGAGGTGTTGGTGACCTTGCCGTGGGATCCGGCACGCACCGGCCTGTTCAAGGGCTCTTCGGCTTCCCGTGATCGCCTGCTTCGAGGTGGCTTCATCGAGGAGCCGCTTGGCGAGTTGGTGCGAGCGCGCGGTGGTCCGCTGGCCCGGCTCGCAAGCGGGCTCTTCGGCCCGCAGCGCCCGGCGCTCGACGGCGCGGACGCCGTGCAGATGCTCGTGGCCGGAGACGCCGAGGACGAGGCGGAGACGGTGGCGCGCACGGTGCGGCGCGTCGTCCAGAGCGGCGAGGTCGCGGGGGTGCGCGGGTGGCGCGACGTCGGTGTCATCGCACGCCGCCTCGACGAGCAGGCGCCGCGCATCGAGAGCGCGTTCGGGCGCATCGGTGTGCCCCTTCGCGTCGTCGGAGCGGGTGACGTGCTCGCGAGCCGGCCGCTCGTCCGTGCGCTGCGCGGTCCGCTCGGCGTGATCGCAGGCGATACGGAGGCAGGGCACTTCTCTGCGCGTGGGCTGATCGAGTGGTTGCGGTGGCGTGCGCTCTTTCACAGAGACGCCGAGCAGGCGGGGCACGTGGACGCATGGGACATGGACTTGCGCAAGCGCGGGATGCCGGCCGACCTCGCCGCGTTCACCGCGGCCGTCCCCCAAGCGCTGGCGCATGTCGCGGCCGAGGTGGGCGCCGCTCGCGACGCGATCGCGCAGGCGTCCGGTTCGCTTGCCGTCTACGACGCGCTCGCCGACGCGATCGTCTCGCTGGCGCCGCTGCCCGCGCCCTCCGGGTTTGACACCGCCGGCCGGCCGCTCGACCGGGCACACGACGTGCGTCTGGCAGAGGCCGCCGCCGCACGCACGCGCCTCGAAGGCATCCTCGGGCTGTTGCGCGGCGCTGCGGAACGCACGGGGGTCGGCGGTGCGCGCAGCGCGCGCGAGGCCGTGCACGAGCTGGGCGATGCGCTCGAGCGGACCACGATCCGCATGCCGGACCGGCGGCTGGACGCCGTCACGCTCATGGACGCCGAGGAGGCGCGGTTCTGGGAGCTGCCCCTGGTCGTCGTGATCGGGCTCGAAGAGGGGATGTTCCCCCTGCGTCCGCGCGAAGACGTGTTGCTGCGCGACACCGACCGCAAGGCGCTGCGCAAGACCGACGACAGGCTCCGACTTCCCCTGGCGCGCGATCGCGAAGCGCGCGAGCGCCGGCTCTTCTACGGCGCTGTCACGCGCGCGAAGCAGCGACTCTACCTTGCCCGCCGCGCCTATGACGACAAGGGCGGCCCGCGTGAGCCTTCGTTTTTCCTGCGCGAGCTGGAGACGGTGGTGGAGCCGACTGCCAAGCGTGCGTCGCTGGCCCCCGGCCGGGTTGCGAGGCGCTACGACGAGTGCTTCGACGCGCGCGACTGGCGTCGCTATGCCGCTGCGCGCCTCGGCCCCTGGTGTACGCACCGGCGCACGGTGTCAGCCGAAGACCGCGATCTCGCGAGAGCCATTCAACGTGTCTCGGCGAGTCCGGTACCCCGCCGGGTTGCCGTCAATCACCGGCGCGCGGTTGGCGCCGTTGCGGACCCCGCGCTGCGCGAGCGCATGCTGAAGCGGTTCCGGCGCGAGACGGAGGTCGTGTCGGTCTCCGCGCTCAATCATGCGGTTGTCTGTCCGCGCCGGTTCTTCCTGTCCTACGTCGCCAACGTGCCGGAAGACGACCTTGCGCTCGACGGGCCGGTGTTCGATCTGCGCGCGCACGGGACCGCGTTGCACAAGGCCTTCGAGCTGGCCATGGAGGACGAGCAGGCCACATCGGATGCGCTTGCCGATGCGGCGGTCGCACACGTCGGCGCGCGCGGATTCGATGCAGAGCTGCTGCGCTCCGAGATTCGCCGCGCGGTCGATCTACTCCGTGATCGCGAGGCGACCGTCGAGAGCGCGCTGGCGCCCTGGCCCGAGGGGATCGAGCTCGACTTCCGAGGAGACCGCGCCATTGCTCTGGGACCCGAGGACACGCGCTTCCGGCTCAGCGGCCGCATCGATCGCGTAGACCGGGCGGGGAAGCGCGCCTCCGTCATCGACTACAAGCGTTCCGGGTCGAGCGCGGAGCGCGGCTTCAGGCGTGGTCGCGACGGCGTAGACCTGCAGCTGCCCCTCTACGCGCGCGCACTCGAGGTCATGGAGGACGTCGAGGTCGTCGGTCTCGAGTGGATGGCTGGCCTCGCCCGCGCACGTCGCATCATTCACGATGCGGACGCTGACTCGCTGTTCACCGGTCGGCGTGAGACGCAGACGGTCGTTGTCGACAACCACACGGCGTTCCGGGAGCGCATCGAAGGCGCCGAGGACAGAGCAGCGATCGCGGTGCGAGCGGCCCGTGCCGGCGCACGAGAGCGCAGCCCCAAGGAAGCGACATGCTGGGGCGACGACAACGACAAGGACGCGTGCCCCTGGCGCCACGTCTGCCGTCCGGACATGCCCTGGATTCGGCGTGGAGGGGAGGAGGCATGACGCTCCCGCCGCTCTCCGAGGTCCAACGTCGCGCCGTCGAGCACGAGCTCGCCGATGCGCTTGTGACCGCCGGCGCGGGCTCGGGCAAGACACGTGTGCTCTCGGAACGCTACGTCCACACGGTCCTCGAGCATGACGTTCCCATGCGGCGACTCGCCGCGCTCACGTTTACGGAGAAGGCGGCGGGGCAGATGCGATCCCGCATCGCCGGGTTGTTTCGCGCGCGCGGCCGCGCGTCCGACCTGGGCGACGTCGAATTCGCGCCGATCAGCACGATCCATGCGTTCTGTGCGGCGCTGCTACGCCAGCACGCCGTCGAGGCGCGCCTCGATCCGGGATTCCAGGTGCTCGACGCCGTGGAGGCGAAGCTCCTGCGCGACGACGCCGCCGACCTCGCGGAGCGTGCGATCCAGGAGAAGCGCCCCACCCTGATGCGTGTCTTCGACCTCATCGGGCATGCGCCGCGCGAGGTGCTGCAGCAGTCGCTCGATGAGCTGCGGTCTGCAGGGGTGCGACCGGAGCAGGTCGTCTGGCATCGCGGCACGGCGGCGAATCCTGCGGCGACGGGCGATGTCCTGGCTGCGGCCGAGGCCTTCGCGAACGTCGGTGGATTCCTGGAGCCGGAGCGCCAGGGCCTGCATGCGGCCACGGTCGCGCGGCTCGGCGCTCTGGTCGCCGGCCTGGAGGCGGGGGCAGACGTCGATCCGTTCCGCGCCGTCGCGTTGTCGGCCGCTGTCGAGGCGCTCAAGGGACCGCGCAAGCGGGCGTACACGAATCCGCGCAAGGGACTGGAGACCGCGCTCGAACGCTTGTGTGAGGCGCTGCTGGACGCATGGGGGGACGCGGTGTTCCTGCCGGACCTGCGTGAGGTGCTCGTGGCGTACGAGGAGACCTACGCCCGCTTGAAGCACGAGCGCTCGGCGCTCGACTTCAACGACCTGGAGTGGTTCGCACGCAACCTGCTTCAGCGCGCTGCGGACTCCGGACATCCCCTGGACCTCGCGCCGCGCGCCCTCCTCGTCGATGAGTACCAGGACACGAACCCGCTGCAGGCCGAGATCCTCGAGCTGCTGCGCGCGAACGCGACGCAGTTCTCGGTCGGTGACCCGAAGCAGAGCATCTACGGGTTCCGCGGCGCCGACGTGTCGGTGATCCTCCGCGAGCGCGAGCGGCTCGGCCCCCGCGGGTGCCACGCGATGAACGCGTCCTACCGCGCGTGCCCGGAGCTCGTCGCCGGCATCAACGCACTCAACGCTGGCCTCTTCGCGAATGACGCAGCCGGGGTGGTCTACGAGCCGCTCGAAGCAGCCGCGACGTTCTTGCCGGCAACGGAGGCGCCGCTCGAGTACGTCATGGTCGACACCGGGAAAGGCACGCACGCGCGTGACTCGCGGGCACTGGAGGCGGCGTGGATCGCACGTCGCATCGAAGAGCTCGTTGGCACGCCGCGGCTCGACCCCGACGCCGAGGGTCCGGTCCGGTATCGCGACATCGCGATCCTCTTTCGAGCCGCCCCGCACTACAAGCTGGCGACGTACGAAGCCGCCCTGGCCGCGCGCGGCATCCCGTATCTCACGCAGAAGAGCGCCGGCTTCTTCAAGGCCGAGGAGATCGAGGATCTCGTGCACATCCTGCGCGCCGTGCACAATCCGCTCGACACCTTCGCGCTCGCCTGCACCGCGACCGGCCCCGCGATGGCAGCCGCGGATGAGGAGCTCTTCGCTTGGTTCTCCGAGGGCGAAGGCACGCCGTGGGAGCGCATGTGCGCGCATGCCGACGCCGGTGGACCCCACGCCCACGCCATTCGGACGCTGCAGGCGCTGCAGGTCGAAGCGGCGACCGGCTCGCTCGCCGACGCGGTGGACATGGCGCTGGGCGAGCTCGGACTCCTGGAGTACGCGCTGCTTTGCGAGGGCGGCGACCGCAGGGCGGCCAACCTCCGCAAGGCGATCGAGACCGCCCGGCGTCTCGATCACGGCGGGCGCCGCGGCCTGGCAGACCTCTTGCGGCATCTCGAGACGTTGCGTGCGCAGGAGGCTCCGGAGGCGGAAGCCCCGATCGGAGGCGAGTCCGACGATGTCGTCCGCATCACGACCGTCCACGGAGCGAAGGGCCTCGAGTACCCGGTGGTGTTCATCGCCGATGCCGGGAGCGCGGGCGGCGGCTCGCCGCCGGCCGTCCAGTTCGACGGCGAGACCGGTGTCGGCGTGCGCTTCCGCGATCCGCTCGAAGGGGTCTCCAGCGCATCGGGCGGCTACGCGGCGATTCGCGAGCAGCGGACTGCGGACAGCGAGCAGGAGGAGCAGCGGCTGCTCTACGTGGCCATGACGCGGGCGGAAGAGCACCTCGTTATCTCGAGCTGGTGCGAAGGGACGCATAAGACGCGCGGCGGACCGAAGACGAACCACTGGAGCCGCCAGCTCTTCGAGTTCCTTGGCACGCCGTTCGAGCCCGGCACCTACGACGTGCACCGTGATGGCGCCCACATCGCCGTGCGGGTGATCGACGGAGCTGAGATCGTGGTGTCGGAACCCGAAGGCCCGGTGGCGGACGCGCGGGAGCCGTCGGACGAGGCGCTCGAGGAGGCTACGCGCCTGCTGGCGCCCGCCGCGCATCCCACGGCGCCTTTGGGGGACACGCGCTTCGTCGTGAGCGTCTCCGAGCTGCTGACGTTCGCCGCGTCGCCGCAGCAGTTCTATGTCGATCGCGTTATCAACGCGGGCGCACGCGAGCGGGTCTCGGCCGCATGGGATGCGCCGTCGAGCGACCCGGAGGCGATGCACGAAGACGCACCGGATCCGGAAGCCGGACGACGCGCCGATGTGCGTGCAGCGTGGGACGAAGGAGCGGACACGGATGGTGGCCTCGACCGCGCTGCGGTGGGGCGCGCCGTCCACGCGGTGATCGAAGCGCTGACGGCGGGCGACGACGCAGTGCCCGAGGACGTCCTGCGCGCGGCCTGCGAAGAGGAGAGGGGCGACGAGCGCTTCGTCGAGCTCGCGCGCGTGATGGTGGGGCGATTCGTGCGCTGCGGGACCGGCACGCGCATGCGCGCCGCGCTCGCGGGCGGTGACGACGTGCGGCGCGAGGTGGCGCTGCATGCCCGCATCAAGTTCCCTCGAGGGCAGACCGTCGCGGGCTTCGAGGCGCTGCTCGTGAAGGGCTCGATCGACCTGTGGCTACCTTCGTCGGACGGCGTCTGGATCGTAGACCACAAGACGAACCGCGCCGGCGCTCGCTTTGCGACGCCCGAGTCCGTCGCAGCCCACTACGCCTGGCAGCTGCGGCTCTACGCCCTCGCGGCAGAGCGCGTGCTCGGTGCTGACGTGGCCGGTGCCCGGCTCGTGCTGCTCGATCCCGGTTGGGGAGAAGACGCCGTGGAGGTCGGGGTCGATGTGAGCGGCGATCAGCTGGCGGAAACCCGCCGCCTCTGCCAGGCGTTTGCCGTCGCCGAGCTCGAAGGGCGCTATCCCGAGAGGTGGCAGGACCTCCTGTAGGCATCGGTCCTTCCCCTGAGGTCGTCGCTGGAGTAGGGGTACGGCATGGGACGCATCGACACATTCCAGGATCTGGGCTGCCTCGTCACCGGGGCGAGCTCCGGTATCGGCCGTGACATCGCTCGGCTCTTAGCGGACGAGGGCGCGCGCATCGCAATCACGGCGCGCCGCGCCGACCGGCTTCAAGAGCTCGAGACCGAGCTCGAGGAACGCGGCGCACGAGCGGTCTACGTCATCGTGGCCGATCTGGCCGCCGAAGACGGCCCTGCATCCGTAGCACGCCAAGCGGAAGACGCCCTCGGTGCCGTGGACGTTCTGGTCAACAACGCAGGCTTCGCCGTCCCCGGCATGTTCGGCAAGACGAGCCTCGAGCGGAACATCCAGATGCTCGACGTCAACATCCGGGCAACGCTCGAGCTCACGCGTCTCCTGCTGCCGGACATGGTGAAACGCGACAAGGGCGGCGTGATGACGGTCGCAAGCGTGGCCGCCTTCCAGGCCGCGCCGTATCAGACGAGCTACGCCGCAACGAAGGCCTTCGGGCTCAACTTCAGCGACGGCATCCACCAGGAATACAAGTTCACCAATCTCGCGATCACCGCGCTCTGTCCGGGCGTGACCGACACCGAGTTCTTCGAGGCGGCCGGCTACCGAAAGCTCAGCAAATTCATGAACAGGCGCATGCCGTCGATGCGGGTTGCCAAGATCGGCGTGAGGGCATTCAAGAAGGGGAAGATGGAGGTCGTTCCCGGCTTCCTCAACAAGCTGGCGATCTTCGCGCAGCGGATCTTCCCTCGTCGCTTCGTGGCGTCGCTCTCGCGCCGCCTTCTGGGCGGTCGGCAGCACCCGGCTCGCTAGCGCGTGAACGTGCGGCAGGGCAAGCCGACAGTTGCGTTGTTGGTTGCGCTCCTGCTCCTGATTGCCGTCTGCCGGCTCGTGCCCATGGCGCACGAGGTGACGGGGGATGAGGCGCATTCGGCCCACGTCGCCGCGCTGCCGTTCGATGCACTGATCGAAACGAGCCGCGGCGATACACATCCGCCGCTGTACTACGCGCTGCTCGGCGTCATGCCGGACACCATGGGCGGAGCCTGGCCGCTTCGCCTGCTGTCGTTCTTGTGCTCGCTGGCCCAGCTCGCGGTGCTCTGGGCGATCGGCCGCCACATGGGCGGCGCACGGCTCGGTTGGGTTCTTGTCGCACTCGGGGGCGTGAATCTCTGGTTCTGCCGCGAGGGAGCGACGGCGCGCAACTACGGCATGCTGCAGCTCCTGGTGACGACGGCCTGGCTCGTCCTGCTGCATGCGCGTGAACGCGGCGGGGCCTGGCGCTGGGGCCTGGTCGCGTTGCTCTACGCCGCTGCCTGCTGGACCTTCTACTACGCGGCGCACGCGATCGCGGCTCTTACGGTCTTCTTCCTCTGTACCCGTCCGCGCAAGAAGCAAGGTCTCGCCTACGGGCTCGCGATCGTCGGGGCCGTGCTTCTGTTTCTGCCCTGGGTCCCGTCGCTGCTCGAGCAGATCGAGCGCGTCCGCGCCGCCTCGCCCGGCGCAGGCAAAGCCGAGTGGGGGCTCGACATGTTCGTAGAGCGGATCCTGCGGCGGCATCTGTTCACCAGCGGTCCGTGGGGATCGATCATCGCGCTGGGGGTCCTCGCAGGCGTGCTGTTGCCCCTGATTCACCACCGGAGGTGGTTTCGCGCGCTGCCGCCGGATGCCGGTGCCTCGCGCGCGCGTCGTTGGCTCGTGCCCACGGGCGTGGCGGCCGCGACGTATCTGCTCGTCGTCGTTGCCTCGACGGCCGCGGGGGTTTTCATGCGACCGCACTACGCGGGATTCCTGGGAACACTGCTCTGTGTGTTCGTGGGCATCTTGCTCTTGCAGCTGCCGCGGCGGATCTGCGTCCTGCTCGTCGCGGCGCTCGTTGTGGCCGGTGCCACGTACACGATCAAGCGCACGCTGCGCAGGGCGGAGACGGGGGCGGAGCCCGCAACACGGGTTGTTCTCGCGCAAGCCTCGGAGGACGACGTGGTGCTCTGCCTGAACGCCGACGGCAAGCTACTCTACGACTACTTCCGGCAAGGCCGCGGGCCGGAGGCCTACGGCGTCTACGACAGTACGCCGCGGGGTGGTCCGCCGTGGCGGCGGCCGTCGCTTGCGCTGGACGCGACGGACCCGGAGATCCTGCATCGCGGAGGGTCGCTCTGGGTGCTGTGGGTGGCGCCGGCGCTTGCGGGCCCCGACGCGGCGGAGCGGCTTCGCGCGTTGCTCGCGTTGAGGGCGTGGCGCTCCGCGGAGGTCCGTTCCTGGCCAAGGGGAGCCCGCCTCGAGCGATTCGTCCGGTGAGAACTGCCCGCCAGTAGGCTAGCGGCGTGGCCGGCATCCAACACATCCGCAACGGCGATCAGCTGCTGGCCATCCTCGTGCCCCACGACTTCGACGATCCGGGCATCACGTTCTTCACGCCCGACGATCTCTCCCAGCAGCTGGCCTACATGCGCCATCCGGCTGGCAAGCAGATCGCGGCGCACGGCCACAACCCCGTCCCGCGTGAGGTGCAGTACACCCACGAGGTGCTCGTGATCAAGCGCGGCAAGCTCCGCGTGGACTTCTACGACGACGAGGCGCAGTACCTGCGCAGCCGGATCCTCCGGGGCGGCGACGTCATCCTCCTGCTCGGCGGCGGCCACGGGTTCGAGATCCTCGAAGAAACCGAGATGTTCGAGGTGAAGCAGGGACCGTACGCGGGCGGCAACGACAAGACCGTCTTCCCGACGGTCTCCGCCGATCAGGTACGCTTGGACGAAACCCATGAGTGACGACCAGGTCTTTGCCGGCGCCGCGGAGTTCTACGACCTGCTGTATGCCGACAAGGATTACGCCGGCGAGGCGGCCTTCGTCGCGAAGCGCCTGCGCGAGCAGCGGCCCGGGGCCCGGACCCTGCTCGACCTTGGGTGCGGCACCGGGCGGCACGCCGCGGCGTTCGCCGCGCTGGATTTCGAGATCCTCGGCATCGACCGCAGCGCAGCCATGCTCGAGCGCGCGCCGCAGATCGATGGCGTTGCCTACGCGCAGGGCGACGTGACGTCGTACGACGCGGGCCGGACCTTCGACGCCGTCGTGTCCCTCTTTCACGTCGCGAGCTATCAGGTCACCGAAGAAGCGCTCGACGCGATGTTCAAGACGGTTCGCCGTCACCTGGCGGGCGATGGGGTTGCGCTCTTCGACTTCTGGTACGGGCCGGCGGTTCTCGCCGACCCGCCGGTGGCGCGTGAGAAACGGCTCGAGTCCGGCAACCTCGTGCTCTCGCGCCGCGCTACGCCGGAGCACCAACTGGACGCGTCTCGCGTGGACGTGCACTACACCTTCGTCGCCGAAGACGGGGATGCAGGGACTGTTCGTGAGTTCGAGGAGACGCACGCGATGCGCTATCTCTTCGAAGACGAGCTTACGGCACTCCTGGAAGCCGCCGGACTGCGCACCGTGGACGTCGGGAACTGGATGACCGACGGACCGCCGCGGCTCGAGTCGTGGAACGCCTGGATGAGCGCCGTCGCCGTGTGATCCCGTCGTTTGCCTCCGGCGACTGCTGTCTTCAGGGCGTATCGGTGTCGGGGGCCGTGGCGGGGGAGAGGTCCTGGAGTTCGACGAGCTTGCTGTAGATCCCGCGCTGCGCGATCAAGCCCTCGTGCGTGCCCTGTTCGACGATGCGGCCGCCGTCGAGGACCAGGATCTGGTCGGCGTGACGAACGGTGGACAGGCGGTGCGCGACGACGAGCGTCGTGCGTCCTTCCTGCAGCCGCTCGAGCGCGGCCTGGACGGCCTTCTCGCTCTCCGTGTCCAGGCTCGCAGTGGCTTCGTCGAGGATCAGGATCTCGGGGTTGCGAACCAGCGCGCGAGCGATCGTGATGCGCTGGCGCTGCCCGCCGGAGAGCCGCACGCCGCCTTCGCCGACGTAGCCCTCGTAGCCCTGCGGCTGGCTGATGATGTAGTCATGCATCTGCGCGGCCCGCGCGGCATCCATGATCTCTTCATCCGTGGCATCGAGCTTGCCCTGCTTGATGTTCTCGCGAATGCTCGTGTGGAAGAGGAACGGCGTCTGCGTGACGACCGCCGTCTTCTGGAGGAAGCTCTCGCGCGTGAAACTCCTTAGCGGCTTGCCGTCGACGAGGATTTCGCCGGACTTCGGCTCGTGGAAACGCAGAAGCAGATCGCACAGCGTCGACTTGCCGCCGCCCGAAGGGCCGACGAGCGCGACGGTGTGTCCGATCGGGATCTCGAACGACACGTCCTGGAGGACCGGCTGTCCCTGGATGTACTCGAAGTCGAGTCGGTCGAACCGGATGGAATCCCGCAGGCCGGGGAACGCCGTCGCGTCGGGCGCGTCCGGGTAGCCGGGCTCGAGGTTGAGGTACTCCGTCGTGCGCTCGATGCTCGCCATGGAGTCCTGCAGGTTGTTGTACTGCCGGATCAAGCGCTTGATGGGTTGGTAGAGGTTGAGCGTCAGACCCAGGAAGAGCGCGAGCTCACCGATGCTGATGCCGAGCTTGCCCTGCATGAGCAGCCAGCCGCCGCCGCACGCAAGCAGTATGGCGAGCGAGTTGTTGACGAGGTCGGTCAGCGCGGCGGCCTGGGACTTGGCGGCCTGTGCCTTCAGCGCCCGGCGTGTGACTTTCTCGTCGGCGCGCCGGAACTCGGCGACACGGCGCTTCTCGGTGTGGAAGGCCTTGACCGTGCGGATGCCCGACAGGATCTGCATCACGAGCTCGGCACGCTTCGCACTCTCTTCCTGGCGCTTGTGGGCGCGCTTGAGTGTCTTGAGCGCCATCTTGCGGATCGGGAAGAGGAACGGGATGCCGAGGCAGCAGATCAGCGCCAGCTTCCACGACACCATCACCATGATGCCCATGGTGATGGTCACATGCAGGAAGCCCTTCGACACGTCGCGCAGCACGAGGTTGATGCCTGCGGAATACGCTTCCACGTCGCCGAGCATGCGCTGGATTACGTCCCCACGGGTACCCTGGTCGTAGAACGCGACTGGTTGATCGAGTAGCGATCTACATAAGCTCTCGCGTACGTCCATCAGGACGCGCAGAGCCGTTCGCGTCGCCACCATGCCGACGGCGTACGACGTGAACGCCAAGATGGCCGCGGCCAGCACGAACATGAAGAACACCGTGAACAGCGTGGCGTAGCGGTCCCGGTCGCCGGGGAAGTCGGGATCGAGCCAGGAGTCAGGAACGAGGTGCTGCGTCTGCGTGTTCAGCGCGTCCGTGACACCGTCCATCCGATCCTTGAGCCAGCCCTGGCTCTCGAGTGCCTTCTGGATCTTGCCCGTCATGCCGCCGGTCTCTTCCGCGGTCGCCGGGATGATCCGCGTGAAGATCGGGTACATGATGATGATGCGACCCGAGCTGGCGATCGAGCTCAGGGCCATCAAGGCGTACGTGAGTACGAACCCGCGCCAGTGGGGCTTTGCGAAGCGCAGGATGTCCGCGACGTTACGAAACGTACGTTTCGTGTGCGCGAAGGGCTTGGATTTCTTCTTGGCCATGAGGTAGCGCAGCTCGCGTTCAGCACGTCAACCTGCGACCGGAGTGTAGGTCCGCCGGGGGGCCCTCCCCAGCATTGCCTTGCCATCCGGCCGCCCGGCGCGAATCGTCTCCGTTTCCTTGTGTCACGGTTGTGTGGGGGGGACGGAAAGCCGCCCCGAACGCCCGCCCGTGCCGCACGAACGCCACTGGTACGATTCGCGCCATGGTCGATCGTGACCCGTCTCGCCCCGTGCTGTTCGTCTGCCGCGGGTCCGTGCAAGAGGGGCTCGGGCACGTGATGCGAAGCCGGGCCGTTGCGCGCGAGCTGGCGCGCTCGCACGCGGTGCGCTTCGTGGTCATCGGGGACGAGAGCCCGCTCAACCTGCTTGCCCGATACGGCCTCGATTTCGAGATCGTGCCCGGCGTCGAGGATGCCGTCGCCGAGTTCGAGCGTCTCCGGCCCGGCGTCGTCGTCTTCGATCTCCTGCGTTTTCCCTCGGAGCACGTCGCGGCATTCGGCCGGTCCGCCCATCTCGTCAGTCTCTCGCCGGTCTTCGACCAACTCGCCGCTGTCGATACCGTCTTTCATCGTACGTGCGTCACGCCCCCCGAGTGGGAGGGCATCCCGTCGGTTCGAGCGGGGTTGCAATACGCGGTACTAGGCGAGCACGTCGAGCGCATCGAGTCCGGTGCGTTCCGAAAGGGCCTCGAGCGTCGCGAGCGCGCTGTCGCCATCGCGATGGGGGGCGCGGACGCCGCGAACAAGACGCAGGCTGTGCTCGACCTGCTCAAGCCCTCCGAACACCCGCTGCTCCTGTGGGTCATGCTCGGAGAGGGGTACAAGCACTCCTACGAGGAGCTTGCGCGGTCGGTCCGGGGCAGCCGGCACGAGATCATCCTGGCCAAGACGAACGACTCGATGTGGCGCATCCTCCAGACCTGTTCGCTGGCGATCCTGGCGGGCGGAATCACGACGTACGAGGCGGCCTACGCGGGGCTTCCGTCGATCAACGTCCTGGCGGACCCCGCGCACCGGTTCCTGCTGCGCGAGCTCGAAGACCACGGCGTCTGCACGTCCGTGGCGGGCGACCCGGCGGAGCTGGGACAGCGCCTGGCCGAGCGCGCGGAGGCTCTCGTCACCGGCACGAACGCCCTGTTGAAGATGCACCTGGCATCCGAGAACCTGATCGACGGGCTCGGTGCGCAGCGGATCGCTCTCGCGGTCGAGCGCGAGTGTCTGGCGCAAGAGAGACCGGCCTGAGGCCGTCACGCGGGAAGCGGGGGTTCGAGACGGGCGCATGTCGATCGGCGTGATCAACTACGGGAGCGGCAACTACACGTCGCTGTGCAACGCGCTCGCGCACCTCGGTTTTCCCATCTTCGAGATCGCCGAGCCGTCGGGGATCGAGCGCGCCTCGCACCTCATTCTGCCCGGCGTCGGGTCCTTTCGCGCCGCGATGGAGAAGCTGGACAAGCGGGGGCTGGTCGAGCCGTTGCGCGCACAGCTGCATCGCGGGGACAAGCCGTTCCTCGGCATCTGCGTCGGCATGCAGATTCTCGCCACGGAGGGCATTGAGTTCGGGCCCCATGAGGGCCTCGACGTGATCGGCGGCACCGTAGCCCAGATCGCTACGGGAGCGGAGCCGGTGCGCCTGCCTCACATCGGCTGGAACGACGTCGAAGCAACGCCCGGCTGCCCGCTCTTCGAGGGCATCGATGAGCCGCCCGTCTTCTACTTCGTCCACACGTATGCCTTCGATCCGATCGAAGCGAACTGCGTCGTCGCCCGCTGCACCTACGGGCAGCCGTTCGCGGCGGCCGTGCAGGACGGGCTGACGTTCGGCGTGCAGTTCCATCCCGAGAAGAGTCAGGCCCACGGCTTGCGGCTGCTCCACAACTTCTGCACGCTGGGAGCCACCGGCGCGTGCTGAAGAACCGGCTCATCCCCGTGGTCATGCTGCGCAACGGCTCCGTCGTCCAAAGCCGGGGCTTCAAGCGCTATCAGATGGTCGGCAACCCCACGACGATCGTCGAGCGTCTGAGCACCTGGGCCGCCGACGAGCTCGTCTACGTCGACATCAGCCGTTCGCCGACTCATCAGCGCGGGCGGACGGACCTCGGCTCGGCGTCTTCGACGAACATCCTCGGGATCCTGAGGGATGTCGCCGCCCGGTCGTTCATGCCGCTCAGCTTCGGCGGCGGAATCCGCACGGTCGAAGACGCGGGCGCCCGCATCCTCGCCGGCGCGGACAAGGTCATCGTGAACACGCAGGCGCTCGAGACACCGGCCTTGATCACCGAGCTGGCTGAGAGCTTCGGCTCCCAGGCCGTGGTCGTGTCGATCGATGCGAAGCGCACGGAGGACGGCGGCCACCGCGTCTGGGCTGCGGGCGGCAAGACCGCGACCGAATGGACGCCGGCGGACTGGGCGGCTGCGTCGCGCGACCACGGAGCCGGCGAGCTCCTGATCAACTCGATCGACGAAGACGGCCGCGGCCAGGGGTACGACCTGCCCTTGATCCGCTCCGTCGTAGAGGCCGTCGACGTCCCGGTCATCGCGCTGGGCGGGGCCGGGAGCTGGGATCACATGGCCGAGGTGTTGGAACAGACCGCCCCCGCGGCCGTCGCTGCGGGAAACATTTTCCACCACACCGAGCACAGCGTATTCAAGGCCAAGCAGCACCTGCATGACCGCGGTCTCAACGTGCGTCCGCCCGTGCTGTACGAGATGGAGCCCCCCGGCCAGGAGTAAGCGCGGTGCAGTACTGCAGTCGATGCGTCTATCCCGAGGTGGCGGTCAATCTCATCCTCGACGACGAGGGGGTGTGCAGCAGCTGCCGCGTTGCCGAGGAGTACAACAAGCTCGGCGACGAGATGTGGAGCACCCGCAAGCAGAAGTTCGAAGAGCTCCTGGATCGCTACCGCAACCCGGATCAGAGCAACTACGACTGCATCATTCCCGTGAGCGGCGGCAAGGACAGCTACTGGCAGGCGCACATCATCAAGAAGGAGTACGGTCTCAATCCGTTGCTCGTTACGTATCACGGCAACAATTACCTGCCCGAGGGGCAGGCGAACCTCGATCGCATGCGCGATCAGCTCGGCGTCGACCACATCGTGTTCGGGCCCGGCATCGACACGCTCCGAAAGCTCAACCGACTTTGCTTCCGGAAGATGGGCGATATGAACTGGCACGCGCATGCCGGCATCAAGATCGTGCCGATGATCGTCGCCGTGCGGTACCGCATTCCGCTCGTCGTCTGGGGCGAGGCGACGTGGACCATCGCCGGCATGTTCTCGCCGGACGACTACGTCGAGTACAACAAGCGCACCGTACTGGAGCACGATCTGCGGGGCTACGACTGGCGCCGCATGATCGACGAAGACGAGGGCATCGAGGCCAAGGACCTGCTCTGGCTCCGCTTCCCCTCGGACCGCGAGTTTGCCGACCTCGACGTCAAGGGCATCTACATCGGCAACTTCTTCAAGTGGGATCCGAACCAGCACGCCGATCTCATGCGCGAGCTCTACGGGTTCGAGATGGCCAGGCAGCCGTTCGAGCGCACCTATCGCACGATGTCCAATCTCGACGACATGCACGAGAACGGCATCCACGACTACATGAAGTTCGTGAAGTTTGGCTACGGGCGGGCGTCGGACCATGCCGCCAAGGACATCCGCGACGGCTACATCGACCGCGACCGCGGCATCGAGCTCGTGCGCGAGTACGATCACGTCAAGCCGCGTAGGGATCTCGAACGCTGGCTCGAGTACACGGGCTTCACGGAGGCCGAGTTCGATGAGGTTGCCGACGGGTTCCGCGATGCCCGCGTATGGCGCCGCGAGAACGGCAGCTGGATCAAGGACAACATCTGGGACGCCACGTCATGAGCGACCGCCTCACGGAAGAAGACATCCGTCCCGCGAAGCTCATGGCCGACAAGACTGCCGCGCTCGAGGCCGACAAGCAGTTCCTGCGGGACCGCCGCGATGCCTGGGTCGAGGTGCCCTGCCCGGCGTGCGGATCGTCTGAGAGCACGCCGTTCGGCGAGAAAGAGGGCTTCGCGTACCGCGAGTGCCCGGCGTGCGGCACGATCTACACGAACCCGCGACCCTCGAACGAGACGCTCGAGGAGTTCTACGCGACCTCGCAGAACTACGCGTACTGGAACGAGCACATCTTCCCGGCCACCGAAGATGCCCGCCGCGACGGCTTGTTCCGCCCCCGTGCAGCCCGCACGCTCGCCTACTGCGAGCGCCACGGCGTCGCGCGCGGCACGCTGCTCGAAGTCGGCTCCGCGTTCGGTACCTTCTGCGAGGCCGTCCGCGAGCTGGACGCCTTCGAGCGCATCGTGGCCCTTGAGATGACGTCCGATCTCGCCGAGACCTGTCGCAAGCGCGGGTTCGAGGTGATCGAGCAACCCCTGGAGCGCGTCGAGGGCGAGGCGTTCGCCGACGTCGTCGCGGCCTTCGAGGTCATCGAGCACGTGTTCGATCCCGAGGTGTTCGTGCGCGGATGCCGCCGTTTGCTGCGTCCGGGCGGGCTGATGATCTTCAGTTGCCCCAACGGTCGGGGATTCGACAACGCCGTTCTCGGCACGCGTTCCGGCACCTTCGACCACGAGCACTTGAACTACTTCTGCCCGTCATCCCTTGCAGGCCTGCTCGAGCGCTGCGACATGGAGGTCGTCGAGGTGGAGACGCCCGGCAAGCTGGACGTCGATCTCGTCGGCAAAGCGGCCGAGCGCGGCGATCTCGATCTCGACGCACACCCGTTCCTGCGTGAGCTCTACGCCGGCGAGGACGACACCGCCCGCGCGGCGTTCCAGACCTTCCTCGCAGAGAACCGGCTCTCCGGCCACCTCTGGATTGCCGCGCTACGTCGCGACTAGCTGTCGCGACTAGCTCAGGCCGTCCTGCGTGAACGGCCGGAAGCGGTCGAGGTCGGCCGCGAGCGTCTTTCCAATCAAGGCGTCGGCGTCCTGCGGGTTGATGGGACCCTCGGGCCGGACGATCAGGAGATCCTCCGCCGCCAACACGCTGCCCGCGGACAAGTCGCGCGCCGCGTAGATGCCGCGGCGGGCGCGCTGCGCCGTCTCGGCCTCCGCCTCGGACACCTTGGTCGCAGGCGCGGTGAGCGCCTTCTCCGCGTTTCGGATCACGGACACGTAGCGGGCAAGCGCGTCCGGCTCCATCGCGTAGGCGTGGTCGAAACCCTCGGCCGAGCGGTCGAGCGTATAGTGCTTTTCGAACCAGATGGCGCCCAGTGCCACGGCCATCGGCGCGGCAACATCCTCCTCCGTGTGATCGGAGAGGCCGACAGGCAGCCCGAACTCGCGCTTGAGCGTCTCGATGAAGCCCACGTTCATCTGCTCGGTCGGGCACGGGTACACCGACACGCAGTGCAGCAGCACCACGTCTTCGTGCCCCGTGTCGAGGATCGCCTTCACCGAACGCTCGACCTCGGCGAGCGAGGCCATGCCCGTGGAGACGATGAGCTTCTTGCCGGTCGCCGCGGCCTGGCGCAGGAGCGTCGTGTTGTTGAGGTCGCACGACGCGAGCTTGAGATAGGGCGCATCCAGCCCGGCGATCAGGTCGATGCCGCGTTGGTCGAAGACCGAAGCGCTCATCGGGATGCCCTGCTCGGCTGCGTAGCGGTTCAGATCCGCGTAGTCCTCGTCCGTCAGCATGCCGCGCCGGCGGATCGCGACGACTTCGTTCTCGACGAGCTGCTCGCCTTCCCAGAGGTGGGTGAGGTAGAGCCCCTCGGGGTAGATGACCTGGAACTTCACCGAGTCGGCGCCCGCCGCGACGGCGGCGTCGATCAGACGCTTGCCGGTCTCCGGATCGGCGTTGTGGTTCGTGCCCGCCTCGGCGATGACGTGGATGTTGGAGGTCGTGTCGCTCATGCGTTGCTCGCGTACTCCTCGACCGCGGCCGCGAAGCCTTGGAACGCCTCGCGCTGCGTCGTCTCCAGCTCGCCCCAGACCGGCTTGGCCGCCTCGAGCTGGCTCGAGAGGCTGTCCAGGCGGTCCATGCGATCGCGCACGGCCTCGACGACGTCGCTCTCGACCATGTTGATGTTCCAGTCGCCGAAGCCCACGGTGTCCATCAGGCTCAAGCCGCGCTCGTCGTAGCTGACCTTGATGAACGGGCGCCCGAAGGCCATGCACGGCAGCGCCGAGTGGACGCGATAGCTGATGTTGAGGGCGCACGCCTTCAGCACGGCCAGGTACTGATAGACGTCGCTCGTGTACATATACGGGACGTCCCCGAACGAGACGGCGAACGGGATGTCGCGATGATCGTGGCAGAGCAGGCGGATCTCGCCGATGTCTTCCTTACGCGCCATGTCGATGAGCGCCTCGATCTCGGCGCGCACGTGCGCCTGGCGTCGGAGCGAGACGTTCATCAGCCCGGGGTTGCGTACCGATATGAGGCAAAGCCCCCGGTCTGCCTCGCTCACCTCCGGAAGGCGGCTTTCGAAGCGCTTCAGGAAGATCGTCGGGCAGCCCCCGACGGTCGTCTTGCTGCAGCCGATCGACTCGAGGTAGGCATGCGTTGCCTTGTCCCGCGAGAGCGAGAGCATGGCGTGATCGTCGAGGGCCCGGAGGCGCGCGTCGGGAATCACGTCCGTGCGATCCACCAGCTCGTCGTGGCGGTTGAAGATGCGGCCGCGCGCCAGGCTGAACAGCATGAGGGGGGCTTCGAGCGCGGGCAGCGAGTCCGGGTGGAGGTCGATCTCGCCGTTCTCGTAGATGTTGCCGCCGCCCACGATCACGCCGTGGCCGTACTGGTTGATCTCGTGGATCGTCCGCTTCGTGAGTCCCGAGCGCGCGTGGGTCTCCCAGCGCGACGTGGCGGGCAGTGTGATGATGTTCACCGCGTGGCCGAAGGCCTCGAGGATCCACTCCTGGACGCCCATGGCGATGGCCTCGTTGCCGATGTTGAACCCGATCGGCCGGATGACGAACAGAGTGATCATGAGGGCTCGTGGTCCGTGGTGGGGGACGTCTCGTCCATCCAGGTTTGCGCGACGCGCCGCCAGTCCGCCGTGAGGAGCTCGTCCCCCAGCGCCTCGGCAACGGCCGTCATGAGCCGGTAGTCTGCCTCGGTGTCGACGACCAGACGAGCAGTCTTCCACGCGTTGTCCGGGATCTCCATCCAGCGGATGTCGAACCGCTCCGGATGACGGTAGAACGCCTGCGTCGCGTGTTCGCGCAGCTCCGGGGTCGTCATCAGGGCCCGCGCCTCCTCCAGCGCGCCGACCCGGAACAGCTCGACGGCGACGCCATACGGGAAGTGACGCTTGCCGAGATTGCTCACGAGATCGGGCCGGCCATCGTCGAGCAGCGCCGCGGCTTCGTCGAGCAGGGCCGGATCGACGAAGGGGGAGTCGCCGTTGAGGCGAAAGGCGTAGTCGGCCTCCCGGTGGGTTGCCGCCGCGAGGAGGCGTCCGGCCACGTCGTCGGCCGCACCGCGGAAGACGGCGATCTCCCGGTTCGCGGCCCAGGCTGCGAGCGGATCGTCGACGGTGCGATCGCTCGTGGCCAGCACGACCTCGTCCAGGCGCCGTGCGCGCCGGGCCCGTTCGTACGTCACCTCGACAAGAGGCAGGCCGCCCAGGGGCTCCAGGACCTTCCCCGGGAGCCGACGCGAGTCCATGCGCGAGACGATGATGCCGGTCACCTTCACGCGCGAATCCACCTCCGAGCCGGGTCGTGGTCATCGAGTACACGCCTGTACCATCGGCCGCCGCGCGAATCGTATCGTGCTGCCCGCAGCAACCCCAGGACACCCGATGCCTGCCGACGATCGAGAGCATCCCGGAGGCAGCCTCTTCGCGTTCTTCGGCTCCGATCCCGTATCGGCCGCCGATCTGGGCGCACGGCGCGAGGACCGCGCGAGCCTGCTGGCGCTCGACGTCGAGGCGATCGCCGCTGCGCACGCCGCGGGACGGTCGTTCACGCTGCCTGACGACTGGGTCGGCGCCGAGGCGATGCGCGCGGTCCGCGAGCGGGCGCTCGCCTGCGAGCACGGTTGGTACGAGGGCGCACGCGAGGGGCTGACCTCGAGCGGGATCTGCTGGCCCGAGCTCGATCATCACGCGATGCGCTGGTTCTGGGCGGACGCGATCCTGGCGGACGCCCTCGCCGAGGCGTTCCGCGAGCGCGGCGTGGAGACGCTCCGCTTCCCGCAACGTGCCATGCCGCGCCACCTGCGCTACTACGAAGGGCCCAGCGATGTCTGCGGCGCCGTGTGGAAGCACCGGCTGCCGGGCGTGGCGGTGCCCAGCATGTTCGGAGAAGCGCCGCACGACGGCAGCGACATCGAAGCGTCCGCCGCGGGCTGGTACGACTCGCTGCGCGACGGCCTGCGTCGTTTCGACCGGGGCCTGCGCAGACTCACGCGCCGCCGGCGGTCCGGCGCGAAGGCGGACACCGCGCCAGGCCGGCCCGCATCCGATCCCGATCTCCTGCGCGGCCGTGTGGTTCTCGCCTTCAACGCACATGAGTTTCATCGACACTCGCCGATCGTCGCGGAGCTCAAGGCCTGCTACCCGGATGCGCTCGGGGCCGTGCTCCTGGAAGACGACGCGCATCGCGCCGCCGAGATCGCAGCGCGCTGGGACATCCCGGTGTTGCCGGGGCCGGCCATGGAAGCGGTGGACGCGGACCTGGGCGCGCGCTTCGCTGCGTCCTGCAAGACCCTGGCGACGACGGAAGCGGACCAGCCTTGGGGTGCGACCCTTGCCGCGGTCCCGTTTCAGTTCGACTACTTCAGCCGCGTGCGCTGGCCGCAGCTCGATGCGCTCTACCGCCGCTGGCGTGCGATCTGGGAGCAAGCGCAGCCGCACGCCGTCCTTGTCAGCTCCCTTCAGGACGCCGAGTCCCAGCTCCCTGCGGAGGCGGCCGAGCGCCTGGGGGTCTCCAGCTTCGCCGTGCCCCACGGTGCGCTGCAGGGGGACGATCTCAGCACGCTGCGCTGTGGGTCGATCCTCTACAGCCTGCCGTTGCAACGTCGCCTGCTCGAGATGTACGGCGTCGAGGCCTCGCGCATCGTCGCGTGCCGTGGGCTCGTACAGGATCATGAGTACCCCGCCGTCGCGGTCCCCGCGGACGCGCCGCCGGGGAGCACGCGCATCGTCGTGTTGACCAACACCATCGGGCTCGCGGGGACGGCCGCGGCGACGATCCGCGGCCGCTCCCAGATCGAGGGCTTGCGCGCCGTCGTCTACCCGCCGGAGGACCTCGCCGACCGGCTCGTCGTTCGCATCAAGACGCACCCGCACTACACGGACGAGGGCCTGCTCGCGGCCGCGGGCGCTCCCGTCCTGGACGCGCGCCTCCCGCCCGACGCCGACCTGCATGCGACGCTCCGCGAGACCGACCTCGTGGTCGGCCTCAACTACTACGGCTCCGCGCTCGCGCACGTCATCCGGATCGGCGTGCCGACGGTGTTCTTCTGGCCGGACGCGCTGATCGGCAGCACGCCCTCGCGGCCGCACGAGTCCCTCTGTTCCGAAGCCGGTCCGCTTGCGCGCAGCGCCGACGACCTGTGGGCGGAGGTTCGCTCGTTTCTCGAGGACCCCGGCCCGCTGCGAGCGCAGATGCAGGCGTTCGCCGCGCAGAGCGCGCACGAGGATGACGCGCCCGCGATGGACGCCGTGATCGGGCGAGGGCCTGCGTAGCTTTCGGGATACAAGGACCCACCATGGCGCTTCCCACCGTTCCTCTGGCACAGGTCCTTCCGGGCAGCGCCGCGTGTGAGCCGCGCTACTTCGAGCTGACGGACGACTACCGCGAGATGATGGTGCCGGCCGAACTCGACACGCTCTGCCGCATCGCGGCGTATTGGCGCCCGGAGCGCCTCTTCGAGTTCGGGACCTACCTGGGCGGCAGCGCACTTCAGGTCGCGGCGAACAGCGAAGCCGAGATCTACACGCTCGATCTCCCGCCCGGTGAGGGGCAGGAGGTCCTCGACAAAGACATCGACGTCTACCCGGACGAGCCCGGACGCAAGTTCCACGGGACGCCGTACGAGTCACGCATCCATCAGCTCTACGGGAACAGCCTCACGTTCGACTACAGCACTCATCACGGCCTCTGCGACATGGTCTTCGTCGACGCCAACCATCACTACGAGCACGTGTGCTCGGACACCGACAACGCGCTGAAGCTCGTGCGTCCCGGCGGGCTCGTGCTCTGGCACGACTACGCCGACTACGCCCCCGGTGTGATGCAGGCGCTGGACGAGCTGGCCGAGTCGGGACGCACGCTGTTCCACATCGAGAACACCAGCATGGTCGTACACCTCGTGCCGCGCGAGGTGCCGGACGAGAGCGCGCTGCCCTTCGTGACGGTCGTCCTGCCAAGCCGCAACGGCGGGTCGCGCGTCGGCCCGGCGCTGGCGTCGCTGGCCCGCCAGGACTACCCGGCCGGTCGCTTCGAGATCCTGGCCATCGACAACGGTTCGACGGACGGCACGAAGGCGGCCATGGAGGCGGTCGCGGCTGCGCACCCCAGCCGCATCCGCTACATCGACGAGCCCGAGCCCGGGTTGATGTCGGGCCGCCACCGGGGCGTGGCCGAGGCCAGGGGCGACGTGGTCACGTTCACCGACGACGACATCCTCGCCCATCCGCACTGGCTCGCCGAGATTGCCGAGGGATTCGCCGATCCGGACGTCCACTGCGTCGGCGGACGCAGCGCGCCGCAATACGCCGCGGAGCCGCCCGACTGGGTCGACGCGTTCTGGTCGTCGGAGGGCGAGAACCGCTGGATGGTCTACCTCAGCCTCGTCGACCTGGGCGAGGAGCCGAAGGCGATCGATCCCCTCTTCGTCTTCGGGCTCAATTTCTCGATCCGCAAGCAGACCTTCCTCGATCTCGGCGGAACGCACCCGGACTGCATTCCGAAGTCGCTACAGCGCTTCCAAGGGGACGGCGAGACGGGGCTTGCGAACCGCCTCAAGTCGTCGGGCCTCGAGACCGTCTACCGCCCCGGTGCGCGTCTGTGGCACGTGATCGACAAGGAGCGCTTGACGATCGAGGCGTGGGAGTCACACCAATTCTATCACGGCGTCTGTGACTCCTTCACGCGGCTGCGCGCCAACGGCGGCGAGGTGGAGGGGCCGTTCGAGGTGAAGAAGCTCAAGCGCAGACACCGCAAGGCAACGGACGCAGAGGGGATCCGGCGGCGTCTCGCGCACGCGCACGAGCGCGGCTTCGCCTGGCACCAGCGAGAGGTGCGCGACGACCCGGCCCTGCGGGCGTGGGTCCTCAAGGAGGACTATCTCGACTACCGCCTGCCCGAGGGCTGGCGCGCCTACGCGGATGCGTCCGCATGACGTGGCGAGCGCGTCCCGCACGCACCTATCCTGTGAGCGCATGATCCCCGTTTCGACCCCGAGCATCGGCGGCGCCGAGATCGAAGAAGTCCTCGCGACGATGCGCGACGGCTGGATCTCATCCAACGGCCCCGTCGTCCGCCGCTTCGAGGCCGCCCTTGCCGAGCAGGCAGGGGTCGAGCACGCGATCACCAGCACGAGCGGCACGACAGCCATCCATCTCATGCTCGCGGCGATGGGGGTGGGTCCCGGTGACGAGGTTCTCGTGCCGGACTTCACGATGGCCGGATCCGTGTTCCCCATCGTCTACCTGGGAGCCACGGCCGTTCCCGTGCGCGTAGACACCAAGACGTGGACGATCGATCCGGACGATCTCGAGCGGAAGATCGGGCCGCGGTCGAAGGTCGTCGAGGTCGTACACATGTACGGCCACGCATGCGACATGGACGCGATCCACGCGGTGGCCGACAAGCACGGCATCGCGGTCGTCGAGGACGCCGCGGAGGCGCACGGCGGCACGTACCGCGACCGCCCCGTGGGGTCGCTCGGCAAGGCCGCCGCACTCTCCTTCTACGCCAACAAGCTCGTCACGACAGGGGAGGGGGGCGCGGTTCTCACCGACGATGACGACCTCGCCGAGCGTTGCCGGTGGCTGCGAAACATGGCCTTCGACGGCGAGCGACGCTTCATTCACGCGGAGACCGGCTTCAACTACCGCATGACTGCCGTGCAGGCCGCGATCGGCCTTGCCCAGGTCGGACGCATCGAGCGTCTGCTCGAGCGCAAGCGCGCCATGGCCGAGCGCTACCGCGCCGGCCTCGCCGGCATCGAGGGCCTCGTGCTGCCCGCGGACGAAGACTGGTGCGGACACACCTACTGGATGTTCGGCGTGCTGGTCGAGGACGCGTTCGGCCACTCTCGCGATGAGCTGATGGACGCGTTGCGCAAAGAGGGCGTCGAGACGCGCTTCTTCTTCTCGCCCGTTCACACCCAGCCGTTCCTTGACGGCAAGGCGCGCGTCGAGGGCAGCTTCCCGGTGACGGAACGGCTCGCAGCACGCGGGCTCTATTTGCCTTCCGGCGTCGATCTCACGGAGGAGCAGATCGATACGGTTTGCGCCGCGGTCCGCCACGTGCACGAAGGGGGCGGCGCTTGAAGGTGGGCGTCTATCACGGCTCGGCCGGCCCGGAACACGGAGGGATCCACACGTTCGTCGCGACGCTGCGTGAGGCGTTGTTGGACCTTGCGCCCGAGAGCCGGCACTCGTTCGTCATGCTTGCCGGCGGGGCCATGCCCGGGCACGAGCCGTGGCCGGACAACGTCGACGTGATGCGCCTCGACGAACAGGGCCCGCTCGAGGAGCCGGCGCGCGGCGGCTTGTTCAAGAAGGGGCCCAAGCCGAAGCCCCCGTCGCTCGACGAGATGGTCGCGGCGAGCGGTGCCGAGTGCGTCTGGTCCTTGGAGGCCTGGCATCCGCCGTTCGAAGTGCCCTACATCACGCCGGTCTGGGACATCCAGCATCGCCTGCAGCCGTGGTTTCCCGAGGTCAGCGCGGGCGGGGAGTGGAGCCGTCGCGAGCAGCACTACGCGGCGCTCTTGCAGCGCGCGTCCTACGTCATCACGGGCACCGAGCGCGGCAAGCAGGAAGTCGCCGGGTTCTACGGCGTGCCCGAGCCGCGCGTCCGTGTGCTCCCGCAGCCGACGCCGCGCTTCGCAGCGGAGGCGGCGGCCAAGGAGCCGGCCGCCTTGCCCGGGGACATGGACCTACCGCCCGGCTACCTGCTCTACCCCGCGCAGTTCTGGGCGCACAAGAACCACGTGGGCCTCTTGCGCGCGCTCCGGGTCCTGAAGGACGAACACGCCCTCACGCCCGCGCTTGCGCTCACCGGTGCGGACCACGGCAACATCGACAAGGTACGGCGGGCGGCGCGCGACCTCGGTGTCGAAGACCAGGTGCGCTTCCTGGGGCTCGTCTCCGCGGACGCGCTCGTGGCGCTCTACCAGAATGCGCTCGCCCTCACGTTCGCGAGCCTCTTCGGTCCCGACAACCTGCCACCGCTCGAGGCGTTTGTGCTCGGCTGTCCCGTGATCGCCACCGACGTGCCCGGTTCCGAGGAACAGCTCGGCGACGCGGCGTTGCGCGTTGACACCCTCGACCCTGCTGCGTTCGCGGCGGCGATCCACCGGCTGCACGAAGACGCGAGCCTTCGCGACACCCTGATCGCGCGCGGGTGCGAACGCGCGCCCTGGACGTCGGAGGACTTCGTGCGAGGCGTTCTCGGGATGCTCGACGAGCTCGCGCCGTACGTGGCGACGTGGCAGGGGCCCGGCTCGGCATGAGCGCCGCGCTGCCCATCGGCGTCGTCATCCCGACGCTCAACGCCATGGACCACATGGCCGAGCACCTGGACGCCGTCCGGGCCTGGGCGCCGCGGGTCGAGGAGATCGTCCTCGTCGACAGCCACTCGGAGGACGGCACGCCCGAGTACGTCCGGGCCAACCTGGAGCACTCGAACCTGCGCGTGCTCTCGCATCCACCCGGTCTCTACGCGTCGTGGAACCACGGCATAGGCAACGTGACCAGCCGGTACACCTACATCTCCACGATCGGCGACACCATGACGGAAGCCGGTCTCGAGCATCTCTGCGCCGTCGCGGAGGAGCACGAGGCGGACGTCGTCGTCAGCCCGCCGACGTTCCGGCAGGCCGAGGGCGCCGAGCTCGTCGACGAGTGGTGGCCCGTTCACGACATGCTGCCTTGGCTGGGGATCGACGAACCGACGCGGCTCGATCCGGTCGACGCGTTCTGGTTCGCGCTCCACTATCGCGGCTCGATCCTCGGCAGCTCTGCGAGCGACCTGTACCGCACCGCGCACCTCGTCGACCGTCCGTTCCCCACGGACTGCGGCCCTGTGGGCGACACGGCCTGGGGCGTCATCAACGCGCTGGGCTCACGCATCGTGCTCACGCCCGAGAGAGTCTCTACGTTCCTCTTCCACGTGCGGGAGGGAGCGGACGAACGTGCGCTCGAACGCTTCGGTGCGCGGCGGCGCAAGAGTGTCGACACGGTGCTAGCCGACACTGCAGCGTGCGCGGTCCTCGATGGGGAGCCGCCCGAGCGGGGGACGGCGGCCGTCGAGTCGATCGCCGATCACCTCCGGAGCTTCGGCGAAGCCCACGCGCTCAAGGCGGAGGGCGCGCGCGTCCGCGACAGCAGCGGTCCCCTGTGGTTCCTGAAACCCAGGGCGCGCCGTGGTCTCGCGCAGCGTAACGAGCAGCGTGTGCGCCTGAAGGAGCTGCTGCACGAGATGGAAGCCATCTGTCGTCGCGCGCTGCCGGCGCGCGTTCGCGAGCGAGTCGAGGCATGAGCATGGCAGGCGCCAACAACCCGATGATCCGTCCCCCGGCAGACCCGGACACGCTGCCCTCGATCTCCATCGTCACGCCGTGCTTCAACCACGTCGACTACGTGGATGCTGCACTGCGATCCGTCATCCAGCAGGACTACCCCAAGTTGGAGTACGTCGTGATGGACGGCGGTAGCACGGACGGCTCGGCCAAGGTGATCGAGGGGCACGCCGACAAGCTTGCCCACTGGCAGAGCGAGAAGGACGACGGGCAGTACGCCGCGATCAACGCCGGCTTCGAGCGCACGAGCGGTGAGGTCATGGCGTGGCTCAACTCCGACGACATGTACCACCGCAATGCCCTGTGGACGGTAGGGGAGATCTTCCGCACGTTCCCGGAGGTCGAGTGGCTGATCGGCGCGATCACCGGATACGACGCCCACGGCCGCACGATCTGGGTCCACCAGCCCAAGCCCTGGTCGCGCCTGCATTTCCTGCGCCGAGGCGGTTACGGGTACATGCAACAGGAGTCAGTCTTCTGGCGGCGCAGTCTGTGGGAACGCGCCGGTCCGATCGACACGTCCTGGTCGCTCGCCGCCGACTTCGAGCTGTGGATGCGGTTCTTCCGTGCGACGACGCTCTACGAGGTCAACGCGCTCGTCGGCGGTTTCCGTTACGTAGCGGGCCAGCGCTCCGACGCCCAGCGCGACGAGTACGACGCCGAGGTCAAGCGGATCCTGGCGCACGAGCCGGTGTCCGAAGAGGACCAGGACATCATCCGGAAGATGAAGCGCTACGAGCGCTGGTTCCGGCCCAACCCCGTGTTGCGGCGGATCAAGACCTTCCGGCGTCGCTACAAGGCGCTCTACGGCCCGCCGCGGATGATCGACTTCGATCCGAAGACGAACCGCTTCGTCCACGGCGATCCGCCGCGCCTATAGCTCCCGGACGTAGACCAGCGCGCCCGTCTCGACGTCGTGCACCTGCATGTCGCCGATCTCGGCGCGGCGCGCATCGCCCGCGAGGTAGCTCAGGTCGCCGCCTGCGTCGCGACTCTCGCGGTAGTGCGACTCGACATAGCCCTCGGCGGGCGTCAGGGCCTTCAGAGGGCCGAAGCGGTCGCGCTTCACGAAGTAGGCGTTGTTCCCGGCCTGGTTCGACCCGACGAAGGCGTAGCCCTTCCGCTCCGCCAGCGCGCACAGGGCGGCCAGCGACGCGCCCCAGTAGAGGTTGCTGTGGTGCGCCTTCGTGCGCTCGAACGCGGGATCGTAGGGGATCGTGACCGCCCGCTCGCCGCCGAACACGCTGTTGTACTCGGCAACCACGATGGTCGGGTCGACGACGTCGATCGTCTCCCAGACCCAGTAGTCGTTGCCGTCGATGTCGACGCTGAGCAGGCCGAGCTCGCCTTCGAAGCCCGCATCGCGGATCAGATCGTTGATGTTGTCGCGATCGATGAAGGCGCTGACGGCGGTCAGGTCGTAGCGCCAGAAGTCCTCGCGTCCGCGGACGGCGGCAATGTCGCCTTCACTCGCGTCCATGACCAAGCCGCGCCAGTTGTCGTTCACCAGCAGGAAGCGCGTGTTCGACTCGCTGTAGTCCTGGACGCCGAACTCGACGAACGCCGGCGCCAGATCCGGCACGACGTGGATCAGGTACTGGATGATGCCGTCGTCCCCGAACTGGCTGAAGACCTTGAACTCGGCGTCGCCGACAGAGGCCAGCGGCGCGCGGGCCTGCAGCTGCCACACGAGCCCGCGGGCGATCAGGACGCGTAGGTCGTCACCCAGTGCGCCGGCCGATGGCGGCGCGACCCGGGGCTTCTCCTTCTTGCGGCTTCGTCCGAGTGCCATGCGCGCCATTCTCCCCAGCGGATTCGACGGTGCCAGAGGCGACTTGCCCGCGCCCGGCTTTGCCGCGGCAGGCCGAACCCGGTACGGTCTCGCCCCCAGGGGATCCAGGAGGACGGGTATGTCTCTGCCGCCCTACGAGAAGCTCGGTGCGTTCTACCTCGGCAAGAACTACGACGTTGACAAGGGCGCCGTCACCGACGAGATGCTGCTCTACGACAGCAAGGACCTCACGACGCACGCCGTCTGCGTCGGCATGACCGGCTCCGGCAAGACGGGGCTCTGCGTCTCGCTGCTCGAGGAGGCGGCGGTCGACGGCGTGCCCGCCATCGCCATCGACCCCAAGGGCGACCTCGGCAACCTGCTGCTCACGTTCCCGCAGCTGCGCTCCGAGGACTTCCTCCCGTGGATCGAAGACGGGCAGGCCACGCGCAAGGGCATGACGGTGCCCGAGTACGCCACCAAGACCGCCGCGACCTGGAAGAAGGGCCTCGCGTCGTGGGGCCAGGACGGCGCGCGCATCCAGCGGCTCCGCGATGCGGTCGACGTCTCGATCTACACGCCCGGCAGCTCGGCGGGCATGCCGCTGACCGTGCTGCGCTCCTTCGCCGCTCCGGCGGCCGAGCTGATCGAAGACAGCGACGCGCTGCGAGAGCGGATCCTCGCCAGCGTGTCGGGTCTACTCGCGCTGCTCGGCATCGACGCCGACCCGATTCGCAGTCGCGAGCACATCCTGCTCTCCAACATCCTCGACGGCGCGTGGCGCGAGGGGCGCGACCTCGATCTGGGACAGCTCATCCAGGAGATCCAGCAGCCGCCGTTCGAGCGTATCGGCGTCATGGACCTCGAGTCCTTCTACTCGTCGAAGGACCGCTTCGAGCTGGCGATGACACTCAACAACCTCCTCGCCTCGCCGGGCTTCGGGGCTTGGATGGAGGGGGACGCGCTCGACGTGCAGCGCCTGCTCTGGACGCCCGAGGGCAAGCCGCGGCTCACGATCGTCTCGATCGCTCACCTTTCCGACGCCGAGCGCATGTTCTTCGTCACGCTGCTGCTCAACGAGGTGGTGGCCTGGATGCGCGCCCAGCCTGGTTCGAGCACGCTGCGCGCCTTGCTCTACATGGACGAGGTCTTCGGCTACTTCCCGCCCAGCAAGAACCCGCCGTCGAAGACGCCGATGCTGACGCTCATGAAGCAGGCGCGCGCCTTCGGCCTCGGTGTCGTGCTCGCGGCGCAGAACCCGGTGGACCTCGACTACAAGGGACTGTCCAACGCCGGGACGTGGTTCCTCGGCCGGCTCCAGACCGAGCGCGACAAGGCGCGCGTGCTCGACGGTCTGGAGGGCGCGTCCGCGACGACCGGCGGCTCCTTCGATCGAAGGCGCGTCGAGGCCATTCTCTCCGGCATGAAGAGCCGCGTCTTCTACATGAACAACGTGCACGATGACGGCCCGACCGTCTTTCACACGCGTTGGGCGATGTCGTATCTCCGCGGTCCGCTGACGCGCAAGCAGATCAAGACCCTGATGGACGACAAGAAAGCTGCCAAAGCAGCCGCTGCCGCGGCCGCACCCGGCGCTCCGCCTTCGCCCGAGAAGGCCAAGGGCAAACAGGTCGCCACCCGGCCGGTCGTCCCGCCCGCCGTGCCCGAGACGTTCCTGATGCGCACGGGTGCCGTGCCGAAGGGGAGCAAGCTCGTCTACCGACCGGGTCTGTATGGCCGGGCGAAGCTGCACTACGTGCAGGCCACACGCGACATCGACGAGTGGCGAGAGCTCGCCGTTGTGACGCCGCTCGGCACCGGCAAGGTCCCGGCGGACCCGTGGGTCAAGGGAACGGTCTACAAGGAGGGGGCGCCGGACGCCGACGTCGAGCCCGAGGAGGAAGCGGGCTGGGGCAAGCTGCCCGCCGATGCGGCGCAGGCCCGCAGCTACAAGACGTGGGAGAAGGTCTTCAAGTCGTACCTCTATCGCGAGCACACGCTGCCGTTGTTCCGTTGCCGTGGGCTCAAGATTTGGTCGGAGGCCGGCGAGGAGCAGGGCGACTTCCAGGCGCGAGTCACGAAGGTCGCGCACGAGAACCGGGACATCCAGATGGAGAAGCTCAAGAAGAAGTTCGCGCCCAAGCTGGCACGCTTGGAGGAGCGCATTCGCAAGGCGGATCAGAAGATCGAGACGCAGAAGGCCCAGTACAGCCAGGCCAAGACCAGCAGCTGGATCTCGATCGGCCAGACGATCCTGGGTGCGCTCTTCGGCCGTAAGACGGTGAGCGCGGGCACCGCCAGCAAGGCGGGCACGTCCGTGCGCGGCATGGGGCGCGCGAAGAAGGAGAAGGAAGACGTCGATCGCGCGGAAGCGGATGCCAAGGCCGCGCGCGAGGCCCTCGTCGAGCTGGAAGAGCAGTTCCAGGAGGACTCGCAGGCGGTCGCGGACAAGTTCGACCCGGCGAACTTCGAGGTCGAGGCGGCGCCGCTGCGTCCGCGCAAGTCCGACATCGCGATCGAGCCCGTGGAGCTCGCGTGGGCCCCGTGGACGATCGACGAGGAGGGGATCGCGACGCCGGCGTTCGGGTAGCGCGCGCGAGAGCCAGTTGCTCTAGGGGCGACCCTTGTGGTCGCCCCATCCGTTGTGAATCGCTGTCGGGGATTCCTGTAGGGGGCGGGCCTCGTGCCCGCCCGCGCAACCCAGCGGCGAGGGCGGCCACAAGGGCCGCCCGGACAGGGACCGTCGTGATTCGTGGGAGGCGTTGCGGGGCGACCACAAGGGTCGCCCCTACATGGCCCTACTCTGCGTCGTCCGAGACGATGAAGCTGACGCGCATCGTGACGCGGAACTCGCTGACGAGTCCGTCCTCGACGCTGACCTTCTGCTCGCTGACCCAGGCGCCCTTGACGTTCTTGACCGTCTTGGCGACGCGCGCGACGCCGCTCCGAACGGCGTCATCGAAGCTCGTCGGCGAGCTGGCGGTGATCTCTACAACCTTGGCTACGGACATGGTTCTCCTTTTCGTTGCGTTGGGCAAAATCAAAGTCGGCCCGCCTTTAAAGGCGAGCCGACGAAGTCGTTCGAGCAGTGGCTAGTACGTGATCTTGCCTTCTGTGCTTTTGGCGGCGTCGATCCAGCCGCTGATGACGGACGCCGCGGGCACGGCGTTGGTGAGGTTCTTCTCCTCGTTCTTGGCCGCCATGGCTGCCGCGAGGTTGTCGGCGTTGCGCTGCGCCAGCTCCTTGATCGTGTCGACGCCGGCGGCCTCGAGCAGCTCGGCGAACTGCGGCCCGATGCCCGAGATGCGCATCATGTCGGCCATGTTCGTCCACGTGAGGATCAGCGACTCCGAGACGCCCGTCTTCGCGGCGACGTTGGAGCGACCCTTCTTGCCGCAGCACTGGTCGAGAAGGTTCTCGGTGTTCTCGATGTTCGCCGCGGCGAGCTTCTCCGCGTACGACGGGCCGATGCCCTGGATGTCCTGGATGGGGTACGCCATCGTGTTGGTCCTTTCCTGAATCAGCCGACGAGGTTGCCGAGTCCCGGCACCTTCGATATGAGACGGCCCAAGAGGTCCGCCCCGAGCTTCGGCTTTACGAAGTTGATGAAGAGCGACGCGAAGTCGCCGATCTTGTCGAGGCTGAGTCCCGACTTGCCGAGCGCGGAGAGTGCGCCGAGCGCGGAGTCGCCGCCGCCGCCCAGCGCATCGCCGATGGCGCCGCCGATCGAGCCGAGCAGCCCGCCGCCGCCCGACTCCTCCTGGGGGGCTGCGCCGAGCAGGTCTTCGGCGCCCGGCAGCTTGGAGAACATCTCGCTCACGTCGCCCGCGTCGCCGTTCTGCTTGAAGAGGTCGAGCATCCCGCCCGTGGCCGCCTTGGCCGTCCCCTCGTCGGTACCGAGCCTTGCGACCACGTCCTGGATGAAGTCCTGCATACGCCTGCTCCCCCCGGTGGGGAGGGGTACCCTAGCGGCCGCGTGTGAAGCCAGGGAGATCAGATGCGGGCGTTTTGGTGGATCCTGACGCTGCTGCTGCTCGCACCCACGCGGGGCCACGCTGAGGAGGGGTCCGCACCCGAACCCCTCTGGAAGCGCTGCTACACGGCCGTCAACTGGTTCCACGCCGCCGAGGTGCCGGACACCGAGGCGATGATGGTCAAGCTCGTGATGGGCGGGAAGCTCGTCGAGCACAGCCGTGAATGGATCGGCGCCGCGATCAAAGCCGCGCCCAGCATCGAGGCGTGCCTGGCAGAGGCGAAGAAGCAGAAGAAGCTGCTGTTCTGGTACGTGCCGGCAGTCGAGGGGCAGCACATCATCCTGCCGCACCTGCTCGACCGCTACATGATGGTCGGACCGCTCTCGCACGGCGATGTGATCGAGGCACTCAACGAGAACTTCGTTTGCTTGAAGCTGCCCGGAGGCGGTGCTCTCGCAAAGCGCTTCGGTCTCGAGGTCCCCCGCTTCATCCAGCCCGGTCTGCTCTTCCTGAAGCCCGACGGCACCGTGGTTCACCGCATGGACAGGATCAGCACGTTCGACGCGAGCTACTTCCGGTTCGTCCTCGAGGAGGTGCTGCGCCGTCACGGTGGCGGCGCCGTGCCGCCACCCACAGCCAAGCTGTTGCAGGGAGAGCAACTCTTCAAGGATGGCAGGTATCAGGCCGCTGCCGAACGACTCGCGCTACACGCTCAGTGGGATCAGCTTCCTCAACAGAAACGCGTGCTCTACTACCTGGGCATAGTCCGCTACATCATGAGGGACGAGGCCGGGGCGAAGGATGCCTGGACGAAAGCCGCGGGCGGTCACCCCGCGAACGTCTGGGTTGGAAAGGCCCATGCCTGCGCGGCCGTGGGGAAGGACGGGCGTCCCGGAGAAGCGGCCCTGGTCCGCAGCATGCAGGGGGTCGGACCGCTCGCGGACGAAGTATTCCGGTTGGCTCCCGACACGCAGTGGCGACGAAAGCGCAGCGACGCGAGAGACGTTACACGTCGGGCGCTAGCATTCCTGATCAGTCAGCAACGCTCCCGCGGTCACTGGCCGGGCTTCCGGTGGGGTGGCGGCGGGGACGGCGGGCCGCAGATCGAAAACTTCGAAGTGGCGATCGCAGCGCTCTGTGCCTCGGCATTGCTTGCCTGGCGTGAGCTCGCGCCAGAGCAGGTCGACGCGGCGCTTGCGCGTGCCGACAAGTTCCTGCTCGGCAAGGACGTGCGCTTCGAGCGCGGCGAGGCCTATGTCTGGACCTACGCCGACGGCTTTCGCCTGATGCACTACGCGCGGCGCCTCGCAGCGAAGAACGCGCCTGCCGGCATCAAGAAGCACATGCGGCGCTGGGTCAAGGAGCTCCTGCAGCACCAAAAGGACAACGACGGCTCGTGGAAGCACTACGTCTACAAGTCCACCTTCGTGACGGCGGCGGTGACGTACTGCATGCACGCGGCGCGCGAAGCCGGCATCAAGGTGCCGAAGTCGGCATTCGAGACCGCGGCGAAGACGCTCGACGGAGCCCGCGGCGGCCCGCGCGGGCTCTACGGCTACATGCTCGACCATCCTCACGTCACCCGTGACATGAAGGGCGCGGGCAACCGCCAGCCGCTCTGCGAGTGGGCGCAGTACCTGTGCGGCGAGGCCGACACGAAGCGCCTGCAGACGGCACTCGAGATCTTCTTCGAGGCCTACCCACAGTCTGCCGAGCCGGCTCGGAAGACAAACTTCCACATCCCGAGTCTCGGCAACACGGCGGGGTACTACTTCTTCCACAACTTCTACGCCGCCTGCGAGGCGGCGCGTCTGACGGGACGCAAGGCAAAGCAGAACTGCGAGAAGCTGCTGGGCCTGCTGTGCGAGCTGCCGGAGATCGACGGCAGCTTCATCGACTGCGGCTTCAGCTACGGCAAGAGCTACAGCACGGCCATGGCGCTGCTGAGCATGAAGGCGCTCACCGATTAGCGTGTGACGGCGTCGTCCACTTCCACCGCGATGGGGCAGTGGTCCGAGCCGTGCACGTGGGCGTGGATCTCCGCACCGCGGACATGACGCATGGCACCACGGGAAGCCAGCACGTAGTCGATGCGCCAGCCGACGTTGCGCTCGCGCACCCCGAAGCGTTGCGACCACCACGTGTAGTGGCCCTCGCCCTTCTCGTAGTGACGGAACGTGTCGACCCAGCCGCTGCGCATCCAGCGGTCGAGCTCCTCTCGCTCCTCCGGGCGGAAGCCGGAGGTCTTCACGTTCTGCTTCGGACGCGCGAGATCGATCTCCCGGTGCGCTGTATTGAAGTCGCCCATCACGAGCACGCGCCGCCCGCCTCGGCGCAGGCGATCGAGCCGCTCGTAGAGCGCGCGGTAGAAGTCGAGCTTGTACGGGATGCGGCTGTTGTCCCGGTCCTTGCCGTTTCCGTTGGGGAAGTAGCCGTTGGCGATGGTGAGCCGTCCGAAGGAGGCGAGCTGCAACCGGGCTTCGGCGTCGAAGCGCTTCTCGTTCAGCGATACGGCCATGCCATCCGGCTCTTTGCGCGAGAACAGCGCCACGCCGCTGTAGCCGGGCCGCTCGGCGGCCACGTAGTGGACGTGCCAGCCGTCCGGCTCGCGCAGGTGATCCGGGAGCTGGTCCGGGCGGGCGCGCACCTCCTGGAGCGCCACGATGTCGGCGCCGGAGCTCTCGAGCCACTTGGAGAAGCCCTTCTTTTCACAGGCCCGTAGCCCGTTGACGTTCCAGCTCAAGATGCGCACGGCGGCATGGTGGGCGGTGCGGGCTTCGCTCCGCAGGAATGTGCAGACCGCTGGATGCTCGGCCCAGCACTCTTGTGACGAGCGCGCATCACGGGATCACGCCCCCGGAGGCCACCTGAGACCCGCGCCTGACGCCGCCTGCGAACGCGTGGCGGCTGGAGCATTGTGGCGGGTAGGATTCCGCCGTCATGCGAATCTCCCAGACCCTCTTCGTCACCTTGAAGGAGGAGCCGGCCGACGCCGAGGTCCGCTCCCACGCCCTCATGGTGCGCGCCGGCTTCATCCAGCAGATCGCGGCGGGGATCTACGTCTACGGCCCGATGATGTGGCGCGTGCTCCATAAGATCGAGCAGATCGTGCGCGAGGAGCACGACAAGGCCGGCTGCCAGGAGCTGCTGATGCCGGCGCTCCAGCCGCGCGAGCTGTGGGAGGAGAGCGGCCGCTGGGAGCGCTACGTCGCCGACAAGATCCTCTACCACTTCAAGGACGGCCGTGGTCGCGACGTATGCCTCGGGCCCACGCACGAAGAGGTCATCACGAACTTCGTCAAGGGGCGCCTCACGTCCTACAAGCAGCTGCCGCAGAATCTCTATCAGGTCCAGACGAAGTTCCGCGACGAGATGCGGCCGCGCTTCGGCTTGATGCGCGGGCGCGAGTTCGTCATGAAAGACGCCTACTCCTTCGACGCCGACGCGGAAGGCATGGCGAAGTCCTACGACGTGATGCGCGAGGTCTACCGCAACATCTTCACGCGCTGCGGCGTGCGCTTCACGCCGGTCGAAGCGGACTCGGGTGCCATCGGCGGATCGGGCTCCGAGGAGTTCATGGTCGACGCCGACACGGGCGAAGACGCGATTGCCGTATGCCACGAGACGGGCTACGCGGCCAACACCGAGCGCGCGGTCAGCAAGATCCCCGCACCGCCCGAGCCGGCCGAAGAAGTCGCCATGCACAAGGAGCCCACGCCGGGCGCCAAGTCGTGTGAAGACCTCGTGGCGCTGTTCCCCGATCTACCCATCGAGCGCATGCTCAAGACGATCCTCTACCGCGCCGTGTGGGCGGATCGCGAGCAGGCGATCGCAGTCATGTGCCGGGGCGATCGCGAGATCAACACTGTCAAGTTGCTCAACCATCTCGACTGCCTGGGCCTCGAACTCGCCGACGAGAAACTGGTGAAGCAGGTCACGAATGCAGACGTCGGTTTCGCGGGCCCGATCGGCCTCTCCGACGAGGTCATGTTGCTCGCGGACAACTCCGTCGAAGGCGTGAAGGGGTTCCTCTGCGGCGGCAACGAGACCGACACGCACTACCTCGACGTCTGGTTCGGGCGCGATCTCGAGCAACCCTCGACGCACGACTTCGGCGTCGTGCAGGCGGGCGACAAGACCGTCGAGGGCGACGGCACGATCGAGATCACCCGCGGTATCGAGGTCGGGCACATCTTCCAGCTCGGCACGAAGTACTCCGAAGCGATGAACGCCACGTTCGCCGACGAGGGCGGCAAGCTGAAGCCCTTCCACATGGGCTGCTACGGCATCGGCATCAGCCGCACCGCGGCCTCAGCCATCGAGCAGGGCCATGACGATGGCGGCATGATCTGGCCGCTGCCGATCGCGCCCTACCACGTCATGTTGATCCAGATGCGTCCCGGCGACGAGGCGCAGGACGGTCTCGCCCAGGAGCTCCACGACCAGCTCGAGGCCGCGGGCATCGAGGTGCTGTGGGACGACCGCAAGGGCGGCGCAGGCGCCAAGTTCAAGGATGCCGACCTCGTCGGCATCCCGCTGCGCGTGATCGTCGGCCGCGACGCGGCCGACCGCAAAGTCGAGTGGAAGCCGCGCACCGGGGGCGAGACCGAGGTCATCTCCGCGGACGAGGTGCTGGGACGCGTGCAGGCGCTGCTGTAGGCGTGCCTCAGCTACCGGGGTCTTCCAGGGCCTTGTTGAACGCCAGGTGGAAGCCGGCGTGATCCGTAATCGTGAAGGTCCGATCCCCCCAGAGGCGATCGCCGAGCTCTTCGACTCGCGTCACGCCCGCGCTCACGTAGCGCTCGTACAGCGCGTCGATATCGTCGTCGAACAGGCGGAACCACAGGTAGACCCCGCCCCCTGCGTGAGCCGCCATTTCCGGGTTGAGGTTGAGCATGACCTGGCCGCCGGCGTAGGTCACTCTCGCGTCGATCAACGTGCCGTTGGCGTCCGGTCGGCGGAAGACCTCCTTGAAGCCCAGCGTGTCCGTGTAGTAGCGCAGCGCCTCCTCTACGTCGTTGCAGGGCAAGACGGCCAGGACGCCGCTGGGGGGCATGTCGATATCGCTCATGTGCACTCCTTGGTTCGGGTCGATGCCACCGTAGGCACAGCGGCACCGATGGCCATGGCCGAGGACGCCAAGTTGTGTGCACTTTGCGCCTCGACACGGCGCCGACGTATGCGCTAGGGCCGTGCGTAGCGGCGTGGTGGCTGACCCTTGCAGCGCTTGAAAGCACGTACGAACGACGACGTGTCGGCATACCCGGTCAGGTACGCCACTTCGTCGATGCTGCGCGTTCCCTCACGTAGGTAGCGCTCGCTCAGCTCCATCCGCACCGTCTCGACCAGGCCGCGGTACGTCTGGCCCTCGGCGCCGAGGATGCGCTGCAGCGACCGTTCGCTCATCGCCAGGGACCGGGAGACGTCAGCCAGCGTTGGTGGGCGGGGCGACATGCCGCGGGCGATGGCAGCCATCACCTCGCGCGTCACGGCCGGTTGGCTTTCGAGCGTAGCCATGAGCCCGTCGGCGTACGTCCGGATTGCCGCCTTCAGTCCGAGGTCGCGTGAGGCGACGGTGTGGGACTTGAGCTCACTTGGGAATCCGATCCGATTGGCTTGAGCCCCAAACTCGACAGCGCAGTCGAAGACTTCGAACCATGTCATGACGTTCGTCGGTCTCGGGAATCTGACGGAGAGGATGCTCGGCGGATGATGCGTGCCGACGAGCCGCTTGAGGGAAGAGACCGCTGCAACGTACGTGATAGCCAGGCAGTCGAGCTGAACGATCTCCGGTTGTTCTCGCCACGCGGTCCTGGGCTCGAACTCGATGTACAAGGAGTCGTCGACTTCGCCCAGATCCACGCTCATCACATCGGCGATGAGAACCGAGTAGCGGGCGGCCTGTTGAAACGCCTCGAGCACGGTAGAGCAGGCTTCCATGATCAGCGATGTGGTTCGATCCGCTCCGAAGGTCCGGCTCATGCCAAGGTGCATCGCCAGGTTCTCGTCCCCGGTCTGCTCCATGGCCGCGAACCACACCGCGGCCATGGTCGAGCACGGGATGCGGATGTCCTCACGGTTCATTGCCTCTTGAGGCAGGCGCGTAAGTGACAAGAGAGCTGTCGGATCGCCGCCCTGCTTCGCGGCGTATGCGATCAGGTCGGCTGCGAACTTGCTGGAGAACGTGGGCTCCATGGCTCACCCGAGGGGAAGTTGCGGCGCCCAGCGTACTGTCCCGCCACGCGGAAACCCGACCTGCCTTGAAATGAACCGGCGCCCGGCGGTTAGGTACGGGTAGATGGCACGTTCATCCTCCGGTTTGTGGGCCGCCTGGCAGTCGACGCGCGACGAAGCGGCGTTCGAGACGCTCGTACGCCCGGAGCTGCCCGCCCTCTACGACGTGGCCCGCCGAACAGGCCTGGGGTCGCACGACGCGGAAGACGTCGTGCAGGACGCGCTCAGCGAGCTTGCGCGGGAGAGCAGCCAGCGGCCGGGCCAGGTCGGGGTCGGCGCATGGCTCATGCGTGCCGTGCGCCTCAAGGCGCTGGGCCGGGGCCGCTCGTCGCGCCGACGCAAGAAGTACGAGGAGCGCATCCCTGCGCGGCAGGTGTCGCGCCCGGACGCGGAGCTCGAGGTCCACGACGAGGTCGAGCGCGCGCTGGACAAGCTGGACGATGCGGACCGGCAAATCCTGCTGTTCCGCTTTCTCTACGACCTCGATTATCGGGAGATTGCGTACGTACTCGGCGTCTCGGAGAACGCGTGCCGCATTCGGGTGCATCGCGCCTCGGCCCGTTTGCGCGAACGTGTCGGCCACCGCGCGCCCGCGATGATCGCCTTGCTGCCGCTGTGCGATCTTCCCAACACGGCGGGCGCCGTTGCCGCTGCCACGAAGACCGCAGCGACCGGGACCGGTACATGGGCTGCGCTCACTGGAGGAATGCTGATGGGGACCGGAGTGAAGATGGTCGGTGCGGCCGCCGCTGCGGCCGCGCTGACGGCGGGTGCTTTCCTCACGCTTCAGGACTCGGAGCCTCCGCTGGAACCGGATCCGATCGAAACGGTTGTCGCCGAGGCGCCTACGCCGAGCGCGAGCGGCGCGCCGAGTCTCGACGTGCGAACGCGCAAGGCGATCGCCGACCTGAACCCGACCGATGAGGAGCTCGCCTGGATGAAGGCGCGCCTGCGGGAGGAACGCAGCCGTGTCGCGAAGTCGAAGGTGCGCGACGGGGACTCGGGGATCGACATCCTCGCGCGCGTCATCGACCACGGTCTCGATCCGTGGCCGCTGATGGCCGACTTCACGGAGTTCGCGGGGCACGTGCGCACCGGAGAGGGGTCCGCGCGGACGTTCTACGCCTCGGGCTCCGAGCCTACGAAGCTCGACATCGGGCCGGCCCTGCGGGGCGGCACGCGCGTCATCGAGTTCGGACCGGGCACGTTCGAACTCACATTCGGCCGCTTTCGCCAGCGCGAACCGATCGAAAGCCTCGAGTTCCGGGGTGCGGGCAAAGACGACACGATCTTGTTGATGGGCAGCTACGACGAGCTCATGGTTCGGAAGCAGATGACGAACCTACGCTTCACGGGCATGACACTCGACTATCGCGGCCAGCGCCAGATGCTCGATGTGCGGGACTCCATGGCGGCCGTGTTGGAGGACGTCCGCGTTCGCAACTGGTCGGGAGGCGGGTACAGCGCCGCGATCGGCGTGGCCGGCCGGGCCTATCTCGGCTGCCGCGATTGTGAGTTCGAGCACTCGGAGGGCCGCGGCGGGCGGTTCGCCGTGAACTTCCGCGGTCCGGGCGTTGCCGTGTTCGAGCGCTGCACGTTTCGGGACGTCCAGAGCGCCGTCATGGGGGACGGCAACGCCAAGGGCAGTCAGGTGCTCCTCAAGGACTGTCAGTTCTTCGAGACGCGGCTGACCGACAGCCGCGTGGAGGTCTCCAAGAAGCAGCCCTCGCTGGAGATTCGCGTTCGCGGCGGGCGCGCGCTCTTCGGCGAGCCGCAGTGGAAGAGCGACGTGCGCCGCGAGCGCTGGGGCGCGCAGTACGCGGCGGAGCTCACGGACTTTGCGCTGGAGGCATCGAACGTCTCGCTGACTGCGTCTGAGTTGGCGGGGATCCTGCGGACTGTCGATCTGCCCCACCAGGAGTTCCTGCACAACGTGCAAGCCACTCGTTTCCGGGACGGTACCGTGCAGTCGCTGCAGCTCTGTACGCACATCGATGGGCAGCCCCGGCCGAAGGTCTACTACTACACCCGCGGTGAGAGCGGTTGGGTTCTCAAGCATCACGAACGCGGGGGCGGCATGGGCTACCACATGCCGGATCAGTTCCGTCCCCGGGACATCATCTCCTTGCTCGAGTCCGACGATGTACCGCCGAACACGCAGGTCCGTGGCATTGGTTTCAACGTGATGAACACGCTGACCAAGGACGGGGAGAACCTGCAGATTCCCATGGTCTCGTTCGGAGGGGACCCGAGAGCAGGCAAGCTGCCGGTGATGATCAACGCGGAGACCGGCAAGCGCTTCGATCCGCTGGCGCGGTAGGGCCGCCGGCCGAGTTGTAAAACTCCGACGCCCTTGTAATGCCCGGCCACCCGGCGGATAGGTACGGGTGGATGGCAACTGCTCCGACCGCTCTCTGGTCCGCCTGGCGCACTACGCGCGACGACGCCGCGTTCGAGCAGCTCGTGCGCCCGGAGCTGCCCGCCCTCCTCGACGCAGCACGGCGCGCGGGCCTTGGTCCGCACGACGCCGAGGAGGTCGTCCAGGAGTCCCTGGCCGAGCTGGCGCGCGAGGGGAGCGGGCGTCCGGCGCGCGTCGGTGTGGGCGCGTGGCTGATGCGCTCGGTCTCCTTGAAGGCCACCGTGAAGCGACGCGCCGCCCGGCGACGACAACACCACGAAACCCGCGTCATCGAGACTTCGCGGGCTTGTGATCCTGGCACGTTCGAGGTGCGCGAGCGGGTAGAGCATGCGCTCGAACAGCTCGAGGCGTCCGATCGCCAGGCGCTGGTCTTCCGCTACCTGTACGACCTCGACTACCGCGAAATGGCCTACGTGCTCGGCATCTCGCCGAACGCGTGTCGGGTGCGCGTGCATCGCGCCTCGGGCCGGCTCCGCGCGCGGCTGGGGCGAAGTGCGCCTGCGCTGCTCGCAGTCATCCCGCTGGAGATGCCGCCGCGCGCGGCCGCGACCGTCGCCGCTGCCACCAGTGGCATCGCGACGACGGGCGGATGGGGTGCGCTGCTTCTCGGAGGACTGCTCATGGGCACGGGCACGAAGATCGTTGGAGCAACACTCGGCGTGGCTGCCGTCGCGGCCGGCCTGTTCCTCAGCGCAAGCTCTGACGGAACGAGGCCATCGCCAGCCAGCGATGAGGCCGCCCGCGAGGCACCGTCCCTGATGGGAGCGGGGCGGGACGCGGCGACGGTGACCCCCGACGGGCCGGCCGCGGCAGCAGACCAAGCCGGGACGACGAAGCCCACCGTTGTGGATCTCAGCGATCCCAACCAGGCGTGGCTCTTCTTGCAGGTTGTCGACGAGGCGGGCAACGCTGTGATCGGTGCCACGGCTTCTCTCCTCGACGACAAGAACGAGCGCGTGGGCGGCGGCACGACGTTGCACGAGGGCAAGACGTGGTTCTGGCCTCGCAACGGTGTGCGGCTGGTTGTCTGGAAGCGCGGGCACTACGCGCCGCAGGTTCGCGACGTCGCCTTCGCGGGCAAGGAGGAGCACGTACGCGTCGAGCTCGTGGCCGGGCTCTCGATCACGGGCACGTTGCTGGCCCCCGACGGTCGTCCGTTGCAGAGGTCGGTGTATGCCAGCCCGATCGATGGTCAGCCGTGGCACCCCGAGCCATTGCGCACGTGGAGGGGCCGCGCCGATTCGGCGGGTCGCTTCGAGATCAAGGGGCTGCTGCCGGGCCGATACAGGATCCATCCGCGGGTGTTCGCGAAGAAGGGCGAGTACGTCGGGCAGGCGCCGAAACCGGCGGTCCAGGCCGAAGCCGGGGCGCGTGACGTCGAAGTCCGCATGCACGCCACGGGGCGCTTCACGGTTCTCGTCTTCGACGCCGTGTCGCGCGAGCCCATCGACGAGAACCGCGACCTGTACCGTGTGACCGATACAGGCGACAGCTGGGAACAGCAGATCGCGAAAGGGCCCGTCCACCGCGAGAGGCCGCCCGGTGAGGTGGAGACGTTGCGGGTCTACGCCGAGGGCTACGCGCCGAGTGAGCCGCTCACGCTCGACTACGGTGCGCCGCGAACGGAGCGCGTTCTCGAGGTGTACCTGCAGCCGCGTCCGGAGTCCGTCGGAACCGTCACGTTCTCCTTCGCGGACGACCGTGGTGATCCGGTGTCGCGGGTCAATTGGACGCGCTGGTACGAGCGGATCGTTCGCACGAGAGAGCGCGAGAGCACCGTGTCCTACGGGGTCGGAACCACGCACGAGGACTTCCGCGGTGAGCTCACCGTCACGCTTCCTGCGGGTTCCCATCGGCTGGCTTTCCAGATCCGTGGGGACGAGCGAGGCTTCGATCCACGCTTCGTGCGCCAGGAGACGCGGGTCACGGTGGGCGGGGGCGAAAGCCGTCACGTCGAGATCCGCTTCGCTCGTGCCGGGTCCATCGAGATCAAGCTCCCGGCGAAGTGGCAGCGCAAGGGGCTGGTCCTGCGTGATTCCAAGGGCAACAACGTGCGCCACAAGGGCATCGAGAACCTCGAGCCCGACGTGCGCCTCTTCACGCGCATCGAGCCGGGACGCTACGTCCTTACCCTGCAGCTGGACGGGGCGAATCAGGCCCGCGAGCTCGAAGTGCGGCCCGGCGAACGCACGATCATCGACTTCGCAGACGAGCCGAAGTAGGGCCAGGCTCAAGCAGAGCTAGTAGTGCGGCGGCGGCTCCTCGGCCTGCTCCTCGCCGACGTGGGAGAACTGCTCCCGGAGCGCGGCCAGCTCACGCTGCAACCGCTCGATCATCGACTGCTGTTCTGTGACGACCTCGTTGAGCTGCTCCAGGAGCTTCTCCTGGTGCATGAGGCGGCTCTCTAGATCGATCAGGCGTTCGTCGCTCATTCCTCGGTCTGCTTCTCGAGCCACTCCGTGGTGAGCATCCCGGCGTAGCCCCAATTCTCCAGCTCGACCTCGTCGATCACGACGTGCGTGTGCTCGGGGTTCTTGCCGAGCACGTTCGCGAGCGTCTCGGTGATTTCCTTGACGATCTGCGACTTCTGCTCGGCCGTCACACCGGTCTTCGTGATCTTGACGTTGACGTAGGGCATCCTGGTTCCTCTCACAGAGAGAGCGGTTCATTCGCAGCAGGGCTCGGCGGCATCAGGTGAGGCATCCGCCTGCGTGGCCATCGGCATCGCGTCCGCCTTCATCGAGTCCGCTTCCCCCGAGCGGACCCAGAACTCCCACTCGTTGCCGTCGGGGTCCTCTGCCCAGAACTTGTCCGCGACCGCGTAGCAGCATGTCACCTGCTCCTCGGTACGCAGCGCGAGACCGGCCTCCGCGGCGCGACCCTGCCAGTTCGTCAGCTCGGCTTCGTCGAAGAGCTCGACACCGAAGTGCTCGTGCGTCTCCTTGGTGGGGGCTGACGCGTTGTGCACGAGCGCCAGGTGCAAGCCCGGCTCGTCGAGACGCCAGTTCGCATAGTCGCTCTTGACCTTCGAGGGCCCTTCGCCGAAGAGGCGCGTGTAGAAGGCGATCGACTTGTCCAGATCGCCGACCTGCAGGCTGATGTGGATGCGCGTCTTCACGCTCAGTCTTTCTCGGGTTTCATCGGCGGCTTCTCGGGATTGTCCCAGAACTGGCGGTGGCTGCCATCGCAGTAGGGGACCTTGCCGCTGCTGCGGCACACGCACCACGCGATGTTCATCGCGACGTCCTTGACGTCGACGATGTCCGGCCGGAACTCCGTACCCGAATGACTGCCGTCGCAGAACGGCGCGTTGCCCGTCTTGCCACAGCAGCAGATCGCGTGCTTGCCCGGATCGAGGTTCACGACGAGCGGACGGGGTTCGGACATGGGTTCAGCTTCCTCTCATCCAGGCGCCTGCTGCCGACGCGTCGGCGCACGCCTGGGTTTCGCCGTCGCTCATGCGCTTGCCGTGGAAGCCGCCGGAGCCTTCCGGCGTGAAGACGAAGGGTATGCCCTTGCGATCCGCGTAGCGCATCTGCTGGCCGTGCTTCTTCGCCTCCGGGAAGACCTCTGCCGCAATCCCATCCCGTCGGAGGGCCGCCGCGAATGCGAAGGCCACCGCCAGCTGAGCCGGATCGTTCTGGACCACCAGCGCGTCGGTCGGGCTGTCCGCCGCGGTGCTCTGCGCCAGCGCCTCCATGGCGTCCATCAACCGAGTGATGCCGACCGTGAAGCCGACGCCCGGCAGCCGCGACTTCGTGTAGATGCCGGCGAGGTCGTCATAGCGGCCGCCGCCGCCCACGCTGCCGATGTCGGGCAGAGCGTCCATCTGGGCTTCGACCACGATGCCGGTGTAATAGTCGAGCCCGCGCGCGATGCTCGGATCGATCTGCATCGCTTCCGACGCGTAGCCCGACGCGAGGAACAGCGTACGCACCGCCGCCAGGTCTTCGACGCCTTGCCGCCCGACCTCGCTGTCGCCCACGGCTTCTTCCAGAGCCGCCAGCGTCGCCTCGTCGTCGTCACGCGGCACGCAAAGCGCGAGCACCCGATCGATCGCGTCGTCTGCGAGGCCTGCTGCCGACATCTCCTTCCGCACGACGTCTTCGCCGTGCTTCTCGCGCTTGTCGAGCGCACGCAGCACAGGCACCGCCTGCTCGGACGCACCGAGAAGCTCCAGCACGCCGTTGAGGATCCGTCGGTCGTTCACGCGCAGCGTGACCTTGCCGACGCCGAGGGCCTCGTAGGCCGCCGCCATCACGATCAAGGCTTCGGCGTCCGCGGCGACCCCGACCGGTCCGACCAGATCGGCGTCGCATTGGAGGAACTCCCGCGCGCGGCCGCGCTGCGGACGCTCCCCGCGAAACGCGAGGCCAATGTGGTAGCGCCGGAACGGAAACACGAGCTTGCCCTCGTGCTGCGCCACATAGCGCGCGAGAGGAACCGTGAGGTCGTTTCGGAGCGCCACCTCGCGTCCGCCCTTGTCGGTGAACTCGAAGAGCTCCTTGTCCGTCTCGCCGCCGGACTTGCCCTTGATGATCTCGGCGTACTCGAGGATCGGCGTGTCGATCGGGCCGTAGCCATGCGCTCGGAACACGTCTTCGACGATGCGGATGAGCTGGGCGCGGCGCAGCGCTTGAGCCGGCATCAGATCGCGAAAGCCCTTGAGTGTGCGCGGTTGGATGCGGTCCTTGGACATGGGCTCAGCGTACGCCCGCAGCGCGCGCAATGGCACCGTCTCGCACGAGCGCCTTGACCTGCTCCAGGCCGTCGCGCCACGGCGCGTCCTCGGCACGGAAGGGAACGGCCGTCCGTACCTTCGCGACGACCGCTGCCGAGCGACGGCCCGGGTTGTGGTCACGCAGCTCGATCGCCTGGCTCGTCGCCATGAGCTCGATGGCCAGGACCGCCTCGACGAGGCCCGCGACTTCGTTCGCGCGACGGGCGGCGATCGGACCCATGCTGACGTGGTCCTCGATGTTGGCGCCCGTGGGGATCGAGTCCGCAGACGCCGGGAAACACAGCGTCTTGCTCTCGCTGACCAGGGCCGCGGCGACGTACTGCGGGATCATGAAGCCCGAGTGCAGCCCGCTCTTCGGCGCCAGATAGGGGGGCAGCCCTTCGCTCATGTGATGGTCGATCAGCGTCGCGGTGCGGCGTTCGCTGATGTTGCCCAGCTCATGCGTGCAGAGCTTGAGATGATCTGCGGCGAGCGCGATGGCCTCGCCGTGGAAGTTGCCGCCGGAGAGGATGTCGTCGCCGAAGACCAGCGGGTTGTCGGTGATCGCGTCGATCTCCCGTGCGAAGACCTCGCGTACGTGCGTGATGCCGTCTGCCACGCCGCCGTGGACCTGCGGGGCGCAACGGATCCCGTAGGCGTCCTGCGGGGCCTTGCGCTTGCCCGGAATGTCACTGATGCGTGCGTTCACCAGCTTGCTGCCCTGGACGACCTTGCGCATGCGCGCGGCAGCGGCGCGCTGCCCCGGGTGGCGGCGGACCTCGTGGATGCGCTTGTCGATCGCTTCCTTGCGTCCCGCCAGCGCCTCCAGACACAACGCCGCGCAGACGTCCGCCGTCAGCAGCGCCGTCTCGGCACGCTCGAGAGCCTGCAGCCCGAGCGCGAGCGTGATCTGCATGCCGTTCACCAGCGCCAGGCCCTCCTTGTAGGAGAGCTCGACCGGCTTCAGGCCCGCCTTCTTCAGCGCGGCCTTGGCCGTCATCGTCTTGCCGGCGAATCGGGCCTTGCCCTCGCCGATCAGCGGGAGAGCGAGGTAGGAGAGCGGTGCGAGGTCGCCGCTCGCGCCGACGCTGCCCCGTGAGGGAATCACGGCAAGCACGTTCTTCTCGTACAGCGCGATCAAGGAGTCGAGCGTCGAGCGCCGGATGCCGGAGTGGCCTTGCGCGAGCGCGTGGATCCGAAGTAGGAGTGCGAGGCGTACGGTTTCGTCGTCGAGTGGCGGTCCGTCGCCGAATGCGTGGCTCACCAGCAGGTTGTGCTGCAGGGCGGGCGCTTGATCGGCTTGAATCGGGTTGACGGCGTTGCTGCCGAAGCCCGTCGTGACGCCGTAGACCCACTCGTCGTCGTCGACCGCCTTGCGGATGCGCTTGGCGGACGCGGCGATTCGCCCCGCAGCGCCGCGCGCAAGCGCCAGCCGGTGGGGGCGCTTGCTGCCCGCCAGCGCCTGCTCGATCGACAGACTCCCGCCGATCGTCAGCTTCGAGGCGGCGGCCACTAGCGCAGCTCGCTTTCCCGCGCCGGACAGTGACCAAGCAGCCGGACGAGGCTGGGCGCGAGTCCTGCACGCTCGCAATCGGCCCACCGGGGCGAAGGCGCTGCAAAGCCATCCGCGACGACTCGTGGTCCGCCACTCGAGGAGCGGATGGCGAAGCGCCGCCGAGCATCCGGGGGGCAGTACGTGCCTACTTTGAGGACCGGGGACATCAATCGGGGTCCGGTCCGGGATCGGATGCGACCATGAACTCGAGCTGCTTGCGGAACCACTCCATGTCGACCTTGCCGGAGATGCGTATGGAGTCGACGGAGATGACGCCGCTGTTGGTGAAGATGCCGACGCGCCCCGGTCCCATCGTGCTGCCGTCGTCGCCCTTCACCTTGCCTTCGAGATGGACGCCGTCGGTCTTCCCCTGGAAGGAACCCTCGGCGGAGTCCTTGCGCCGTTGCAACTCGACCTTGAGGCGATCGCCGCCTTGGAGCTTGCTGCGCGACTTCTCGGCGATCTTGATGTAGCCGTGGAAGCCCTCGTCGGCGTCCTTCCAGACGCCTTCCCCGATGTACCAGAGGAGGTGCCCCGGGTTGACTTTGGCGGCCGCCCCCTTCTTGAGCGTGAACTTCGTGTTGGCGATGTTGAAGAGGATCGCGCGGAAGCTGTTCGACTCCTCGACCGCGATCATCCCGAAGTCGTGCGGTATCTGCACCGTGATCTCCGCCTCGATGCGTACGTCGGGCAGATACACGAGCTTGTGGAAGAGGCCGCTGCACTTCTCCATGAGGATGCTGCCGCGCTTCCAGCTCATCTGGACCGGCATCTCGCTCGAGAACGGTTGCTCCTCGCGCCAGTCCTCTTCGTAGATGCGCCGGTCGTCGAAGGAGTACTCGCACTCGAGCCGGCCCTTCTTCATCGTCGCCGGCACGCCGAGCATGCCGATCGGTCCCAGCGCGCCTACCTTCGCTGCCCGGCGCCCGGCGGCGATCTTCGCCTTGTTGGCGCGATACAGACTGCTGTTGCCGTGCTGCTGGATGAGCATCGTGTACCCCTGCAGCGCCTCGGGGTAGTTGCCTGCCTGCAGGTCGGCGTGGGCCGCCTTCCACGCATCGCGCGCCTGGTCGTTCTCCTTCTGCTCTTCCTTCTTGTCCGGACCGCGACCCGGCGGATTGGTCGGCGGTTTGTCGCCCCCGCCGAGCGGTGGCAGGCCCGGATCGCCGCCGTTGGAAGGCGGCGCGAGCGGTCGCGCGCCTTGCTTCTTGGGCGGCATCTCGATCATCCGCGCCACGGCGCGCTGGATGAGCGTGACGACCTCGGCCGACATGTCGGCCGGGAACTCGTGCGTGACACCCATCAGCATGCGATGTGCTGCGCGGGGCTGCGGCATGATCAGCGGCCCGGCCTTGGCGATGAGCGCGTCGAGCTGCTTGCGAGCCTTCGCACGCACGTCACGGCGCATGGTCTGCGTTCCTTCGGCTGCTGCCGTCGTGGCGAAGCGCTTCTCGAAGTCGCGGAGCTCCTTGAGCGCGCGCGCAAACTGATGAGCACCCACGAGACGCTCGACGTCCTCGTCGAGCTTCGCGCGCGACTTCTTCGCCCAGCCCTCCATCAGCTCACGCACGCGCGCTTGCGCGGCCTCTGCCTCGGGCTCGCCCTCGAACGCGTCGGCGAAGCGGCGGTAGCGCACGATCAGGTCTTCGTGATTGTCGGGGTCGCGCGCTTCCAGCGTGAAGAGCTCTGCCAGTTCCTTGGACGCGCGCGAGGCGATGCCGGGCTTGGGCTTCGGCATGTCGGGGAGCTCGGTCTTGCTCATCTCCGCGCTCTGGATCGCCTTGAGGTGATTCACGGCGCGGTAGGTCGCGGCCAGCAACAGAGCCAGGCCCACCAGGGCGATGACGGTGACCGCGTGGTTCTTGCGCGGGGGCGCTGCACGACGCGGCGCAGCCGGCTTGGGCTCCGGCGGCTCCTCGGCCTTCGGGGGCTCGACCGGCTCTACGAGCCCGCGACGGGTTCGGAACAGCGCGACCTGATCGCCGATGCCGATGCGGTCCCCGTCCTCGAGCGCCTTCTCCTCGGTGCTCTCGCCGTTGATGAGCGGGGCGTTCTCGCCGGGCAGCGGACGTGCCACGAAGCTCGGGCCGGTGCGCGTGAGCGCCACGACCGCGCCCTTGAACGGGGTCGGCCGGGCTTCGAGTCCGCCCTTGGCCCGCGGGCCGAGGAAGACGCCGTCCTCCAGGACGTCGTACTCCAGGAGGCCCAGGGGCGAGGGCAACATGAGATGCGCGTGCGGGCGCGAGGCCATATGCTGCTCTCGTCTCTCCGGGGAAGCGACGCCGGGCATCGTACGTTGGGGGGACAGGGGATGAAACGATGGCCGAAGACCGACCCCAACCGGATGCCGATGCGCCGGAGACCGCCGGCAGCACCTGGCTGCCTTGGCTTGCCTGGGGCTGGGTTGCTCTGCTGATGCTCGCTGCCGTCGCCGAGCTCACCGGCTGGGCGGACCTTCGACTCGCCCTCGACTTCCAGCGCCACTTCCGCTGAAGGGTGACCGCCCGCGGTGTCTACGCGATAGCAGGTTGTGTGGAAACGAAGCATCCACGCCCTCCTCGATGTCGTGCTGCCGCCGACCTGCTGCGCCTGCGGCGGTCCGGGAGGCGGCTCGCCCGCTGGCCTGTGTCGCCCGTGCCGGGCCGGCCTGCCGCCGCCCGTGCCGCGCTGCCCGACCTGCGGCCGGGCGTCGGGGCCGCACCGTGTGGGCCCCGGCTGCGCGCGCTGCACCGGGCCCGTCGCAGTGCGCGACGACCTCCGCCGGACGCGGCGCCGTGCCATCCATCGGGTCGTCGTCGGCCAGGGCTACGTGGGCACCGCGCGCGATGTCGTACTCGCGCTCAAGTTCCGCAAGCGCCTCGCGGCTGCGGACGTGCTCGCGGGACCGATGATCGAAGCGCTCGTGCGTGCCGGCGTGCCCGGCGACATGCTCGTGCCCGTGCCGCTCTCGGCGAGGCGCCGGCGACGGCGCGGGTTCAACCAGTCGCTCGCGCTCGCGCGTCCGATCGCGCGCGCACTCTCCCTGCCGATCGAGGCGGGCTGCCTGCGCCGCGTCCGCCACGACGCGCCGCAGAGCGGGCGTCAGCACACCGCCCGGCGACGCGCACCACGAGGTGCCTTCACTGCACGTTCTTCCCTTCTTGAAGGACGCTGCCCCGTCCTCGTCGACGACGTGCTGACGACCGGTGCCACTGTCAAGGCGTGCGCACTCGCGCTGCGGCGCGCCGGGGCCGCGGCTGTTTCCGTCGTCGTTGCCTGTCGCGCCGACTCCACATAGGAGGGTATGGTGGATGCAATGACGCAGGTGCCCGCCGTAACCGAGATCAATGCGCGCTTCGCCGACGACATGGTCGCGCGCGAGGTCGCGACTGCCCTCAATCAATGGTTCCGGTGGATCCTCGAGGGCTCCCAGCCGCCGCGGCCCGAGTTCTTCGAGTCGCTCGGCGTCGACTCCGGCGAGTACGCCTGGACCCTCGAAGAGGATGTCGACTGGGAGCTGGGTCCGCATGCGCGCGCGCTTGGCAACGAGGTGCGCGTCGCGCTGCAGACACAGGACACGCACCTCTACATCGCCGGTCTCTTGCGACGCCTCGGCGGCACCTCAGCTCGCGTCGTACGTGACAGGTAGGACCTGCACGAACTAGCCCAGCGCTTTCAGCCGGTTACGCGTGATCTCGACGGCCTCGGCGGACTCGTCGCAGCCGAACCACCGGCGGTTCGTGCGCGCGGCCACCGCGAGCGTCGTGCCCGCGCCGCAGAAGAAGTCGGCCACGAGCCCGTCGTCCGGCGCGCTGCTCGTGACGATGCGCTCCAGCAGGGCCTCGGGCTTCTGCGTCGGATAGCCGAGTCGCTCGCGTGCCATGTTGTTGAGCGCAGGAATATCCCAGTAGTCGGGCGCCTTCTTCGTACGGCCCTTCATGCGCTGGGAGGTCGCGGGTACGCGGGCCGCCTCGAAGAAGTGCTGTCCGCGTTCGCGCGCGTACCAGAGGATCGTGTCGTGCTTGCGCGGCCAGTAGCGCGCGGAGCTGCCGCCGAGCCCGTACAGCCAGACAATCTCGTTGAGGAAGTGGTTGTAGCCGAAGATGCGGTCCATCTCGACCTTGACGTAGTGCACGGCATGCCAGTCGAGGTGCACGTAGATCGACCCGCTCGGCTTGAGCAACGCGCGCATGGCTTCGATGCGCGGGACGAGCCAACCGAGGTAATCACGCAAGCCTCCCGGCCAGGAGTCGTTGAACGACACGGCATCGCGACCGCGCTGTTCCTTGCCCGTGAAGAACGGAGGATCGACGTATATGAGATCAATGGACGCCGGTTCCAGCGTGCGCATCACGTCCAGGCAGTCGCCTTGGACGAGGGTGCCCTTGGCAATGTTCGATGCGCGGACCATGCGGAAGAGGATCGCCGGGCCGGGCGACACTGGAGGCAGGCTGGAGGAGGCCACGTAGCTGGCGGGATCCGAACACGATCCGCGTGGCCGTGGCCGTTGCCGTTGCCGATTGGAGGCAACGCGCATCGTTTCACGATCATGCAACAAGAGGCCACGCCAGCTGGTGTTGCGTCTTCAGGTCGCACGCGGACGCCGTGCTCGTGTCGGTGCCGTCGTGGAGAGCAGGTCGTGCGTTTCGACCTCTCGGCCACGGCCACGGCAACGGCCACGTGAGTGGCGTGCGGACCCGGTGCTCGCGTGCGAGCCTGCCTAGCTCTACTTGAAGGGATTGGGCAGTTTCGGGAGCTTGGGGGGCTTGGGGAGTTCGGGCCCCTTCTTCCGGATCTCGTCGATCAGGCCCGGGAGCTTCTCGACGACGCCTCCGCCGACGATGCGCTTGATGTCGACGTTGGGCACGACGCGCGGGTCTTCCAACGTGCCCGAGATGCGCAGAGGAATTACCGCGTTCGGCACCACCTTGGCCAGCTCTCGACCCGCACTGCCGAGCACCGTGGTGTTGGCGTCGAGTGCGACACGCGCGTCGAAGTCGACCCGGCCCTTCATGTCCACGTTGACGCGCCGGCCGCGAAGCGTCGCACGCTCCAGGTTCACGATGCGGTTCGCAATGTTGAACTGTGAGTCAAGCGACACGAACGTCACCGACTTGGAGATCTCGTAGAGCACGCTGCCCGCCTCCGGGACCGCGGTGCGCAACATGCCCACGACGCGAGTGAGCTTGTTGCTGCGGCCGCCGAAGAGCGTCGACTGCTTGATCTCACCCTGTCTCATGGCCACGCTGCCGCGCCCTGTGAGTCGATCGGTGAGCGCAGGCGAGGCGATGTCCGTGGAGCTCGCCTGCACGTCCGCGACGAGGCGCCCCGAGAGCACCGGCTGGTTGGTTTGCGCGGGCAGCAGTGCCGGGAACGCAAACGCGAGGTAGCGGCCCAGGCCCGACGAGAGCACGATCGTCGACGTGTCCGCGCCTTGGACGTCGAGCTTGCCCTGCCAGGGAGTCGTGGGCGCGCCGAGCGAGAACGTCGCGCCCAGTCGCGAGCGACCGCCGTTGATCACGCTCGACAGCGTCGCGGCAAGCGGCGCCGCGGTCCCGGGACGGACGAGCTCGAGGCGTACGTCCGCAAGGGTGAGGCCGCCCGTCGACCATGTGGCGAGACCGAGTGTGCCCTCGACGAGGAACTGACGCCCGTGCTCGGCCATGGAGCCCTTCAACCGCAGTGACCCGGAGATGGGCCCCGAGCCCTTGAGATCCTCGTAGCCCTCCCCCAGCGCTGCGCTCAACACTGGCGCGAGTTTCCCGGCGTCGCCGGCAAGCCGCAGCGTGCCATCCGTTGCCATGTCGGGCTCCAGGGCCAGGCTCGCGCCGGAGAGGTCCGCCTCGATCCCGACCGCGGTCAGCGTCAGCACGTCGAGCAGGTGGGGGCGCGGTGCCTCACCCAGGCGCACGTCGGCGTCGAGCTGGACGCGGGCTTGCTGCACCGGACGAGAGGCCGCGTCCTTGCGCCAGATGACGTTCGTCGCGGCGAGCTGCTCGGTGACCACGCGCATCGTCTCGCCCTGATCCACGACGCGGACCACGCCGCGCAGCTGCCCCGCCAACTGGCCGGTGGGGGAGACACCGAGCTTGCCGCCGAAGAACGGCCGCACGCGTGCGAGGTCGCCCGTCACATCCGCCTCCGCGTTGGCGAGCTTCGTCTCGCCCGTGCTGCGGTCGAGCTCGGCGGTCGCGCTGACGGTGAGTCCCATGCCCGTGAGCTTGTCGAGTTGGAACCGCCCGCCGTTTGCTTCCGTGTTCAGCTTGAACGTCCCCTGCAGTGTGCCCGCCTGGGACCCGGTGCCCCACGACGGCGGGAACCGGATACCACCCGCGCCGATCCCGGCGCCGAGCTGCATCTCGTTTGCGTTCCCGCGCGCGTTGCCCTTGACCCGTACGACGCCGGCGAGTCGCTCCCCGCGCTCCAGCCCGAGAGCTTCCGTGCCCAGGAGCCGCGAGAGGCTCGGAAGGTCGAGGATCAGATCGAACGCGCCGTCGAGGCCCCAGCGCCCGTCGGCGTCGATCTGTAGCTGCATCGGGCGCTTGTTGTCTCCAAGCGTGCCTCGCAGCAGCGCGCTCTCGATGCGTTCGAAGTTGACGGTGGTGACACCGCTGTCGTGACCGCCTGCGAAGGCGAAGACCATGCGCCGTTCCGCGTAGCCCTCGGGCGCGATGTCGGAGGGCTCGAGCCGCAACCCCGTCACCGTGATTACGGTGCCGACGTCGACGCCCGTGCCCGATCGGCCGTCGACATGCGCGTCGAGCGTGCCGGCACCCAGCGCTTTCAGCGCGGGGACGAGGGCGTGCAGGTGGCCCAGGCGCCCGAGGTCGACGCGCAGGAACGCCTTGCCCGCCATGCGTACGGCCGGGTTCGTCTCGATGCGCAGCGGCTCCTGCACCTGGGCCGCGGCCGTGCGGCCGGCATCCAGGCGCGCCTGCGAGATGCGGGCGGTACCCGCGTTCGGATCGAAACGCGCGTCTGCGGTGAACGTGATGTTCGGCTCGCGGTAGACCTCACGGTCCTGTTCGCGCACGCGCAGGTCGCCCAACGCGATCGTCGTCTTCGAAGCCGTGCTGCCGTTCTCGCTCGTCAACTGCGTGCGCCCGCGCAGGCGCCGTAGCGTGAGCGCCACGCCATCGTTCGTCGCGACGCGCAGGTCCTCGATCGAACACTGGAAGCGGCCCTCGAGCGTGCCGTCAGCGAGTAGCTTGCCCTTGCCGGTCACTTCGAGGATGCCGCCGAGCTTCCGGAGCCCTGTCGCTCCCTCGAGGATTCCGGCGATGCGGGCCAGCTCGACGGCCGGCGCCTCGATCTCGATGGGACCCTCTCCGCGCGCGTCGACGGCGACGTCGGACTTGAACGGCGCGTCCTTGCCGTCGCGACCAGCACCGCGTGCGATGCCTCGGACCGAGAGCGTCGTGCGGCCGGCCGTGTCGAGCTTCATGGTCGCCTGGATGTCGTCGATCACCTCGCCTGCGGCTTCGTCAGGCGCCTCGACGCGACCTCCGATGACGACGACGGACAGGTCCATCGACGCGTCGCTGCTCTTGGTCTCCTTGGGCTCCTCGCCCGCGAGGTTCTCCATCACCCCGTCGGCATTGCCCTGATCCAAGGCATTGCGCCGGTAGGTGATGTGCGGCTCGAGGACACGCACAGCGGCGGAGAGACTCCCGCCGAAGAGCTTCAGGACGTCCACGTCCGCATGGATCTTCTTGACCGTGGCCAGCGGACCGCTGAAGCCGTCGGGGCTGTGCACCGTGATTCCCTCGAGCTCGACGCCACGGCCCCAGAAGGCGAAGGCCGAATCGATCTCCACCTTGCGCCCCAGCATGGTGCCGACCTTGTCGGCAATCGCGTTGCGCACGGGGGGGAGCGCTACGAGCAGCGGGCTGAGCACGCCGATCACGAGCAGCACGGCGAACGCCCACAGGAAGCGGCGGCGCCAGCGGCGCGGCGACTTGGGCTTCTTGGACTTGGCCATGGCTCTGCTCCCCAAGCAGTTCCTATCGACGTTCGGAGTCCCGCATTGTGACCCGGGTACGAACGGATACCTGCTCTATTGGGCGGCGTCCTCGGAGGCGGCGTCGACGCGCGCATGCAGCCGCGCCAGCAGCCAGGCGGCGCCCGCGCCGGCCGCAACAAAGACGAGGATCCAGGGCCAATCGCCCTGGATCCCGATGTTCTCCATGCGTCCCGCGTCGTGGTTCTTGAGGTCGTAGTGGCTCTTCCAGGGCCAGAGGGCATACATCGAGCCCGCCATGAGGCCCGTCAACGCCGCCATCGTCGCGTCGTGATGGCGCCGCAGCAGGCGCCGGAGGATCGGAACGAACGTCGCCACGCCGATCACCACGCCCGCAGCCAACATGCCCAGGCGCGTCGCGGCCTCGGTATCGATCCTGCCCTCGCCCAGGGCGCTGCGGAAGTCGTTCACGGCCGAACCGACCGTCGTGTACTGGCCGAGGATCAGGAGCAGCAACGAGCCGCTGACGCCGGGCAGCAGCATGACGGCGATCGCACCGGCTCCGCCGTAGAGCAGCATCCAGTCCTCGGGCTCCTTCGTCGTGTGCTCGAGGCTCAACATCCAGACCGTCGCCGCGCACGCAACGGTGGCAAGCGCGTACGACGCGGCGCCGCGGTCACGGATCCGGCGCCAGGGTTCGTTCAGGCTGAATAGCACGAGGCCCAGGAAGAACGCGTAGCAGAGCGGCCCCGACCCCGGCCGGCGGATCAGGCCCGGACTGTCCGACCTGCCGACCAGCAGCCACATGCCCGCGAGGTAGGCAAGCACCACGCCGATTCCCAGGGGAACGAGCAGTCGCAGGGCCCGCCCGATGCGGGCGCGCTCCTCCGCGTCTCGCAGGAGCCAGGGTGCGCGGACGACGTCACCCACGGCGTCGATGAAGCGCTCGTAGACCCCGACGATGAGCGCGATCGTCCCGCCGGAGACACCCGGAACCGAGTCCGCCGCGCCCATGAGCAGTCCGCAGGAAAACGCCAGGGGCGTCGGC
>JANQJW010000030.1 GCA_028281445.1 Planctomycetota bacterium | reverse complement strand
ACCCGGACCATCCAGGCGCTTGCTGCCCCGACAGGCAAGAGCTTACGGTAACTAACAAGTTTGTCAACACCAAAACAACAATTCACTGTCCTGTGAGACCAGGGGCGCCTCGGCGTAGGATCTGGGCGTGTCGAAGACGACCTTCGCAGTCGCCCTGAAGCGGGCCCGGAAGGCCGCGGGGCTGAGCCAGAAGGCCCTGGCGGGCAAGACGGGATGTACCGGCTCCTACATCTCGCAGCTCGAGTCCGGGAACCGCCGCGCGCCGCGGCCCAAGCTGGTCCGCAAGTTCGCCAAAGCTCTGGGCGTGCCTGAGCGACGCCTGCAAGAGCTGGCCGCCCTCGAGCGGTCCCCCGCCCCCATTCGCAAGCGCATCGAGCGGATGAGCAAGCGCCGGCGCTCGGGCGATCGGCTTCTGAGCACGACGCTGTTCCACTTCGCCCGCCGCCCCACCGTGGTGAACCCGATGGAGGCCTTCGTCGATCTCCCACCCGAGCAGCAGATGCTGCTGGGCCGCCTCGTCGGCAAGGCGCGCGACGCGGACAGTCCGGAAGAGGTGCTTGAGGCGAGCGAAGACCTGCTCGCCGAGACCAGCGAACAAGATCGCGAGCGGTTGCTGGACGAGGTGTTGCCGGGTGTGCTCGCCGGCGGTCCGGCGCCGCGCGGCACCGCGGCCCCGGTACGCCGAGTGGCGGTCTACCTCGACACCGAGCACCGCGACGAGGCTGTGGACCACGTCGTGCTCGACGCGCGCATCGGGGGGCCCGCCGTCTTCTTCCTCCGTGTCGCGGGCGACGATGCCCATCCGCGCATCGAGGCCGGCGACCTGCTGCTCATCGATCCGGACGCCCAGCCCCAGGGGGGCGACACCGTCGTCCTCCACGTGGACGGCCGCGACCACATCCGCACGTATCACCAGCAAGGGGGGCGCGTGCGCCTCGACGCCATGCGACCGGACGTGCCCCCGCTGCGACCCGGCGACGAGCAGACGCTACACATCGTGATCTTGCTCGTTCGTGCGTTGCGCTAGCACAGAGGCCAGCCGCTCAGGATGGGATCGATGTAGGGGAGCCCCGAGGTCCGAAGGGCCGAGTGGTCGGCCCGCGAGCGTGCCGGAATCCGCGGGCCGACCATTCGCGCCCCTGGCGCTGAGGTCGCCCCCACATCGCCATAGGAGCTGAGATCGCTACCGGATGTTCGCGTCCAACCACGCAAGCCAGTCGCTGGCCTGCTGCCGGCCTTCTTCGTCGCCGCGGGGCGCAAGCTCGAGGAAGCGGCGCAAGTGCCGGCGCGCACGTGCGGGGTCACGGAGGTTTGCGGGCGTCTCGGGATCGGCCAGCAGCGTGCCGAGCGACAGATGCGCCTCGGCCATGCTCGAGTCGAGCGCGAGCACCTCTTCGTACGCCCGTCGCTCGGATGCCGGATCGACACCCCGCTGGCGCGCGAGAATCGCGAGGTTGTAGCGCGAGCCGGCATCCCGCGGGGAGAGTTGGGCGGCGCGCTCGAAGGAACGACGCGCCTGCGTCACCTCGCCGCGCGAGGCATGGATGACGCCGAGGTTGTAGTGCGCGCGGTGGAAGTTCGGATCCTGCTCGAGCAGATCGCGGAAGACGCTCTCTGCCAGATCCAGGCGATCGCGGTGGACATGGACGATGCCCAGGTTGTTCTGCGCGACGGTCAGATCGGGATCGAGCTCCAGGGCCTGGTCGAGGTGGAGCATCGCCTCGCGATCCATGCCGAGCTGGTCTTCTACGACGGCGATGTTGTTGAGCAGGGACGGGTCGTTCGGCGTGTAGCCAAGCGCCTTGGTGTAATAGGCGTGGGCTTCTTCCCAGCGTCGCGCGTCGGCTTCCCGCGCACCGCGTGCAGCGAGCGCCCGCGCCTTGAGCTGCGGGGAGGCTCCGGGGCGGGCCGCGGCCTCTTCAAGACGCCTGAGCGCTTCCTCGCTATCGGCGCCGTCGTCGAGCATCGCGAGGTTCAGGGCCGGGGCCTCGAACTCGGGATTCAGTGCCGCCGCGCGCGCGAACGAAGCGGCGGCGGCCGCCACGTTGCCCGCCTTCAGGTGGATGACACCGAGGTTGTTGTGCGCCTCGGCGTGCTTCGGATCGATACGCGTTGCCTCGAGGTAGGCACGCTGCGCCTCGCGCTGGCGGCCGAGGCGCTCCAGCGCCGCGCCGCGGTTGTTGCGCGCGTCGGCGTAGTCGCGCCGCAGCCGCGAAGCCATGTCAAAATAGTGCAGCGCTTCATTCGGCTTCGAAAGGTCGAGCAGCACGCTGCCGAGGTTGTTGCGCGCGACGGGGTCGCTCGCGTTCAGCCGGATCGCCTGCTCGTACGCGGGGACCGCCCCGTTCTTGTCGCCGGTCTTCGACAGGATGTAGCCGCGCGTGGCCCAGTTGCCGGCGAGTCGCGGGTTCTCGCGCACCGCCTGCTCGCTCTCGCGGAGCGCGCGAGCAAAGTCTCCGGCGAGGAAGGCCTGATAGGCCTGCCGCGCGCGCGGTGAAAGGTCTTCGCGTGCCGCGGCACCGCGCGGTGCCAGCACGAACACCGCCAGCAGAGCGAGTACGCAGGGAAGCAGTCGTCGCGGGATCCGCATCGGCCGGGCCTCCGATGGGGCCACTACATGCCCCCGTACAGAGTGCCCTGGAATCGCGCGATCCGGTACGACCATGTTGAGACCCGGTTCCTACTCCGCGGGTCGCAGGGAGACGAGCACGTTGTCGAGCCGCCTGCGGCCGACGCGCACGGCGCGCGTCTCGTCCGATGGTTGCGTCCGGGGCGCCACGAGGGGCCAGAAGTAGATGGACTCCACCTGCTGGGTGCCTGCGAAGCGCCGCAGGAAGCCCTCGGCGAGCCGTCGTGCTTCGTCCTGGACGACGTCGGGTTCGAGGTTCGCCGTCGTCAGCTGACGCATCTCTGCCTTGTAGTCCGTGAGCGCGCGCTCCGCGGCCCAGTTCCCCAGCGTCACGCGGCGGTCGCCGCCGCACGCGATGGACCGCCCCGTGCCCAGGCACATCGGACACGACTCCGGCTCGTTCAAGTCGGGGGACGCGAGATCCTTGCGCGTTCCGCCGCACCAGCCGCAGTTGCCGTGGCCGACGGTCAGGTACTCCAGCGCCGCTTCCCGAGAGAGGCCCGTCTTCTCGGCAACACGCTCCGCGGCGTTCTCGACGCCGAGCTCGGCAACGCGCTTGCGGAGCCACTCCGTCTCGAGCACGGAGAGGCTCGCGTTCGACAGCGGGCTCTGTTCGTCCCCGCTGACGATCCAGTCGAACTCCGCGCTGCAGGTCGCGCAGCGCGAGCTGTACCACTCGACGCCCGTGCGACAGCTCGGGCACTGCGGACTGTGCGCATGCCAGACGACATTGGGGCGATCCAGAGCCAGCGCCGAAATCGCCAGGAGGACGCCGACGATCACCAGCGTCGCTATCCACCACCTCGAGCCTGCCGGAACCGCCATGCCACTCCTCCGCCCAACCTGTCACGGGCGCCCTGCCAGCGAATGAGCGTACTCAGGAGATGGGGCTCGCGTCCTCTCTAGACCCGAGCGCCCCAGCCGCCCCCGCCCGGCGTCTCGATGCGCAGGAGGTCGCCCGCCTCGAGGCGGACGGCGCCGCGGGCCTCCAGACGCTGTGCGTGCGCGCCGCGGACGAGGCGGACGCCTCCGCGCGCCCCCGGCCCTCCGCCGGCGACGCCGGGTGGCGCCTCGTCGTGCCGGGTCATGAGGCAAGCGACCTGGGCGGGCGCGAGGAAACGGATCTCACGCAGGAGGCCGGTCCCGCCGACGTGGCGCCCCGGGCCGCCGCTGTCGGGCCGGCGCGTCATGCGCTCCACGCGAACGGGCCAGCGCGCCTCCAGGGCCTCCGTCGGGGTCGAACGCGTGTTGGTCATGTGCTGCTGGATCGCGTCCGCGCCGTCCCACGCGGGCCCCGCACCGCCGCCGCCCGGCAGGGTCTCGTAGTAGGTCGGGAACGACGGCCCGTCCGCAACGGGACCGAACGTCCAGTTCGACATGCTGCCTGACCCGGGCGCCGGCATGCGCCCGGGCCACAGCGAGCCCGCCGCCAGCCAGAGCGCATCGACGATCCGCTGGCTCGTCTCGACGTTTCCGCCGGCGACGGGGTGGGGCGCGTCCGCCGCGAGCAAGGAGCCCGCCGGCACACGGACGTGCACGCCGTCCATCAGGCCGTCGTTGGCCGGCGTGCCCGGCGGACACAAGCAGCGCAGGAAGTAGTACACCGCGCTGTGCGTCACCGCCTCTGTCGCATTCATGCCGAGGCCGACAGGCGGCGACGTGCCGTCGAAGTCGACCTCCAGCCGGGACCCACGCTTGGTGAGGGCAAGGCGGATCACCGCGGGATCGCCGTGCACATCGGGCACCTCGAGCGGGAGTTCCGCGGTCTCCGTGCCGTCGGGGAGCTCGTGCAACGCCGCGCGGGCGATCCGTGTCGCGTACGCCAGGAGAACACGACTCTTCGTAGCCAGGGCGCTCAAGGATCCCTCGCGCTCTGCGATGTGCTCGAGTCGCCGGCGGCCGCGACGCAAGGCACCGGCCTGCGCCGCGAGGTCTGCGTGGCGCTCGTCCGGATCGCGCATGTTCGCGAAGAGCAGCGCCGTCACGTCCCGGTCCTCAACGCCTGCGCGCATCCAACGCAGAGGCGGGATCCGGAGTCCCTCGGCAAACACGTCCCCCTGCGGCGCCATCGATCCCGGTACCGCGCCGCCAACGTCCGCGTGATGCGCCCGCACGCCCAGGACGAACGCAGGCGTACGTTCCCGCGGGTGCGCGAACACCGGCAGCACGGCCGTGATGTCGGGGAGGTGCGTACCGCCCGCGTAGGGGTCGTTGATCAGGGCCACGTCACCGGGGCCCAGGGCGATCGTGCCCAGGACCGTGCGCACCGACAGCGGCATGGCGCCGAGGTGCACGGGGATGTGCGCAGCGTGGGCGACCATGCGCCCGGCCCCGTCGAAGACCGCTGCGCTCAGGTCGCGCCGCTCCTTGATGTTCGGCGACACCGCGGTCCGCATGCAGACCGTCGCCATCTCGTCTGCAACGCTCTCGAGCAGCTCGCGCAGCAACGCGAGCTCGATGGCCTGGCCCGCGCGGCTGGTCATCGTCGCGGCTCCATGCGCAGGGTGCCGTCATCGAGGCCACCCGCGAACCAGTCGGGCGGAACGAAGGTCGTACCCGTGCGCTCCTCGATGCGAACGGGCCCGACGACGCGCCGGCCCGGCGCCAGGTCCGCACGCATCAAGCGTGCGGGGCCGCGCTTGGGTCGCGTGAGCCGCCGCGTCGTGAACCGCGGCCGCGCGAGGACACGCACGCCCGCGTCCGCGTCGACGGTCTCCCACCCCTCACCCCGAACGCGCAAGCGAACCGCTTCGACGGGGCGGTCCGCCGACGCGAATCCGTAGCGCGCAGCGTGACGGCCGTGGAACTCGGACTGCCAGCGACGCTCGTAGGGCAGCGTTACCTCGAAGGCCTGCCCGGCGTAGCGCGCGTCGAGCTCGACGCGCAGCGCCACACGTCGGGCACCTTCGCGCTCGAGCGTGCGCCGCACTTCGGTTTGCAGCGTGCGCGCGACGGAAGCGAGGCCGCGCTCGCTCGCAACGACACGCGAGACGTCCGCGCGTAGCGGTGCCAGCAAGGTTCCCCACGCGGCGAACGTGCCCGGATCGGGCGGCACGAGCACGGTCTGCATGCCGAGCAGGGCTGCCGTCTCGGCGGCGAGCACCGGGCCGGCGCCCCCGAACGCGATCAGCGCTGCGTCCCGCGGGTCCTTGCCGCGCGCCACCGAGGCGGCCCGGAGCGCACGCGCCGTCGTGGACGCCGCAACGCGCACAACGCCCTCGCACAGAGCCGCGACGGACGACTTCGACGCGGCGGCGAGCGGCTTCGCCGCTTCCCGAGCCGCGCCCTTGTTCAAGGCGAAGTCGCCGCCGAGCAGGGCGGCGGGTACCCGGCCGGTCAAGAGCCATGCGTCGGTCAACGTGAACGGTCCGCCGCGTCCGTAGCACGCGGGTCCGGGGTCTGCGCCTGCGCTCGCCGGTCCGACGCGCAGGGCACCGCCCGTGTCCAGCGTCACCTCGCTGCCGCCGCCGGCACCCACCGTCTCGAGGCCCACCGAAGGTACGCCCGCCTCGAAGGGACCGACACGCAGCGACGGCCGCACCGGTACGTCGTCGCCTTCGATCCACGCAACGTCCGTACTCGTGCCGCCGACGTCGAAGGACAGCGCGCGCTCGACGCCGAGGCGTGCCGTGAGCGAACGCGCTGCCGCGACACCCCCGGCCGGACCGGAGAGGAGCGTGCGCACGGGCGCGCGCTCGACCTCGGACGGCGCCATCCGACCGCCGTCGGAACGCATGATGGTGAGTGGCGCACCGCCGAGTCCCTCGAGCAAGGCAGCGACGTAGGCACGCAGCGTCGGCGACACGAAGGCATCGAGCATGACGGTGGTCATGCGCTCGAACTCTCGCGGATCGGCCGACAAGGCCGCGGAGGCGTGCACGGGAACGCCGAGGCTCTGCAACGCAGCGCGTAGCGCGCGCTCGTTCTCATCGTTGCGCACCGCGTGCAACAGGCAGAGCGCGATGGCCTCCGGATCGCGCTCTGCTACAGCCGCCCGCACCTGCGCGAGCGTTGCGCGGCCGGGTGCGCGCAGGATCTCCCCCCGTGCGTCGATGCGCTCGTCCACCCCGACGCTCATGCCGTCGCCGATCAACGGCGGGTTGCGCGAGGGTGCCAGGGCGTGCAGGTCGTCGCGGTTGCCGCGCCCGATCCAGGGCAGATCCTCGAACCCGGCCGTGGTCACGAGGACGAGCCGGGCGCCGCGCCGCGTGAGGACGGCATTGGTCCCAACGGTCGTTCCGTGGTGGAGCCGCGCCTCCGCCGGCAGGCCGCCGACCTCCTGAACGGCCGCCAGAAAGCCGTCGGCGGGGTGCTCGGGGGTCGAGGGCACCTTGCGCGCAACGCGGCCCGCCGGACCGTGGAGTACGACATCGGTGAATGTGCCACCCGTGTCGATGCCGATGCGTATGGCGTCTCCGGCTCCCATGGGCGCATTGGACCCGCTCGGTACCCGGCCCGCAAACCGCAACATCCCGCATACATCGACGGCGCGCGGTTTCACGCAGGGGTCCGCGGCTCCGATTGGCCGAAAAGGGCAACATGGCGGCAACACCCCGGGTGCCCAGGGAAGCTGCAAAGAGGTATGCTCTGGCCCCTCGTAGGAGTCCCCCCCAATGGTCGTGCTGATGCAGATCGGAAGCCCCTGGGCCGAGATGCTGATCATCCTGAGCGCGTACCTGGTAGGCGGCATCCCCTTCGGCTGGCTCATCGCCAAGGTGTTCAAGGGCACCGACCTGCGCACGGTCGGTAGCGGCGGCACCGGTGCCACGAACTGCTCGCGCCTCTGGCAGGGCTCGGCTTCGGTCGGCGTCTTCGTGGCCGTCTTCATCCTCGACTTTGGCAAGGGACTCTTCGGCGCGCTCGTCTCGCTGGATCTTGCCGAAGCGATCGGCGGCTACACGGGCGCGTCCAGCAGCGCGCTGACGCTCCAGGTGTTCTGCGGACTCGCGGCGATTCTCGGCCACATGTTCACGCCATACCTTGGCTTCAACGGCGGCAAGGGCGTCGCCACGACGTTCGGTGTCGTCACCGCCCTGGCACCGCTCTCCGCGCTCTACGGCCTCGGTGCCTGGGGCCTGCTCGTCGGCATCACGAAGTACATGAGCCTCGGCTCGATGGCCGCGATGCTCGCCATCCCGCTGTCGCACTGGATCGACTCCGGATCGGAGGCGCTGCGCAGCCGTCTGGCCATCACGATCTTCCTGGTCGTCACGGCGCTGGTCGTCGTCTGGCGCCACCGCAGCAACATCCTTCGCATCCTCCAGGGCAAGGAGCGACGCGTTGGAGACCTGGATCAGAAGCTCTGAGGTTGATGTTCAAGCGGCCCGGCCCGCATGCACATCCGGCTCGCCGAATGCTCGGCAGCGCTGTGCCGACCGCTTCGCTTTCGTCCTCGCGTGGTAGTGCTACGCCCCGCTCTCGGACCACGCCAGCTCGGTCCTCGGATCGCGCACGCGCGATCACCGCGGCGAAGGTCCTCATCGGCTGTGCGGCGCCTTCGCCTCGGCGACCCGACGACGAGGGATCGTCGCAGAAGGCTCTCCATCCACGCCCTCCGGTCGTCGTCGAACTCGCTGACACTCGACTATGATCTCGTCGGGGTGTTCCACTGAGGACGCATCCGTGGGAGGCCGCGTCATGGATCCGTTGCAGCGCATCGTTGTCGTCGGCGACGGCGGCTGGGGCACGGCGCTCTCGATGGTGCTGCACGCACACGGGCGCGACGTGTCGCTGTGGTCGTACGACCCGGACTACGCGGCACTGATGCGCACGACGCGCAGCAACCCGCGCTATCTCCCCGGCTTCGAGATCCCCGATGCAATCGAGATCTCCTCGGACCTCTCGTCTCTCCTGCCGGGCGCCGAGCTGCTCGTCTCCGCCGTGCCCACGGCCTACCTGCGCGACGTCTGGTCGAGCCACGCGCCGCTCCTGCCGGCGGACCTGCCGATGATCAGCCTCTCGAAGGGCCTGGAGAACGAGACGCTGCTGCGGGCCACCCAGATCCTCGCCGAGGTGACGGGCACGGAACGCTCGATCAGCGTCCTCTCGGGTCCGAACATCGCGCGTGAGATCGCCGCCGGCATGCCGGCGGCAACGGTCGTGGCCGCGGCCACCGACGAGATGGCGCGCACGCTGCGCGCGACGTTCTCGGGCGACCGCTTCCGCGCGTACAGCAACCCCGACATGGCGGGTGTCGAGCTCGGCGGCGTTCTCAAGAACGTGATCGCGTTGGCGGCGGGCATGTGCGACGGCATGGAGCTCGGTGTCAACGCGAAGGCCGCGCTCGTGACGCGCGGAATGATCGAGATGGCGCATCTCGGCGAGGCGTTGGGCGGCGAGCGGAAGACGTTCTTCGGGATTTCGGGCCTGGGTGACCTCATCACGACGTGCGAATCGCGCTCGAGTCGCAACCGCACGTTCGGAGAACGAATCGGACGCGGCGAGCGTGTCGACGACATCGCCGCGAGCATGAACCAGGTGGCGGAAGGGGTGAAGAGCGCGCGACCGGTGCGCGACCTCATGCACCAACACGACTTGTCGCTGCCGATCTCGGAAGAGGTCTATCAGGTCATCCACGAGGACAAGTCCCCGCGCGATGCGGTCACCGCTCTGATGCGTCGCGAACACAAGGACGAGTCCCAAGATCTGAGCTGGTAGACGCAGGAGCCGTCCGTGCCGAACCACCGCGTTCTCGAGCAGATGCTCGATCGTCTCTACGCCTCGCTCATGCGCGGGCCGAGCCTCAACTGCCGTCCGCACTCGAGCCGCCAGCGCGTCGACCTTGCCAGCCTGCGTGCGTTCCAGGACCCCGCCGTGCGCCCGGCGCAGGTCCTGGACGGGCTGCTCGGCGAGAAGCGCCGGGCCACTCTCTCCGCTTCCGTGGCCATGCCCGAGTGGCTTGTGGAACGCGCACGCTCGTGGGGCTACCGGGAGAAGCCGGTCGAGACGCCTGCCCCGGCTGCGCCCGAGACCCCCGAGGAGGTCGAGGAGCGGCGCCGCCGCAAGGAAGCCGAGAAGGCCTGGCGTGCCCAGGAATCATTGCTCACGAAACTCCGCAACCTCAGCGAGGACGCCAAGACCTACGAGCAGGACACCGGTGTCCACGCCCTGCACCTGGGCTACCCCCTCCTGAGCATCCCGCCGGGGGCGTCGGGTGGAACGCGCCGGATCATCGCCCCGCTCGCTTTCGTCCCGGTCTCGATGGAAGTGCGCACCGGGCAGCGCCGCGGGATCGACCTCCAATGCCGCGGCGAAGGCGTGGATCTCGTCACGCCCAACGTCGCGTTGCTCGCCTGGTTGGAACGCGAGACCGGCCAGACGTTCGACGAGCTGTTCGACGACGAAGACGGCACGGAGCCCTGGGTCGAGGTCCGGCTGCTCGTGGAGGCGGTCACGAAGGCCGCGGGCGTGAAGGGTGTCGACGCAGAAGCCCTATGCGCGATCGAGACGCTCCGTCTGGCCGATACGCCCAAGGCGGACGAGCTGCCGAGCGAGCCGGCCGTGCTTCCGTGCTCGGTCGTCGGGCTCTTCCCCACGTCGAAGCAGGGCTTGATCCGCGATACGCGCGACATGATCGCCGCCGAGGCGTTGGATGGCCCCGTCGTGAGCTTCGTCGACGTGGAGGTCGATCTCGACGACGCACCCGTGCTCGAGGGCGCCGATCCGGAGAGCGTGATCGCCAAGGAGCCCCGGCGCTTCGACGACGAGCGCTTCATCGCGAGAGCGGACCCCTTCCAGGCGCAGGCAGTGAAGCGCGCACGAACCAGCACGGGGCTTGTGATCCACGGGCCGCCGGGTACCGGCAAGAGCCAGACGATCACGAACATCATCGGCGATCATCTCGCGCGCGGCGAACGGGTGCTGTTCGTGTGCGACAAGCGCACCGCGCTCGACGTGGTGGCCAACCGCCTCGAGCATCTCGGCCTCGGCCGGCTGTGTGCCGTCGTCCATGACCCCAAGCGCGACCAGCGTTCGCTGTACATGGGCATTCGAGACGCGCTCGAGGGCCTCGTCGATCTCGAGACCGACAAGCGCGCAGCCAAGCAGCTCGAAGCCTGCGACGTGCGCCTCCAGGAACTGCATGACGAGCTGACAGCGCTGCACGGCGCGCTCATGGACGAGCGTGAGGGGCAGTCGATCCACGAGCTGATGGGACGCTGGCTCGCCATCGAAGCTCCAGGACTTCCCGGCATCGAGAAGGTGACCGCAAGCGCAGACGAGCTCGACACGCACCGTCGCGACATCCAGGTGCTGCTCGAACGCGCCGCGACGGTGGACTATCCCCACAGTCCGTGGACGGAGGCCGTGGGCACGACGCTCGACGCGTTCCTCGCGCGGCGCCAGGACGAGCTACGCCGCACGTTCGCGTCGTCGATCGAGGACGCGCGCGCAGCGGATGCCACGTGCCACGAGACGATTCCACGGTTTGACCCCGAGCGCACGTTGGCTGCTGCGGCCGAGTCGCGGACCACGCTGCACGGACTGCTGCAGACCGCGCGTGAGAGCGCCTCGACCGAGATCCGCCGGCGCGTAGCCGGCATGAACGCCGACACGGCGTCGCGCGGCTACCGCGGACTCGCGGATCTGGACGGAACGCGCGATGCGGTGCGCGCGCCGCTCGATCGCGAGCTCGCGCTGTCGCTCGAGGGCAGCGTGCCGGCAGCGAAGACGCTCAATGCCGACATCGGCGCCCTGCGGCGCTACCTGGAGACGTCGAAGCGCTGGTGGGGCTTCCTCGCGTTCGGCGCCAAGCGCACCGCACGCAAGGTGCTCGCGCAGAACGGCCTCACGCGCACCCCGGAGGAAGCGGAGCGCCTGCGCACCTTCCTGGAAGGCGTGCGCGCACGGCTGCTGTTCTCCGCGCAGCTGCGCGACTTCTGGGGCGAAGACGGCACCGGCATGCTCCGGGACGAGCAGATCTCGAAGGAGGTCGACGGCTTCGACGCGGCCCTGGCGCTGGTTTGCCGTGCGGACCTCGACGGCGAGCTCCCCAAGGAGACGCGCGCAGCGCTTGCCGACGACGAGCAAGCCGAGCGCCTGCTCGAAGGGCTCCACCGGTCGCCGCCGCGCGCCGCGGCCATCACGGCACTGATGGAGTCGCTGTCAGGGCTCGGGCTGCTGGCGCCGACCTGGCTCGAGCCGGCCGAAGCGAGCCTGCGCGCAGGGGGGCCGGCGCGGCCGACGCTCGAGAAGATGGAGAGCCGCTTCGACGACATCGAGGCCGTGCTGCGCGTGAAGGACGCCAAGGAGCGACTGCCGACGGCGCTGCAGGACGGCGTCGCGCGCGTCCTTGCCGCTGCCCTGGATCCCGGCGACGGGCTGGGTGTGCTGGAACGTTGTGTGCTTGCCCGGGAGATCGAGGCCCGCGTCACGGGCGACGAGGAGCTCTTACGGCTCGACGGGGCACGCATCCGCGACGCGCTGCGCCGCTACGCGGAGGAAGAGGCACGCAAGCGGCAGCTCGTGCGCGACGCGCTGCTTCATCGCTGGGTCGAGACCCAGAAGCGGAGGCTGCTCGCCGCGACGCGCAGTCGTCTCAACAGCGAGGGCGCCGCGCTGCGGCGGCGACTCTTCGTGCGCGGCAAGCGCGCCATGCGGCTGCGCCAGGTGATTGCCTCCGGCGAGACCGACGACCCGGAAGGCGATCCGCTCTTCGACATGTGTCCGGTGTGGATGGCGAGTCCCGAGACCGTGGCGCAGGTGTTTCCTCGCCGTGCGATGTTCGACGTTGTCGTGTTCGACGAAGCGTCGCAGTGCCGGCTGGAGGAAGCGCTGCCCGTGCTCTCGCGCGCGCGCAAGGCGGTCATCGCCGGCGACCCCAAGCAGCTTCCGCCGACGCGGTTCTTCGAGGCGTCCGTCGCCACGAGCGATGACGACGAGCTCGAGACCGAACAGGACCTCTTCGAGGCCCAGCAGGGCAGCGTGGAAGACCTCCTGGCCGCGGCGCTCAACCTCGCGATCGAGGAGTCCTATCTCGAGGTCCACTACCGCTCGCGCGACGCCGCGCTCATCCAATTCAGCAACGAGAACTTCTACGGAAGCCGCCTGCAGGCCATTCCCGGCCATCCCTCGAAGCGTGCGCGCATCCCGCCGATCCGGATCGAGCGTGCCGACGGCGTCTACCGCAGCCGCTGCAATCCGCTGGAAGCCGAGCGCGTCGTCCAGATCGTGGACGACTTGCTCAAGCGTGCCGAACCCCCGTCGATCGGCATCGCGTGCTTCAACCTCAAGCAGCGTGACACGATCCGCGACATGCTGGATCGCCACGCCCAGCACGACACGGACTTCGCGCGGCGCCTCGACGCGGCGCGTCGCCTCACGGGAGAAGGATCCTTCGAGGGCCTGTTCGTCAAGAACCTCGAGAGCGTGCAGGGCGACGAGCGCGACCACATCATCATCTCGACGACGTACGGACCGAACGAGGACGGCAAGTTCTACAGGCGCTTCGGCCCGCTCGGGATGGCAGGCGGCGGCCGGCGGCTGAACGTGCTGGTAACGCGCGCGCGCCACGAGGTCCACCTCGTCACCTCGATCCCGGCGGATGCCTATCGCGCGCTCGAGCCGGTTCCCGACGGGCGCAAGCCGTCGGGCGCGTGGCTGCTCTTCGCCTACCTCCACTACGCCGAGCGCCTGGCCGACATCTACCGAGAGGAGAACGAGCGCCTGGACGAAGCGATGCGTACCGGAGCGGCGGAAGTGGTGCGCAACGAGATTGCCCCCGTGTCCCGCTTCGGCCTCGCGCTGGGGAGCCGCTTGGCGTCGACGCGCGGAATCGGTAGTGACGTGCACTGGGGCAACGAGGGCTTCTGCGTGGATGCCGCGCTGCACCATCCGGAGCGCGTCGAAGACGTGACGGCGGGCGTCCTCTGCGACTTCACGCGGTACCCCGGTGCACCCGACGCGATCGAGTGGGAGGTGTTCCGCTCGCAGATCCTCGAGTCGCAGGGGTGGGCGCTGCACCGCGTCTGGACGCCTCACTTCTTCAGGGATCCGGAGCGTTCCGTGAACGCGATCGCCGAGGCCGCAGAGGCCGCGTTGACAGAGGACGCGAGCTAGAAGGCGTTGACGACGGAGGACTGGACGCGAACGGCAAGTAGCGCAAGTCGCTCGCGTTGCCGTGACCGTGGCCGTGGCCGAGTAGGCGGAACGCGTGGCCTCCATTCGGCAACGGCAACGGCCACGGCCACGTGAGTCGTGCCCCAACGCGCCAGCGACCGTGCGAGCCTCCGGGAGCGATGCCCGCACGACCCTGGAAACGAAAAAAGCCCGAAGCGTGGTTGCCCACGCTTCGGGCTAACGAAGCCTGACGAAGGAGTTGGTTACACGGCTCGAATCGGTCCTCCAGAGTATTGAGGCTCCGGGTGACTGCTTCCACCGCCTTGCGGCGGCTTCCGCCGGCTCTCGTGAAGTTGCACGGCCCTTCGAGGGCACGGGCTCGTCCGCCTAGGGTGGCTATTGGTTCCACCCAGCCCGTTCGGTGTTCGGCACCCTGCGGGCATTCTGCGAACGCGCCTGCTTTCAGGCTTCCACCCTTGCGGGCTTCCGCCATCAGCGGCCCTCCATGGACTTCTGCTCTTCTTCAGAGCTCATCACCGGGACCCCGCGCCGTCCCGCCTCGCACCGCCCGAAGGCGACGCTCAGCACGTCAGACGACACTTCCTCTCCTGGACTTTCTGCACCCTACGACACTGTCCCAGACCGGCGGATCCTTCATCCGACGACAGATCCCTCTGCCGCCGCGTGCCGCGTGCGAGGTTTGGCTACCTCCTTCGCGACGTCCACCACCGGTCCTGCCGACGCTTGCGCGCCGGAGCATCCTTGGGCTTCACCCTTCAAGGTGTTCCCCTCGACCGCGGTCGGTGCCCCTCTCGGGGCCCATACCCTCCTGACGTTACCCGCCGGACCAACGCCCCCCCGAGGGGAGACGCGGCACGACGTGGCCGCCTTCAGGGTCTCTTTCCCGCGACGAGTCCGTGCTGCCGCCAGAACCACCGAAGTGGTCCCGGCCGTCGATACCTTCTTGGGGTTCGACCTTCCAGAGCTTGCTCTCGCTCGACCTGGCGCTCGCTTTGATCGCGGCGCCTCCCCTCTCGCCCTCAGGCGGCTTGACGTCCAGGCCCGCCCGGGCCTCAGGGTATTGCGGTGCGAACGAGTGGAACGATCCGTCTCCGGACCGCCAACTCTCTTAGGCTTCTCTACCTTTCGACGTATCGCGGCGCTCCGTTCGTCGCTCATCGGGGCGGGCTTATCGCTTCGCCTCACGCGAGCGATCCGCAATGCGAATCGCTGCGATCCATGCCCCTCTGCCACGACGCAACAGCAGATCCCGGGCCTGCTGCCCGGCACCGGCGCCCTTCGGTCTTCGATCGGTGACCTCGTCCGTTCGTCAGCGCTTGTTTGTCAAAGAACTCTGCGACACGCTTGCGTGCCGCGCGGGGAGTAATGCAACGGGTGGGCCAACGTTCTCCACCTTTGAAAAAAATTGCGAAACCTTCGCGAGAGCCGAGAAGTCCGTCCTTTCGACCGCCGCGACACACGCAGTCGGCCGTACGACTCCACAATGTGCGCAAACAACGAACGGGACGTACGCGTCCCAACGGGATTGTGGAAGGGAAGTGGACAAGGCACCCAAGCCAAGTCGCGCCAAGTGGTTAGCTGATGGGAACGGCAGGAACACTTGATGGGACCGTTGCTGCCCACTCAACCAACCCCATTTGTATCCGGGTTTTCCACATGTTGTTCCTGCGACGGGGGAAGGCTGCGCACTTCTCAACAATGAGCCCGTTTGCAGGGCTTCTTGATGGGCCGTTCATGCGGACCGGGGAGCCGGCTATCTGAAGTCCTGCCGCCTCAGTCCATACACCTGCATCTTGCTGTACAGCGTGCGCCGGTTCATGCCCGCGTGCTCCGCTGCGCGCCCCAGGTGTCCCTTGTACCGGCGTAGCAGGCGCTTGAGATACTCGCGCTCTACGGCGGAGCGCACGCGCTGGACGACCGCGAAGAGCGGCTCGTCGAGGTCGAAGTTCGGAATCGCCGTGCGGCGGGCCTCCTCGCGTCGCAACTGCTCGGGCAGATCGCTCTCCGTCACTGCCGCTCCGTGCGTGAGGATGATCGCGCGCTCGATGACGTTCTCGAGCTCGCGCACGTTGCCCGGCCAGAGATAGCTCCGCAACCGCCGGATCGCCGCGGGATCGATGTTGGCAACGTCCGTGCGGCCCAGGCCCTCCGAGAACTTGGCGCGGAAGACCTCGGCGAGCAGCGGGATGTCCTCAGGACGGTCCCGCAACGGCGGGATCTGCACCTGGACGACGTTGAGTCTGTAGTAGAGGTCCTCGCGGAACGTGCCGGCTGCAACGGCGTCCTCCAGGCTTGCGTTCGTCGCCGCCACGATGCGCACGTCGACCTTCTGCAGCCTGGTACCACCCACGCGGCGGATCTCCATCTCCTGGAGGACACGCAGGAGCTTGACCTGCATCGCCGGTGAGATCGTGCCCAGCTCGTCGAGGAACAGCGTTCCTCCGGAGGCCAGTTCGAAGTAGCCCTTCTTCGTGCGGATGGCACCCGTGAACGCGCCCTTCTCGTGGCCGAAGAGCTCGCTCTCGAGCAGGGTCTCGGTCAGGGCACCGCAGTTGATCGTGAAGAACTCGCCGTCCTTGCGCAGGGACTGGCGGTGGATGGCGGCGGCGACCAGTTCCTTGCCGGTTCCGGTCTCACCCACGATCAGAACGGGGCTGTCTGTCTGCGCCACGCGCGGGATCAGCTGGAAGAGCTCGAGCATCCGCGGGTTGCGGCTGTTGAGATCCTCGAATTTGTAGCCGTGGAGCGGCGTTTCGTACGTCTCGGCGTCCGGATCGCCCGCGCGCCCATGGTGCGCCTGCTTCTCCCGAATGCCTTGCTCGACCGCGCCAACCAGCAGGCCGACGTCCTCCGGCCCGGCGCCCGCCGGCGGCAGCTCCAAGAGCGAGAGGCCGGGGTACTCCTGCTGCAGCAGCTCGCGGAACGCACCCGCGCCGACGCCCGCACTCTCCACGTCGAGAATCACGGCGCCGACGGGCGGCATACGCGACGGACCGCCACGTCCCTCGGCTGCCTGGAGCGACTCCAGGGCGGTTCCGCAGTCCGGAACGCTGCGCACACGCATCCCGCGCCGCGTGCAATGCGTCTTCAGACGTTTCGCGGTCGGTCCGCTTCCGCCGACGATCATGATGATCGGTCGAGGCAACGCCACTCCCTCTGCGATCCGTTCGCGCTGGTGCATAGACGCGTCGACCCGGTGCCGCGCGCGCGAGTTTGCGGAGAGTAGCGTTCCGCGCAACGCGGTTCAAGAGGGTCGCAACGCGTTTACGCACTTGCGCGCGACGCGACGCCATGACACCGCGTGCACGACGACATGGCGGCGTGCTTCGCGGCAAAATCGAGTCGCACACGGTCGAATCCGTGGCCCGAATGTGCTTGACACCGAGCGCAGGAAGTACTCCGTCCGCCTTGCCGTGGCGAAACGACTACTCGGTGGTTGCGGGCACAGGCTCGGACGCCGTTCGCACGATGAGCTCCTCGAGGTAGCGGACGTAGCGATCGATGTAGTTGCGACCGTCCTCGCGCTCGGAGAGGAGCCACGGGTTCATCAGCGTGTGGCGCAGGATGAAGACGTGGTCGGCCTCGCCCTTGGATGGCTCCGGAAGCGACGTGAAGGTCGCATGGTCGATCCCCAGCTCGTCGAGAATGCGCGCGTGCTGGTCTTCGGCCAGGGTGTCGCAGAGAAGCGACGTGTAGCTGGCGATGAAGCTCTTGACCTGGAGCGGCTGAAGCGGATCGACCTTCATGTGCTCGAAGAGCGCTCGGCTGTAGCGGTTCATCGCCGCGAGCGACGTGTTGTCCGCGGGATTGAAAGCGACGCACACGAGATTGGTGTCCGGCTCGAACGGCATGACGACACGCACCTTGTGCTTCACCCGGTCGGCGAGCTCGAGGATCTGCTCGTAGAACGACTCGCAGGCCTTGATGGTCTGCGCCAGCAGACGCCCGAACCCCTCGCGGTGCAGCGGCAGGACCTTGTGCGTGACGTACACGGACGCCGCGGCGGCGCCGGGCTTGCTGCCTTCGAGAATGTACTGCCCGAGGTTGTGGAGCTTCTCGCCGATGGGAACGGCGGCCTCCGACCCGCCCAGATCGAAGACATAGGCGGCCTTCTGCGTGACGAAGTCGACCACGCGGCGGTCCCGCGCGAGGAAGGCACCCGCGCTGTAGGGCACGTAGCCCATTTTGTGCGGGTCGACCGTGATGCTGTCCACCTCGGAGAGGGCCTGGAACGAGCTGTGGACCGCGGGACTCGGGAAGTGCTTGTAGTGCTTGCGCATCTCACTGCGCTCACGCAGCGTCCGGTCGGGATTGCGAAACAACGTTGCGAGGTAGCCGCCCCACGCCGCGTCGACGTGCACGCCGTAGTCACACCCGTGCTCGCGCCAGCGCGTGCGCAGGTCGAGAATCTCGTGGATGGGATCGATGGTGCCGAACTCGGTCGTGCCCAGCACACCGACGACGGCAAGCACGGGAATCTCGGCTTCGAAGCTGTCGGTCAGGCATCCGGTGAGGCGCGCGGGGTCGAGGCGCATGTGCCCGTCGACGTCGACCTTGATGAGGTTCGCCGTGCCGAGACCAAGCACCTTCATGCCCTTCTCCCACGAGTAGTGGGTAGACGCCGAGACGAGAACCCGGGGCGCCTTCAGGTCACGGTGCTTGAGGAAGAAGCCCGCGTTGCCGAGGGTCTCGATGCGCTCGGCGGCGACGGCTGCAGCGAACTGTGGGAACGCGCGCGGGCCGCGGTCCTCCTGGAAGGCGCTCGCAACCGCTCGGCGCAGCTCGATCATCTCGGCCAGGGAGAGGTTGACGAGCTGCCACTGGCTGTAGGCGGATAGCGGCTTTGCGGCCGGTCCGACGGCCGGCGGATCGAAGTCGAGCGTCGCGGCGGCGGCCTGCAGCGCCACGCCGTAGAACTTCACGGCACGGAAGTTCCAGAGTGCTTCGTAGTTGGCCACCGTGCCGCCGGAGGTGAGGTGCCCCCACGCGCACACGTCGGCCGTCTCGTTGGTCGGATAGCCGACCATCCCACACAGCTGGCGTCCGGCCTCGAGCTCCTTCTCCAGCGTGACGGGCGCCCCCTCTTCGCTCACGTTGTTGGGGTTGTAGAGCGTCGTTACGAGGCGCGCGATCAACCCGGGCAGCAGGAGGTCGGCCGTCATGTGGCCGATGTAGCGCGGATGGAAGAAAGGCACGGCCCGCTTCAGCTCGCTGCTGAGGGCATAGAGCTCCGTCTTCATGCGGGCGACGAAGTCGGCGTAGGCATCCTTGTTAGGCGCTGACGCGGGAACCGAGGGACCATCTTCCGGATGGAAGTTGCGCCGCCAGTAGGCGTGGTCGCGAACGAACTCGACGAGCAGTTCCTCGAACACCTGCGCGTTCTCGGCGTTGGGTCCGAGGAAGTAGGGATGGAGGAAGTCGATATCCCGGCTCATGGCGCGTCTCCGCAAACGGACCCCTGAAGGTACGCACGCCGTGCCCGGGAGCCGGAACAAGACGGGGAGCCGAAGTCCGGAACTCCGTACGATGGCGCGCGTGCATGGCAATCAGGAGACCTTCGATCGGTTTCGGAGACTGGCAGCAGCCCTTCTGGATGCGTCGGTCCAAGACGCAGACGCGTCTGCGCTCGCGCTGCACGAGCTGCTCACCGCGGTCGCGGGCCTGGACGAAGCACCCGGCCGCGACGAGCACACTGCGCTTTCCGGAGGACGGGCCCTGTCGCCGGTGGATGCGGCGCGCTGCCTGCTCGACGTTCCGCGAACGCGCGCCTACATCGCCGGTCTGCGTGCAGCGATCGAGGACTGCCGCGCCCAGCGGCCAGATCGCCCCGTGCACGTGCTGTACGCCGGCTGCGGTCCCTTCGCCTCGCTCGCGCTGCCGCTGACCCTCGTCTTTGGCGCGGACGTCGTGCGCTTCACCTGCATCGACGTCCATGACGCCTCGACCGAGAGCCTGCGGCGCGTCGTCACGGCGCTCGGGCTGGAGCCCTACATGCTCGGCGTCCACCAGGCCGACGCAACAGCGCTCGCAGTCCCCGCGAGCCCACCGGTGGACATCCTGCTGGTCGAAGCCCTGCAGCGCGCGTTGACGCACGAGCCCCAGGTGGCGATCACGAGACACTTGCTCGAACAGCTCGCACCGGGTGTCCGTCTGGTTCCCCAGCGCGTCACGCTGCGCGCCTGCCTCGCGGACATCCCGGCCGAGTTGGCAGCCGGTGGGCCGGTGAACCGCCTGGAGCTGGGAACGGTCTTCGAGCTGACGGCGGATACGGCGTCGCACGATCCGCGGCCGTGCGTGCTCTCGCTCCCACGTGCACCGAAGCAAGGTGAGTCGCTCGTGATCACGACGACGCTGGCGATCTACGCGGACCACGCGCTGGGCGAGTACAAGTCGGGGCTCACGTATCCGGAGATCGTGGGGAACACCCCCCCACTCGAAGCGGGCACCCAACTCGAGGTCATCTACGACACCCGCATCCCGGGACCTGCCGTTGCAGCCGGCTAGCCCGCGGCGCGGCGCATCGCGCCCGGCGTCGTGCCCGTAGAGCGCTTGAACGCGCGACTGAACGCGGCCTCGGACTGGTATCCCATGCGATGGGCAACGGCGGCCACGGAGTCCTCGCCGTCGCGCAGCCAGCTTGCTGCCACGTTCATGCGAAAGCGCGTGACGTACGCCATGGGCGGCTCCCCCACGAGCTCGGTGAACCGCGCGGAAAACGCCGAACGTGACATGAAGCATGCGTCCGCCAGCTCCTTGACCGTCCAGGTGCGCTTCGGCTCGCGGTGAACCGCCGCAAGCGCGCGTCCAACCTGTTCGTCCTGCAAGGCGCCGAGCCACCCGGTCTGGGCCGCGGAAGCCGTTCGCACCCACGAGCGGATGGCCTGGATGACGACGACATCGCAGAGGCGCGTGATGATCGTCTCACCGCCGAGCCGCATCTCCTGCGCCTCGGCCGCGATGAAGCGCAGCGTGCTCTGCAACCACTCGGCTTCGAGCGTCGTCCACGAATTGACGTGCAGCACGTTGGGCAGCAGCTGCACGAGCTGGATCGCCGCCGGGTGATCGAAACGCACGGCGCCGCAGAGCATCGTCGTCAACGCGCCGCCGCCCCCGTGGCGCAACTGCTCGTAGCGCTCCGACACGAGCTCGCGTTCCATCTCGAACAGGTCGGTGCACGCGAATCCGGGCTCGCTCACGAGCCGGTGGCCGCGCCCGTGCGGAACGAGGGACAGGTCGCCCGGCTGCACGAGCACGGGTTCCTCCTCGTCGACCTCGACCCAGCAGCGCCCCGCGGCCGGCAGGTGAAAGATCAGCGTGTTCTCCATCGGGGGCACATCCATCCCGAAGGGAGCGGTGAGCTCGGAGCGGCAGTAGAAGGCGCCGCTCATCCGCAGGTAGTGCAGCGCCTCCCCCACGGGCTCGATCGGCGTCGAGGCGGTCACGGTCTTCATGGGCCCAGGATGACCGGGCGGACACAGGCTGTCCACCAGTTTGGACGATCGAGCACGAACCAAGGACTCCGTGGCATAGACCGTCCACCACGGAGCCTCTACCGTACGCCCATCAATCAAGCGCCCTCCGGAAAGGAGCCCTCCCATGCAGTCTTCCCAGAACATCCTCGTCATCGGCGCCACGGGCGGCTCGGGCCGCGCAGCGGTCGAGCAGCTCCTCGCGGCCGGCCACCGGGTCACCGCCTTCTCCCGCTCGGCCCACAAGCTCCAGGGTCTCTCCGATCGCCTGCAGACGATCGACGGGGACGCAACGAACGCAGCGGACATCGAGGCCGCCGTCCCCGGCCACGACGCCGTGATCATCGCCCTCGGCATCACCGAGAGCCCGATTCGCGTCCGGCTCTTCGGCGCCGCCGGCACGGCGACGGATGTCCGCTCCGCCGGCACGCGCACGGTCATCGCCGCGATGCGTCGCCATGGCGTTCGTCGCCTTGTTGCGTTGACCTCCTACGGCATCGGCGCGACGCAGGGCCGTCTGCGCCTGATGGACCGCGCGATCTTCAGCCTGCTCTTCAAGCCGCAGATCGAAGACACGAAGGTGCAGGAGCGCATCGTGCGCGCCAGCGGCCTGGACTGGGTGCTCGTCCAGCCTGTCTATCTGACGGACGAAGACACGGAAGGGCACCCGTTCTGCTCCCGCGAGGGCGACGTCGAGGCGTGGAAGATCTCACGAAGCTGCGTGGGGCGTTTCCTCGGCGAAACGGCAGTGAGCGGAGACTACATCGGTGAGAGCGTGGCCATCTCCGGAAGGAGCGCAGCATGATCCCGGCGCTCGTCATCGTGGCGGCACTCGCCTCGGCGCTCCTGGGCGGCGTGTTCTTCGCCTTCTCCTCGTTCATCATGCCGGCCCTGGGGCGGGTTCCGCCCGCCCAGGGCATCCGCGCGATGCAGCGGATCAACGTGGACGTCTACCACTGGTCCTTCATGGGGACCTTCCTTGCAACACCCTTGTTGTGTCTGGTTCTCGGCTACCAGGCCATCGTGAACTGGTCCGTACCGGGCGCCCCGCTCGTCCTGCTCGGTGCGGCCCTGCATGTGTTCGGGTGCTTCGTCGTGACGGCAGCGGGCAACGTGCCGCGCAACACGTGGCTCGCAACGGTCGATTCGGACGGCGTCGATGACGCGGCCGGTGCCTGGCGACACTACGCCGTCGGCTGGACGCGCTGGAACCATGTGCGCACCCTCGCCTGCATGGCTTCGACGCTGGCGTTCGTTCTGGCGCTGCTCGAGCACAGCGGCGGCCTCTTCGAGCGCTAGACTGCCGCCCTCGAGGAGAATCCATGCGACGGACCGCGCGAATCCTGACGCCCTTGCTGTGCCTGCTCGCCATCGTGATCGCCATGGGTGCGAACGCAGGCGCCGACGATCGGCGGGCTCCGGCACCGGTGCTCGAAGTCGTGCTCGACGCGGTGCCCGCCCAGTCCGCGTGGACTGGGCGGGTCGACGCGGTCAGCGCCCACCTGAAGACCCTGCCGGGCTTCGAGCGTACGGACGTGGCGCGCGTGCCGGACGATCCGCCGCGGTTGCTGCGCGCGACGGTTTGGCGCTCGGTACAGGATGCCGAGGCGGCCTCGCTGGCACGCGATGGGCATCCGAGCGATGCGGCAATGCTGCAGTGCCGTGGAGCTTCCACGCCGCGTGCAACGCCACTTCCGAAGGCTGCGCGCCGTCACGTACGTCGAAGGGAAGACGGGCCATCTCGAGGTCACCTTCTACCGCACGCGCGCCGGGACGACACGCGAGCAGAACCTCGCGCGCTTCGACCAGGCCGAGCCGGACTTCGCCAAGGGTGAGGGCATCCTGGGCCACTCCATGTGGATCGCCCCCAACGGACTCTGGGCCCACGTCGTCCACTGGAAGAGCAAGGAGGCCTTCGCGCAGACGGGCAAGGCGCTCATGAAGACACACGGCGTCGGTGGCTGGATCCGCTCGCTCGACTTCAAGCGCTTCAAGGTATGGAAGGGCGACGCCCTCGAGGCCCGTTGAACGGAGCAGGCATGACTGATTCCACGCTCGAAACCGTCGTCATCGAACCGCCGGGGCTCCACACGGCAACGGTGTTCTGGCTGCATGGGCTCGGAGCGGACGGACACGACTTCGTGCCCGCCGTCCCGTACCTGAACCTGTCGGCCGAGCACGGCATCCGCTTCGTCTTTCCGACCGCGGAGGCCATCCCCGTGACGATCAACGCGGGCATGGTGATGCCGGCCTGGTACGACATCCGTGACCTGAATCTCGAGGCGAAGAACCGCAACGACGAGGCTGGGCTGCTTCAGTCCGTCGAGCGCGTGCGCCGGCTCGTCGAGGCCGAAACGGAAGCCGGGATCCCGACCGAGCGAATCGTCATGGCCGGCTTCTCGCAGGGTGGTGCCGTGGCTATCGAGCTGTCTCTGACCCATTCGGCACCGCTGGCGGGTCTGGTAGCCCTGTCGACGTACGTGGTTGCACCGGATCGCATCCAAGAGAACCACAACGACGCCAACGCGCGCATCCCCGTGTTGCAGTGCCACGGCACGTACGACCCGATGGTGCCGCTCGCATCCGGCGAGCGGGCGCGCGCGTTCCTCGACGAACAGGGGCTCGAGGTCATCTGGCACGAATACCCGATCCAGCACGAAGTCTCCGGGCCCGAGCTGGAGGTCATTGGCAACTTCCTGCAGGACACACTCGGTTCGTAGGATGAGGGCGTGCGCAGCCCGCTCAATGCCATCGCTGTCCTCGGCATTCGCGGCTATCGCCGCTTCCTGTCGCCGCGCAAGAGCTGGTGCTGCGCGCACGCGTACTTCCTCGGTGGCCGCACGTGCAGCGCCTACGGCCTCGCGCAATTCCAGCGCCGTCCGTTTCACCAGGCTGTCGCCCGGACACGGCGCCGCCTGATCGCGTGCGCAGCAGCCGCAGACTGCGGACGGTCGAACGAGGACAAGCAGGCGCGCGACCGGCGGCTCAACCGCCGCGCCCTGCGCGCGCGCCGGCGCCCGCGGGGAAGCGGCGACCCGGACGACTGCTTCCTCAGTCCGCAGAACTGCACCTCGAGGGACCTGTGGCTGCTCGCTCCGGACGATTGCCTCTGGGCAGGCTGCCGCTGGCCGTAGGGAAAAGCCTGTCTACACCGCTGCCGCGCCCGGCGCTCAGGGGAGAGAGATCAAGGAGATCCCCCATGCGCAAACTGCTCACCCTCCTGTTGGCTTGCTTCCTGCCTGCATGCGGCACTAGTGATGCACCCGAAGCCGACGCGCTGCTCTCCCTCTTCACGCCGGAGAACGCGTACTCGGTGATCCAAGATCCGAACAACATCGTGAGCATCGTCGATCCGTCGAACGCCATGACGCCGGCGGAGTTCGCGGAGATGGTCGAGTCGGGCGAGTACGAGCTCGTCACGGAGGCCGGCATCAAGGCGGCCGCGGAGAACGCCGCGGACCAGGCGGCGCTCGACCGCGCCGAGGCGCTCGTGGTGTTCGACGGCGACCCGGACAGCGAGAATCTGGTCAACCCGGCCATCGACCCCAACGATCCGCGCTTTCGTCCGTTGGCCGACGGCAACGTCCTGTTCCGGGCGGTCGAGGCCGACCCCAACCAGGGCCTCCCCGAGCAGTGGTTCCCGCTGGGCGGCAGCCACGTGATGGACCCCGGCCTGCTCGACGCGCAGAAGCGCCAGCCGACGCTCGAGAACCAACGCGAGATGTACGCGGGCTTCTACGAGAACCTGCCGGCCGCATACATCGCAGATCAGTTCCTGCCCAAACCGGAGGACGTTCAGCAGGAAGACGTGTCGTTCTTCGTCAACCTCAACCTGCAGATCGCGGACGACTGGCGCCTCTTCATCCCGCAGTCCGGGCCTTCGCAGCCGCCGGCCGGCTATCCGGCGTCGTGGCGGGACGAAGAGGGCGCGGGCACGCCACTTCAACCGGCTCTCGGACTCGATCGGTTCGGGCCGCAAGAGCTTCCGCAGGGACTCTGGTCGCAGGTGGACTTCCCGCTCAAGTGGTGCGCAACGCGCGTTCGCAGCCAGGGCACCCGCTGGCTGTGCGCGTACTTCTCGGTCACCGGCGCCGTGGAGGCGCGCTTCGCCGCCAAGCGCGGCCGCTGGGTCAACCTCAGCGAGCAGTACCTCTACAACCAGAACAAGCGGGTCTGGAACTACGACACCGATCACGGAGAGGCCGGCTGGCCGTCCGCGGCACTCTGGCGCATGAACGCCAATGCGTTCGTCTTCCCGTACGAGCGGGTGTGGGACTACAACCAGTCCCTGTTCCGCAACAACAACCTCGTTGACCGCTACTACACGCAGTCCTGCTGGGCCAACGCAACGGGCACGGCGCTGTACGCCGGCCTCTACTGCTCGGACACCAACCACCAGTCGCCCGGCATCTGCGCGATGCGTGACGGCCGCATGTTCTGCGCCACGATCGACGTCGGGCCACGGATCCGCACGCGCACGTCCGGCATCACCGCCCGCCGATGGTTCACAGTGAGCGGTCCGGACACGGCCCCCAACCACACGCTGGCCAAGCTCTGCCTCGCGCTGAAGATCCCGATCTGCTTCTGCCACGGCGTGCCGTCGGCCGGCTTCACCGGCGCAAACGGCTTCTGCACGATCCCCACGCCCGAGCCGAGCGTGAGCGGCGCCCACTGCGTCGTGCTGCTCGGCTACATCGCCAACGCGGATCTGCCAGCGGACGTGCCGCCGGGTGACGGCGGAGGCTACTACATCGGCAAGAACTCGTGGGGCACCACGTGGGGCGACCGCGGCTACTTCTACGCCTCGGACGCCTGGATCGACAAGTACTGCGCCGGCATGTACGCGGTCTCGCAGGTCACCGGCTAATCGCTCAGCGTCGCGGCGGGATCGCGTCGTCGCGCGACGAATCCCGCTCGTCCTCGCGTTCGGGCACCTTGTCGGGCGACTCGACCCGCGGCGCCGTGCGGTAGTCCGGGTTGAACGCCTGCTGCTGCCACGGGATGATCTGCAAGACGAGCCCGACCTCCTCCAGGGGCACAGGGTCGCCGCCCAACAGCGCCGGGTCGAACGCGAAGGGCCCGTTCTCGACCGCGGTGCGCGGTGCGGCGTCTTGCTCGGCCCACTGCAGGTCGCGGGGATCGGTCCCCTCGAACAGGATCGCGCCCTGCGATACGACGGGGTTGCGCAGGAACTCCTCGACCTTGTTCGCGACCATCACACAGTTGCAATACTCCGCGTTGGACATCACGACGATGCCGAGCCGGCCGACGCTCTCGTCCTCGCCGTCAGGGAAAAGGAGCAGGCGCGTGCGCGTGTCTTCTTGCGCACCGCTGTGGAACACGACACGCTCACCGCTCTGCTGGCTCACGTTGAAGCCGAGTGCGTAGCCGCCGGAAGGCGTGCCCGGGTTGCCTTCGATGATGTTCTTCTGGGGCGTCCAGAGCTCGTCCATGCCCTGCTGATCGAGGAAGACGTTGTTCAGGAGGCCGTGAGCGAAGAGCGTCATGTCGGCGGCTGACGAGATGAACCCGCCGCCCGGGACCTTCCAGCTCATATCGTGGGGCGTCTTGTTCACGACGACGTTGGCCTGTTCGTCCTTCGTGTAGCCGTGCACGCGCCATTGGCTGGTGTTCCACGGATCCTGCTCGTACTGCGGGTCATACACGTCGTCGGGGTGGAACCACTGCATGGCCACCGGCTGCGTCGCATCGGCAATGCGGGACTTCACGTAGCCCCAGAAGCCGCCGGGAACCGCGAAGTGAAGCGCGGCGCCGGCCATGTTCGTGCCAAAGGTCGAGTAGCTGTACGTCGTGCCGGGCAAGTAGACGAGCGGATGGTTGGCCCAGAGGTTGATCGCCCAGACGAAACCGTCGTTCAGCGCCTTCTCCTCCTCCGTGGCCGATGCACTCGCGGCGTCGGGATCACCGGCGCTGTAGTGCATGACGCCGCAACGGTGCGCAAGCAGGCGCCGCGGCGTGAACTCGTAGAGATCCTCTACGTCGGGAATCGGCAGGATGTCGAGCGGCCAGGCGTCCTCCGGCAGGTCTTCCATCCACCCGTCGTAGTAGGTCGTCGGCAGGTTGTAGGCGCAGCTGTCCGCAGCGCAGCGGTAGTTGAGCTCGAGCGAGGCGTCGAGATCGAAGAGGGGCTGGCTGTTCGGCCCGACCTCCTTCGTTGCCATCACCGACGCGAGACCGGTAACGCACTTCGACACGGACGCCCAGCGGAACCGCGTGTGCTGGCCGTAGACAGGTACGTCATCCGCCCCGCTAGCGGTTTCCCAGCCGCGCGCGAGCCCGTAGCCCTTGATGTAGACGATGTTCCCGTGCCAGACGATGCCCAACGAGAGACCGGGGATGCGGTTCTGGCACATGAACGTGCGGATCCACGTGTCGATCTTCGTCGTCATCTTGATGGGCTCGTTGCCGGGCCCCTCGTCGTGTCGCAGCTGATCGAAGGCGCCGCCGATCTGCAAGAAGGCCTGCAGGTCGGACTCCATCAACACGTCAGGCCCGCCCGCGCAGCTGCCCTGTAGCTGCGGACTCCCTGCCACGGGATCGAAGACACCGACGCCGCCACCGCAGGCGGTAATGAGAACGAGCAGCAAGACAACGAAGACATGGCGCATGGGATCCTCCGCAGGCGTTCCCCCAGAGGACGCACGCGTGACTGCGAATTGACCCCGGTCCCGCGACGACGGTCGGATCCGCGCGTCAGCGCGTCAGATAACGGAGCAGCGGCAGGACGAGCTGGCGCTTCTCACCGCGGGCGGCTTCCGCACGCCGCGATGCTTCGAGGGCGCGCTCGAGGAAGCCCTGCGAGAAGGCGTAGTGCGCCTCGATGAGATCGTGGAGGTCGGCGGAGGTCTCGGCGCGCCACACCGCCTGCGCCTGTGCGTACGCATGCCGCTGCTGCGCGTCGGCGATCACGAACGAACGGCGGAGCGTCTGCGGCGTGAGGCTGCCGAGCACGCGCAGCGTTACGACGTAGCGCCCACTCTCGAGCGGCGGCGCCTGGACGTCATCGCCATCGACGTCTCTCTCCCACGCAACGCCAGGCCCTTTCAGCTTGACCTGCACGCGGCTCACACCGTCCGGCCGGCGCCAGCGCAGACGCGCAGGCGCCGCGAGCAGCGCTCCCCGCGGTGCCAGCCAGGCGACGCCGGTACGCGTGACACCGGATGTCGCATCGAGATCGTCCGCCAGCGCGAACGACCCGAAGCGCTCTGCGTCGTGCAACCGCAGCCCGGCAACGGCCGTCTCCAGCCGCTCGGCCAACGGCGCTTCGCCCCGCGGTCCCTGGGCGAAGGCGAAGATCAGTCCGGCGACCAGCATCGCGGCCAGGGCAGCCCCGCCCCACAGGGTGCGGCGCCGGCGCCCGCGTTCTCGCGCCAGGGTGCGCAGAAGCAGGACGGCCTCGGGATCGCGGACGATGCCATGCGTCCGCTTCTCGGTTGCCGCCACGGCGAGTGCGTTCGGATCGACGCGCGTGCCGGCCGCGCGGACGAGCTGTTCCAGGAGTTGTTCGTCAGGCGTCGGCTGGTTCATGCCATGCCCCTTCCGTGGTCGTCCGCGTCCTCGCGTCCGGCGTCGGACTCCGACAGCATTCGCTGCAGGAGGTGTTGAAGAGCCGCCTGGTTGGACGCGGCACCCGCGACGTGCGCGCGCAGCTCGAGACGCTCTTCGACCGCCTCTCGCAAGCGCCGTGTCGCCGATTGCAGGAGGCGCGTGATGCGAGACGGGCTCACGCGCAGGATCCGCGCGATCTCGGTCTGCGGCAGGAGCTGGCGGTACTTGAGCACCACGACCTCCAGCTCTCGATCGGTTAGCGATGCCCACGCTTGCTCCAGGACAGAACCGATGAGCGCACCGATCTCGCTCGCCTCGAGCCGATCGGCCGGATCGCCTCCGCGCGGTGTCGACGGCGTGGGCTCCTGGGGCAGCGGTGCCACGCCGGCGGCCCGACGCCATCCATCTGCGAGGCGGTGCCACGCGACCGTGGCCAGCCATGCGAGCAGCGCCCCTTGCCCGTCGTAGGTCCCGATGCGCGTGCGTGCCTTCGCACGCGGCGGCGGACTCGCAAGGCGGCCCCAGACATCGTCGAGCAGCTGTGAAACATCGTGACGCGTGGCGCCGCGGCGGCGCAGCATGGCGCGCAAGGGACGATGGAACCGCGACTGCAGACGCTCCCACGCACCGGGCGCGCCGGCGTCACACGCAACAGCAAGGTAGAAGTCCTTGTTGTCGTGCTTCGGAATGGCTGCACGCGCTCGTCTCGCGAACTCTTCGAATGACAGATCGACCTGCGGATGTGCCTTGCGACCGAGCTCGTACGTCCGGCGCACGCGCTCGTCAGCCAGCGAGACGGGGCGGTCTGCGCTCCGCATGGACGATCCTCGACGATGTGGAAGACACGCTCGACGCGGGCGCACGCTGCACCGCGCTCCCTGAGATGACGGGCGCCGTGCCGGGAATTGACCCCAGGAAACGGCGACGTCCGACATGCTACGCTGCGCCCGATGTATCGCGGTTTGGCGCTGTTTTCGTTGGCCCTGCTTCTGCTCGCCGGCGCAACGACCGTCCGTGCGAACGAGGGAGTCGAAGGCGCGGACCGCGCGCTACGGGCGCACGCGGAATCGGATCAAGAGGCGCTGACACAGGTCGTCAGCTCGAAGCACGGCGACGTCTGGGTCGTAGTCGAGCGCCTGCTGGCACGAGGATCCCCGGACGTCGCAGCGGTCCTCGTAGACCGCGCGTCCGCCGAGGAGGCACGAGCGCTGAAGGCGTACATGGAAACGCGCCGGGCACAGCCCGTAGACAAGAACGTGTTCACGACGCTGGATGGGATTCACGACCTACGCAGGAGTGGAAACGGTGACGGCGCACGGGCTGCACTCGCCGCGGCCCGCCTCCCCACGGACGGTGTTGCAGGCGTGCTGCACCTCACGCATCGGATGTACCTGCTCAAGAGTCCTCAGGAAGCACTCCAGGCCGGCACGGCGGCCGCGCAGGCAGCCGGCGCGATCGGGTGGGTGCGTCGACAAGAGCACCTCGAGCGCACGTGCCTCCAACTGACACACAAGACGAAGCAGCACGCACGGACCATCGAAATCGGGGTCCGCGTCCTCGCCGAGGCTGGCGACGACCCACCGCGCAAACTGTCTCTCTTCGTTCACCAGCGCCTCGCCCGCGCGTATCGCGCGACGGGTCGGGCGCAGAAGGCGGCGGAGAGCGCACGAATCGCCGCTCGCAGTGCAAGCACGCCGCTCGCAAGGCGCGACACGCTGCGTTTTCTGTTCATCGTCGAGCGCGACAACGCACCTCTCCACGAGGTGCGCGAGTGGCTCCTTGCGCTGCGCCGCCTCGAAGTCGAGCTCGGGAACTCTGACGGCGTCGCGGCAACGAACGTAAAGCTCGCGACGACTGATGCGCTGAGCGGGCGCTGGGCATCGGCCATCGAGCATGTGACACGCGGGCTGGCGTGGTTCGACGAGCACGGCAAGCCGTGGCAGCGTCGCGGCGCCCACCTCAGTGCGTCCGCTGTCGCGCTTGAGTTGCTCGACGGCGAACGCGCGCTGCGCCACGTGGCCGTGGCGCGTGAAGCAGGCAAGGCGACCCAGCTTGACGACACGCCGCTCTTCACGATGGAAGCCGCGGCTCGGTTCCTCATGGAGGACTACGCAGGATCTGAGAAGGCATACCGCGTGGTGCTCTCGCGCGCGGACCGGGTGACCAAGCACGTGCTGCGCTCGACCTGGATCAATCTCGCGAGCGTCCTGACCATGGCCGGGCGTCTCGACGCCGCAAGCGAGGCGCTCACGGCAGCCCAGGCGATCTCGATGGACGACGTCGGCCTGCAGATCCGCTGGTTGGCCGCCCGGAGCCTGCATGCGCTGGCCGCAGGGAACATCGAACGGGCCGAGGAGAGCGCGCAGGAAGCGCGCCGCCTTGCCGCGGCGCATGGACGTCCGCGCTGGTCGAGCGTGATCGAGGCACGACTGGCCAGCGCGGCACTCGCGCGAGGCGATGGCGAGCGTGCGCTCGTGCATGCGCGCCCGGCTGTGGAGCAGATCGTGCGCCGCTCCGCGGCACTCCCCGCGCGCTTGGGCGCCCAGTACCGCGCGGAGCTTCGTAACACCTTCGGGCTGGCGATCGAGGCGGCGCTCGCCGCCGACGACATGGCCGTGCTGTTCACGACGGCAGAACGCGCGCGTGCCGTCGCCCTGCGTCATCGACTGGGCGGTGCCGATGCGATGATCGACATGCTCGAGCCGGCGCTCAGGAAGCGCGAGCTCGCGTTGCGTGCGCAAGAGACGCGGGTGGTTCGGCGATTCCGCAAGGCGGCCGCGGAGAAGGACCAGGCTTCGGTCAACCACGCACGGAGGGACCTCTCCGAGGTACGAGAGCAGCTGGACCGCCATCGCGAACACATGCACGTGCGACAGGGAGCAGCCGCGCAACTGGTCGATCCGCAGGTCGACACGCTTGCCGCGACGCAGGCGCGCCTGGCCGACGATGAGGCGCAGGTTCACTTCGCGCACGGGCGGCAAGAGGTCATCGGCCTGGTGATCACGCGCACCGACGTGCGTGCCCTGAACATGGGGACGCAATCAGCGTTCGACGCGCTGTCGGACGACCTCACGCTGGAGGATCCCGACTCGCCTTGGCGCGAGGCATGGCAGGCGCTCGAGCAGCGCGTCGTCGCACAGCTCGCGCTTCCCTCGAGGATCACACGCCTCACGATCGTGCCAGCCGGTCGCTTGGCGTCTCTGCCGTTCGCTGCCCTCTGGCCCACGAAGGCGGTCACGCTGGTTCCGTCTGCGACGATCGGCCGCCTGTTGGGCGCGGCATCGGGTCCTGCCCGCGGCACGTTGGCCATCGGTGACCCGGCAAGCGCCGAGGGGCCGCGTCTGCCGGGGGCTGCGCAGGAAGCAGCGCGGGTGGGCGACACCACTCTGACGGACACGCGAGCCACCGAGGCCGGCGTGCGCGACGCGTTGGCAACTCGCAAGCGCTGGAAGGTCGTGCACTTCGGCTGTCATGCCCAGATCGACGCCGCGCATCCGCTGCGCTCGTCCTTGGGGCTCGCGCCTGCCGGGGAGGATGACGGGCTGTGGACGGTTGCTGAGATTCTCGGTACGCGCGTGCCGGCCGAGCTCGTCGTGCTTGCCGCATGCAGCTCCGCGCAGGGGCGCACGTTCGAACAAGAGGGCCGCGTCGGCTTCGTGCACGCCTTCTTCGTTGCTGGCGCGACGCGCGTGTTGGCAAGCCTGTGGCCCGTCGACGACCGGGCGACGGCTGCTCTGTTCCAACGCTTCCATGCTGCGCTTTCCGACGGTGCGACACCCGCGGAGGCCTTGCGCTCGGCGCAGCTCTCGATGCGACAACGCAAGGCGTGGGCACATCCGGCCTACTGGGCCGGATGGCAGCTCTGGGGCCCCCACTAGTGCGTGCGCGCCCGAGCGTGACGCGAGGCCTGCCGTGACGGCGTTCGTGGGCGTGGCCGATCACGCCGGATGGGCGGTGCTCGTTACCGTCGCAGGCGAGGCCGTGCTCGATCGTCGCCGCGTCGCGTTGATCGACGACGGTCTGCCGAAGCTCCCGCACCATCACGAAGCACAGTCGCTGCGGCTAGCGGAAGCCGAGGCGCTGATCGGCACGGTCCGCGCGTCCGCGAAGCGTCACGCGCAGGCGTGCCTCGACGCGCTGGCCGACGACGCATCAGAGGCGATCGCGGGCATCGCCGTCCGCGCGTGCCCCTCGCTGCCTGACACCCTCGAAGAGCGCATCACGAACTACCGTGCGCAGTGCGTCGCCGACACGGTCATGTACCGCCACGCACTGGCGAAGGCAGCCGCTGCTCGCGACTGGTCGGTTCACTGGTACGAGCCAAAGCGCGTGTTCGCGAATGCCGCCGCGGCGCTCCAGCAGGAGAGCCTCGAAGACCTGCTCGCGAGGACCGGTGCAGCACTCGGCCCGCCGTGGCAGAAGGACCACCGTATCGCCATGGCGGCCGCCATCGCGGCGTCTCCAGGCCACCGCCTTCCTCCCGAACAGCGCTGACGGGCAGGCCACTCCGCCCGCACCACGCGCAATTCGCCAATACGACGGCGCATGTGCATTACTTACAAAAATATGGGTACTTGCGCATATCGCTGCGTGCGGGATCCTACGCCCCCCGAAGCGGACTCGACAGCGCCAGTCCGGCTCCACAACCACGAAAGAGAGAGTCATGAAGTACGAAGGTTTCTCGACGTTTACCGCGACGCAGGACGAAGGGGTGCTGACGGTCACCTTCGACTTCCCGCCCGTGAACGTGCAGGGTGCACCGATGCTGGCGGACCTGAACACGCTCGCGATGCGACTCGAGCGCGACCGGAACACCAAGGTCGTCGTGTTCCAGTCGGCGCATCCGGAGATCTGGGTCTGCCACTACGACACCGAGCTGTTGCAGCACATGTCGATGGAAGCGGTCTCCCGCGAAGACGCGGAGCTGATGGACCTCCAGTCGATCCTCGAACGCATCAGCAAGGTGCCGCAGGCAACGATCGCGAAGCTCGAGGGTTTCGCGCGCGGCGGCGGGCACGAGTTCGCTCTGGCCTGCGACATGCGCTTCGCCGTTCGCGGCAAGTTCAAGTTCATGCAGATGGAGGTCGGCATGGGCATCCTGCCGTGCGGCGGCGGCGCGTCCCGCATGGCGCGCCAGGTCGGGCTGGGTCGCGCGCTGGAGATCATCCTCAGTGCCCGTGACTTCAGCGCCGACGAGGCCGAAGCCTACGGGACCATCAACAAGGCGCTGAACGCGGACGAGATCGACGACTACGTGGATACGCTGGCGCGGCGCATCGCGAAGTTCCCGGCCGAGTCGATCAACGCATGCAAGCAGGCGGTCTACGAGTCCATCGACAAGCCGATCGACGAGGCGCTCAAGGCCGAGGCGTACTGGCTCTACCAGGCCACGAGCAAGACGCCCGCGATCAAGCGATTCACGATCGCCGACGAGAAGGGCATGGAGCACGACATGGAGAACCAGCGCAACTGGAACGACCTCGTCATGCAGGTGCAGGAAATCAACTAGCCGCGCCCGGCGCAGAGAGAAGGACGAACACCATGAAGGCAATGATCGTGAATGCATACGGCGACGACGCCGTCTTCGAAGCGGCCGAGGTCGCGACGCCCGACGTCGCTGCAGGCCATGTCCGGGTCAAGATCGCGGCGTCGAGCGTGAACACGGTCGACACGATGATCCGCAAGATGGGCAAGGACCTGCCGCTCTCGCCCGACACGCCCGCCATCCTGGGCATGGACTTCGCCGGCACCGTCGAGGCCGTCGGCGAAGGCGTAGACGGCTACGCGGTCGGCGACGAGGTCTACGGCTGTGCCGGCGGGCTGGCCAATTTGCCGGGGACGCTGGCCGAGCTGATCGTGGCGGACCAGAATCTCATCGCGCACAAGCCCAAGACCCTGTCCATGCGCGAGGCCGCCGCGCTGCCGCTGGTCGCCATCACCGCCTACGAAGGCCTGAAGCGCGCCGGCATCCAGGAGGGGCAGCGCGTGCTGGTCCACGGCGGCTCCGGTGGCGTCGGCCACGTGGCGCTGCAACTCGCGAAGCACTGGGGCGCCGACGTTTACTCGACAGGCGGCGGGGAGAAGCAGCTGGCGCTGATCGAGCAGCTCGGGGCCACGCCCATCAACTACAAGACCGAGGGCGTCGAAGAGTACGTGACAAAGCACACGGACGGCGCCGGGTTCGACCTGGTGTTCGACTCGGTAGGCGGCGCGAACATGGCGAACTCGTTCGATGCAGCCGCCTTGAACGGTCAGATCGCCTCGACCGTGTCGCTCTGCGAGCTCGACCTCTCCACGGCCCACTTCAAGGGCCTGTCGCTCCACGTCGTCTTCATGCTGATTCCGATGCTGCACAACCACAAGCGCGAGGACCATGCGAAGATCCTCCGCGACGTTGCGGCGATCGCCGACTCGGGTGGCTTGAAGCCCGTGCTCGACGAAACGCAACACTCGCTCGAAGAGGCCGGCAACGCACACGCGCGCCTGGAGAGCGGCCAAGCGATGGGCAAGGTCGTCATCGGAAGCTGACGCAGGACTGCAGGAGAAGTCGCAATGACTCGCAACCGGATCTTGATTCTGACGGGCATCTTCGTGCTCGCGATCGCCGTCTTCGCGGTGTCCACGATGATGGACACAGAGCCGCAGGCACCCGGAAGCGTGCGGGTGTTGCTCGCCGCCGACGTGGAGTGGCAGGCGCTCAACCCCCTTCGCGGCGACAAGAGCCCGAAGGCGGGCACATTGTGGGGCGATCGCGGCAAGCCCGTGCCATGCGGCTTCCTCGTCAAGTTCATCGACGGCTTCTCGTCGCCGCCCCACATCCACCCGGTGACCTACCGGGGCGTGGTCATCAGCGGCATGGTCCACAACGACGTGCCGGAGGCCAAGGAGGTATGGCTTCCCAGCGGGACGTTCTGGACCCAGCCGGCGGGCAAGGTGCATATCACCTCGGCCTGGGGCACCGAGAACGTGGCGTACATCGAGATCGAGAAGGGACCGTATCTCGTGCATCCGGCCAAGGACGCGTTCGCGACGACGGAGACGCCGGTCAAGATGGAGCCGGCAGCGATGACGTGGGCGGACGCCGCCGATGGAGCGAAGATCGCGAAGCTGCCCGGCAATCCGCAGGACCAGAAGCTCCGCCGCGCGCTCGTCAAGCTGCCCCTCGGCTTCAAGGGCGCCCTGCGCAGCAACGGCGCGACGCTGCACGTGGCAGTGATCCAGGGCCGGCCGGAGCATCACGTGCCGGACCACACCAAGGCAACGCCTCTGGATGCGGGCAGCTACTTCGGTTCCGAAGGCGCGGTGACGCATCGGGTCTCGTGCGAGGAGGGCAAGTGTCTCCTCTACGTACGCACGATGGGGTCCTTCGAGGTGACCGGTGAGGGCTAGAACGACATGAAGCCGGCCCCTCGCGGGGCCGGCTTCGACTGCATCACGCTCGAGGATCGTCTAGCGGAACTCGCCGGCCCACAGATCCTCGTCGTTGACGCCGGGCGTCGAGGCCACGAAGCCGTAGAACCCGCGGCCGTACCCATCGACGACGAAGTCGAGATACCCAAGATTGGCATTGACATCGTGCGCCATGACCGGCGCGAAGTTCGGCACGAGGCCGCGCGGCACGTGGTATGCCGCGATGCGGTAGTAGCCCTCGAGGGGATCGTTGTCTTCGACACTCGCCAGCAGGAAGGCACCGCCGACGCCATCGGGTGCGGTCAAGAGATCGTCACCGCTCTCCACGTCCGGCGCGACGCGTCGTGACGGTCCCCACACGGCCCCGTCGAACTCGGTCCCCCAGGTCCTGCGGCCGGAGCCAGTCAGCCGTGACTGCCAGAACACCATCATGCGGTTCGCACCCGTCACGACGAGCTCCACGCGGAAGCCGAGGCCATCAACGGTGGTGTACAGGGGCGCTACGGGGCTCAGGATCCCGGCGCGGGTCAGCCGGCGGACGTTGACGCTCTCGCCATCGAACAGCCACCCGAACGTCACCGTGCCCGCCTCGTCGATGACGAGCTCGGCACCCTCGGCGCCGTCTGCAGCGCCGAGGCGATCTTCGATCGGACGGGGCGCTTCCCAACCCACACCCGGTACATAGCGCACCGAGTCCAGGCGTCCGTCGAAGTCACGACACAGAACGGTGATCTGCCCGTCGGCGTCGATGACCGCGCCGCGCGGCAGGTTCGCGTCGAGACTGACTGTGACGTTGGTCGGAGCCGCGAAGCGGGTCGCGGTGTCCCAGCGGCGCACAAACGTGTGCAGCGCGCCGCCCAGGTCGTCCTGCGCGGACACGAAGTAGGCCTGACGGGCTGTGTTGAAGCCCACGTGGAAGTGGCGGTGGTAGACGTCGCCTTGCCCCGCACCGACGTCCTCGACGTCCGACCAACCCTGGCCCGCGACGAAGGACCGCCCGGCCAGACGCTCGTCGCCGGTGTCCACGTTCTCTTCGAGCCAGACGGCGACGACGTCCCCTGCGTCGCTCAGCGCAGCACGCATGCGTCCCAAGTCCTGGTCGGGGTCGTCTTCGAGTGTGTCGACTCCACCCCATGTACCCGACGCGCGGCTGTAGCGTCGCATGTAGGCGTCGCGCTGCGTGCCGTCGGACACGAACCAGACGGCCGCCATGTCGCCGACACGGTTGCTCACGAGGAACGAATCGGTCGCGAGGATGCTCGGGTGCTCGTGGACCGTGACAATGCCACCGAAGCCCTGCGCCGCGTCGTAGTGATGAAAGCGCAGCGTCGTCGTGCTGGCACCTTCTTCGCTGCGCAGGTAGCCGCCCTTGCCGTCGGGACTCAGCGCAACGCCTTCGAGCCGCATTCTCGCCGGCAGGAGTTCGCGGAGCTGCGGCGCCTGGAATACCGCGGCACGCGTCTCGAACTCGAAGACCAGCGCGTCCTCGGCCTCGTTGCCGTCCTGGTCTCGCAGCCCCGGCGCGAGCGTTGCGCGAATGACGGCGCCCAGCGGAAGATCCCCGATGGGCGTGAAGGACAGGCGACGCAGCGGCGCGGTGTAGAGCACCTGCCCGTCGATGGGCGCGCCGTTCATCTCCAGAACGATCGAGTCGGCGTCGACCGTGCCGGGGTCGAGTAGCTTCTCGAACGTGACGTGTACGCGGACATCGGGCTCGACGTCCTCGGCATCGGGTTGCGGGAAGATCTCGGTGACGTCCAGGAACTGGATCTCCGGCGGCACGAGGTCCTCGCCTTCGACGACGCCATTGCCGCCTCCCCCGCCACACGCGGTGAGGATCGACAGACCGAGAGCACAGATGAACAGCAGGGCGGAGAAGCGCATGGGGTTTCCTTTCGTGTGCTCTCTCAACTCCGATGCGGGCCCCGCGATGACCGGCGACGTTCTGTGAAATCCGCAGGCTCGGCCGCCCCCACAGGTCGGGGTAGAAAGGGGACTGGAGGTGCAGGTTGAGTCACGGTGCAGCGGCTGCGGAACACGCCGAGGCTCCGCAACGCCCCACGCGGCGCACCGCATGGTCCGGCCGGGTGGAGGTGCGCGTGCTGCTGTGCGCAGGCCTTGTCGCCGCCGCGGACTGGCTCTTCTTCGACCGCACGCTCGGCTGGTCGTTCGGCCTCTACGTCGCCATCAGCCTCGGAGCGCTGCTCGTCGCCCAGCCTCGCGTCCTGCGCCGGCGCGCCGGTGTGCTGCTCGCGGTGCTCGTGCTGGGGCTGGCCGTCGCGAGCGCCTTGCATCCGACGCCACAGGGCGTGCTGCTGTCGGGCGCGGGACTCGTGGCCATCGCCCTCGTAGGCCGCCACGGATGGGCGCGCGATGTCGGTGTGTGGATTCGTCGCTACACATCGTTTGCCCTGTGGGGCATTGCACAGCCGTTCCGCGACCTGGGCGTGGCACGGCGGTGGGCCGTTCGCGGCGGTTCCTCGACGCGGACCTTCCGCCTGCTCCTCTGGATTCTCCCGCTCGCACTCGGGGCCGTGTTCCTCGGTCTCTTCGCGCTCGCCAATCCCGTGATCCAGGTGTGGGTGGAGAGCATCTCGACCCGCCTGCGCTCCGCGCTCGGCGGACTCGAACTCGTACGCCTCGTCTTCTGGTGTGTTGTCGGTGCCGGCGCCTGGGCGCTACTTCGAACGCGCGCTCGCTTCGCCATGGCGGACGCCGCCCGTGAACCGCGAACCGGTGCGCTGCTCTGCCCCGCCATGTTGGTGCGCTGCCTGCTGGTCTTCAACGCAATCTTCCTGGTGCAGAACCTGCTCGACTTGCGGTTCCTGATGCTCGGGGCCGCGTTGCCTGAGGGCATGACCTACGCGGGCTACGCGCATCGAGGCGCCTATCCGCTCATCGCAACCGCCCTTCTTGCAGCGGGCTTCGTGCTCTTGACCTTTCGCGCCGGACAGACGGCCGGGCCGTGGGCGCGCAAGCTGGTCTATCTCTGGCTGGTCCAGAACGTAGTGCTCACGTTTGCCGCGGCGACGCGACTCGCACTCTACGTCGAGGCCTACACGCTCACGCGGTGGCGGCTCGCGGCCGCCGTCTGGATGGGGCTGGTCGCACTGGGTCTCGTGTTGATCGCGGTGCGGATCATCACGAACCGCTCGAACCGGTGGCTGATCCGCGTCAATGCGTTCGCGGCCATCGCCGTGGTCTACGCGTGCTGCTTCGTCAGTTGGCCCGGCTTCATCGCCACCTACAACGTGCAGCATTCCCGCGAAGTCACGGGCACCGGCGAGTCCATCGATCTCCGCTACCTGCGAGCGCTGGGCCCTTCCGCCTTGCCGGCATGGCAGCGGCTGGCGAGCCTGCCCGCGGAAGGACCGGCCCGTGCCGCGGCCGGCGAGAGGATTCCGGCCATCGAGGAGTCGCTACGCACCACGCTCACGGACTGGCGCGCGTGGACCGTGCGTCGCGTGCGTCTCCTCGAGCGCGCGTCGACAGGTCCGTAGGGAGCGACATGGCGGCGAAGAAGCGAGCGAGCAAGAGGGGCGTCACGCTGCTCTCGGGCGGCAACCCACAAATCGCCAAGGCGGACGGCGACGCGCCCGTTCAGGCCTATGTTTCCGCCATGCCGGGCTGGAAGCGCGACGCCGGGCGCCGGCTCGATGCGCTCATTGTGCGTACTGTCCCCGACGTCAAGAAGGCGGTGCGTTGGAACACGCCCTTCTACGGCGTCGAGGGTCGCGGGTGGTTCGTGTCGTTTCATTGCTTCACCAAGTACATCAAGGTGACGTTCCACAACGGGGGACTGCTCGAGCCCGTTCCTCCGGTCGCGTCCAAGCACGAGGACATCAAGTACTTCCACATCCACGAAGACGACGAGCCGGACGGCGCGCAGATGGAGAGCTGGATCCGACAGGCCTGTGAGCACGAGGGCGAGAAGCTGTTCTAGCGAGCCGTGGAGACGCGAAGGCCTCGCCGCTTTCGATTCAAGCCCGGCAAGGCTAGATTCCGGTCCATGAGAATCCTCGTAGTCGGCGCGTCAGGGACCATCGGACAAGCGGTTGCCACAGAGCTCGGCTCGCGCCACGAGGTCATCACGGCAGGTCGCAGCTCGGGCGACGTGCGCCTCGATCTCACAGAGCCCGACAGCGTGCGTGAGGCGTACGCCGGCGTCGGCCCCCTCGATGCGGTCGTCTCCGCAGCAGGCAAGGTGACGTTCGCTCCCTTCGCGGAGATGGACGCGGGAGATTACCAGGTCGGCCTGCGAGACAAACTGATGGGCCAGGTCGGACTCGTGTTGATCGGACGCGACTTCGTTGCCGAGGGAGGGTCTTTCACGCTGACCACGGGCGTGCTCGATTCGGACCCGATCGTCCAGGGCACGTCAGCGTCGATGGTCAACGGCGCCGTCAACGGGTTCGTACTTGCTGCGGCGATCGAGATGCCGAAGGGCCAGCGCATCAACGTCGTGAGCCCCGGCGTGATCGCGGAGGCCATGGGCGCCTACGGCTCGTTCTTTCGAGGCTTCGAACCCGTTCCCGCCGCGCGAGCGGCGCTGGCGTACGCCAAGAGCGTCGAAGGCGCCCAGACGGGACAGGTCTACCGGGTGGCCTAGCAGAGTGCGCTCGTGAAGATCCTCGTCTACGGAGCCGGCACCATCGGAAGCCTCTATGCGGGCCTGCTCGCACAGTCCGGACAGGACGTCTGGATCCTCGCGCGGGGCGAGCGCCTCGCTGCAATCCGAGAGCACGGCATCCGGTTGGAAGACGCCTCGACAGGTCGCGAAACCGATGTCGCCATCGACGCCGTCGAGCGTCTGGATCCCGAGGACGCCTACGACCTCGTTCTCGTCATCCTGCCCAAGCAGAGCGTTGCCGAGGTGTTGCCGATCCTGGCCGTGAACCGGCACACACCCAGCGTCATGTTCTTCGGGAACAACGCGGCCGGCCCGGACGCAATGGTGGAAGCCCTCGGCGCAAGGCGCGTCCTGCTTGGCTTTCCCGGTGCAGGTGCCGTGCCCCAGGGAGACCGCATCCGGCACCTGGTCCTCTCGGGCCGCGAGCAGCCCACGACGATCGGTGAGTTGGACGGCACACGCTCCGAACGCATCGAGAGGATCGCGGGAGCCCTGGAGGAGGCCGGCTTCCCGATGTCCGTGTCCGAGAACATGGATGCCTGGCTGAAGACCCACGTCGCAGAGATCAGCCCGACGTCGAACGCCTTCTACATGGCGGGCGCCGACATCGAGCGCCTTGCCCGCACACGTGACGCATGGGTCCTGATGACCCGGGCGATCCGCGAAGGATTCAAGGTCCTCGAGGCCAAGGGCATCCCCGTCATGCCGCCAAGCCACAAGATCTTCCGGTGGCTGCCCGAGCCGCTGCTCATGGCGGGACTGAAGCGCAAGCTCTCGGGCGACGCAGGGCGCATCAAGATCGGACACGCACTGCAAGCGCGCGCCGAGATGACTGCCATTGCGGATGAGTTCCAGGTCCTGATTCGCGAGAGCGGGGTGCCGACGCCCGCGATCGACACCCTGCGGCCCTACCTCGATCCCGACGCCGATGCGCTGCCGGACGGCAGCGTCGAGATTCCCGTCCGCTGGACGTCCGTGTGGCTCGCCGCCGCGGGCCTTGTGGGCGTCGGCGTCCTGCTCTGGATCGTCTGCGTCCTCTAGCGGCGCTGTCTGTCTGCGCCCGAAAGCCGATGTGCGGCTCCCTACGCAACAGGCTTCAGCCAGCGGTTCCAGACTCTATTCAAATCCTCTCAACAACCGCGTGAGCGCCGCCTTTAGAAGGTCTCCCCGGCCTTTCCACGCGGGTGCGCCAGGGTCGAAATTGACCCTATACGGAGCACGGCGACGGCCCTGCTCCCCGTACGCCGGTGATTGGAGCGGGCACGGAGATGAGCGAAGCGCCTGGCATGGATGCACGGGAGCGAATCCTCCTCGTCGAGGACTCGCCCACGCAGGCAATTGCCCTGTCGTTCGTCCTCGAGGAGCAGGGCTACGTGGTCACCCACGTCGCCGATGTCCAGGCCGCGCTCGACCAGCTCCGCATTGCCCCGCCGGACCTGGTCATCGCCGACTACTACCTGCCAGGACAGGACGCGGACGCCCTGTGCCGGCTCCTGCGCATGCAGTTCGAGACGCGCGAGCTCCCGATCATGCTGCTCACCTCGGACGCCGCCGAGGAGACGGAGCTGCGCTCGCTCGACAGCGGAGCGGACGACTTCCTGCCCAAGAGCACGGATCCGGAGGTCCTCCTGGCGCGCATTCGCGTGCTCCTCAAGCACCGGCCCAGCGATCGCAGGACGGACTTCCACAAGGGCCCCGACGGACTGCACAACGCCCGCGTGCTCACCATCGACGACAGCCCGACCTACCTCGAGGTGCTCGACGCCGAGCTCACCCAGTCCGGCTACGAGGTCGTGCGCGCCATGAGCGGCGAAGAAGGCTTGAGGCTGCTCGAGGAAAGCAAGTTCGACTGCGTGCTCGTGGACCGCATCATGCCGGGCCTCGACGGGATCGAGGTCTGCCGCCGCATCGACACCCTGCGAAACCGGCTCGCCACACCGCTTGCCGTGATGATGCTCACCGGCCAGGAGACGCGCGAGGACCTCACCAATGCCCTCGAGGCGGGTGCCGACGACTTCGTAGGCAAGTCCAGCGACTTCGCCGTGCTGCGCGGCCGCATTCGTGCCCTGCTCCGGCGCAACTTCTACCACCGCGAGAACGAGCGGATCATGTCCGAGCTCAAGGACCGCGAGCTCGAGGCCATCCGAGCGAAGGCCGAGCAAGCGGCAGTCGAAGCACGGGCTGCCCTCGCCGACCGGCTCGAGCAGACGATGGCCGAGCTCGAGGACTCGCGGGAGGAGCTCATCCAGGCGAAGGACGTGGCGGAGGATGCGACGCGCGCGAAGAGCGAGTTCCTCGCGAACATGAGCCACGAGATCCGCACGCCGATGAACGGCGTGACGGGCATGCTGCATGCTCTGCTCTCCACGAGCCTCAGCGACGAGCAGGAGGACTACGTCAAGACCGCGACGCAGTCCGCCGAGGCGCTCCTGACGATCATCGACGACATCCTGGACTTCTCGAAGATCGAGGCCGGCAAGCTACGCGTCGAGGAGGTGCCCTTCGATCTCGAACGCACGATCGCCCACACCGTCGATCTGCTGGGGCCTCGTGCCGCATCGAAGGGGATCGAGCTGGTGATGCGCTACGCGTCCGACACGCAGCGCCAACTGATCGGCGACAAGGGTCGCATCCGCCAGGTCCTCACGAACCTGGTCGGCAACGCGTTCAAGTTCACGGAGCAAGGACACGTGCTCGTCGACGTCCGGGGCCGATACGCCGATGACGGCGCCTACGAGATGGAGATCGCCGTCGAGGACACGGGCATCGGGATCCCCGAAGACCGGCTGGACATGATCTTCGACAAGTTCACCCAGGCGGAGGGGTCCACGACCCGGCGCTTCGGCGGCACGGGCCTCGGGCTCGCGATCAGCCAGCGGCTGGTCGAGCTGATGGGCGGCTCGATCGAAGCGACCAGTGAGGTGGGCCATGGTTCGCGGTTCTCCTTCCGCCTCCCGCTTCGCCCGGCGACGCCCGCAGACCTGGGCGACGAAGCCCCGGTCTTCAAGGAGCCCGGCACGCTCGAGGAGAAGCGCCTGCTCCTCATCGAGCAGGGCGATGTGATGCGGACCGTCCTCGCAGAGCAGCTCGCATTCTGGGGGATCGACGTCGTGGTGTGCGAGAACGCCGCAGCGGGCGCAGAGACCCTGCGGCGCGCAACGGCGGCGGAGCAGCCGTTCGACATTGCCTTGTTGGACGCGGGCTCGCACGCCTGCGAAGACGCCTGCCTCTCGCCGCTGCTCCGGACCGGCGCCGCGCACGTGGCGATCCTGACGCCGAGCCTGCAGGAGACGCAGGATCTGCGCGAGGAAGGCCACGAAAACGTCCTCACGAAGCCCATCGCCCCGTCCGTCCTGCGCGCGACGCTCGCGTCGGTGGTCGGTAGGGCGCGCCCCACGGTTCGCGCGCTGCCGCCGACGCCCGCTCCGGAGCCGGCAGAGGCCGAGGTGCTCGACGCCCACATCCTGCTCGTGGAAGACAACCCCGTGAATCGCAAGGTCGCGTGTGTGCTTCTCACCAAGATGGGCTGCGAGGTGGACACGGTCGAAGACGGGCGCGCGGCCGTAGAGCAGGTCCGCACGACGCACTACGACCTCGTGCTGATGGACTGCCAGATGCCGGTCATGGACGGGTTCGAGGCCACGCGCCGCATTCGTGCCCTGGATGGTCCGGCGGCGGCGATTCGAATCACGGCCATGACTGCCAACGCAATGAGCGGCGATCGCGAGCGCTGCCTGGACGCCGGCATGGACGGCTACCTGTCCAAGCCCGTCAACCAGGACGCTCTGCGAGAAGCAATCCGTGAAGCGATCGCGCTGCGGCGCGCACGCGCCGGGTAGCGCTCACGCGCCGAGCGGCAGCTCGGTGGCCGTATCGCCCCCGCAAACCGCGCGGCAGATTGCCCGGGCGATGGCAGCCGGCGCCAGGGACTCGTTCGTGAGTCCCGCGTCCACGGCCGCCCCCGGCATGCCGTGAACGACGCACGTCGCTTCGTCTTGCGCCACGATCCGGCCGCCGACAGCGCGGACCTCGCGCAGACCGAGAACGCCGTCGCTCCCCATGCCCGTGAGGATCGCGGTGAAGAGCTTCGGCCCGTACACCTGGGCAGCCGATGCGAACAGGTAGTCGGCCGCGGGACGAAAGCGTCCCCGGCGGGGACCGCCATCCAGGTGCACGCGACGGTTGCGCACGCCGAGGTGCAGGTCATCGGGTGCGACGTACACATGCCCCGGTCGCAGCCGCTCGCCGTCCTCGGCGATGGCCACCGAAAGCGCGCAGTGCTTGTCGAGATGTTCGGCCAACCCCGCCGTGAACCCGGGCGCGATGTGCTGCACGACGAGCACGGGAGCGGGCAGCGTGCCCGGCAATGCACTCAGGATCTCCCGCAGCACCTGGGGTCCGCCCGTAGAGGCTGCGATCGCAACCGCGCGCGCCCCGCCTTCACGCCGCGACGGCGACCCGCCGGGACGCGCGGTACGCGCCAAGTCACGACGGCGAATGACACGCACACCGGCAAGCGTAATGAGCGTCTCCTGCAGCGAGCGGGTGTCTTCCTCGAAGCCGTCCGCGAGGGGGCCGTGGGGTTTCGGCAGCACCGCGACGGCGCCGAGCTCCATCGCCTGGATCGAAGCGCGCACTTCCGCGTCGCGCGCCGCGCCGGCGACGATCACGATGGGCGTCGGCCACCGGCTCATGATCTGCTTCGTCGCGGCCAGGCCGTCCATGCGCGGCATGCGTACGTCCATGGTGATGATGTCGGGACGCCGCTTCTCGACGAGCTCGAGGGCCTCGTTCCCGTTGGCGGCGACACCGACGACCGTCAGGTCGGGATGGGATTCGATGACGGCACTGAGCATCTCGCGCGTGGTCTGCGAGTCGTCCACAACCAGGACACGGCGCACGGCCATGTCAGATCAGCTCCGCGATGGCTTCGAGCAGCGTCGCACCATCGAACTCGCTCTTCACGACGTAGGCGTTCGCCCCGGCGGCAAGGCCGCGCAGGCGGTGTTCTTCCTTCTCGAGCCCGGTGACGAGGATCACGGGCAGGTCGCGGTGATCACCCGACGCTCGAATCCGCTCCGTGAGGTTGCAGCCGCCCATGCGCGGCATCTCGACATCGGATACGACGAGATCGAAGCCCCCCTGCTGCAAGCGCTCCCACGCAGCCATGCCGTCGGGCACGACGGAGACGTGGTAGCCCGCCTGCTCGAGGATGCCCATGACCATCATGCGCGTCGTCACGGAGTCGTCGGCCAGGAGCAGGCGCTTCTGGCCGGCGGGGTTCTCTTCTTCGTCCACCTCGTTGAAGACGAGGCTCGACATGGTGCGGCCCTCGATGCGGCGTACGAGCGCGGACGTGTTCAGGATCAGCGCGATGCGGCCGCTCTCGAGTGTCGTCGCACCCGACACGAGCTCCAGGCCCTGGAGCCGCTTGCCGAGCTCCTTGATGAGGATCTCGCACTCCGCGTCGAGCTCATCGACCGCGAGTGCGACTTCGGCGCCGCCCCCCCCCACGACGACGACGGGCGTGCGATCCCCGGGCGTCGGCGCGCCGGACGCCGGCAGGCCGAGCACATCACTCAGCCTGCGCAGCGGTACCAGGCGATCGTGGAAGTGCAGCGCGGGCCCGGTCGGCAGGTCGCGGACCTCGTCTTCACGGATTCGCACCAGGCCCGCCACCGCCGCGCTCGGCAGCGCGAAGGTGCGACCGCTGCAGCGAACGAGCAGCGCGTGCATCGCCGTCAGCGTCAGCGGCACCGTCAGCAGGAACGTGCAACCACGCTTCGACTCCGTCTGCAGCTCGGTAGAACCGCGAAGCGCCTCGACCTCCGACTTGACGACGTCGAGCCCCACACCGCGACCGGAGACGTTCGTGGTCTCGCTCGCCGTCGAGAAGCCGGGCTGGAACGCAAGGCGTTCGAGCGCGCGGTCGTCCTCCGGGACCGGGACGCCGAGTGCCTCCGCACGCGCGCGGAGCACGCCGTGATCGATACCGCGTCCGTCGTCCGCGACGGCCACGACGACCGTGTCACCGCGCAGCGCGGCCGAGAGCGAGATGACGCCCACCGGCGGCTTGCCCGCCGCTTCGCGATCCTCAGGGCGCTCCAGGCCGTGGCTGACCGCGTTTCGCACGAGGTGCAGCAGCGGGTCACGAAGGCGCTCTACGACGAGTCGGTCGAGCTCGACATCACCGCCGTGAACCTGCACCTCGGCGCGCTTGCCGCACGCCGCCGCAACATCGCGCGCCGCGCGCGCCAGCCCGCGACACGCCGACGAGAAGGACGTCATGCGCACTTGCTGCGCCGTGCGATTCAGGCGACCGGCCACGCGTCCGAGCAGGCGCTCGTCACGCTGTAGTCCTTCGGCGACGTCATGCAAGTCGTCCAGGAGGCCGCGCACGCCGGCTTCCGCCGGCGCGACGATCGCTCG
>JANQJW010000023.1 GCA_028281445.1 Planctomycetota bacterium | reverse complement strand
CGAGCGCCAGCACGCGGCCGCGGTCGAAGTCGCCGATGTCGCGCTGGTCGGCCAGGCGCAGGTACGCCTCGTGGGCGAGCGCAGTGGCCTGCAGCGTGTGCCCGGGCCGCTCGCGGCGCAGGTGCGCCGCCGCCAGCGCGCGCAGCTCGTCGTAGACCCGCGCAACCTGCTCGTCCGACTCGTTCATGACCGGGGAGTATGTACGGACCACGCCGCCGCCGCTCAGGGCTTGACCAGTGCGAGGTTGGCACCGCCGTTGATGATGACGCCGTTCTCCGAACGCCACCGGCGCGTGCCCGCTCCGTCCGTCGCCGAGCCCAGCGTGAACTGGACGACGATGCAGATGTCTGCGCCGCCCCCGCCGGTCGTGTCGTACTCGACGTAGTAGTCGGCCCCGCTGACGAAGCCTGTACGCAACGCGCCGTCGAGCATCATCTCGACGGTCGAACCGGTCTGCGTGACCGCGACGGACACCGTGCCGTCGGCCTCCTCGTTGCCGGCCGGGTCCGAGAAGTTCCCGGACGTCGTGACGTTCCACGTGCCGGTCATGTCGAAGAGCGGCGCCGTGGCACGCGCGAGCGCCAGGTCGCTGCCGCCGGACACCGGGCCGCCGGGCCCGGTAAACGTCCAGCGCAGCATGCCGTTGCCGGCGTCAGCCGAGGCAAGGGTGAACTCGATCATCTCGTCCGTTGATCCGCCGCCCGGCTCGGGCAACGTGGCGCCAACGGCGTAGCTGGCACCCGACACGGTCCCGCTATAGCTGACGGTGTCACCCACGACGTCCACAGTCACGTTGTTGCCCGTCTGGGTGACCATGACGAGGGCCGCGGAGTCCAGCTCCTCGTTTCCGGGGGGACTGGTGAAGCTGCCGGTCGCCCGGGCCACCCAGGTCCCCGTCGCGTCGAAGGTCGGGGCCAGGAGCGCCACCGGGGCGCCGTCGCCGTTGCCGCAGGCAGCCAGGAGCAGCGTCGCAATTCCGATACAGATGGTTCGCATGTCGGGTCCTCCAGCAGAGGACGCGACATCTCGGAGCCGACCACGCAGCGAATTCCGGCGGAACGCCTGCGGCCCGATGAAATGGCCTGCCCCGTTCCGTATCGTGGCGCGCCATGGGTGACGCGGAGCATTGGATCGGATCCCTCCTCGACGAGCGCTACCGCGTCACGGACGTGCTCGGCAGCGGCGGCATGGGCAGCGCGTACCGCGCCGAGGACACGCGCCTCGAGAACCTGCCCGTGGTGGTCAAGGTCCCCCACCCGAGCCTGCTCCAGGACGAGACCTTCGCGCAGCGCTTCGAAGCCGAGGTGCGCAGCATGATCCGCCTCGTGCATCCCAACGTCGTGCGCGTGCTCGACGTCGGCGAGCACGAGGGCGTTCCGTACGCGGTCATGCAGTACCTGGGCGGCGGCACGCTGCAGACGCAGATGGAGGCCGGGCTGCCCCTGGAACGCGAGATGCTCTCGGCGGCGCTCGGGCGCGTCGCCGAAGCGCTGGACTTCATGCACGAGCGAGGCGTCATCCACCGGGACGTCAAGCCGGAGAACCTGCTCATGGACGAGCAGGGCATGGTGTACGTGGCCGACTTCGGCATCGCCAAGGCTCTGAGCCAGAAGGGCACGGGCGGACTGACCACGACCGGCCTGTCACCGGGCACACCCATCTACATGGCACCGGAGCAGGCAATGGCGAGCGACGTCACCGGCGCCGCCGATCAGTACGCCCTGGCCGTCACGGCGTTCCAATCGCTGACGGGGCTCGTCCCCTTCGATGCCGAGACCCCGCTCGCGGTGCTGGTCATGAAGGAGAAGGGCCTGCCGGAGCCGCTGGTGCAGATCGCACCGAACCTGGCACCGGCGACTGCCGCGGTGCTCGAACGCGCCATGGCGCGCGACCCCGAGAAGCGCTATCCGTCCTGCGTCGCCTTCGTCGAAGCGCTGCGTGGCGCGCTATCAGAGCCGGCCGCTGCGCCGCGTACACCGACGAAGGCTGCGACGCGACCGAGCTCGCCCGAACAGAGGACACCACATCGCAAGCGCGCTCGCTGGCTCGTGCCCGCGCTGGCCGTGGCAGCGTTCGCGCTGGCGTGGGCGCTGTGGCCGAAGGACGACGAGCGGCCGGAGAAGCAGCCCGGCCAGGGCGATGAGCCCAAGCTCGGTTCGCTCGAGCCGGACGCGACGTCGCTGCGTAACCACGTCGAGTTCCTGGCGTCGCTCAACGGCCGGCACGCCTGGAAGGACCGCGTATTCGCGTCGAACTACATCGCGAACGCCCTCACGTCATTGAGCCTCGTACCGCCGCCCGGCACGGAGACGATGTTCCAGGAGGCGGGAACGAAAGAGGACCCCATCCGCAACGTCCTCGCCTGGTTCCCGGGAAGCCAGTCCGGCGAACACGTGCTCGTCGGTGCCAACTACGACGCGATGGGCATCATCGACGGCGTCGTCTATCCGGGTGCGGACAACAACGCCAGTGGCGTGGCAGCCCTGCTCGAAATCGCGCGCGTACTCCAGGAGCGCCGCGCCCGCGGCGAGGTCCCCAAGCGTTCGATCCTCTTCGTCGCGTGGGACGCCAACCGATTCAAGCGGGCGCGCCTCGGCAGCACGGCGTACGCCGAGAAGCCGGTCGTGCCCCTGGAAGAGTGCGTCTGCGCGATTTCCCTGGACCAGCTCGGGCGTTCGATGGACGACGCGCTGCCCGGTCTCCTCTTCGCTGTCGGCGCAGAGAACAGCCGCATCGTCGAGGCGATCGTCGATGCAACGCCGGAGATGAAGGGTGCGACTTTGACGCCGGTCGGACTCGACCTGTACCTGGGCACACCGGACTCCTCGTCGTTTCAAGCGGCCAAGGTGCCCGGCTTGTTCGTGACCAGCGGCACGGGCAAGGACTTCGCCCTGCCGACGGACACGCCGGAGAAGCTCGACTACGACTGGCTGGCAAGCCACGCGGCATGGTCGCGGGACCTGATCTGGGGCATCGCCGATTCCGCGGAGCGACCGACCTGGCGCGACAAGCGTCCGCCGCGCATCGAAGAGGTGCGCGCCATTCGCCGGCTGATCGAGCGCGGGGAGTCCGGCTTGCTGCGCGAGAACATCTCGCAGGCGGCGCTCACGATGCTGCAGGGCTTCAAGCGCAGCCTCGACGCGATGATCGAGCGCGGCGCCGTCACGCCATCGGAGCGCAATGCGATCAAGATCGCGGCGCACATGCTCTGGTACCAGGGCAACCTCTGGCGCCAGAACCGCTCCAAGAAGGGCGTCGACGAGACGAAGTGACCTACCAGACCGGCGGGTCCCCCGTCGCTTCGTCCGCATACGCGGGATGCGTGTCCAGGAACTGTTCGGCGAGCTCCGACTCTCTTCCCGAAATCAGCTCGACGGTGGCCGAATCGCCGGCCGCCTTGGCCGCCTCGAGCCGGCTGTCATGAGCAGTGAGGAGCGCGAGCCGAGCCTTGGCACGGCTCATCGGAACCGAGAAGCGGTAGGACCTAGAGCGCTTGTTCGTGATCCTGTGCCGCACAACGTTTGGGCTGCTCGACACCAGCACGAGGCCGCGATTCGTGTCGAGCAGGATCTTCTCGACGCTGTCCTCGCCCCACTGCTCGTGATGGAGGACCGCCCGCACGTCCCGGTAGTGCTTCTCGGCCGCTCGGTAGAGCTTCCAGGTCATGGCTGAAGTGTAGGAGGATTTTTCCTGTCGCAGGCCGCCGGCGCTTCCGGATCTCCGTCTGAAGGAGATCCCCCATGTCGAACATCCGTCCTGCATTCACGCTCTTGGCCCTGTTCCTTGGCACGTTGCTCGTCTTCACCACCGGCGCATGCGGCGGCGCCGGCGCCACGACGACCCAGAGCCTCCCGACCCTGACCGTTCAGCCCAGCCTCAGCGGCCCGTACGGCCTCTCGGCCTGGTTCGGGGACGTCAACGGGCCCACCGGGGCAAGCCAGTGGGGCACGGTCACGGGCAACGGCTTCGGCGGCATCGTGACTTTGACCAACGTCTTCGTGAACCAGGGCGGCGTCGTCCAGGGTCCGGCGAATCAGCTCAACTTGACGTACGACGTCAGCGCGGGCAACGCCATCGCGATGACCAACGGCGGCCTCACGGTATCCGGCGGGATCGCGTCGAACAGCAGCCTCGCCCTCATGGCGACGTCGTCCGCCAACGACGACCCTGCCATCGTGGCGCTGGGCCGCCGCGGCGAAGGCTTCAGCAACGCCAGCCTCACGGGCGACTACCACTTCGCCGGCTTCTTCCTGATCGGCGGCAGCGAGACCGCGTGGTTCGACGGCACGGCCACGTTCGACGGCAACGGCAACTGCACGGCATGGAGTGCTGCCAGCAACAACAACGGAAACGTCGCGGCGGCCGGTGCACCCGTGGCGCTCGGGACCTACTCGGTCGGCGCGGACGGCATCATGGTCTGGAACAACCCCGCCGGTCCCTGGGAAGGCGGCATCTACGGCGGCGGCGACATCGCGATCCTGACGGGCTCGACCCAGAACGGCGTCGACCTGCAAATCGTCGTCGCGCTCATCAAGAGGGGTGCGGGCCAGAACGTGGCGACGTTCAGCGGCACGTATCAAGCCGTGGGTCTGACCGCATCGAACAACCCGCCGCCGCGCTACGCCTCCACGTCGACGACGATCGACGCGGATGGCGCGGGCATGTGGTCGTTCGGCGACATGACGCAGAACACCGACGGCGTGATGTCGGTGATTCCCGCGCCCAACGCGGCGTTGCCCTACGCCGTCGCAGCCGACGGGCGTCTCGACCTGGTGGGCGGCCAGCTCGTCGGCGCCGTCTCCCCCGACGGACGCTACGGCTTCTTCGCGGGCGCCTCGGCGGCCAACTCGAACCCGCAGATCTGGCTGATGGTGCGCTAGTCTCAGAAGGAGCGGCTGCGCGGCGTGCGGGTACGCCCGGTCCGGCCGGTCCGGCCGGTGCGTCCCGTGCGCCCGCGGTTGCGTACGGTGCGCGCCCCGGTGCCGAGGGTGCGGCTGGTCCGGCCCCGCTTCTCGCCCAGCTTGGTCGTGCGCACGGTCCCGATGGGCGGCCGCCGGTACCGCGTGCGCGCCTTCTTGGTGCGGGCCTTCTTCTCTTCTTCCGCCTTGGCCGACTTGGATCCGCCGGCCCACGCAGGCGGCGAGGCGGTGCCGGAGACGAGCCCGAAGGCCGTAACGACGACAGCAACCCGCATCACACCAGTCCACATCATGGGCGCAGTCTGACGAACCGGCCCACGCGGCGCAATGGCGGTGTCGCAGAACGCGACCCGGGTATCCTCCCCCCACGCCTGCGCGCACCAGGCAACCGCGAGGACGGATCGTGCCGGGCATCGTCATCATCAAGGAGCTTGTGATCGTCCTGGCGGTGGCCGCCGCGGCGGTCTACATCCTGCGCAACGTCCGCCTGCCTTCGATCGTCGGGCTCCTCGTTGCCGGTGTCCTCGTTGGCCCAGGCGTCCTGGGGCTCGTCTCCGACCGCGAAACCGTGGAGGTGCTCGCCGAAGTCGGCGTCATCTTCCTGCTGTTCACGATCGGCCTGCGCTTCTCGATCAACGAGCTCCTGCGTCTACGCCAGCTCGTGTTCGGGGCCGGGGCCCTGCAGCTCGTGGGTACCACGATCGTGGCAGGCGCGCTGGCGTGGCTGGCCGGAGCGGAGCCGCGCCAGTCCATCTTCCTGGGCATGCTCGTCGGCATGAGCAGCACGGCCATCGTGCTGCGACTGCTCGAAGAACGCGGCGAGATCATCGCGCCGCACGGCCGCCTCATGGTGAGCATCCTCATCTTCCAGGACATCGCCGTCGTTCCGATGATGCTGTTCCTCCCCCTGCTCGCCGATACGGGGGATGCGTCCTGGGTGAGCGCGCTCCAGACGGCGTTCATCTCCGTAGGCTTGCTCGTGGTCATCCTCACGGCCGCCCACTTCGGTCTCCCCCACCTGCTCGACCGCGTCGTGCGCGCCCGCAGCCGCGAGCTGTTCACGCTCGCAACCGTCGTCGTCGCGCTCGGAACCGCGTGGCTTTGCAGCCTCGCGGGCGCATCGCTACCCCTGGGCGCGTTCCTGGCAGGCGTCGTGCTCTCGGAGTCGCGCTACGCGCAGCAGATCCTCTCGGACGTGCTGCCGCTGCGAACGGTGTTCGCGAGCCTGTTCTTCGTCTCGGTCGGCATGCTCGTGAGTCCGGACGTGTGGGGTGAAACGCCGCTCGAACTCACGGGCCTTCTGCTCCTTGTCGTCGTCGGCAAGGCGTTGATTGTCGCCGTGATCGCCGTGATGTTCGGCTTCGGCGGCCGCGTCGCCGTTCTCGCCGGACTCGGGCTGGCTCAGATCGGCGAGTTCTCCTTCATCATCGCGAGCGCGGGAAGCGGCCTCGGGCTCTTCAAGCCGCACCAGGAGCAGCTCTTCTTCACCGTCGCCGTGTTGAGCATGGCCTTGACGCCGCTGCTCGGTCTGGTGGCGCAAGGACTCGTGACGCGCGGCGAGCGCATCGCGTGGCTCCGCCGCTACGTGGGCAAAGGGCGCGCGAGCAAGGACAAGGACGCCCACGAAGCCGAGACGGCGTTGGAAGACCACGTGATCATCATCGGCTTCGGCATCAACGGGCGCAATGTTGCCCGCGTGCTGCGGTTGCTCGAGGTGCCGTACCACATCCTCGAGCTCAACCCGCATACGGTGCGCATGGTGCGCGCGGAAGGCGACCGCATCCACTACGGCGACGCGACCCGCGAGGACGTGCTCCTCAGCGCGGGCGCGGACCGGGCCCGTGCGCTCGTGGTTGCGATCGCCGATCCATCGGCAACGCGCCAGATCGTGGCGGTCGCACGCGGTGTCAACCCGGTGTTGCAGATCCTCGTGCGCACGCGCTTCATCGGTGAGGTGGAGCAGCTCCGCCGGCTCGGCGCCGACACGGTCGTGCCGGAGGAGTTCGAGACCAGCCTCGAGCTCGCCGGGCAGGTCATGGCGACCTACGGCGCCGGGCCGGGCGCCATCCACCGGGAGAAGGCAGCGATGCGGCAGGAGCAGTACACCCCGCTGCGCGATGCCGCCGAACCCAAAGCCGTGCCGACGCTGGCCCAGCTCCTGGCCCACGCCGAGCTGGACTACGTGACGATTCCCGAGGGCAGCTCGGCTGCGGGCCGCACCCTCCACGACCTCGACCTACGGCGGCGGTCCGGCGCGACGGTGCTCTCGGTCAAGCGCGGGGGCAGGGCGACGCCGAATCCGCCCGGCGACGCCGCGCTCGGCGCAGGCGACGAGCTCGCGCTCTTCGGGGCGGCCGATCAGATCGAGGCGGCGCGCGCCATCCTCGAGGACGACGACGCCGAATGAGGCCTGCCCACGCTCTCGATCCTCGTTGTGCGGCGTCACCGGTGTCGGGGAGGATTGCCCTGCCATGACGGCAATCCTCATCGTCTCCGGTATCACGCTCTTCGCCTCCTTCGTGTGCTCGTTGCTCGAGGCGGCGCTCTACTCGCTCACGCCGGCCCAGATCGAGGTCATGCGTTCGCGCGGCGATCCGAACGCCGAGCGGCTCGACAAGCTTCGCAGCGACGTCGAGGAGCCGATCGCCGCCATCCTGACCATCAACACGATCGCGCACACGATCGGCGCCTCCGTCGCCGGCGCGATGGTCGGTGCGGAGTACGGCAATGCGGCAGTCGGCGTGTTCGCGGCGATCTTCACGGTCCTGGTGCTGGCCCTCACGGAGATCGTGCCGAAGAGCCTCGGCGTGCGGTACGCAGAAGTGCTCGGGCCGCGCATCGTGCTGCCGCTCCGATTGATGATCGTCAGCGTGTGGCCGCTCGTCTGGCTCGTGAAGCGCGCGGCACGCCGCGTCGCCGGCGCGCCCACGATCGTCGGGCCGACCGAGGAAGAGGTGTTGGCCGTCTCGAGACTTGCGGCGCGAAGCGGCAAGGTCCGTCAGGAAGAGCACCAGTGGGTTCGCAACGCGCTGCGCCTGGATGCGGTCACGGCGGCCGAGCTGCTCACCCCGCGTCCCGTGGTCGAGACGATTGCAGCCGACACGCCGCTGCTCGAGGTTCGCAACAACCCCGACAAGTGGCTCCACAGCCGCCTTCCGGTGACGGAGGAGCCCGGCGACAAGGACCACGTGATCGGGCTTCTCTACCGCCGCGAGGCGATCGACGCGGCGTTGGGAGATGGCGAGGGAGCGGCGCGTGACTTGATGCGGCCGCTACGCTTCATTCCTCCGTCCACACCGGCGCACCGCCTGCTCGAACAGTTCCTGGTCAAGCGCGAGCACATGGTCGGCGTGCTCGATCAGTACGGCGTCTTCGAAGGCGTCGTCACGCTGGAGGATGTCCTCGAGTGCATGCTGGGCGCGGAGATCGTCGACGAGACCGACCAGGCCGCGAGCCTGCGCGAGGTTGCGCGCAGCCGCAAGCGCACGGACGAAGAGGACGCGTCGCGTGACGAGGCAAGCGAGGCCGAGGAGCCGTAGCGGCTCTCAGCCCACTGCGTTCACCACGCGGAACCCCCGCGCGGGAGACCACGCCCAGAGCGCGCGCCCCACTACGTGCTCGCCAGACAGCGAACCGAAGTGGCGGCTGTCGCGCGCATCGCACGGGGCATCGCTCCCCACGGCGAATGTGCGCTCTCCGCGCGAGCGCGCTCGCTTGATCAACTTCTGCCCTGGGCGCTGCGGGTCGCGGATCACGACGACGTCCCCGGGACTCGGCAGCCCGCCGGGACACGTGTCGATGCCGACCACGTCGCCCGGACAAAGACCCGGAGCCATGCTGAGACCGGCGACGCGATAGAGACGCCGTCGGCCCGAGACGAGCCACAGGAGCTCGCTGACGAAGCTCAGTCTCCGGCGAGTACCCACGCGACCTCGCGGTTCTTCGTGGTCCAGAAGATCTCGTGGATCTCCTTGATGGCCGCCAGCAGCTCGTCCGCGTGCTGGGCACTCACCTCGACCTTGCAGGCCGAGCACAGCTTGGCAGCCTTCCAGAAGGTGTCGTGGAGGTCGGGGTGGGCTTCGAGATGAAGGGGCTTGAAGTAGTCGGTCCAGAGGATCAGCAGATCGCGCTTCGTGAGCTCGGCTTGCTCCTCCTTGATGGCGACGTAGCGGCTGAGGGTATTGAGATACCGCGCCATGGCGTCGCTGTCCGAGGCATCCGGGACCTCGAGAGCCAGGATCTTGAGAGTCATGGACTTGACCGCCTCCGCCGTGATGCGCGCGGCGGCAGGGTCGTAGATTCCGCACGGCCCGTCGCAGTGTGCGTCTGCGGCCGGGAGTAGTGCCCCAGCAACTCGATCGAAGAGACTCATGGCGTCACCTACGAGTTGGGCGTGCGCGGCGAACGTTCGTCCGACCGACGGGATCGCAGTCGGAAGACGGCGTACGCGGTGAGCGCGACGACTGCGAGAAGAGCAACAACACCTTCCAAGGTGTGATGCACTTCGTCGTTGACGACATGACCATGGCCGGGGTGGGCGATCGCAGTTCCCGGCGCGAGGAAGAGAACAGCGAGGAATACCGCTTTGCGAATCATGATGACTCCAGGTTCGGGAAAGGTGGGGTGAAGGTACGAGACACGGTGGCGGTGCTGCCGTCACCGGGGTCGCCCGCGTTGCCGCCGACGAGCCTCGCCAGCCCGAGGGCAAACGCGCCCGCGACCGCTTCGTCGCCCTTGAACGAAGCGAGGTAGATCCCTTGGACGTGCGTCTCGCATCCGATCACGAGAACGGCGCGGAACTGCTTGTGCTCGCACTCGAGGACGAACTCCCCCGCCTTGTCTCGCGCGTACAGCGTCGCGGAGCCGCCGTCGTTGCCGGTGCGGACGAGCACCTCGGCCTGCCGCCCGCCTCGGGTGTCGCTCGGCCGGGTCTCGATCCAGCGTCGATAACGATCGAGAATCTGCGGCTCTGCCATTGCACGCTTGAGAACACCGGCACCAAGCGTCCCCAGGGCGAAAGCCAGTGTGTCGCGGCGAGCGGAAGCAGGACGCCACACAGCGTCACTCGAGTCGTGTACGTCGTCGCGACTCACGCCGCACCCGATACCATCGCAAGCTCCGACCGGATGAGACTCACGAGTCGTCAGCGCCTACGGGAGGTCGATGACTGCAAGCGTCACCATGTGCGGCTTCTTGTGGTGCGCCGAGTAGAGCCAGAGGCGATCGCGGTAAGCGAACATGCGCAGGTGCCGCGGCACGATCGGTACCGAGTCGAGCAGCACGCGCCACGTGCGGGCCTCGGGGTCGAAGACTTCAAGTGTTGGATTCGGCTCGAAGCCGCCCTTCTTCGAAGGGGAGCTTCCCGCGCATACGTAGAGACTGCTCTTCACTGCCACGACCTGCGGAGAGATGCGGGGGCGTGCGGGCGCAGGAATCGTACCGAAGGTCTTCGTCTTGAAATCGAAGGTCCACGCATCCTCGGCGACCGAGAAGGACTCCCCCATGCCGCCCACGAAGTATGCGACGTCGCCGATGGCCGCGCCGCCGAACGCACGGCGAGGCCCGGGCGTCTCGAGCTCCAGCGCCTTCACCGCGACGCCCTTCTCCGTGTCGACGCGAAGGACACCGCGTGGGTAGCGGAAGCGGTCCTTCTTCTCGCGGCGCGGATCGTAATTGACACCCCCGAAGAGCCAGGTCCCATCCTTGCGCTCGATAGTGACGAACTGACTGCGCCCCTCCGGCAGGACGTTGCCTTGCCGGGTCCAGGTGCGCTCCTGGACGTTGTAGATCAGAGCGTCTCGCCACGTGCGAGCGACCTCGCCATCGTGCCCGAAGCCGCCGAGTGCCATGAGGGTGGTCTGCGACGCACCGCCGCCGTGCCCGCCCTCGACGCGAAGCCGGTCGAGCGCGACCATGCTCTGGCGCGACACCGGCATCGCCGGCGCGGGGCGGAAGCGAAGCGTCCCCAGTTGCAACCAGAACGCCTCGGAAAGGAAGTCGTCCTTCTCGAAGTCGTGCTGGCCGAGGCTGCGATTGCCGCCATAGAGGAGCAGGTTGCTGCCGAAGCGCGACATCCCTTGCCGATTCTTCGCCCGGGCCGGCGTAGGGATGGTCCAGGACGAGACATGCACGTCGTTCGGGGAGCGAGCCTGCGTGGGAACGCTCTCGATCAGGCGGCGGTGGCCGCCCCATCCCGCGCCTCCGACAGCCAGGAGCCCGTCGTCGACTGGAACGAGGCGGCCGAAGAACCGCGGGATCGCGAGCCGGCGCCACGGCTTCCACACGGATCCATCGTCAGCCAGGCGATACACGCTGCCCTTCATGTCTGCAGCAAAGAGCCCGTCCTTCGTGCCGAAGGCAGATGCGCCGAAGCCCGGTCCGGGAAGATCCGGGCCTCGCGACCATGCATCGTCGGCGACGGAGTACACGTCGACCCGCCGGGAGATGGCGCCGTCTTCGTCCAGGCCTCCGATCACGTAGATCGAGTCGCCGTGCGCCGCGAGCACGAGCGCGCGGCGCGTAAAGCCCGGCGCGGCGATCTCCTTCCACGCGGGGTTCTCGGAAGCCAGATCCATGGCGAAGGACCTTGCGCTCCACTTCGGGTCCTCGCTGCCGTTCAGCGTCCAACCGCCCGCAACGAACACACGGTCACCGTGCACGACGGCATCATGCGAAGAGAGCCCGCACGGCAACGGAGGCAACTCGCTCCACTTGCGCTTCGCCGGCTCGTACGCCCCCACCGAAGCAAGCGACACGAGGTCGGCGTCTTCGTCAGCGGTCGCGTTGCGCGGGTGCATGCCGCCAACACGGATCAAGCGCCCGGCATGCGCAACCAACGCCGTACCCTGGACGAGCGGACCGGCGGGCAGGGTCTCCCATGTGGCGCGGTCGAGGAGGTTCAGCCGCAGAAACGAGCTCGCGATGTTCTCGCGCGAGTGCGTATGCGGGCGCCCGGTGTGGCCTCCTAAGACGTAGAGCCAGTGTCCCGATCGCGCGGCACCGAAACTCGCGCGGCCCTCGGGTGCCAGCGGCCACGTCACAGAGGGGAAATCGCCGGCGCGACCGCATGCGTCGTCACCCGACGCTGGGGGAGCGCGGGTACCAAGAACAACGAGCAAGACGGCCGCGACCGGCGCAATCCAATGGCTGTGACGAGTCATGACGCCCCCATGCATACGAAATTGATTCTGAGAATCAATCTCAAAATATACACTCAGCCGCCACAGCGGAGGACCCCCGTGACCAAGGTTCCGGATCCGAGAGGCGAGCACGACTGGCCGCCCCGGCCCCATGACCCCCGCGATCGCATCGTGCTGGGCACCTACGGCCCCTGGGAGGTGTGTGGCTTCGAGCCGGGCGGCCGGTTCGACACCTACTTCGCCGAGCGCGGGATGAAGCACTTGCAGTTCTGGCTGCCGGAGGCCGGCTTCTCGTTGCTGACGCCGTCGCGCCTCACCGGTGGACGCTTCGAGGTCTTTCCCTTCGCGGGGTGGAAGCACGCCTCGACGTGCTACGGCGGCCTGATCGCCGATGTCGCCAGCGCCTGCGGCGTCGATCTTCCTCCCCTATTCGTCGTCCTCACGCTCGCGTCCCACCATGAATGCGAGTTCGTGGAGCTGGCAAAGAACGTAGTTCCAGGCGAGTGCCTGACGGATTCACCAGACTTCGACATCTGGCGCTACATCGTGTTCTGAGCCCGTCGCGCGAGAGGGCCACAGGAGGACAACGGCCATCACGAGCGAGAGTCCGATCACGATGAGTTGACGCACTTCGGCATCGGCCAGGTCCTTGCGTACGAACGACTCGTAGACGAACCATCCACCGACAAGCGATGTGACGGCTGCGGCGACAAACAGACCCGTACGCGGAAACCGCCCGCGCAACAGGAAGGCACCGACGAGGGCGAGCGCGCCCATCGTCAGTCCGAACACCAGCCCCGTGCTGCCGCCCTCTTGCGCGACGTAGCGCACGAAGCCGCTCGCCAGTACAGCGAGGGCGTAGAGCGAGACGGCGATCGACTTGTCGTGGATGGTCATTCCGTGGCCAACGGGCATCCTGGCCCGAGGTTCGAGATTCGCCCCCCTGCAATGAGACCGCAATGAAGGCGAGCCGTGCACGGCCCATGCAATGCAAAGCGCCGGCAAGAGTGCGGAGCCAGGCGAAACACGCGCCCGCATCGGGTCGTAGTCTCTAGGTGAGCGTGGGGATCCAGGAGCCGCACCATGAAGAGCCGACGCAAGAGAGTCAGCCGCCGCGTACTGCTGTCAGGACTGACTGCCGGCGCGGCCGCCTACGCCGCCCGAGGCGCCTTTGCCGAGGAGCTGATCCGCACCCCACGACAGACGGAGGGGCCGTTCTTCCCGAACCGGCTGCCGCGCGATACGGACAACGACCTTCTGATCATCAATGACCAGATCACGCCCGCCGTAGGGACGATCACCCACTTCAGCGGGCGCGTACTCGATGCGAAGGGCGCACCCATTCGCAACGCCGTGGTCGAGATCTGGCAGGTGGACAAGAACGGCGTCTACCTCCACACGGGCAGCAACAACCGCAGGGCCTACGACACGAACTTCCAGGGCTTCGGCCGGTTCCTGACCGGGCTCAAGGGCGAGTACTACTTCCGCACGATCAAGCCCGTTTCCTACCCGGGCCGCACGCCGCACATCCACGTGGCTGTGGAGGCGCCGGGACAGAAGCGCTTCTCGACCCAGTGCTACATCGCCGGCGAGCGGCAGAACGCGCGCGACGGCCTGCTGCGTTCGATTCGCGATCCCAAGCAGCGCGCGTCGGTCATCGTGCCGTTCAAGCCGCTGCCCGGCTCGCGGATCGGCGAGCTGACGGCCGAGTTCGACATCGTGCTCGGGCACACCCCGCGCCTCTGGTAACGCCGGCCCGCGGCGGTGCGGTACCCTGTTGCGTGGCTCGCAAGGCGAGCCATGGAGGGATGCCGACCGACGTGGCCAGACTCGTGGCACTGCCCGTTGTGCTTGTGCTGTTGGTCGCCCTCACTGCGTGCGGCGGCGGCGGGGACGAGGAGCTGCTGGATCCGGGCGGGCTGGGTGTCGTCGACTTCATCCCCGTGCCGGGCGAAGAGGCGGACCCTGCGGGCGAGCTGCCTCCGGACATCACAGCGGTCCTCGCGCGCTTCGTCATCGGCTCGAGCACGGTGCGCGTCTGGGTGACGGACCGCGGCGCGATGAAGCAGCTGATCGCAATCCAGGAGGGGCGCGGGTCGTGGACGCACTTCTCGGGGCTGCTCCGTCCCGGACCGGGCGTCGAGAACGAGAACGTTCCTTGGAGCTGGCACATCGACGGCCGTGCCGTGATCGTGAACATCCCGCACGATCCGCTGACGTCGGTGGACGGCACCCCCGAGTACATCGAGACGAATCACGAAGACCTGATCCGCGACGACGTGCATTACCAGATCACGTCCGCGACCGCCGCGCTCGCGGAGGTCGTCGTCTACCGCTAGACGCGCAGTGCCTCGGCGCATGCGGGGCAGATGCCGTGTGTGATGCGCAGCGGCCCGCTGCGCGGCACGAACTGTCCGAGGGGTAGCCACCCTCGATCCTGGGGCTTCAGTCGTTCGCACCACGCACAGATGCGGACGAAGCCGTCGTCCTCGTGGGCGAGGACGCGCGCGACGCCGCCTTCGTCACGCTCGAGGAGCGCTGCGACGCGCTTCATGATCTGCGACTGCTCGGCGACGTAGCCCTTGCGCGCGTTGACGACCTCCTGCAACTGCATGTCTCCAGCCAGCCCGAGCTCGGGGAGGCTCCTCGCGCACGCGTCGAGCTGGGCGATGTGCTCCAGAACTGCAGCGGCGACGATGTCGTAGGCACGATGGGCTTCCTCGGACGCTCCCAACTCGTCGAGGTAGTGCGCCAGCTTGCGCCCCTTCTCGAGACGGTCGTAGCAGGTGAACGGCTCGTCGATGAGCCCTTCGAGCAAGCGCAGAGCCTGGTGTCCCCGCTCGAGGGCCGGCGCATCCCGCCCGGCGGCGCGGAGAACCTCGACCCAGTGCACAGCGACCTCGACCGCGATGTTCGGCCGCGAGATCGCCAGGCCCTCGGTCTTCTCCAACACGGCGAGCGCCGCGTTCTGGTCGCCGCCGAAGTAGTGGATGCGGGCCTCGAGCGCACGCAGGACTGCGGTCGCCGTGGGGTCGCGAACGTCCTCCGGGGGAAACGTCTGCTCGTAGCGCGCCAGGTGGCCGACCGCCGCACCTAGATCGCGTGTAAGCAGCGCGTGAGCGAGCAGCGACCCGCAATACTCGTGCGTGCCGGGAGCCCGTTCGTCTTCGGGCAGGCGTTGAATGGCGTCTCGAAACTCGTCCAGGAGCCGCGGCATGGGCTCGCTGACTTCGAGACAGAACAGCGCGCCGCACAGGGATCCGAGGCACCGGGCCAGGGTCTTGTCGTCGCCGAGCTCGCGCGCAACGGCTGCAGCCGCCTCGGCCAGCATGCGCGCTTCGAAGTTGCGCCCCCCCATCCCGTAGGCCACGGCGAGGCTGTGCAGCGCGGAGAGCTCCGCCTTCCGGTCCCTCCCCCGCACCTCGAACAGCAGGTCCCGGAACACGCGCTCCCCCTCGGCGAGCTGCCCGCCCATGCAGAGGACCTCGCCTTCGCGGATGCGTGCCTGGTGCTCGGCGCGGTTCATGGCGGTGAGGCTACGCATGCCCAGAGGATCGTGAAGCGGGATTTCCCCGGCGCGTTCACGCGGGTGCAACGACAGCTTCATGCGTCCCGCGGGTAATCGATGGGACGAAGCGGTAACTCCTCGCCAAGCACGGCGGCGATCCGTTCACGCGGCACCCGAATTGCGAGCCCGGCGCCCATGTGGAGGGTTCTCATCGTCTCGGCCGTGCTGTTGTCGGGGTGCGGCCGCAGCGGCGTAGCCCCGCCGGATCCTGTCCCCGAGCCCGAGCCGGTCCCGGCGGTCTCGATCTCGTTCCCGCCGGGCGGCTCCCTGACCGACCAGGACACACTCGTCGTCGACGGGACGGCCGCACACGTAGCGGCCGTGTTCGTGAACGGCGTGGCTGCTACGAGCGACGACGGCTTCCGGACGTGGCAGGCCGAGGTGCCGCTGGCGATCGGCGACAACGAGTTGCTCGTAGAGGCCGAAGGCGCCGGCGAGACGTCCGTGCGCATCGAGCGCCAGGAGCCGTTCTTCGCCGTGCCGCGGGGCATCACGCTCGATCCCGCCACCTCGACGGTCTGGCTGGCGGACCAGGTGTTCTTCTACGGGCGCATCGACCTCACGACCGAGACGCGCTACCGGTACGACCCCTCGATCGGGTGGGACGGCGTCTACGGCATCGCGGTGGACCACGGCCGAGGGCAGGTCTACATAACCGGCGAGCGCGGCTGCCATCGCCTGAACCTCAGCAACCGCAACCGGTCCAGCGTTCCGCCCGTCGGCAGCCCCTGGAGGCCGCGAGGGGTCTACTGGGACGAGACGCGTCAGCGGCTGCTCTTCGCGGATGGCTACCGCGAGACGCTGTACGGCGTGGAGCGCGCGAACTGGGCAGCGGCGCGATACACCGCCCTCGATGGGCTGCTGAAGGAGGCGTTCGCCTTCGACGAGGCCGAGAACCGCGTCTACGCCATGGCCGAGACGATCCACATGCTCGATCTCGACACGAACGAGCTGGTCCCCATCTCGGGCCCGGCTCTAGGCAGCGGACCGCTGATCGACCCCGCCGGCGTTCGCAGCATGACGATGGACGCGGCATCGGGGATCCTGTATTGCGCCCACCAGGACGAGGCACTCGTCTACGCAATCGACATCGCCACGGGCGCGCGCCGCATCGTCAGCGGCGAAGGACCGGTGCTGCGCTCGCCGTACGGCATCGTCTTCGACGCCGCCGGATCGCGACTGCTCGTGAGCGATGGCGTCCTCGACGGATTGATGGCGATCGACGTCGCAACCGGAGAGCGCTCGCTCGTAGCCGTCCCGACTCGCGGAAACGGACCGCGCATGCGTGGTGCGCGCGATCTCGTCTGCGACGAAGACGGCCGCGCGTTGCTTCTCAACTCCATCCACGAGGAGGGCCAGGTGTTGGCCATCGACGGCGTGGACCGGACCCACGTCGCAGACTTCCCTGCAATCGACTCGCCGCGCCGCTTCACGATCGGAGCCGACGGCGACATGCTCGCCACCGGTAGGCCCGCGCTCTACCGCATCGACCTCGCGACGGAAGCGCAGGAAACCGTGTCCGACACGACGACCGGCAGCGGGGATCCGTTCGACGCCGTGGTCGATGCCGTCGAGCTGGTCAACGGCGAGGCGTTCGTGCTCACCGTCGACCTCGATACCAACCGCTTCGCTTCGTTGTGGCGGGTCGATGTGGCCACGGGCCAACGCTCGAAGCTGTCTCTGGACAGCCACTTTCGCGCGGGCATGGGACTGGATCCTATTCGCGGCGAACTCCTGGTCGTGAGCTTCGACCACCTGTACGTGGTCGATCCGACCACCGGCGCCAGCGAAGTCATCGCGGACATCCCGTGGCCCAAGTTCCGGTACTTCCCCGATGTTGCAGTCGACGCGCCGGGCCGACGCGCTTTCATGGTCGGGTCGTCGTTCCTGTACCGCGTCGATCTCGACACGCGCGAGCTGACCGCTGTAGGCAACCTTGCGAGGGTGCTCTACTGGCCGTCCGCCGCCGTGTACGACGCCGCCCGCGACGTGGTCCTCGTTGCCGATCGGCGCCTCAACGCGCTGTTCGCCGTCAGCCCTGCAACGGGAGCAGCGGTGATCATCTCGCGCTAGGCCGCCTCGGCGTCCGAAGTATCCTCGTCCAGCGCACCGAGGCGCTTGACGAACTCCACGTGCAGCCGCTCGTAGACGACGGGCTTGGCCAGGTAGCCGTCCATCCCCGCGTCCAGGCACTTCCTTTCGTCCCCCGCCATGGCGTTCGCGACTGCGTTTTTCTAGGTAACGCAATTGAGACGTTTCGCTCTGAGGCCCCCCTTGACACCCGGCGCGGGCTCCGGAGACGCTGCGCCGCCGGGGCCCAGCACCCCGAAGGCGCGCTCCGCGGAACGGATGGCGCGCTCGAGAAGGTCTGCCCGCACGGCCCCCGAGTGGACGCCAGGCTTCCGTGGGACTTGGCGAGGCACTGAGGGCGACATAGAGGGTGATGCGCGTCCGGCCGTCGTCCGGTGATTCCTTGCGCAGCTCATCGAAGCGCACGACGGCCTCCTCGAGGTATCGACGCGCTTTCGTGTAATCGCCTAGGGTGGAGTCGACATCGAGCGATGCCATTGGCTCCACGTCTGGGTCGTCGAGGTCATGGACGATCACCTTCTTCTATCAGGGCTGCGCCAGCTCGCTACGCAGGACCATACGGAGCTTCAAGGGTCTTCGTGCAGTGCTTGCCCCCACATGCGGAGGGCACTGGTGATGAGGCTGAGCGTCTCCGACTGCGCCGTCCGGACGAAAAAATGACCACCGCCAATGGATCGGCACACGAAGGACGAAGAGGTCTGTGTGCGCCATGCAAGCACGTCTTCGAAGGCAACGTCGGCGTCTTGCGAACCGGTCAGGGCGAGAATTGGTGTGTCGAGCGGTGCGCCCGGTGTCCATCGATACGTGTCGTTCGCCTTGACGTCCGCGCGAATGGCCGGAAGCAGGATCTGGATCAGCTCGCGATCGCGTCGGACCTCCGGCGCCATGCCGTCCATCTGTTCAAGGCGACCCAGAAGCTGCTCCGCACGCTGGTCTGGGAGCAGAAGGAGGTGACCGACGGGCAAGGCAACACGGATACCGGCTACTTCAAGAGCGGCGGCGCCTCGGGAATCCTGATCGTGCCAAGCCGGTCCATCGGCATCTTCTTCGCAACCAATGTCTGGTCGCGAGACAAAGACAAGAAGGCGTGGCAGTTCGACGTCGCGGAGACGGTGTATCAATACCTGACACCGTGAGTCGTCAAGCGTCGAACGGTCCCCCAGCCGACCCTAGAGCAGGCCCTCGATCAGGGTCGAGACCGGACCAGCGAGGAACGGCGCCAGTAACGCGACGACACGGGAAAGGCTCTTCAGCACCCTGAGCTCGATACGCGGCTCCTTGATGCGCGCACCCGGCGGCGCTTCAAGGTCCGCACGCTGCCGCAGGATCCAGATGCACGGAACGTAGGCCAACGCCAGGAGCGCCACGAAGTGAAGTCCCTTGTACATGGTTCCGGTCGCGCGTACCGAAGCGATGCGATCGGCGGCCTCTTCCAGGTAAGGGGAGAACGCCTTTGCTTCTCCGGCTTCCTGGGCACGCAACATGGCCTCCTGGGGCGCCGTCAGCCAGCCGAGCGCGGCGTCGAAGGCCAGCACGCCCATCACGAGCAGGGCAGAGGTGACATACATCGTCGTGCGCACCGCCTGCATGTCGCGGCGGACCGCCCCGAGGTCCCGCCGTTCCGTCCGCATCAGGATCGATGCCATAGCTGCGAGCGCGAGCATGGCGACGGAGAAGACCCAGGTGTTGACAGACCTGGCGCTGTCGCAGAATTCTGCGCGAGTTGGGCACCGCGGGTACAACTCGAAATGCTGTCCAGCCGGAGTGTTGCTACGGATTCGACGCGCGGCGTTTGACGCCTCGGTCGTGCCGATTCCACTTGCGGCATCCCCTGTCTGATCTCCCGGCCTCGGCGGTGCGGACTCCTTGACTCCGAGCTTGCCCAGAAGGTGATCAAAGACGCTGTCCTCGATATCGGGATCTCGGCCCTGGCTCACGATGCGAAGGAACCTCGCCATGCCGCGGGCCTGTGCTTCGGTCTCGGCACTGGAGAGCGCCTTCTCGGCTGCCGTGACGAGTTCGACGACGTCTGCCTCCGGGAGCAAACCCGCTGGCGAGCTGGTCTGAGTTGCCGGCACGATGACGAGTTTCTCGAGGTAAGGGAGAAGGACGGTGAGTAGAGGGGCAGTGCCGATGTAGGGGTCTGCCACCCGGCTTGTGAGCGCCAACGGCCGCAGCAGCACCTGGGCGAGGGCCGAGCCCGTGGTCGTCCGCCACGCGCGATCGGATTCAGTCCACGTGTGCTGCGTTGTCAGGGTCTCGAGGAGCGCATAGACCGCCCTGCCGTGTTTGCCCATGACCTCGCGGTCATTGCTCTCGGCCATCTTGGCCACGTGGTCCGCGATGTTCTTCTTGAGGAGGCTCAAGCGCTTTGTCTTGGCTACAGCATCGCTGCTCTTGATCACGTCCGTAAGCGCAGGGACGACAGCCTGGACCATCTCGGCGTGCCCGATCGGTCGGTTGTTCTCCTCCGCCGGTTCGTCACCCGCGAGGTAGTTCCGAATCTTCTCGGCTGCCTGGCTTGTCTTGTTGCCGTGCGGTAGGCGTTCGCCCTGCTTCTTGAGTGCAAACGCCTCTAACTGGCCATCCGAGAATGGCGTCCAGGAGGCGTCGAAGCCAGGGAGCGTTCCGTTCCATCCGATGAGGGTGATGACGAGTCCGAGTAGAGTCGCACCCGCGAGCCAGCAGCGCCACCACCGGCAGAGGCCAGCGAAGGTGGCGATGAACTGCGCGAGCGCGATGGCCAAGAGGCCGAGCGCGGCTGCGTTCAGCAGGTTGCGCGTCGTCAGACGCGCGGCGTGCGCTTTCCGCTCCGCCGCGACGGCAGCGCCTTGTGCTGGAGAGTCACCCGCCACCCAGGCAACGAGTTGTGCGTCGACCATGGCCCCGACGCGGCTCTTACGCATGCCGTCCACCACTTGATGCTGTCGGACGTGCTGGAAGACCACCGAGATCGCGACGGCGAGCACGATTGGCACGAGGAACCACCAACGGGACCAGATCGGGTCCTCTGTCGTGCCTCCTGCCTTCCGGGTCTTCAGGTAGTGCTTGCTCGCGAAGAACAGCCCGCAGGCCGCGACCGCGTAACCGACGACGTGCAACAACCACATGGGCCTCACTCCTTGCGCGCGAGTGTACGAGTCGCACTCGGACCAAGGCAGGCCCCTAGTCCTCGATCAACTCGTCCGCCTGCGTCTCCTCCAGCGCTCGCTTGCTGACCACGTACCGAGACTCCGCGAGTACGTTACGAGGACGGCTCCTCGGATTATGCGCTTGACTCTCGCCGGCAACTCATCGGGTGCGAAGAGGCTCATTGAGAACAGCCATTTCTTGTGCTTGGTACCGATGTCTACAAGACCAACTCTCCGTGAGTCAGCCTTCGGCCGTGCCTTGATCTCGACAGTGACTTCACCGCCAGAGACCAAGTAGTCCGGCGGTTCACGCCATTGAACTCGAGGCCGTTCTCGACGGAGATCATCGAGGACGCAAACAAGGCCATCCGCGTGGGCAACCAGCCAGGTGCGCTGCTTCTTCGTGCTGAAGATGAGAAGAGACTCCCAGTGATCGTCGCCGTCATGCGGTAGCGCAAGCTTCACGATTCGCGACTCGCTCCAGAACTCTCGCTTGCCGAAGAAAACACTCATGACTCTGCTCCATCGAGCGAGTCCTGATCTTCTTGCTCATCCTCGAGGTCCAGCTGGACGCTCTGAAAGACGCGCGGAAGTATCGGTGGCCAAGCGAACCCGGTCGCGTAGCAGGCGATCGACTTGCCCGTGAGAATCCCAAGGCCCGATCCCGCCAGCCCCGCGATGCCTGCTCCTAGGCCCCACAGAGCGATCATGCCAAGCGCTCCGGGCCACGAGTACGCGAGGTCCAAGTATGACTTGCCCGTGACTTTGAAGGAGATTATGTCGAGGACGACAGCAACGGTTCCGAGGCAGGCGCAGCCGCACGCGAAGACTCCAATCCGGTAGTCCTCGGGAATCTGATTGACCTTGCCGGGCACGAACAAGAGAACCCCCAAGTGCATCAAGGAAGCTCATCTCCACACGCACAGCCTACAGAAGATCGGCAGTGAAGATCAATCCGACAGATGCGTCGAGAAGGGGGAGCGGAGCGCAGAAGACGGTGGTGCCGGAGGTGGGACTCGAACCCACAAGCCCGTTGAGGGCGGGGGATTTTGAATCCCAAGCGGCCTTACCTCAAACCCCGAATGCCTGCGGCGCAGGCCATGCCTCCCCTACCGACTTTGGGAAGAACCATGACCACGGCGCTGCGAGTGACCCTCTCGCACTTGCCCGAGCCCTTCTCACCCAAGCCGAGTCCGCACCCGATCCGGCACCGTCGATCGCAGCGGTGAAGGCGCTCCTGGCGAGTGCCGACCAGCAGCAGGAAGGAGGTGCAGCCGAGAGGGCGTCCTGATGTCGGGCGCTTGATGCTCCACGTGTGAGCTGCGGCGCGGAGAGAGCATGCCTGACAGGCCTGAGCGTCGCCAAGAGAGGAGGCGGACCGAGAAAGGCCGGCGCCGGAACAGTAATGAGTGCAGCGACCGCTTCACATCATCCGGCTCGCGATGGGACCCGTAGCTGGATAGGAGTCCCAGCCCCTCACGGTCGTCCGGATCGGAGCGGACGTCCGGACCGCCCTGTCGCGTCTTGTATCAACGTGCCCGTAGAGCGCAGCAGCGGATTCGCGGCCCTCTCATCTTGGTTCCTTCTCCACAACCCGCGCCAGACGGAACCCCACGTAGTCGAGGATGTCCCGTCCGCGCCCCTCGCGAAAGGAGACTCTTAGCTTGGATTGCCCCGACAGCGCGTTTCCGCCGCGGATCACCCGCATGTGACCCGAGTCGGGTCCCGTGGGATCCACTGTGAAGGCCGCGGTGTAAGAGCCCGGCCGGTACCAATCTCGGCACCACTCCCAGACGTTGCCGCTCATGTCGTGGAGTCCGTACCCGTTGGCGGGAAAGGAACGGACCGGCGCGGTTTTCGCAAAGCCGTCTTCCGCACCCGCGCCATTGCGACGCCGTACGTCGTCCTCGTCGCCCCACGGATACCGCCAGCGCGGGGCGCCTCCTCGAGCCGCTCGCTCCCACTGCGCCTCGGTCGGAAGCGAACACGCGACCCATTCGGCGTAGGCAAGCGCGTCCTCGTACGGGACACCGCGAATCGGATGGTCATCGGCCACGTCATCGAGGTCGATGGCGCGAACACCAGGCCGCGCCGCAGCGAACGACTTCCATTGACCGACGGTCACCTCCGCCCGATCGAGGTAGTACGGCCTCGTGAGCCGGACCTGATGCCGGGGCGTGTCGTTGAGCTCGCGGTCTGCCGCGTGCGTGCGCCCCATCCAGAAGGTGCCGGCGGGGATCAAGACCATGACGGCGCCGTCGCGGGTACGCCGGATCTGCGATGGCCAACCGTCCACGAGCGTCGCACCGGAGACCGGCACGGCCCATGACGCAAGGGCCTCCGCCGCAAGCGTGGGGACCACCGGCGTAGACGACGGCACCGGGACACAAGAGACCGTGGGACAGACGGGCCGACATGCACAGCCCGCCCAGAACACCGCACTCAGCGCGACACCGATCAGGACGTGATGATGGACGCTCACGGGAACTTGCTCGTGCCAGAGAAGCTCCCCTTCTGTTTGCCCTGGGTCGCCTTGCGCTTTTGTTCTTCGAGCGGCGCTCCCTTGCGCACGACCTCTCCGGGTTCCGATGCATCGACCGCCGCAGAGAGATCCTTGCGCTTGACCGCGCCCGAGAGATCGACGTTGTGGAGATCGACACCCGCGGGGTCGGCTCCCAGCACTGAGTCCGCCATGGCGAAGTCATGCGTATCGATGGCGTCGGTCGTAGCCGCGCGGTCGATTGCCGGAACGTGCCCCATGGGCTCGAGGAACTGCCCCTCGTGAGCCCGCTCCGCCAACACCACGGCCATGTCGTTCTGCGGCACCCCGTCGTCCACGTCGAGATGGCGAGCGACGACATCCACAGGGGTCACGCTGTCTGCCTGGGTGAACTCCGACGCCGGTACATCGAGCAGCGTCTCGAACGTGTCTACGACCTGCTCGGCCGGCGGTGCACGCCACCCGTCTCCGCCGGTCAACCCCCAGTGCGCCGACTCGCCAGAACTGCGGTTTCGGATGTTCAGGCGCAGGCCAACGGGGATCCGGTCCCCCGTGGCCCCGAGGATCCGGAGGATCCCGCCCGCCAGCTCGACGATCAAACCGTGGCTGTCGAGCTGGCTCCCCATGCGGATCAACGCGTGGCGCGCTGAGGTCCCGGGGGCGTGATGGACCCGGACCGCAACACGATGGAACTCCCACCGGTCCGCCGCAAAGGAGACGAGGAACACGGTCAGAAAAACATCGCCCGCCGGCAACCTGTCCCGGTCTTCCACGGAGACCCCCAGGCGGCGCTCGAAGGCGGACCGGCCGACAGAAGCCCACTCGAAGAAGCGGCTGATCCTGCGATCCACACCGCCGGGCGATCGAATGCGGCCGCCGCCCGGCCCACGCCAGATGCGATCGTCCCCGCCTCCGGGCCCGATCTGCTTGTCCGTGTCGTCAGCCGGCACATCCGGCAGGTCCACGTCCTCGGAAACGCTGCCTTCCATCTGCGGGCCGAGCTCGATGTCCGTACTGGTCACGCCCTCGAGCACGACGCCGCCATCGGTCTCGTAGTCTCCCTGGTCTTCGTCGTAGCCCCAGCCGTTACCGGCCGCGGCGAGCGCCTTCTTGATCTTCGCCTTGATCTCCGTGCGCGTGTCGCACGGCTCGATGAGAACGACGATCCGGAGCGACGAGCTGGAGACCTCTTCCTTGAGAGCTTCCTTCAGCTCCTTCTCGGCCTCCTCGGACTTTTCCTCGGCCGACTCGACCCTGCCAGCCGCCCGCTTCTTTGCGCTCTTGCCCTTGGCGTCCTTGGCCTTCTCCTTGGCCTTCCGCTCCGCGTCCTTCGCCTTCTTGTACTTCTTGAGAGCGGTCTTCACCTTGCCCTTCGGCTTGATCTTCTTGACCTTCTTGTCGAGCTCCTCGACGTCCTTCTCGGTGGGCGGCTTTTCCTTCTCGTCCTTCTCCTTGTCTTCCTTCTCCTTGTCCTCGTCGGGCTTCTTCTCGTCGTCTTTGCCGCCACCACCACCGCCGCCGCCCTCGTCGCCGCCGCCGCCGTCGTCACCGCCGCCGTCATCGGGCGCATCGGGATCGGGCTCAGGCTCACGCTCGCCGTCCGGCTTGGTGCCGGTCAAGACGATGAACGTGTCGTCGCCGGCGTGACGGGCGGTCGTCCCGCCCTTGCCCTTCACGGACCCACCACCCGGAACACCTTCCCAGCCACCTGCAGGCATCAGCTCCTCCTCACTAGCAACAGACCGTGGAACCACCTGGCCGCTTCTGCATCGAACGCTCTGAGTTGAAGGCGACGCTCCCCTTGTGACAGTTCAGGCACGAGGCGAGTTTCTCCTTCGCAGCAACCGACACGGGCGTCAGCCCCTGTAGGTCCAGAACGGGTTCGCGTACGGGAAGCAGCATGGCCTCAACCGGGCTCGGTACCTCCAGAGTCTTCCCTGCGAACTCGAGCTCGCCGGCGAACATGAGTTCCTCGGTCCCGGAGAACGACTGCTGTTGTCGGATGTGCGCGAACGCGGGAACGGGGGCTACCGAGGCGAGCTCTGGCGGCTCCGCGAAGGCACCGTCGGGCCGGCTGCCGAGCTCCCACTCCTTGAGAACCCAGTGCCCGGACGACATCCAGCTCCCGGGAGGACCGATGTTCGCCACGCGCACACTGAGAGAGGCCACGCTCCCGCCTTCCTGATTCAGCGGAAACGCGACCGTCGAGCCCGAGAGCAGATACGCCTCGATACCGAGGCCGCGGCACTTGGACACAATGTCCTCGGCGATCTCGAAGACGCCTCCTTCAACCGCAGGATCGAGCAGAATCTCGCGTCGCATCATGCGCGTCACGCCACGTCCAGGCACGGGCCGAAGGAGATCCAGGACCAGATGCGCCTCGACCTCACCAGACGGAGGGCTCTGCAGCCCCACCGAGGTGTAGCGCCCAGCCGGCACGGGGGTGCCGGACTGCGGATCGAAGAGCCATACGCCATCGTCGACTCCTTGGCCCTGCTGCCTCTTGATGCCGCCGCCGGCTCCACCGCCCGGACCGATGATCTTGTCGTCCTTGTCGTCGGATTCCTCAGACGAGCCGCCGGAGCCGCCAGGGGGATCGGGGGTCGTTGTGAACTCCGTCAAGGTCACCTGCCCCTCGATCGAGTTGTCGAAGTCCTCGACGTCGGCGCAGACCTCGCAGTCCTGGCACGCCTTCTGCCCCTTCTTCTCGGTCGCCGGCGTGCACTTGACCGTAGCCTCGATGCCGTACTTCTTCAGCAATGCGGCCAGGGCATTGGCTACGCTCCGCGGCCCGGATCCGCGTGTCCTCACAATGCGGCGCCGACGCCAGACCTTCTTGGTCTTCTTCTTCTTGGGCTCGTCACCCTCTTTGGGCTTGTCGTCCTCCTTGTCCCCTTCCTTCGCCTTGCCTCCGCCTCCGCCTTCGCCGTCGGGGGTAGGCGGAGGGTCTTCCGGTACCTCATCGAGGAAGCTCAGGATTCCGAAAATCCCCGTCGACTCCGTCGTACCGGTGCCGCAATCGACGTGAACCTTCACGCACTTCTTGGCCACGAGTGCTAGTCCTTGGCGATCCCGTGGACGTAGAAGGTGAAGGTCCCAGGGGAGCCGCTCACAGCGATCAAGGCGCGCACGTATCGGAAGAATCCGGTGATATCTATCGACTGGTCGCTGGCGGCGGAGGCGGGGGTGAACGTCGCCTTCGTGATCCAGTCGCGCATGTTGGCACTATGCTGAATGCTCACGTCGAGCTGCGGAGTAGTACCGGAAGCACCGCGGACGTACAGCAACGTATTGAGATCCCTGAAGTCGCCGACGTCGAACGCGCGCCCCTCAATCTGAGTGGGCATGTCGACCGTGACGGTGTTCTCGGGCGAGAACGGAACAGCAACTGATGACATAGAGAATCCTCCTTCTCGTTCCGGGTTTCCACTGTTGATTCTCTTGTCGTGCAGAAACGTCGTCAACAAGGGAGAAGGTCACGCGATGGGTAGCCACAATTTGCTAATGCCCGCACTTCCGCGCGCCGGCTCATCGCGTTCGCGTGCATACAACGGAGCGCACTCTTCGTCACAACTGCGAAGCGGAGTGAGACGCACAAGGGAAGCAAGGGAGCACGAGTCTTGTGTGGCGACTTGCGCGAGTGCGCATGAGACAGGCTTCGTTCCTGGGCGACGCTCGACCGGGTCAGCGGATATCCGCTTGCTTGTGAAAACGCTTCGCAAGCTCGTGCTGCCAGCCCCCTTGACGCAGTCGCAGCACGTAGGATCCTCAGGGTGCTCATGCCGCGACGCCGCTCACCCGATCAACTGTCTCGCTTCGGGCGATCCATCGAAGGGTGGCGGCGCCACAACGGCCTCACGCAGCGCGACCTCGCCGAGCTCTGTGGAACGCGTCAGCGAACTCTGAGCAACTGGCTCAAAGCGGATGGCCTGCCTGCTGCCGTCGTCAGCGTTGCGCGGTTGGCTGCGATCGTTGGGCAGCCGCTCGAAGAGCTCCTCGGGCTCGAGCATGACATCGGGCCGTTCTATTCGGACAAGTCGGATTCACCGCAGACGAAGGAAGCACCCCACGACACGGAACGGGCACTCGCCTACTTGGCGCTTCTCGGTCGCGCCGATCATCCAACGGCCGTCGACGATCCCGTACATGCCTTGTCGCAACTGGCCGTCGACTATCGATGCGCGGCAGCCGGTTACCGGCGCCTCTGCCAAGACTTGCGCGATGCGCCGCCTCGGATGCCGGAGCGCGGTCGGAGCGCATAGCACCTCAACGCTTGGCGCTATGCAAGCGGCCCGAGCAATCGGGCTTGGGAGCGATCCCTCTGGAGGCGACACTCGTCGCTCGTGCGCAGTGCCTCCGATCGAACGCGCCCTTCGGCGTCCCCCCAATGCAGCGACGCGAGCCTCGCGCCGTCCTTCGTTTCGCGCCACCGGATCCATGCTGAAGCCATCTGAGCCTCTCTTGCTGACGTCAAGTTGCTGACGCGAGGGATCAGGGCTCATGTTCGGACGGCGCACCGACAGGCCCCAGGACTCAGGGAATGGGTTGGTGCCGGAGGTGGGACTCGAACCCACAAGCCCGTAAAGGGCGGGGGATTTGACTGGGGGCGGACCCGCGGGCCCCTGGTCGGATTCACGGCTAACAGCAGGACTCAGTTCGTGGTCAGCACCTGCATCCTGGCGGCCGGACCCGCCGCGCTGCGCGCGCTCTCGAGCGAGGAGGCGCCATTCTGGAGATCGCTGCACTGTTGACACCTAGAGTTGATCGGCACTCCTTGCCAACAACCGGGCCATCGCCGCGGATCAACCGGTGGATGCGAGTGCGTCTTTGATGGCGCTCTCGAGAACTGACGGAGTGAAGTGTTGCTTGACTATGCAGGCACTGGCCCCCGCATCGCGCATCGTCGCTTCCCCCACGCCGGGATTCTGGGCATAGAGCATTATCACAGGGGTATGTGCCGTGTGCGGGTTGGTGCGAAGCTGGCGACAGAGGCCAAGTCCATCGGTATGTCGTCGAAGGCTCAGACCAAGAAGAATCAGATCGGGACCGTAGAGCTGAACTGTATCTTGCAGCGCGGTTGTGTCGGACGTGCTAGCAACGACGTAATCACTGTCACTTTCAGACAACACTGCGTGAATCATCCGGCGCAGAGACACGGTCCTCTCAATCACGAAGACACGGACCGCCATGTCTCGCCTCCTAGACCTGCCGCAGTGGTCCAGACTCTGCCGCCGTCAGTAGTGTTGAATGAACGCCCTCTTCGCGCTCAACCATATCAGGGTCTCTGGCGGACTACAGCATGAAGGGGCCCCAAAAAGTCTTCCAGAGAGCTCGTCACATCCTTACGTCGCTGCAAGGACGATGAACCAGCCGCAGGCACGGCTCCGAATTCCCGTAGGTATCTGCAGAGGAGGTGCGTCCGGTGGAGTCGCTGCTAGGAGGGCTCGCCGTCCTGGCGGCGATGCTCGCGCTGAGCCTTGCTCCCGCCGCTTGCGGGTCGTCGGTCAGGATCAGACCCAACGCGAACGACCACTCCGACGCGAACGACAGCAACCCCGTGGTCCAACCAGAGCCGGAGGGCCTGAGCTCATTGGTCTTTGGCGCCTCGGTGGACGGCATGCATGGCACCGTCGAACCTGGCATACAGCCGCTTGAACTCGAGATCAGATACATCCGCTAGCACCGGACAGGCAGCCGCGCCGGAGGATCGTCCAATGGAGTCGTTCTTGAATGCCCTGAGGCCCGTTGTTGCGCTCGTAGTCGGCCTGGTAGTGGGATCCTGCGGGTCTGCCGCTGAAACCAGGCAAGACGGCGGTCGGACCGAGAGTATCGTGGTTCTTGCCCCGCCGATACTCGGCATGCACGGGTCAATAACTCGTAACGGAAGGGTGGCACTGGGAGCGGCAGTCGCGTCGGACACGCAGCTGTCCAGCCCCCCACTGCAGAGTCGCGGCTTCGTGGGATTCGATGTCTCTTCCATACCCCGTGATGCCGACGTCGACTCGGCTGTCCTGCGCGTGGAGCAGACGCAGGTCGGAGGCCTGCCCTTTCTCGAAGATGGAGGCGTTGTCGTAGACCTGATCGACGGAGGTGACGATCTCTCAGCCGGAGACTACAGCAGTGGGCCGCTGATGAGCCTGGTGGACCCGCTCTCCAGCGATGCCGAACTCGGCATGAGGTCCCTGGAGGTTCGCGTCGCGGTCCAGCGCGCACTCGATCTCGGCCTGCAGAGCTGCATGTTCCGACTCATGCTGCGACCGCCCGCCTCCTCGGCTCCGACCTTCCTGGACCGCGTGTCCTTCCACACGGCGAACGAGTTCGGATTCGATGCGGCGCCGCCCGAACTAGAGATCGAGTACGTACGGTAGCCCGGCTCACCCGTCAGCGGCGGCTGTCGACCGCGAAGTCCTCGATCTGGGTGACCTTGTCCGCTTCGACGACAATGCCACGCAGAGTTTGGCCACCGACTTCGACTTCGACACTCCCTGGCCGTACTCGTTCGAACTGAAACGCTCCGCCGAACGCGGACGTAGTTCGTCTCGCTCGAGCAGCGCTACCACGCAAGGAGACTTGTACTCCGTTGATCGCAGTTCCATCGGCACCGACTACGCGCCCTCTGACAACGCCTGCAGGAACGGCAATCAGTCGTACCGGACTGGGGATCGTCTCCACGTTGTCCAGTTCGCCTGAGAGAAAGCGGTCGCAGAACTGGAGTCGTACCTGCGTTCCAAACAGAGGAGGCGTCTCGAATGAGCCATCGTGTCGTGTCCGAATGATGATCGGCGAGGACGTTGCCTTCAGGTAGAGGCCACTCGCCGGGCCTCCGTCGGACTGATGGACACTGCCTCGTACGATCACACCCGTCCGTAGGTTCACGGTGATCGACTTCACGTCAGCCGATCCGGACGGGACGGGTCGTCCGACCAAGTCCGCCTCCTCCGATCCTGCCCAGTGGTGAGTCGTGGACCACGCCAACAGCGTGCACGCTCCGGCCCCGATGTCATGCAACACGAAGCGACCGTCGACGCCGGTACGGGTGGTTGCCATGACAGGGTGATCGGACACCGCGAAGTGGGAAGCCCGATGGTGTCCTTCGAGCACAGACACGACGGCGCCCGCAATGGGCCCGCCATGTTCGTCGACCGCAAGACCAGAGAGCGTTCTTCCGTCCACCATCTCAAGGTCGAGGGGCAGCAGGGTATCGGCACCAGTCCACTCGAGTCGGAGCGGCGCCGCGCCAGCGTGACGTACGTGCAAGCTGACTGTCTTGGTCGCATCTAGCGGCCGCACAGGAGACAGCGAGAACGCGCCGTCGACACCGGCGCGTCCGCTCCGGCGTTCCACGAACTCGGAGTGTTGCTGGCGCACGATCAGCTCGAGCTCAGCTCCTGCCGCTGGGTCACCGCCCGGCAAGCGCGCGACCCCCCTTACGACGGCACCATCGCGAACAGAAACGAGTGCGTGTTCCTGACGTAGGGTCGTCGTCCGCGGCGGCGCGTCGTAGGAGACCAGCAACGGAAAGTAGCCGCTCGCGGTAACGCTGAGATCCGAGAAGTGGGCTCCCGCCTCGAACCCTCCCAGTTCGTATCTTCCTCTCTCGTCCGTCGCAACTCCGGGCCGCTCGCCGGCGCGCATGACACGGGCGCCCGCTATGGGCTTCCGAGTGTGGGCATCAAGGACGGTCCCGACGATCGTCATGCCGCGCTGTACACGGACGTGAAGAGATCCGAGGTCTCGTGACACTTCCACCGCCAGAGTAGTCGGCAGGTATCCGTTCATTGCCACTCGCACGCGCTGCCGGCCGAGAGCCACGTTTCGCAGAACGAATTGACCCGACTGCGTGGCTACTCTCGCGGTGCCATCCGAAGATCCTAGCACTCTGACGACTCCTGACACACCCGTGAGAGGCGAGCGGATGGCATCTGACACGAATCCGAAGATGTCCAGTCCCTCAACTCTCTGCTTTGCTACAAGCCGAAGGACGTGGTCTGTCTTGCCAGAGATGACATCTGTCGTGTCGAGCGGACGGTAGTCAGGATGTCGAACGTGTATAGCAACTGTGAGGTTTGGAAGGTCCGGCAGGTTGTCAACGAGCCAAGCGCCGGTCGAGTCTGTGGCGATGGTAGACCAGCGATGCGCCGAGCTTGGGAAGGACTCCGTTCCAAGCGATCGGGGCTCTAGCAAGGTCACGGACAGAGTGGCGTTGTCCACCGAGCGACCGCGCTCGTCGACAACTTGCCCTCCGAGTAGCGTAGCGGGAGACAGCTGAACAGAGATCGTGGCCTTTCCCTCGCTCGGCACGAAGACGTGGTCCGATCTGCTGGCGTAGCTGGGGCTCAGGATCAGCACTCTGTAGTGTCCGGCATCTAGTCGGGCGAAGGCGAAACGCCCGCGTTCGTCCGTCTTCGTCCGGCTGCTCTTCGCAATCGACAAGGGCATGGAGGATGCTGCGAACGGGAGAGTTCGTTCGTGCCGTCCTAGAACGACTTGAGCGTCCGAGACCGGGAGGCCGGCACGACCGCGAACCGTGCCCTCCACGGAGCGAGGCGATGCGAGCAGGAGCGCACCTACATCCTGAGTGGCCGCGCTCGCCGGGAGTGAGACTATCTGCTGGTCGAGTCTAGCGAAGAGCGTGTGGGAAACCTCAAGGTCATAGGTACCCGTGGCTAGTCCCGGGAGCTCGAACCGTCCGTTACGGTCGGAACTGCAGGAAGACACAGGGTCAATGTCACGACCTCTGCCCAGGCCCTCGAGGCGCAAATAAACGCGCACACGAGCGCCACGAACCGGCACAAGCGTGCGGCGAGAGAGCACTTGCCCCCGGATCTGCCCGGGCCCTCCGCCGCTCTGGCGTGCATCCGCGGGCTCGTTGCCTACCGAGGTGCCGATTCCGTGCAATTGGGGATCGGCGCCCGAGCCAGAGACGACTAGGTCGCCGTCCAAGGCACCATCTCTCCGGTCGACCCACTGGGACATGACGACGACCGCGACCGCGCACGGAAAAACGGCTGCTAGACACCACCATGCTCGCCGCTTGCTGGGACTCATCAAAGTGAGTTCTCGGTCCGCTACTCCGGCAGATGAACCTTGTCTCCACGCCTCACGTCGGCGGTTCCATCGAATCGTGCAACGCACAGTGTCGCGGTCGCTCGAGTGACTTCGAGAGAGGTCCCAGTCCGCGGTGCCGACAGCACGGTTCCGGCGGAGACTCCGTCGTCCGATCCCATGCTGACTACGCACACCTTCTTGTCCTTGTTGACAGAGAGCACGCTGCCAGCTTGAGCACCCTTCTCAGGAGCTGACTCGCTGATTGCGAGGCAACACGTCAGCACCAAGGCGGACACGGCAATGACTCTCATGGTCGAACCCTTTCGAATGCCTCCCCTTCTACTTTCGGCGCGACGCGGCGTGCCGGTTCAAAGCCGAGCGGGTGTTACCCATCGCGCCCGATGGCGGCGAAGTGCCCGCTGCCTCTTCGACTGAGATTCTGGAGCAACTGGAAATTGGCCTCCCCGATCCCCACACAGTTGATCTCTACGCTCCGGAACAGGTTGAGCCGATCAACGTCATCCACGAGCGGCCCAAGAAAGTGGAACGCTCCCGCAAAGTGGAGCTTCTGGACATGCTTCGGGCCGGGAACACCCCGCTCCGGATCTCCGGCCCTATCGATGGGATCGGGAACGTCCCACTCCGCCCAATCATCCCAAGTTGGCTGCCCGTCCGACAAGACGAACAGCGTGTCGCAGCCGTCACGGATCGCCTTGGAACTCACGTAGGCCGGTGACGACACCGTCTTCTTGCGCACGGCTTGGAACGCGCGACGTAGTCCGCCATGTAGGTTCGTGTAGCCGCGCAGCACGGATTCGCCAACTCGGGCAGAGTAGGTTGGCGACACTTCATCTAGCTCGGCGAAGATCCGCTTGATCCTCGACCGCGACACGTCCACGAGCCCCGGCGTAGACTTCAGCAGCGTCGCCTCTGTTCCGAACAGAACAACGACAACCTGCGCGTCCGCCGGCAGCCTTGCGATCGACAGCTTTACGCACTGGCGCGCAGCATCGAAGCGAGTCTTGATCTTCGACCAGTCGAGCCCGGGACTCTTCCCGCGCCTTTTCTTCGCATCACCCTTCTGGCCGGTGACGACAGGCTCTCGCTTGCGGAAGTCGTCTCGCTCCGCGCCTGTGAGCGGCTTCAGCATCGAATCTGACGCATCGACGACATAGGCAATTCGCTTGCCGGATCCCCGAAGCCCGATGAACTCCGGCCTCTCGCGCGCGTACCGCTCGGGTTCTTCCGGGCCTCGGGCCGACTCGGCACCTCGAAGCTCCCTGCGCCACAGGTCTGCGCTCAGGTGGACGTCGCGGGTCCCGACAACGCGAGAGAGGGCCCTGGCGATGGTCAGGCGAGACGCATGTGCTGTGGCTTTGGCTTCCAGATGGTGCAAGAGCGAATCCAGCAGTCGCTGATAGGTCTCGTCGCCCACATGATCGCGCAGCCGCGCAGCCGTCCTGGCACAACTCTGAATGCACACGGTTTTGTCGGGCTCTCGCGAAGGCACTCGTTTGAGCGCCTCTAGTGCGATCTCGATGGCGCGCTCGCTCCCTCCATCTGCGAGAGCTGCCAAGACAGCGGCGCGCAAGAACAACTGGTCTGACTCGCGAGCGCTCGACACGGCCACGTCAGTTTCGCCGCACTCGACGTCAGTGCGATAGGTGCAGTACCAAAGCCATGCGTTGCGCGGCTTCTTATAGGCTCGCCGCCAGGCTGCGAATGCCAGAGAGTGCCGAGGGCCCGGAAAGTGCTTTGCACACAGCGCTGCCAAGAGATACCGCTCGGGCTGAGCAGAGGCTCCATAGCCCTTGATCAATGCCGCTAACGCTCGCTCATCGCCCGTGACCGCGAGCTTCATACGTCCACGAACTCTCATGAACATCGAGGGTCGCCGAACGTAGTCAAGATACTGCGAGTGAACGCGCTCGAAGTCGTCACCCTCTGCACTGGCGGCGGATGACAATACTGCGCAGCACGCCGCCAATAGCACAAGGACCAGCGACCCTAGTCGCCTTCGCGCTTGATCTCCACTTCGCTGGTGCAGGCCCGAAAACAGAACACCGGGGCTCGAGCATGACATGAGGATGGCACCTCCATTTGGCGCTGGTTGGACAGTCACTTCTGCCTGGGCGTAGTTACCGGCTGCGGAAGCAGCGGCGTATTGGATTTCAGGCTCGCTCGAGTCAGGAAGAGCAGAGCGAAACACGTATCCCACAGGTTCCGCGCAGTCGCCGGCGCCCCCATCACGGGAGCATCGGTTGACCAATTCCCCCGTCGCGACTGTTGGTCGACCAGCAACCTGGCCCCGTGGACGTACCACTCGTTCGTGCCGAGGAACCTCCTCTCGGCAAGAACACACGCGCGTTCGAGGCCGTACAGGTAGTAGTAGTGCCACTGAGGTCCGACACGGGGGTTGCTGGAGATGTCGTAGTTGGCGCTCAGCCATGCGATCGCGTCCCAGATCGAGCGATCCAAGGACGCTCGCATCTCTGCGTCGACTTGCTTGAGATCGACGAGCATCGACTTGACCGCCAGTACCGACGACAGACCGGCCGCCGTCATCGACCCACTCGGCTGACCACCAGGTGTATAGGGGAATCCCCTGGCTTCATCCGTCGCGCCCCCATCAGATGGCGCGTATCGACCTCCCGGACCTGGATCGGGCGGATCGAGCATCCTGCGTACCGAGGGACCGGACTCCCCCTGCCACTTGAGAAGTGCCCTGGCCATGCTCTTGACCGTTCGCGCATTGACCGACACGCCGCACTGCGTTGCCGCCAGCAAGGCGAGGATCACGTACTGGGTCGCCGACAGATCCTGCGGTCCGTAGGCATTGGGTTCGCCCGGTACCGGGGGAACGCCTGGAGGCGTTGGAAGCGCTCCTGGATAGCGAAACAGCCCATCGCTCTCTCGCTTTGCCAGCATCCACTTCACGACCTTCCGCATGGCCTTCTTTGCGGCTGCTGGGATGCGCGCTTGTCCCTTGGGCACGGATCCGCGGTAGAGCTCGTGCAGTGCAAGCACATAAATGGACAACGCGTACGAACTCGCCTTCAAGGCGAAGTCCCCTGTCATGGCCGACGCGTGGTTCTTGCGCAGCCACGAGAGCGCCTTCTTGACCGCGGGGCTCTTCGGTCCATGACCGCAGTGCGCGAGCGTAAGCGTCGCTAGCGCCGTTTCACCGAAGGAGTAGTCGACCGGCCGTTGCCCGCCTCCCATCGGCACTTGCTCGTGACCGAAGCTGCCGTCTTTCTTCTGCCGTTTGACCAGCCACTGTACGCCCGAGTCGATCGCCTTGTTGATTCGCTCGACCAACTCCTTATCGGGACCCGCATGCTTGACCTTATCGCCCTTGTCGGCAACGGCTTTTGTGTAGGTGGCGTCGGCGCTCCAGAGGACGATCCAGAGCACAAGCGCCAACAACGAAACTCTCACCGGATTCTCCTAGCCGATTTCGCCGCCCCACGACGTCATCCACTCACGACTTGGCTACTCGATGGACAGCAGACGCTTCAGCTCGGCAACGCGCTTCTCCACAGCACTCCAGGGGCGATCGGTAGGTACCTCGATCGAGGCCAGAACGGCCGCGCTCGAAGATCGATACAACCACTGACTCACCAATGAGCCGCGCGTCTCGAACTCAATCCGAAGTCCGCTCGTCGTCGGCGCTTTCCAAGTCGAAGCGATGCTTCTTACCGACTTCGTGTGCTTCATGAAGAGAGGAGTCAACGGCTGGTCGCCATCAGCCAACCTTGTCAGGACGACGGTTTCGCCAGTGCCCGTGAGGAATCGCACGGGCACGTCTGGGCCCCAGTGTCCGTCGGTGTCCAAGCGCCAACCGGAGGGAAGCGGCTCAATCTCGACACCGAGGTGAGAGCTCCTGAATCCCCCAGACGCCGACAGCTCCGGGGGAAGGCAGGCCGCGCGCGGCTGCCACTGGTCTTCTGTGCACGTCAGCCCCCCTGCGACATCCAGACTCTTCCGCAGTGCCGCGGTCATTCGAGACGCACTGCCTGTCACGACGACTACACTCGTTCCGACTCGAATCACTCGCTCTCGTGCGATCTCGAAATCGACGCCCAGCACTCTCTCGAGGTACGCAGGCGCCGCCGTCTCGAATTCCCTGGCATCGGCCTCAGAGTCCCATTCCGTCAACCACACGAGACCCAGCTTTCCGTTGCCAAACGTTACGATTGCTGAATCGCCGTCCCAGCCCGCGGCAGAGGCCTCGGCGTCTTCGACCTTTGCAGCGCGTAACAACGACAGGATGCCGAACTCGCCGATGGTCGCTTGTCCGATGGTCTTCGAGCCGCCCGCATGAAGAGCGGACTCAAGGCCGGAGAGCACTACGCGGACCGGCGAATCGGGGTCCTCAGCCAGCCACTTCTCCGGATGCATGATCTGCTCGGTGGACAGCGGCGGCCGCGTGAACATCTCACTGCGGGCAATTCCCCTCTTCCTGAGGGCAGCCACGAACTCGAAGCCGTATGCATAGGGGAAGACCATCATGGTGGCGCCCGGCGGCATGCCGCCAGCACCCCCGGGCACACCACCACCAACGCCCGGTGGCGCGCGGAAGGTGCCGTCCGGAGGGAGATACCCGCCGAAAGGCGGGAAGCTGGGATCGTCAGCTGCTGACGCCATCTTGCCGTCTGACCGACTTCGCACGACCCAGTCGAGTTCGACGGAAACAGCACTTCCCTCAACGATCGCCTGCAGTGCCAGGGCGCGGTCCGATCCGATCATTGACTCCCGAAAGCGAGACAGATCGTGGTGCTGATCGTCCAGGGCGTGCGTCAACTCATGCGTCAGGATTCGTCGGCTCAACTTGGCACCAGGCGGCGAGAACAACACGATCCTCTTGCCACCTCGATCCTGATACACGCCCCCCATGCCGCCACCGGGTCCACCCATACCGGGTCCGCCTATGCCAGCCCCCCCGGGGGTAGCACCAGGCGGGGCGCCGGGGGGAGGTCCCTTGGGACCGCCCGGTGGCGAGCCCATTCCAGGGAGCTGAAGACGCAGTTCACCAGATTGACCAACCATGCTCTCAGCCATCTGGCGCGGAAACAGGCCAACGACGGAGGAAACAAGCATCGCCTCCATGGCTTCTCGCGGCGGCGCCATGCCCGACGTCGCACCGGTGCTGGACATGACCTTGCCGGGATCGACGGACACTACGGGCACCGGCCTCTTGAACTTGAGGCCCCGGAGCTCCTCGACTTCCCGCATGAGTCCATCAACCAGCTCTTGCGGAGTGGACGACGCGTCCTCGTTCGCCAAGAGAGACGACGGTGCGAACACCAAGGCAATCAAGATCAAGAGTCGGCACATGTTGAGGTACTCCTGGTTGGATGACTACCCGCAATTACGGCAGGCGGCACTGCATCGGTTCACGAACTGACCCGCGCACTACTGCGCAGTGAAGGAGAACGAGGGACTTGCCGTCCCCCCGACCTCGACAACGACGCCGACAACTCCGGGATTCAAACCAGCGGGGACTCTTGACATCCAACCGCTGGGCGTGGGCCAAGCGTGCAAGGCTGGCGCACCACCGAAGTACACGGTTCCCGGAGAAGCAGGACCGGACGGCGAGCCGTCTCCCTGAGTGGTCCCCGCACCAGACAGATCGTAGAGATCCCGCCCCACGATCGTGACGAGCGTGCCAGCCGTGGCCTGGGCAGGACTGATCGAGTCCACGCGAGGCGCGAGTCGGCTCCGAACCGATAGACGCAGCGGGTTGGAGACCCTACTTCCGCGGCGGACGACGACATCTCCGCTTGCGGCACCTGCCGGTACGACAATCTCGATTGACCCCGCAGTTGATTGCCACACTACGACGGGCTGCCCTCCAAGGGTCACCTCGGGGAACTCGTGCGGGACCCAGAAGCTGGTCCCGTCCAAGCGAACCAAAGCGCCTGGCGGAGCCTCCGAAGGAGTGAGGCTGTTGAGCACAGGCGCGGAGACTGCGTCAACGACCGTGACCGCGTGGACCGGCGACGAGACCCCGTTGACGAGCACAACCAAGTTGCCGGTCGTTGCGGCTTGGGGCACACGGAAGACGAGGAAGTTGTCGAGTGCCTGAACGTGGGCTGCGAGCACGCCAGAGACTTGCACCTGAACCGTGTCCTGAAGACCGCCGAAGCCCGCTCCGGCAAGGTAGGCAAGGGACCCACGGACAAGGGGACTGGGCGAAGAAGCCTGAACCACAGGCCCGGGAGGTGCACCAACCGTGACAATCGCCGCACCGCTGACCTGCCCCGACCGCGTCACGGTCACAGCCTGAGAGCCGGTCGGCAGCGTACTTGGGAGCCGCCAAAGCACGAGTCCCCCAAAGGCAACGAGCACTTCTCCCTCGACGCCGCCGGCCGTTACCGCTGTCGAACCGTCGGTCGCCGCAAGATCTCGTCCCGTCAGCACGATGACGCCTCCGGCCGACGCCTCGGACGGGATCACCCTTTCGACCACAGGCTCCGTGCCGGAACCACCTACGACGGGCCCGTCATACAGGGTGAGCACCGGAGGGAGCTGCTCTCCGGACACTGTGGACACCTCGTGGACCAGAAACTCCCCGGGTGTCGGCTCTCCCAGACCGGCTAGGACGCGCTCGATGTCGTCGCAGCCGACGCGGACATACTCCCCTTCTATGGTCGCGCGGTAGCACTCGTTGTATCCCGTGTCCCCTGCGACGACGAGATCTCGAAGACCGTCACCGTCGAGGTCCGCCGAGAGAACGCGAACTCGGCTACCGAAGTCACTTGGCGTGACCTCGTTGGATACAGGAGACACTCCGGTCCCGCATGCAACCAGCGACGTAACAGAGAAGCTAAGGAGAAGACAGAAGATGACGCGCATGTTTCCTCCAACGCGGCGTGAGTCTCGTATGCAGTCTGCTCTCGTGCGTTGGTGGTGCGCGTCGAGGCCTCGCACGCTGTAGACCGAAGAACTCCCGGACTACGATTTCATTTCGTCACCGACGGTCCCGGTGGTTCAGGAACAAACGGAACGCCTCGATTCGTGAGGCTGAGAACTTCGGGATGCAGTGACACGTTCACACGGCGTGATATAGGTGCGGCACAATGAGACTGCGCAACAAGACCCTGGTCCAGGCGGTCGCCGTGGCGGCACTTGCCACTGGACTGTACATCTGGTTAGACGACGATCTGGGCGCGCGAACACAGACACGCGAACGTGAATCAACTTCAAGCTCAACGCCCCCCTCATTGGTGGTGCGCGTGCTACCAGACACTCCGGCGGGCCGCGGAGAGGCCGTCCCGGGGCCGACGGAAACCTGGGATGACATCGCGGGCGATGACCTAGATCAGCTCGAAGACGAAGTTATCGTCGGGCGAGTTCTCGGCCCGAACGGCGAGTCTGTGGACGGAATCGATGTGACAGCAGAACTGGATGACTCTGGGGTCGATGTGGAATGGGAATCCGAGACGTGCTCGACGGACGAACACGGGCAGTTTGTGTTCGAGGGGCTTCCAGAGGGGCGCTTTCGTCTCACAGCGCACGCGTTGGTTCGATCATCCGTCGACCGGCGCATCCACATTCCCACATCAGACGGCCTGATCGGGCCCAGCACCCAGGTCGTCGTCGAAGGCGTAGAAGCAGGTCGCCGAGACGTTCGAATCCGATGGCCGCTACGGCCACAGTACGAAGCCGGCTTCGCTGTACGCGTACGAGTTCTCGATCCGTCGGGACGCGACGTTCCCGCGTGGGGCTACACGCGCATCTCTCAGGGGAGCATCGGATCGACTGCAGAGGGCAAGGTGGAGCCGGAGCCGGATCAGGCGGCATCCGTGACTGTCGTCGGACTACCGCCCATCGGCTTGATCATCGAAGACGCGGCGACCGAAGACTGGGCGCCCCTTCCATACGCACCGGCACTTCTCCTTCCGGTGGAAGAGCGCGACGCGCCATACATCGTGCGCCTACGACGAGCGGGCGCAGTCCGCGGAACTGTGGACGGAATCGTCGCGGGACAGCTACAGATCGAGGCTAGGTACACCTTGCTGACATCTGGACAGGCGGAGGATCCTGCACGCGTCAACTCGAGCACGGGCCCGGGCGCCCTCATGATCAAGGGCGCCCGAATCAGTGACGACTCATCTTTCACCATTGACGGCCTGCCACCAGGCCACGTACGCCTGATCGCCCGACTCGCGGGGTCGCCTGTGCCTGCATCGGCTGGTGTGCGAGTCTTCGTGGGAACCACAAACGCTCGTCTTTCTCTGCCAGGTCACAACACACTCCGCGGCACGATGACGGTGCCACTCGATCAAAGTGCTGACGTGCGCCATGTGTGGCTCCAGCTCCGTCGCTATCCCGGTGAAGGAGAGCGCGTCATCTGGAGCCGCAAGTTCTCGCTACACGAGCTAGCGAACGGTGCGGAATTCGAGAGTCCGCCGCTACCAGACACCCTGACCTACGTTCTTGAAGGGGAATCAACAGGGCCACAGGGAACACTGGGTACGTACCGACGGGCTGGGCTCAGGCCTGGTCCGAAACCGGTTGGCGTCGCGCTGGCTCCTGCCGCGTCGCTAAGCGGGACCGTCGTCCTCGAGAACGGCCGTCGCGCCGGCGCCGGAGTTGCGGTTCACGCCGTGGAGATACCGGACGACAAGCTTGGGCTAGCGCGACTGGTCGACGGTGTGGTCGATCATTCGGCATTCGTCGACGCGGAACTGAACGGTGCGCACGAATCGATCTTCGTCGGGCTCACGTCCCGGATCGCACTCACCGAGGGCGACGGCTCTTTCACGATACGAGGCCTCAAGAGGCGTCCACATCACCTCTGGATACGAAGCCCTCTTGGGGATGCCAACAAGGAAGCTGTGGTCCCCGGGCAGGCGTCAGTGCAATTGACTCTTCGGCGTACCGCGGCCCGAATCACTGGTCGGATGGCACTAGGTGCGAGTGAATCAGGTGCAGGGTTCGTGGTTGAGGCTCGACGGCTAGACGCGCCGCGGACACTCTCGTCGACGAGCGCTGTTCGCTCCGACGGGTACTTCGATCTTCGAGGCTTGGCCCCGGGCGCATACTACGTGCTCGCCTACAGCCCGACGAGCCCGATGACGTGTCTGCTCACGGACGTTCGTGCAGGAACGAGACGCCTACGGATGGAGCCCTGGTCAGGAGAGGAACTGGCCGGCAACGTGTATGGGGAAGGTGGGGAGCCGGCGGGCCCAGGACGGGTCGTGGTGCGCTCTGATGTCGGAGAGCGGGCCGCGGGTATCCAACCAGACGGGAGCTTTCGCGTCACGGGTTTGCACGGATCGCGGTACCACGTGGCGATCTCGGTGGCAGACGGGCGCTCGGCCGTAGTTGTCGCTGACTCTGGAGATCCGGTCCTGAAGATCGTAGTCAAGTAGGAGTGCTAGTGCTTGCTCCTGCGCAGACCATGTCTGCGCAGCGTTGCATCGAACCGCGACTCCACTCCCCTGTCGATCAACGCGCTCGCACAGCCGACAAGGAGCGCCAGAGTGAAGAGAATGCAGACAGTTGCATTGGCGCACCCAGGGCCGCTACTTGCACAGGTCAATCCGTTCTCTCCATCTCGGTCTCGGTCTAACGCGCAGGACCACTGAGGGTACATTCGTCGCGACGACCCGAAACGGTTCAAGGTCATCTTCGCTGCACCGGCTCCGGTACTCGGTAGAATCAGTTGATGCCTGCCGACAGAGACCACGACTGGGAACGGGAGTATCGCGAGAACCGCGCTCGAACCGAACAGTGGGCGCGTCGCCTCATCAAGAACCACGCGTCCGCCGAAGACGTAGAGCAGGAGGCCTGGCTGAGCGCACTGATCGCCAAGCCCAAGAACGACGGGCGACTCCTCAACTGGCTGAAACGAGCGATTCGTTTTCGTGGAATCGACTTCATGCGTTCAAACGGAAGGCGCAGCGAACGCGAAAGACAGAGCCACACAAGTCCGGCGACTGATGCGCCCCCCCAGAAGCTAGCAAGAGAAGAGGCCCGCGATGCGGTAGCCGACGCCGTCGCATCACTCCGGGAGCCCTATCACTCAGCGGTGACACTTCGGTACTTCATGGGGATGTCGGCAGCGGAAATCGCCGTCGCAACGGACACTTCGGTCGAAACGGTCCGGACGCGCCTGAAGCGCGCCACCAAGCTCCTCCGTGAGGACCTCAAGGACAGGCTTGGCGAAGACCCGAAGGTCTGGCTCACTCTCTTGCCGTTTGTGCGGGGACCGAGCTGGACAGCATCGTCCATGGGCATCAAGAGCAGAGGTATGGCCCTGCTGCTCACCACAGTGCTTCTGGTCGTCGGCTGCGTCGTCTCTTGGTTCAGTCGTGAAGCGGATCGCCCTCATCGGTCCCCACTGATGACCGGACGAGCGACCGGACCGCCTGGGCTTGCGGTTTCAACGGCACTACGCCCTGAACGCAATCAGCCGGAAGAGCACATTGGCACTGTCACGGGGCGCGTACTCCAATCTGGCAGCGGGCATCCTGGACGTGGGTTGATCGTAACTGCGAACTGCAGGTCTTCGGGGAAGCGAATAGCTGCGCTGACTGACGCTTCCGGCGAGTTCACGCTTGCCGACGCAATGTCGGGCGAGTGGGACGTGCGGGTGGAGCGCAATGGACGCGTTGTGGCCCGGGCCGCTGCAGTACGCCTTAGCCGGCAGCAGCGTCGAATCGACGACATCTTGTTTGATACTGAGCAACGAGCCACCGGTCTGGTGCTCGACGAACAAGGCCGACCTATAGCTGATGCGCGCGTGCGGGTACATGGCCGTTCAGACCCCGCTCGAACCGCGGCCGCAGATCTTCTCTGGTTGCTCGAGGGACCGACCGCCTCATCGCCTCTGTTCCAGGCGGCTACTGCCCCGGATGGATCCTTTGTCTTCCCCGAGGACCTCTCGGGCGAGCTCCTGTTCGTGATTCGCGCCGAGGGCTACCAGGAGGTCGCGGACTCCCGAACGCTAGGAGAAGACAGGCTGCTCGGATCTCCGCTGAGGTTCGAACTGACAAGGTGCTCGACGATCGCAGGCCAGGTCGTCGACTCGAACGGTCACCCAATTCGAAACTGCCGGATCTCGATAGTCCGTGGGCGATTCGGATATTGGGACCCTCGCTGCACTCAAGGGTCCACGACGGATGATGACGGACGATTCTCTCTCACCGCGCCCGCCTCCGATCAGCCGCAAGCGGTCGTTGTGCACCTGGGGCCCGAGCGTGGGCTGCTCTTCGAATACATGCGACTCCCAGCCACTCTGACACTGAGAGTGGCGACTCATTCACAGACCTCGACGATTCTATTGGGAGCAGGCCGCACGCCGCTGCCGCGGACTCCATTCCTCGTGGGCGAGGTCTTTCATGGCCAGGACGTACAGCGGCGGACGTTTGGACGCACCGATCAGAGTGCCCGATTTCCGTTCGCGTCAAACAGCGGACCGGCCTCGTTCATTGCTCATCTGCCGTGTGGCGCGCTCGCGTCCATCCGCTCGACTGGAGCGCAGCCAGACAACGAGATAGTCCTTCCGAGGCCCGTGACGCTAAGGGGCCGCTTCCTCGTGAGCTACGCAGCGACCATACCAACGCTCACTGTCGTACTCTTGGGGGATCCAGGCGTGATCGATCATACGGTTTGCGACGCAGCCGGAGCGTTCGCGATGACGTACTGCGGCGACCAACCCAATGCCGTGCTCGCCACAACGATAGGCGGAGCATGCGCTTCATGGCCGCTCGTCGGCAATGGAACAAAGAACCTCGATCTCCGCCTCTCGCAAGCCCGCGCCATGACGGGGCGGGTAGTCGATGGCGCCGGCGGTGGCATTCGCGGGGCCAGGGTCCACGTTGTGACAGCAGTCGACGCAGCAGCGGGTTGCCTACGATCGAGACAGGCGCATACCGACCGTACCGGCGCCTTTACTCTCGACATCTCGCCGCTTGACCAGTCAGCCCAGGTTTGTGTCGAGGTCGACGGCCATCACCCGGTAGTTACGGAGCTGCGAGACGTAGGGCCTGGCACCCCCGCGGACTTTGGCACGATCACGGTCGATGCCGCCAGGATCCTGAGTCTTCAAGTACAAGACGACCGAGGTCTGCCCCTCGGGGGCGCCGAGATACAAGTCTTCGAGCAGGTGTTCTCGCAAGGTACGACACCAGGGTGGCGCTGGCTCGGTGCCTGGTTCACGAACCACGAGGGGCGCGTCTCCGTACCTTCATCGCGCACGCGGAAATTCCTTGTGACCGCCTCCGCCCCACACCGTGCGGGGGCGGCGGTAGTGACCAGGGCATCAGATGCACGACCTGCCCGAGCGCTGAGCATGACATTGGACGAACCTCGTGTCATTAGCGGCACGGTTCGATACGCCCGCGGTACTCCCGCAGTTGGGATCGCTGTCGTAATGCGCGAGCGATGCAAAGACGGTAGGCATGGGCCGGTGTTGGAGCGGATCACCAGTCGTGCGGGAGGTACGTTCTCGTTTGATACGGCGCCAGCAGGACGCGACGTAGAGATCCTCGCAGGCGACGGGCAAGGGCGCCGTGCGCTCGTAACAAGGCGCGCACCGGCTCCGGACGTAGAGCTCACTCTAGAAGGCGCGGGCGGCGCCACGCTCGAATCCGATCGCTAGCTGCACGATGAATCAGGCGATCGGTCAGCCTGAACCGATTCGCCGCTCTCCGACGAAGTAGCAGTGGCAACCGCACGAGAGTCGTCGCAGGGCATTGAGCGCCTAGACGACGGAGCAACGGGGCGCTGGTGCGGGCGGGCAAGCGGAAGGAGGGCTGCGTTCAGACGTCGGAGGCCTCGTGAGCAGCACTCGTATAGGCCTGTACATGGGAATCTGCCCACTCGTCGCACTCCTCATGATCGCGCAGGTCAGCGCGCGGGACTCGGAAAAGCCGACAACGCGTGGCTTTGTCTTCGGCCACAACGGGAAGCCAGTTTCCGGCGCTCGGATTACCGTCATGAGCGAGACCGGTCCCTGTCACCTCCTTCCCGGGTATTCGGGCGGGTCCTGGGCCACTGATGCCGACGGGCAGTTTCTAGTCCCTACGCCATCCAGACCCGCCGTGATTAGAATTGATCATCCGGATCAGGGCGCGTGCTGGGCACGCCTAGAGCCGAGCATGAGAGTCGTGGTACCGGAACCGGCGTTCGTGGAGTGCGCGGTCAGCGAGATGACGACACTACGCGCCATGCACGGGCTGGAGGAAGTTGCGTCCGCAGACGGAACGGACCTTCTACGGCTGGGCCCCCTGCCAGCCGAGGTGGCGCTTGTCGTCACAGCCGAGGCGCCTGGATGCTCGCCTGCACAGACCGAGCTGCACCTCTCGCCTGGCGAGACGCGCACCGTGACTTTGCGACCTCAACGCGGCAAGTCGATCCAGGGACGCATCGTTCCCGCGCGTTCAGGCATCGTCATCCGTGCCAATCAAGGCAACGGCAGAGAGGGCCGGGCAGTTACCTCGCATGATGGCACGTTCGAGATCTCTGGACTCACAGAGGGGCGAGTACGCGTGGTCGTCTTGGGGCCTGGCGACACCGTGCGAACGACGGTGGGGAATGTCGGCGAGTTCCTACAGATCGCCGGGGAGTGACAAGTGAGACTCGACCGTCTTGTTCTCTGTATCGCAGTCGCCGCGCTGTGCGCCTGTGGCGGCGGCGCCAAGAAGCCAGATCCTGAGGACGGCAGCGGGCCGTTTCCGGTACCGCCGGACCGCCCCAGACCGGATGACGGACTGGGCTCTACGAGCGAACTGCCATCGGTACCGCGCTCGGCGCATCCGCCCTACGGCGTCACATGGCACGTTGGTTTCACTGAGAACGTCAGCTTGCGGGAAATGCAGGACTTCTACGCAACGCTGGTGTCAACCAACGACACACTCTGGAGCATCTCCGAAGGACAGGTTCGGGTTCATCGGATTCGAATCCGCGACAATGTCGCGCCTGGAGTAACGGCCTCTGCCTATGCCTTCGGTGGCGCGCCCCTAGACACGTCCGACCTCGACATCGTGATCTGGCCTCCGAGGATGTGGGACGTCCCCTTCCTGGGCGCAGTCGGTGAGATCGGGGGGCGAGGTGGGCGGATCGCCGTCATGCCCTCCGACGCGACGACATTCGTAGTGGTCCATGAAGCGTCGCACTTCCTCTTCAACCTGACCTGGTCGGTCGGCCCACTGCTCGTGGATGAGTACGTAGACGGCGTCCAGGACGCGGCCTGCATCATGGAGTCTGAGCTCTTCCCCGTCCGCTGGTGCGCGCAGGCCAATCACACGCATCAGTGCTCACAACCGCACGCCTGCTGGACGCAGATCCTCCGCGACTACGCGAACTTCAAACACCTAGGCACTGACATCGCGGCATCCATGGCCCCGGTGCCGCTTGTCGAGTTTAGCGACTCGCCGTGACACACAGCACCCGGTCGGATCGCGCCCGCGTTGGGTGCCTCCTCTTAGCCCCCCACCCCGACCGGGTGCTCCTTCACCTTCCAAGTGTGCTTCACACGGCTCCCTCGCGACCTTCACCACGAACTGGCCAACTAACTCGGGCGACCCGACGGGCACATTCAGCTCTCGGAGATGCCGCGACGCATGGTGAGCGACGGCGAGCAGTATGAACCCAGGTATCGGTCGAGGGACTGCAGTGCGATGACGAGACACAGCGATGAAACCGTGCGCGCAGATGACTCAGCTAGTCTTCACGTCCTTGACCCCAGGGGTGCGGTCGCTGACGGCGGCGCTAGGAGTCGACGTGCGAGTACACTCTCGCATCACGAACGTCGCGTGGATGACTCGCCGATGGCGAGTGCGCAACATGCCCGTGTGGAAGGGCCGTTGCTTCGTAGCCCGCTAGGTGTGGACCACATGAGTGCGAAGACCATCCTTGCTGTGGCACGCTCCGTCCGGGCCCACTCCATCGGAGGAATGGAAGACCACCTAGCCGAGCTCTATCGATCCATGGTCGATCGCGGCTGGAGTGTCCACGTGCTCACGGCGGGTCTACCTGACTCAAGGCCGTTTTCCGAAGCCGGCGTCCGATACATCCCGATGCCCGGGACCGAGCCTGTGTACGACCGCCGGTTCTGGAGGGCCAGCGTTGAGCATTGGACGCGCCTGTCGGCGTCCCTCAGGCCCACCCTGGCCCACGTTCACAGCTATGCGGGTCGTGCCATCGCCCGTGCGCGCGCATTCCGTCGTGGTCCGCTCGTCGTGACACTGTATGGAACGCCGCTCATGAACATCGATCACCACGCGCACCAGATGATCCATGCCGACTGGCGCGAGAGGCTCTCCCACTGCCGGAAGCTGGTTCGCGTGCTGGTGCAGTACGCATGCGGGATGCCGCCAAGGAGTCTGGGTCCTCGAGCTCATGTCATCGCCATCAGCCGACGCCAGGCCGAGGAGATCCGACGCGTGCACTCCGTCGCGCCGAGCAGGTTGCATCAGATCGACTTCGGAATCGACATCGCGTCGTTCGATCCGCCCACTTCGCAGCAACGCGGGCAGGCGCGGGGGGCGCTTGGCTTCGAGCCCCAGGACTTCGTCATCGGCACCGTCTGTCGGCTTGTTCAGGAGAAGGGGGTGCAGATCGCGATTCGCGCCATGCCACGCCTACTCGCCAGGGTCCCCACGGCTCGACTGCTGATCGTCGGGGACGGCGACTACCGGCGTCGCCTCGAGGGTGTCGCGCGCTCGTTGGGACTCGGACGGGCCGTTGTGTTTCAAGGAGCCGTCCCGCCCGGCCGTGTTGTTCGCTCGCTGCACGCCATGGACGTGTTCGCCCTCAACTCGGTGATCGGCGAGTCCTTCGGGCTCGTCGTCGCCCAGGCCATGTCCTGCGCGCTCCCAGTCGTCGCTTCGCGTGTTGGAGCGATGCCGCAACTGATCGGGGGGCCCAAGCCGGCGGGGTACCTAGTTCCGCGAGGTAACTCCAAAGCGTTCGCCGGCAAGCTCTGTCATCTCGCGTCGGAGCCGGCCGTCGCCGCGCTTTTTGGCCGCCGCGGGAGGCAGCGAGCCGTCGAGGAGTTCAGCCACGACAAGATGGTCGAGTGCACGACGCGGCTGTTTGAGTCCCTCGCGGACAGCGCCGGGCGCGCTACTCGACGGGGATGACCCACGCCGGGACTTCCGGAAGTGCCGCGCGTGGAGCCTGCCAGAGTGCGTCGATGTCATGGGCCGCCACGGGCCCGCGCTCTGGCACGTCCAGGCCAAGCTCGGCGGCTAGCCAGTCGTAGGCTACGCCAAGTTGCGATCGAATGATCTCGACGGGAGCGGATCTCGACTTGGCTTCCGCTTTGGGAAGCAGGCGCATGGCCCACTTCTGGATCCGCTGGGCGGCGACGGAAGGGGCGACGGCGGACGTAGGTCTGGCGGGAGAGACGTCCTCGGACAGCGGCTCGCCTCGGACCCTCTGCACCTGCATGAGCGGCTTCGGCAGCTCCCCCTCTCGCAGCGTCCGGACCCGGTCGTTGTACCAGGCCAATGCAGCGCGAGCCCTGTCCGTTCGCGGGGTGGCTGCAAGGCGCTGTAAGAACGGGGCAGCCAGGACGTCGATGTCACGCAGTGTCAATTGCGTGATCCGGGTTTGCCAGGGAGCCAGCCGCCGCGACGGGTCGTGAATTCCCCGGTAGGAGCGCAGGAGCGCCAGATCGTGAACCGGAGGAGCAACAGACGCGACGGACGAATGCTCGGTTCGCAGAAAAGCCCTGTCAGGCGGAAACGCCCACGCACGCGCCTCGCCCTCGCCCTCGCCAAAGCGGGTCACGCCGACTGTGGCGATCTCCTGCGCCAATCGGGTCCAGGCGTGGACACACTCTTCCGGATGGGGCAGGAAGCAGAGGTCCACGACGCCGACCGCCGTAGATCGGGTCACGTTCGATCCGGTCAGACAGACGAGGCTTCGCTCGCTGTCGACGCAGGCGCGGCGCATTGCTGCGATACCGACGTCCCGCATGAACGCGGCGGCGAGCTCGTCCGGCGCCGCTGGCCGTGCGAGGGTCACCGACTCGCCGTCTCGAGGTCGGCTCGGAATCCCAACACGTCCCTCTTGGCGGCTTTTTTCTCTTCGTCTACGAGAGGACAGTACGGATCGACGGCGTTCGCGTCGTCGAACACTGCCAAGGCACGCGCACGGCAGCCGCCCCTGCACTCCGCCAAGAACTTGCACGAGAGGCAGGGTTCTTGTCCCTGCAGCGCGCGCATCCTCTTGAAGCCTGAGCCGTTGAGCCATGCCTCACGGAGTGAATTGCGTCTCACATTCCCGGAAGCATAGTCCGGCCCCATGGAGACGCATGCCGAATAGTCCCCGTTGGGATGCACGTAGATGCCGATCCGCCCACCGCCGCAACCGAACGTCGGCTCGAAGGGCATCTCACCGGTCGTAGTGAGCGGGTAGTACCGGTTGACTGCGGTGTCCGTCGTGCCAAGGGCGAACATGCGAGGTACCGTCACCTTGACGTTCAGACGCTCCGATAGCTCCAACGCCTCCCGAATCACCTGGACGCTCTGCTCATGCGAGGGGAAGAGCCACTCGTTGTCACGTGCTCGGCCACCGAGTTGGAGGAACTTGAACTTCACGGCGTATGCGCCGATCTGTCGTCCCAACTCCAGAATCTCACGCACTTGACCGATCGTGTGACGGGTGATTGTCACCCGGACCGCATAGCGCCCACGGTAGTCGTCACGGAATCGCATCATGGATGCGAGAAAGCGGCGCCAGTTGCCCTTGCCGCGTATGGCTTCGTAGGAGTCCTCGATACCGCCCTCGACGCTGACTGTCACGGTTCTCATGTCAAGGTCGTTGAGAACAGTCGCCCACTTTCCTGACTCGAACAGCAACCCATGCGTGCTGAGGCTCACGGATATGTTCCGCTCGCGAAAGGTCCGGAAGATCTCCTCGGCCTGGGGATGGAAGAGCGGCTCCCCGCCGCCGATCGAGATCTTGAAAACGCCCTGACCTGCAAGTTCATCCGCCCACGCGACGATCTCCTCGAACGAGAGCTCACCGGGCCTGGGTTTGGTCGGTCCCGAGCGAGTGTAGCAATGAGGGCACCGCAGGTTACAGAGTGTGCTCATGTCGTAGTAGACCTGCAACGGCGCGGACAGCCAGTCATCTACGGGCTGCGTATCCAAGACCTCGTAGTTCAACGTCCCATCCGGCCGCCACAGCGTCGACGCACGATCGCGGGCCCCGGCGGGGACAAGACCCGCCACGCTTCGTGGCGCACGCGCTACGAGCGCGTCTGCGATCGGCGCGTCGCAGAACACATACTCGTAGTTCCTGAGGTCGTACAAAACGCCCCCGAAGAACTCGCGGCGAAAGAAGTACCGAGGCCCCGCGCGGTCTGCAGTCATTTCCCATCCACTTTCCCTAGGCAAGACGCCTAGTCTCGTGCGCGACGCTACCAATCAGGACAGTCTCGAATCAAGGTGAAACGAAAGGAACTGAGACTTCCGACTCCGAACTCACGCTCGCCACGAACTCCTGTCGTCGACGCATGTCGGCGATTACGTCATCGATGATGGAGGCGAGATCGTGAGAAGGCTCAAAGCCAATAACAGACTTCAGCTTTGCGAGCGAGGGTACTCGCCGCATCATGTCTTCGAACCGGTCCCCGTACACTGTTTCGAATGGAATGAACTCGATTGGCCCGGACGCTCCAACCCGTGCTCGTATCAGCTCGGCGAGATCGATGATCCTGACTTCGTGATCCGATCCGATGTTGAAGATCTGGCCGACGGCTTCTTGATGATCGGCACACGCTGCGAGCGCACGGATGGCGTCGTCAACGTGGATGAACGTCCGCGTTTGCGTGCCATCGCCATAGACAGTCAGTGCCTCGCCCCGCAAGGCCTGCCCGACCAGACGAGGCAGGACCATCCCGTAGTCGCCAAGTTGGCGCGGTCCCGCAACGTTGAACAGGCGAATCACGGTCGCAGGCGTGCCCCGATGCTGCCAGTAGGCGAGTGCGTGCCACTCGTCGAGCGCCTTTGCGCATGCGTACGCCCATCGGAGGGCTGTGGGAGGACCGAAGCCGATGTCAGCGCTCTCCTCGAACGGCAGATCGGAGTGCTTGCCGTAGACCTCCGACGTTGAAGCCAGCAGGATCCGGGTCCGCGTCCGAGCAGCCGCTGCCAGCACGCACGACGTGGCGGCGACGTTGGATTCGATCGCGCGGACTGGATCCTCGACGACCCGCTTCACACCAACGACCGCAGCCAAGTGAAAAACGACATCGGCCCGCGAGACAAGTGGATCCGTGACAGCTGCGTCGTGAGCCGATCCGCGTACAAACTCGAAGCGGTCGTTCGACTCGAGTCGCTCGATGTTCACTCTTCGCCCGGTCGAAAGGTCATCCAGTACCGTCACCCGGTTGCCTCTCGCCAAGAGCAGCGACGCCAGGTGCGATCCTATGAAACCGGCGCCTCCTGTGACAAGCGCTTCCATCTCCCCTCCGATTCGCTACTCCTCCGGAACAACACGTAGTGCCCATTGACAAGCTGCTTGAACGACCGAATGCCAGTCCTCGCGTGGACTACGGAGGGCTTCATGCCACCACTTGAGATAGCCCGGCGGCACACACCGTAGTCTCGCGAGACGGTCTTCCAGCAGACGCTTGGGTCCTGGGTAGAACTTGCGCTCTCTTGCCAGAAGCACGCGAGCGCAATCATCGAACAAACGTGCCAGCCAGTACATCACTCGCGGCCAGTCGTGGCGTGCTGCCGCCATGCGAAGCAGCTTGATCGCTACGAACGGTTTGGTCTCGAGGACACGTGCCAGCATTTCATCCGGATAGCCGGCACGTTGAATCTGATGCCTCCATGAGTCGACAAGTCCGTGGCGATCGAACAGCAAGTCGCCGTGAAGGAGACCGTAGATCTCCCCACTGTCGGCATGCTCGCCTATCAGCGTATTGCGTATCTCCTCGTCGAACTCTCCTACTTCGAGCACACCGAATTCCACGCAATGCCCTGCAGGTGTGAGATACGACCGTTCATCCAACGGGAAGTGAATGGACTCCTCGGCAGCCTTGGTGAGATGTCTGCGCTCAGCGATTGTCTCGAGCATCTCGTCAACTCGAGTCTCGGACGTCACGAGGATCCGGACGTCGAGATCGGAATACAGGTCGGCCTCCAGTTGGCCGTGGGAACCGACGGTCCAGTAGCCGAACACGAACTCGTACTGCGTCAGGCTTCGCATGAGTAGGCGGGAAAGGTCGGTGAGTGCGCTATGAACGTGGCGCGGCACTCGGACAGTGACTCCGCGAGCGTTGAGCAGGTGTCGATCGTCGCGACCCGCCATGGCTACTCTTCCCGCCTCATCGCATTCTCGCCCAATACTCGATGCCCAGCTTCGTGGCGGGATCATCTCCGTAGATCCTTCGGTGAGTGTCAGAGGACGATCGATAGGCAGAGATCGCCGCCTTCTTCGCACCAAGTAACCCATCACCCGTGACGCAGTGTGTCGCTTGATCTCGCCGATTGAACCACTTCGCGTCGATCGACGGCGGCTGTGCCCCGAAGGTCCAGGTGCGGTACGCGCCCACCGAGGCTCGAATCGCGCGCCTGACCGCCACGTGGACGGCTACGTGCATGGCGTGTCCGTACTCACCACTAGATCCATGTGTCAGTAAGAGGTCCGGTTTCTCGTGGTCCAAGAGCCTTGAGACAAGGCGAACAAGCCGACTTTGAGCTTCTTCGGACACGACCGGCAGATCGGGGAAGCCGAGGATTGTCCCGATCGCGCCCAGCCGCAGGCATGCGAGGGTGAACTCGGCTTCGATGGTGCTGCAGTACTGTTCTCGAAGCCGGCGGGGCAAGAACCGACCCGGTCCCCGCGACGCGAACGGCACCAGGCGAAGCTCTCCATGGCTCACGGCGGCCACAGTGCAGGAGAGCTCGGCACGAGTCAGGGCGGCGATCGTGAGTCCTGCGAACAAGCTCTCGTCGTCAGGGTGCGCCACGACGCAAAGCACGTTGCCCAGGTCGCGCATTGCGGCCACGTCGACGGCTTCGATCTCCGTTCGATCCTCAGTGGCCGACCGCGTGCTCGACGTCATTCGGTCCTCCGATCCGGCGTCAAGTACCCAGGAGCCAGTAGTCGAACCGCCATCCACTGCCGCCGATGATAGCGCTTCGGAGCATCAGAATGTCGCGGGCCGGCGATCTAACCTCCAGACCCAATCGCGTCGAATCGCCGCGGCGCAGGCCGGAGGGGAGAACGCTACAGACCATTCGCTCCTCGTCGTCGAGCGAATCGGCATTGTCACGAAGGAGCATGCCGATGCCAAGCGGCCCGCTGCTTTCATTAGACGACTGCCGGAAGGCCACTTTGACCCGCGTCCACCCATCCGATCGTTCGACCCTCTGGACGCGAGGGACAATCATGAGGTCATCGGCAGGATTGACATCACTGCGAAGCCCACATCGAAAACAAAGAAGGTGACGGCGACTCCTGCCGTCAAGGAAGTCGAGGTTCCAGGCGAGCTGACCGGCTCCGCAGTAGTCGCACGCGTCCTCACGTAGTAGGCGGCGGTTGACTCCAACGACCGGATACCCGATTGCCGGGCTCGTCTTGAGATCGGAGAGCGCAAGACGGAGTAGTCGCTCGGTCCCCCGTGCCGAGAGCTCTCCATCGGCGGCTTCACGCAGGGCGTCGTACACCGGCCAAGACCTCGGCTTCGCATCGTGAAATACGACTTCCCGCTCGACCATCGAACTGTGACCTAACCCGCGCGCCTTGCGACACACCTGCTCAGGATCCCCGATGAACACCATAGTCGAAGGGCCCGAAGCCCAGGAGTCTGTCGCATCGAGCACTGCCGCCATGCGTTCTCCCCAGGTCGCTGACAGTTCCATGGCTCGCGTGAATGCGGCAAACCTGCGTCGCGACGGATGGGAAACGGCAGCCGAGCCCACTACGTGTGCAGCATTGCCGCGTAGAAGGCCGGAAAGGACGGAGTTCTCGAAACCTGATAGCAGATCGGCCGGTTTGACAGCAGCACAAGCGTCAATGTAGTAGTCGAGTGCGCCGAGAGACCGTGTTGATACGAGCGAGACACCGTAGAGGGATTCGCGCCAGCAGGGTCGCTCGGCAACGCAGCGCGGGCTGGGCGCGGGCGCACGCTCGTGCGCTGAAGAGTCGGGCGGTGCGTGCGCAACAGCACACGTCGCGAAGGGACCGAGATGGAGGTCGATCTCCCAGCCGTGAGACAACACAGCGAGGGTGCTACGGGTCGCGCGGAGTTCGTCAATCGTCACCTCTTGAGTGTCCGGTGAACGAACGTGCCAGTGCGGGCCAACGTCGCGTCGACGAACGCGCCGACCCGGGCACACGACCATCGGTTGGGCCGATGCGCTTCGCGAGGCGGCCATCGGGTACGCAAGCCACTTCGCTAGCACGAACTCGAGGTCTTCCAGACGCTCCCACGGCAGCAGGCCCACAATGTGTCCGGCGACCTGCCACTGCAGCACCTGGAGCAACGTCAAGTCCGCCGGCCTCGCGATCAGGAGGCAGGACGGTGCCGCACGGACGATGGCGTCGAGATCGCTCGCATCGTCGACGCAGCGAAGCCGTCGACCGGTACCCTCTGCATACGCGACGACTGCTGGAGGCGCGGGCGAAACCGTGCTGATGATCGCGGCGCCAGATCGTTCGGATTCTCCGTCTGTCACCGTGACCGACGGCCGACTCTCGCGCGGTCGCTCACGAGCAGCAGCCCGGCCACCGCCACTCGCAACTCGGTAGGCGACGCCGAAGCGCCGCAGATAGGCGGTCGTCTTCGTCGTCGCCTCGCGCGTCGTCAAGAGGACCGGTCGCTCGTCGGGTGACGCGGCCAACGCATGCGGGCGCTCGTGGCACAACACAACGGTCGTTCGGCGGGTGGTCTGCGGCCTCGCACTGTCTTGCCTCACGCGTATTCGGCTTCTTGGCTAGCGCGCCTTGCAGCGCGGAACCTACGCCCGAGACACTGTGCACAGCGTGCTGACGGCACGCGCCCGGCAGCGAACTCGGAGCGGAAGCGCGTAGCGACGGGTCCCGTCCAGATGTCACGAAGGTTGCCGTGCACGTTCACGTTGCCTAGTACGTTCACCCCCTCGTGGTCAACGCAGCACGAAACGACATCGCCATTGGAGAGGATCGCGATCTGCTCGGCCGGCAGCTTGCACGTGCCAGCGCGAACAGGCGTCACGCGCACCAAGTTGTCAACTACGGAGTTGCCGAACGAGTAGGACCGCTTGAACCGGACACGGAGGCCCCGCGCAAGTTCCACGCTTCCGCCGGCTGGATCCGTTTGGTGCAGCACCCCGAGCCCGCCCGAGTCTGCCGGCGCCGGGAGCGCGGCCGCCCGGCCTTCGAATCCGCTCCCGACAAGCCACTGACTCCACTCGTCCACGACGAACTGCGCGGTGCGGCGGTCTCCAATGACGTCCAAGCGCGGTCTGTAAGCGGAGGTATCAAGGTAGTGCAACTCCAGCATCGTCGACGACTCCGCCGCGGCGCGCAGGGTCAGGAAGCGGCCGACGAGCGACTGAACCTTGCGCTCGTATCGGCTGAACCGACGAGTTCCGGCCTCAGCGCGGGAACGTGACGTCTCCAAGTCCTTCGTGTGCACGCTTACGACGATCCGCCAGCATCCGTTTGCCACGAGCGTATGCAGGACGCTCTCGTCGAGAACCGAGCCGTTCGTGACGAAGTTCACCGTAGCGCCTCGCTCCAGAGCGTGGCGTACTACCAGGCCGATGTCGGGGTGGAGCGCCGGCTCGCCCATGACGTGAAATGCGAGATCCTCGAAGACGAAGTTGTCAACCAGATCGTCGACCAGCCGCAGTGCGAGATCCGTTGGCATGTCCACCATCGGGCGCTTCATGCGGACGAGCGGGCACGTCTGACAGCGGAAATTGCATCGCGACGTGACCTCGAGAAAGGCGAATCGCACGGGAATCTTCAGCGGAGTTTCAGGCACGAGCGCACCCCCAATCGGGCCTTCGAGCCCGACCCGGCAGGACGCAGAATCTGGATGCCCCCGGAGAAGACGGAGGCTTGGTGCTAGAGGGCTACCAGCTATCGGGCGCGTGGTACGCGGGCCCAGCCATGGTGCCCACGAGCATCTCTGCAGGCACGACCGGCCCGGGCTCGGTGAACTCGGGCAGGTCCACCTGGATCATCGAATGCTCGCTGTTGAGCATCGACTGAATCTCCGCAAGCTGTTCGGGCGTGAACGAGATGATGATGGTTACAGGTCCCATTTTCTCTCCGATCGGATCATGCGGTCGGCCGCAGCCTCCCGCGTAGGTAGCGCGGAACGAGGACGGGGGCGCGCGGTGCCGAACCGCCTCGACGCGCACGGTCCAGGAAGGCGTTTCGGGGCATCTCGTCTCACATGCTTCATCCCACGTATGGGAGCGTAGCACGTAGGCAACGACGAACGACGAGGACTTAGGTCATGTCGCTCTATTGCCGGCGCGACTCGCGAGTCGCAGCGTGGGCTTCAGCGGTTCTGCTTCGCGCGTTGCTCTCGTTGGCATGCGTCTGCGTCCGCACCGCCTTGCAAGCCAGAACGTTGCCGCCCGCAGGGCATGTCCTGGATTGCGAAGCTGCTGCCAGATGGAGGTCGGATAGGCGCATACGACAGTGGCGTTTCGATCATGCCCCCAAACGGCATGCCACCAGTGATTCGGAATGTAGAGCATGTCGCCGGGGGTGAGCGTGCAACCGAGCGATGCTGCCCGAGCGAACCGCGGAAACCGGTCGAGATCCGGATTGTTCGCGTCCACTCGGCTGCATAGTCCGTGGTCCGAGAACGTCTCGCCCCACGGCTTCCCCGGATAGAGTCTTCGGGCTTCGCTTGGCGGAAACAGCAAGAACTCCTTCCTTCCTACGATCTGGCAGCTCAGCGCAAGAGTCCATGGATGCATGTGAATCTGCGAGTAACTCCCCGCTCCCAGGAAGAGCGTCCGATAGCGGTTGACTTCCTCGGACTCGGTGCCGTGGCTCAGTCGACCCAGGAATGGAGGCGTCCCGAGGTCCGGCAGCAGTTCAGGTAGATCGATCTTGACCAGTACATCACTCAAGTAGACCGATCCGCGGCTAGCACGTTTGGATTCCAGGTAGTCCAAGAACTCAGACATCAGTACCGACACGCCTCGCGCCTGCCCCCCGGGGCGGGCGCCAAGTAGCGCGGGGACACAGCGGTGGCCGACACGGGCGCGTAGGTAGTCCGTTCGGCGCCATAGGCGCACGGCGGACCAATCGCGGACGGCTCCCTCGACAACGACGGGCCGCCCGCGCCTGACGTACTCGCGCTCGAAGTCCAGCGCGTTGACGAAAGAGACTCTGCGCACACAACCCGCAGTACCGCGCATTGCATGAGGATACCAACTGCGCGGCCCGTCAGCCACTCGCTTGGTATCATCGTGTGGACTCACGAGGGAATGAGATGCGGAAGCAGGCGGACGTGACGCTGGTCTCGTGCAGGATCTCCGGAAGAAAGGGAGACTTCCCTCCGATCGGGCCGCTCTATCTCGCGGCCGCGCTTCATGAATCCGGCCACGACTCTCAGGTGATCGACTTTCATGGGCGCCCCGACACAGGGTGGTTCGACGTTGAGGGCCTCGCCCGCGTCTTGTCGAGCGTCCGCTCTGAGGTGCTCGGCATTTCACTCTTCGCGAATGCGCTGCCCATGGTGATGTGCGCTCTCGATCGGACACGCTCTGCCGTGCGCGACCGACTGGTGGTACTCGGCGGGCCGGGAGTGAACGGAAACGAGAAGAGGATCCTAGAGCAGTGCGATGCGGTGGACCTCGTCGTGCGCGGCGAGGGCGAGGAAGCCCTCGTCAACATCGCACGAAGTGTCACCGCCGGATCGACGCCTGCGGGCCCCGGCATCTGCCGGCGACTGCCGGACGGCACGATCGACTGTCCTTCACCGAACCGCATCGCCGACCTGGACGGCCTCCCTTGGCCGTTGCGCTCCAGAGTTCAGATGACCGACTACACCCGACAGCCGATCGTCGGATCGCGTGGTTGTCCTTTTGACTGTTCGTTCTGCGAGATCATCACGATGTGGGGCCGGCGCGTGGCCTATCGGTCGATCGCAGACGTGATCCGAGAGGTCGAGGTGTCGACGAAACTGTCGCGGAACGCGCGGGTCGACTTCATCGACGATACGTTCACCATCAACAAGGCCCGCGTGCTGGACTTGTGCAGGGAAATGGAGACACGCACGCCGGCCGTTCGATGGTCGTGCTTTTCGCGCATAGACACTCTCGACGGCGAGATGATGGAAGCCATGGCTGCCGCAGGGTGTCGAATGGTGTTCTTCGGAATCGACACAGGGTCGGAACTCATGTGGAAACGGATCAACAAGAGGCTGTCGCGAGAGAAGGTCCTTGAAGTCGTCGGCGAGTCCCTGCGGTACTTCAACGCGACGGCTTCCTACATCTGGGGCTATCCGGATGAGTCGTACGACGAGTTCCTAGAAACCTTGGCCCTCGCGGGCGACGTCGCCCGCCTCTCCGAAGGCCGCCGATACGGCGTCCAGACCCAGATGCACTTCCTCTGTCCAACGCGAGCAACGCCCATCTACACTGACTTCGGGCACACGCTCCGCTTCGACGAGGACGTACCGCTCGACATCTGTGGCGATCGCCCGTTGCGTTCGTTCAGCGGCGAACCTGGCTATGCGGAGTGCGTAGCGCGAGTACGATCAGACCGAGCGCTGTACGCACCCTACTACCACTATCCGTCCGAGGCGCTCGATCGGAAGTTCAGGCGAGTGAGAGCTGAGACGAGCCGGCTCTCGTTCGTCCCGAGTCGGCGTCGTGAGCTGCGCGGGCACGCGGCGCCGTGACACGTTGAAATGACAGGGCTCTCTGCCGAGTCATCGTCTCGCCCAGGACGCTGATCGACGATTAACACCACTGCGCCCAGGACTACGAGAGTCACGGCGACCCCCGGGTCACACGGTGGTGGCGTGGTGCCGGAGGTGGGACTCGAACCCACAAGCCCGTTAAGGGCGGGGGATTTTGAATCCGCGCCGTTCGAAGCGATGAAACGCCTGTTATCTCGCGTCGATGGCATCGTACGCGCTACTTCTGCGCCGAGCAAGAACGTACGAATACGCGCCCGAAACGTGCGATTCTGAACGTCGCGTTGGACATGCTGACGCGGTTGCTGACACGAGACCTGTACTCGGTCGATCACCGCTGTGGATCCCAGCGCTGAGACTCAGGGGGACCCGATCCTCTGCGACGGCCAAGTGGTGCCGTCCCGCGTCGCTCCGCAAGTGGCGCGCTACAGAGATCGAATGACCAGCACCGAGGCAACCGTGGTGTCGGCGGTGCTGCGCGTGATGAACCTCGACGCTGCTCCCGCGAGTTGGAGCGGCGAGAAACTGATCACGCCGCCAGACGAGCCGACCTGCGCGGAACGAGAACCCTGTACGATCTCGGCTATGGACCCTGATCGTCCGCGGCTGGATTCAATTGGTTCCGGCGAGCAGTTCAAGAATCTCCGAATTGTCGAGGAAGTGGGACAGGGTGCATTCGGCACAGTTTACCGAGCAGACGACACTGTTCTCGGGCGCCGCGTGGCTCTGAAAGTCGTGCCTAGTGGCTCAAGGTCCCGAGGTGACGCGGATCGCGTCTTGAACGAGGCGCGACTCGTCGCGTCTCTCCAGCATCCGAACGTGGTGGCCTTGCACCAGCTTCACGAACTGGTCGACGGCTGGGCCATCGAGATGGAGTACGTCGATGGCATGACGCTCCGTGAGCGAATGGCCATTGGAAAACTCGATCACAGAGCGGTGCTGGACTGTGTCAGCCAACTGGTAGATGGGCTGGCGGCGGCGCACGAGGCAGGCATCGTGCATGGTGACATCAAGCCCGATAACGTCATGTTTACTTCCCGAGGTTGCCTGAAGCTCACCGACTTCGGACTTGGCCTGAACATGGCCGAAGTACAGTTGCGTACGGGTGATGGCATACGTGGAACACCACTCTACATGGCGCCCGAACTACTCCGTGAGGAGCCGCTGACTCCTGCGTCAGATGTGTGGGCGGTCGGCCTCGTCGCCTATGAACTTGTTGCCGGTGAGCATCCCATCAAGGCGAGTACCCTCCGCTCGGTGTTCCTCGAGATTCTGCATGGAGCCCCACTCGATCCCCCTCGCGAGGCGGATGCGACGCTTCGGGCCATTCTCTGGACGAGCCTGCACCGGGACCCACTTGAACGCGCGGCTTCAGCGTCTGACTTGGCCAGCACCATGCGACGACCAAGTCAAGTCAAGCCCGCCGCGGGTCGGCGCGAGAGCAGTGGCGTCTTTGTTGGGCGCCAATCAGATCTTGAGAAGATCACCGCATTGCTAGGCGCATTGGACACGGGCGCCAAGACGGCGGTCATCAGGGCCGAGGCAGGCATGGGCAAGTCTGCGCTAGTTGGCGCGGTGGTTCGGCTTGCTGCTGGTCTCAACTTCGCAGCGATTCAGCCAAGGCCGAGCTTGGCAGACGTCCGGTCACGGCTGCGCGAGGTGCTGTCGGGCGGCGCCGGTCCCGTCGAATCGCGGAGCGTGGGTCGCGATGGTTTCGAGTGTGTTGCCGGCCTACGGGAAGTACGTGGTCACGTTCTCGTCGTACTGGAAGACGTGCACCAGTTGAGCAAGCCGGAGAGGCACTTCGTCAGATCCCTCATGCAGGATCTCAGCAACCATCCCATTCTGTTCATTCTCACGGAACGACCCGGGAGTGGTCCGAGTTCCGCTCTCTGTGAATGGGACCCGCCCCCGATACTGATCGAGCTAGCTGGCCTGTCGGCTCACGAATCCCTCAACCTTCTCAGAGCAGAGTTCGACGTGGAGGCCGTGCACCCGGCGCTGGCGGCCGATCTCATCGAGCAAGCCGCCGGGCATCCATTGTACCTCCTACAGGTGGCGCACCTTGCGGTCGAACGCAAAGAGATATCCATTCGCGCAAACGAGCTCTGTCCCGCGCGCACTTGGGATCCGTCACTCGTCCCGTCAGGGCTTCGCCAGACGGTGCACGCGCGGCTGGCGGACCTGGAGCCCCGTGCGCGCGAAGTCGTTGAGTTTGCATCTGTCGATGGCCTTCAGATCGACTCCGCGGGCCTGTCGCAGATCTTGGGACTCCCTCTCCTCGAGGTACTTCGCCTACTTCAGCGCACCTCAGATGGAGGGGGGCTCCTTCACGGGCATCGAGGCGGGTACGTCTTTCGCCACGCACTCGTGCAGGAATCCGTGCGCGAGGCACTCCCCGATACGCTTCGCTTAGAAATTCATCGCGCGTTCGCTGAACATCTGGCTCGCATCAAATCCGCGGAGAGTGAACGGCACGGAACCCACTGGCTTCTCGCTGGTCAGTCGGAGCGCGCACAACCTCTTCTTGCGAGGGCTGCACTGGAGGCTGCGAGGCGACAGGAGATCCATCGCACTGTGCGGCTCATGCGGGCGGCGGCGCTTGTACCGGGCCAGGTCGCAGCCGGCACCGCGTATCAGTACCGCAGACTGATGCTGCGCGCCTCACATGCCTTCGCCGATGCCGGGAACTACGCGGGTTTGGAGGAGACGTTCGACGCGATACTCAAGCGTGCTCTTGAAGAAGGAGATACCCTGACTCGATGGATAGGCGAAGTCGAGCGTACCAGCATTCGCTACTATCGGAATGGCGCTAGTTCTATCGAGCCAGATGTGATGGAAGCCGCTCTTCGTGCCTTGCCGCCTGGGCGCGAACTCGGACTCGCTGCGTACCTCCTCGGGGTGCGCGCCAAGAGGCTGGGAGACCTCCAGGCCGCTGAGTCTTACTTGAGCATGGCACATGACATGTACGCCGCCCACGACCTGGACGAGCAGCGTTCGTCGGCCCTTGACCAATTGGCTTCTGTCCACCTGCGACGCGGCAACGCACCGCAGGCTGAGCAGCTCTATTGGAGCGCCTCGCGAATGGCGCTCGCTGCCGGCACCCGAACCAACGGCATCGCAAGTGCCATAAACGCGATCTTGGCTAGGTCCACACTGGGTGCTCGGATCGAGGACGTCGAGGATCTCGCGAAGCAAGTCAGGCGCCTAGAGCTGGAGGGTGCAGTGATTCAGTCTGCGCATGCCCAGCTCGCACTGGCCGAGTTGCGGGCCCGGGTGGGGCAGTTGGAGATGTCTCTACGCACTCATCGCGCGGCGCACGCGAAGCTAGAGGCAAGCCCCTACGCCGCGGCGCTCATCGATGGCTTGGTTGGACACGCCTCATGCCTATTGGCGCGCGGTGACGTTCGAGACTCGGACGAGGTACTCGCAGCAGCCAAGGAGACCGTGGCTGAGGCCGGCGATGCGGCCGGGCGCTCCAGAATTGCCATCCATGTCGCGCTACGCGAGCTCTGGGTCGGCGACCCAGACAGAGCTCGGGAGGCTTTCGTCGAGTTGATCCGGGCCTCGCGAGACTTGGAGCCGCGCTTGACGATTGAGTTGTTCCAGGCGTTGTCATTGGCCGTCGCGGCCGGGACGCGGGATGTCCGCCAGATGCTGGCGGAAGCGCCTCGAGAAACCATGCGACATGTCCGGCAGAGTGCGGCTTGGCGCCTGATCCGCGCGTGGCTGGCGGCGGACTCTGGACTCGTTGATCGCGTACAGGTGTGGCTGCGGCGCAGTAGATCTCAAGGTGCCACCGATGAGCTTGATCGTGTAGTTATCGAGAGGCTGATTGAGTCACGGGTCGCCTGCAGCGCTGGCCGCCTCGCCGCTGCCACTCAGGCCGCTCGTGCCGGATTCCAACGTGCTTCAGACTGCGGTCACGTGTGGCTGCAGTTGACGGCACTGCGTGCCCTGGCCGAAACGGCTACCTGTGAAGAGCAAGTTGCCGCGATCTGTGACGCCCTCGTCCTCGGACCTAGTGAAGATGCAGACCGAATACGACGTCGGTGGAGCGTCAAGTGAGCCCGAAGTGGCAACGAGAGTCTAGCCGCCTCCGCCTCCGGTGTGCTCCAGCTCAGCGAGGGCGTTCTCGAGGGCCCTGACGGCAGCATCGACGAACTGATGTGCGCCGTGATCTCGCGCGTCGTTGTTCGGCGGAATCGTGATAGCCGGGCCATAATACAAGTCGCGATAGCACTTCCGGTCATTGTCATGCTCCCCGCCTGAACTCTTGTGATTCGAGCCGCTCACTTCGAGAATGCAGAGCATGGTCGACGCCTTCAGAGAGTCAATGTACCCCTGGCACTGTTGAAGCAGTGACTGTATCGCCATAAGCCGCGCCAGTACCGTTGTGCCACTTCCGTCGTCATATGTAGGCCACGTCATGCTCTCTCTCCCTTCGTCTAGTCCTTAGCGCGTACCGCATGAACTCGCCAACTCGTGCTTCCAGTTCGGAGCTCGCCCTCAGTGAGATGACCGAATCCGCCGAGTTCGAGGTAGAACGGCGACAAGGCTTCCGTTCCGTCGACCTCCATCCGAGTCGTGCGCCCCCCGAATGCAGGAAACTCGCCCTGAATGCCGAGAGCCGGAGCACTGACGGTCACAGTTTTGCCTGCGACTTCCAAGTCGACGCGCTCCCGCATGAGGCCACGAACGACCTCGCCAGCGTATCTGCCCTTGGCAATGCCCCTCGGGATGAGCCTTGGGTTTCGCGCTACCACAAACGGGCGTTCCAGCGCATCGTCTTTCCAGATCCCTGCAATCACACTGTCTTGAGCGAACCCGAGCATCGTGAATCGCCTTCCGAGATGCACCTCACTGGCAACGACGATGTTGGCGCCTAACGCCAAAAACAGGCGGCGAAGAATGATCGGCGGCGACGCACTCTCGCCAGTTCCTCTGAGTTCGACGCGAAACTCGGGTGCTTCTCCGAAGATCCGTACACGGATAGGGCTCTGCCCTTCTTCACGCGCTACGTAGCCGAGGTACGAGCCCTCGAGTTCGGACGGCTCTACTCCGAGCGGCTCGGCCGTCGCGCCACTGAGCGGCGGCACTTCCACTGCGACCTGTGACTTCTCGACTCCATCAAGGACTTGCAGCGAAATCGTACGCGTGGCCCCCACAACCGCGCTCTTCAGTCTCCCTACTAGACGGTCTGGATCGTAGTAGTCGCGCAGGTCCCACTCCTGCGTAGAGTCGGTGCTCACGTCGATCCGCCATTCGTTCTCACCCATCTCCAATGAGTACGTGTGCTCGTCGCGTGTGATCTCGGCCAAAGTCGCGATACCGACGTATACACCTGTCGGGGGAGTATTACCTAGAAGAGGCCCCACGTGTGCCGGCATATCTGGACCCCCGTCACCTTTGAATACTGCTCTTGCTGCGCCACGCACGGAGGTCCAGAAGCCCGCCTCCTTGTTGGGGAAGCTGTTGGTGAAGAACGTGAACGTCAAGCCCGACGGTACGTGCGCTGCGGCAAGCGCTCGATAGTGCGGTCTGCTCCCTGTGAAGTAGAAAGCACCGCCGCTCAGAGCGCCTGGAATGATCGCTCGCACTGCGCGAGTGACCTCAGCAGGGAACCCGGCCCGCACACCGCAGCGCTCGGGATCAACCAGAACGGCCAGGAACCTCACCATGTCATTGACCGTCGTATACCCTTCGGCCGCCGCGCGATGCCGGAATCTCGATTGTCGGGAGGGCGTCCACCCGTTGATGTCCCATGAGTAGGGAAGAGCCATACGCTCGACCATCCCAGCGGATGGCGACACTCGAGTGTCATTCATGCGCAGACGATCCAGAACGAGAGCTCTAAGAGTCTCGTCTAGGCCTTCCTGCGATAGGCTGTTGGCGGCTAGGTGAGAAGCCAACAGCCCGGCAAGCTGATAGGCGAGATTCCCAAACGGCTCGACCCCTCCACTTGGGTACTTTCGCATCCAGCGCTTGCTTAGTTCCCTGCGCAAGCTCTTGCCCAGCGGATTGTCCCACAGTAACGGGCTCTGGTCGACGTGCCTGAATTCGATCTTCACACGCCACGCGAGGACATCTCGAAAGCTGACCTCGGTGAGATCAGAGTTGGCTCCCAGTTTGAGAATCTTCCTGACCGTTGAGTCCACGGAATCACTGCTGTCAAGAACGTCGTTAGCGTGCAACTGCATGAGCAGGGCTGTGGCGACGAGGGGCTTCATGAGTGAAGCCGTGGCGTAGACCGTGTTCGCCTTTGCTTTCGTGCAGGTAGCGGCTACAGACCGGCCCCATTCCCCCTGCCACAGGACTTGGTCGTGCCTTGCCACGCACGCGACAGCAGAAATCAACTTGTGACGCCGGACGATTCGCTGGATCGCGCGCTCAAGATCCCCAGGCACGACTCTCCTCCGGACTGGAAGTGTGTTCTTTCGAACGCCTTGGGTCAACAGGAGACTGACAAGCGAGAAGCGTCACTCCACGATCTGTACGTCGATGTCGGCGATCATCTCCTCGCCGCAGAACACGTTGACGCTCTTGTAGCCGGACGTGCCGTCGCGATACGTGAGCTCGTAGCGTGCCGTTTTCCACGTAAGAACGCGCGGCCATGCGCCCGGCTTCTGGATGAGAATCAGGTCGAGCAGCAGGATGGCGGGACTAATGCCCTGCGGCACACGCGGCGTCAAGATGGGGACCACGCCTGGGTTTGGCACGTACACCTCACCCGTCACATGGAAGCTGTTCGGCGGAGGGGGCATGACGTTGTCCCAAGCGTGACAGTTGCGCGACTCGACCCCATCGCAAGGGACGACGCATCCCTCCGCCACCCTGTCTAGCTGTTCTGACTTGGTCATGGTGCCACTCCTTCAAGCCTGAACGCCCGTCGAAACGTCCGCGCCGACCGACTCGGGCTTCGATCCCGGCCGCCAGTAGGCGACGCAGTCCTTCGTTGCGGACGTCCCCTTCCTCTCGTGCTCAATGATGCACCCGACCGTCGCTCGGAATTCGGTCTTCACGAAGTCGACATCGGGCTCCTTGAAGAGGTTCTCGTTCACGAGCTGAACCAGGACGGCCTTGCTCAAGGCCGTGCGCAACGTCGTCACGTCGTCCGGCTGCATGCTCGGAGAGAAGAAGTAGCCTCTCGTGAGCCAGTCCTCGACGTCCTCGAACAAGTCGTCGAGATGGCTGTTCGACGGCGGGTGCGCTGCCGCGAGACGTTTCCCGCTGAACACGAACAGCTGCGGGAAATGGGGCCGGTTCTCGGGCGGCTGCGGGTACGTCTCCACGGGGCGACCCGCCCCCAGTGCCTGCTTGCAGCGGCTCGTCATCTCGAACAGCGTCTTGTACGCATCCGGCGTGAGCGTCCGCGTCCACAAGCGACTCTCGGGCAGTTCAAGAACGTCGTGCTCGTCCTCGGGCTGCATGGTTGCAATCCGAAGCGCGACGAACCACGGCACCTCGATGAACCTCGAGCCGCTCGGCATGCCCTCGTACGAGGGGACGACCTTCAACTCATCATGGAAGTCTGTGTCCCCCATGCACGCCGTGCAGCCCTTCCACGAGACGTAGACGAAGAGGAGCGCCGGGTCGCACCGCGCTCCGTGGGCAGCGTCCCGCACGGCCACCAGGTTCGAAAGGAAGTCCGCCGCGCCCGTGACCATGGGCCAGCTCTTTGCAAGATCCGCCATCTTCTAGGCTCTCCTTGATCTCTCGTTCTCAGGGCAACTCGACCAGGCGGAGCCCAGCCACTTCGTTCACAGTCAGCACCTGACCGTTGCGCCACTCGAAGCGCAGCCCGTACCGGTTCAGGGCATCCCCTACGATCAGTCCGTTCGCCGCGTGGGCCGCAAGCCAGGCCAGCAGTTCATCCACTTCCCCGAGCGTGGCGAGATACAGGATCTCCGCATCGCCGACAGGCCTCGGCGGTTGGCCCGGTCCGGGCAACACAACTCGGCGGTACTTGAGTCTCTGGTTCCGCCGGACATGTGTGATCGCGTAGTGCCGCGCCGCGGCTTGGACCGTCGCAGCGCTGATGATCTCGACCTTGTCCCCGGCTTCGAACTCTCCGTGGATGAACCGTACGTGGTCGTCTCCCTCCATGATCGTCGACTGGCCGTAGAGCACGCGACGCAGTCGGTAGGACCCCGAGATCTTGCACGTGACCGCCTCGACCTTGCCCGTAGCCGCGTTCTTCGCGAGTTCCGGCAACAGGAGCTTCCGGACGCGGAAACCGACGTCCTTCGGAGCGAGACGCCTCCCGCCTGCGGAGAGGGTGAAGCGCAACGTGTGCTTCAACTCGCCGTCGTCTGCAGCCGGCATCTTGAGAGTCAAGTCGAGCGTCGAGTTCCCCGTGAGATCGATTCCGACGCTGCCTTGCTGATACGTCTCTGCCCACCTCCGGTCCGGTGCCAGCGTCCCCGTGATCTTGATCCGCCGCTCGCGGAGCGACAGCTCTTCGGTCAGCGTTCGCGTGTCTCTTGCTGTACCGAGCAGGTGTGCAGCCACGGCGGCCTTCTCCGGCGTTCCGACCTTCCCCTCCACGGTGGCCTCGAACGTCTTCTCCAGGCTCACCTTGCCGAGGTCGACGGTCTCGTGCTCCGTCGAGAAGCGATTCCAGGACTCGATCGTCACACCGGACGAGATACTGGCAATCCGGCTGCGAAGCTGCTCGATCCGGTCAGCACTCGAGATCGCGCAGTCGGTCTTCGATATGGAGAGGACCACACGGCGCTTCACGAGCGTTCGATCCTCGATCTTGTCGCTCTTGCGGCGCTTGAGGCCGGCATAGTGCAGGACATCGTCCTTGCCCGATGCCCCCGACGTCAGTGCACTGATGACGGCACCCTGGCCGCGGTCGCTGAGCTGTCGGATCGCCAAGTCTGAGGCGGCTGCAGGCACCGGCATGACGAACGCGCTGGCTGCGACGTGTCGATTCTGCACCGGCTCGACACCGCCATCGAACTGGGCATACCGACGCGTGATCTCGGGCGTCGGCGTGCAGGCCCCGCCGATCGCAATCAGCAACAAGAGCAGACCGATGCGCGCCATACTCATTTCCATTACTTCTCCACAATCCTGTACACACGACCGGGAAACGTGCCGGCAACGTTGAAGATCCGATACTCACGCTTCCGGCCGACTCGGCGCCTGGAGCGAAGGTCGTCGTCATGGATCTCGTCAAGCGATCGACCGACGCGCCTGCAACGGAGTGCCGCTCGTCGCGCCTCAGCTTCCGAGCCGTACGTGCTCGGCTCGAACTTCCCTTGTCTCCGGACCTGCCAGTGGTCCGGGTACCGCTCGCGGTCCTTGTCCAAGATGACGAGGAAGTAGGGATCTGCCGGCACTGCCGCCTCCGCAACCGACAGCGATCGAGGCATCGCTGTCATGCCTGTAAACGGCACCAAGTCCTGGAGCCCGCCACTCCCCGGACGGAGAGCCCCCGGCGAGCGGTGCTCGCCGGGGGCTCGGCCCCGACCTGCGCTACTGCACGGTCGTGATGGTGAACTTGCGAACGACGAGGTCGTTGCTGTCCTCGACGTTGGAGTAGGTCGCCTCGATCCAGTCCAGGAACTCCTGCAGGGAGGAGTGGCTCTCACCGGCCTGGAACGCAGCCTCGGTCACGACGGTGGGGTTCTGGGCGCCGGCGAACACGAAGTCCTGGTGGTAGGCGACGTAGTGGACTCCACTACCGTCGCTCGTGTCGTCCTCGACGTAGACCCAGGCGACCGGTTCTTGGTTGCCGGGCTGGCGGAGATCGAACGTCCCCATGTCCATGCCGGCAGCAGCCGGCTGGACCATCAGTCCGACCATGGCGAACAGGAATAGTGAGTTCAGGATGAGTTTGCGTGCGCTGAGGGCGCACCGGAAGCGTTGCGTGGTCATGGGTTTCCTCGATTCGGGAACAAGCGTGTGGAAACGCAGCAGTCCGCAGACCGCTGCGTGGCCCCCTTCGGGGGCTACCCCTCACTTGGGAATCGAGGAGTCGGTTATTTCACCGCCTCGGCGATAGAAACGACTTCCAGCCGCTGGGCCCAGTTGCTGGGCGGGAGCTCAGCCGCGCGCGTGCGGGCCAGAGCGAGAAAGCGAGGCTTGAACTCGACACTTGTGCACGAATAGAGATACGCCGCCTGGACCGCGTGCGCCGCGACGCGACAGTCGCGTACGTCCTCGTACGCCGCGGCCAAGTCAGCGCGCGAGCATTCTCGACCTGACGCGGCCACCAGCGAGTCCGCCACGAGCCACTTCGCCTTCGCCCCCATGGCGTCCCAGAGTTCGGCTGCGCGCCCAGCCAATTCGCGGGAAACCAGTCGCCGTCCCAACCGCCACGCCGCGGCGGCCTCGATGAGGTTGATGAGGGCGCGGAGATTCGGGACGTTGAGGATCTTGGCGGCCGAGACGAGTTCGAGGTCCGGCTCACCCGCCGAGTCCAGCCTGTATGCAATGAAACGGAGGATCCACTCGGCCCGCGCCTCCTGGTGTCCGTGCCGCAACTCGGCGGCGAGTTCGAGTCCCGTGCGGGCCCATCGCTCCGCCCTGTCCAGCTGCCCGGCCTCCAGGGCGGCGGACGCCGCGTTCAGCAGGGAAGCCAGGCGCACGGCCGGGTTCCGGATCTTCTGGGCAATGTCCCTGTGGATGCGCGCCGCGAGGCCGTACTCCCCGTCCGCGTAGTGGTGCCACGCACGCGTACTCATCACGATGCGGCGTAGTTGCGGATCTGCTCCGGCGTGCTCGGCGGCGCGGTCGATGCCTGCACTCCGGTCTGCGGACGGCAGTTGGCGCGTGGCGAACATCAGCACGGAGAGCAGGCAGCGACGTTCGGTGGCGGTGTCTGCCTCCGCGAACTCCGGTAGGACGTTTAGCGCTGGCTGTGTGGCGCCCTTCTGCGCGTGTTCCCCCGCTCGCGCGATGTTTGCCAAACGCCGTCGCTTGGGTGAGGCGTCGGTCTGCACCCGCGACAAGTCGTAGAGGAAGCGGTCGAATACGCCGGTCGTCCCGCGAAGGATGGAGGCGAGCAGCAAGACATCGAGGTAGGCGTCCTCCAGCTCCGGATCGGGCCTGCCTCGGAGAGCACCGAGACCCGCGCGGAGCAGGGCAATCGCGCGGTCGATCCGACCCTCTTCGATCTCGTCCGCGGCGACCTGGACTGCTTCGCGCGAGACGGCCTGATCCGCCCCTGCAGCGAACAAGTGGAAGATCCGCCGCGGCTCATGCGCCGGTAGTGCTTTGGCCGTAGCCGCATGGAGTCCGCGGCGTTGCTCTCGCGAGAGATCCCCTGCGCCCAAAGCGGGACGCAACGAGCAGAGCGCACCGTCGACCTCTCGTGCAACGAGTCCGTGGGCAACGAGGTCCTCGATCTGCTCCTCGACCAGCCAACCTTCGCGTTCGAGTATCGCCGCGAGGAACGACGCGCTTGCGTACTCACCCGCCAAGTCCAAGGCCGCGAGAAGCTCGCGCGCGCTCGGATCGATGTCTTCCGGCACTCCAACTGCGCTCCTAGAACGAAGGTGCGTTCCTGCGGCGATGCTCTCCAGCGCAGGTCGTTCCAAGCCGTATTGGTCCCCTTCGCGGCGTGCGAGTCCGGCTCGTACCCACGCGTCGAGTTCCGCGAAGGCGTCGGCCGGATTCCCGCGACTCAACCTATGCAACTGCCGCGCGGCGTCCTCGGGAATGTGGTGGATGCGGTTGTGTCCGAGAAACAGCGGTTCGAGGTCGCATGCCTCCAACGGTCGGGGCGACGCCCCGGCAGCCGGCACGTCGTGGACGAACACAATGCAGCCGCTCGCTCGGCAACCGGCCAGCACCTCCCGCGTACCGCGGTCCAGGCCTGGGAAGTCATCGGCAAGCAGGACGAGGCGGGACTCGAGCAGGCCCGCCACGGCATCCTGCACCCACGCGCGGGCCTCGGCGGCGCTCCCCCCTTGGATCGAGGTTTTCTCTACGACGCCGGCCAGGCTCCCGTACGGAGACTTCGAGGCGCGGAGTCGGCGGACCTCGAATCCCGCTGCTTTCAGGTGCTGACGCGCCTCATGGAGAGAACGGGAGCGCCCCGATCCCGGTGTACCGCCGACATCGATCGAGCGCCCCTGCCGTGCGGAATCGACGATCGAGTCGATCAATGCCCGGGATCCGAGGAACGGCGCCCCGTGCCGCACGGGCTCCTTGCCGAGGAGCATGCGCAAAGCCTCGGCCGCCGACGGAGGCCGCGCTTGCGGGTCCGTCGAGAGCATCTGATTGATGGTGTCCGATACGTGGGCAGGGACGCCCGTCACGACGCCCTCGAGCGGAGGCGGCGGGACATGCGGACGGAAGCAGAACACTTCAGCAGCCGTCCTGGCTTCATGCGGATCGCACCCGGCCAACGCTTCGTACAGCATGACGCCGACGGCGTAGAGGTCCGAGCGAACGGCCCCGGGCTGCCCCTGGATTTGCTCAGGCGAGATGTAGCGTGGCGTCCCGGCCATCGCTTGCCCCCGGAGCACGCCGCGATCCGCCCCCGGGTCGCGCGCGATGCCGAGGTCGAGGATGACGACACGCCCGGCCCGGTCGATGAGCACGTTCTCGGGTTTGAGGTCGCAGTGCACGATGCCGGCCCAGTGGATGCGTGCGAGCGCCTCGAGGAGTCCCCGGGTCACCGGTTCCAGTTCCGACCAGACGTACGTACGATCGCGCCCGCCTCCGGGAAACGGCCGGCCGCGCACCAACTCCATGACCAGGAAGGTGAAGTTGTCTTCGCTCCCGTCGTCGACGACGTGCGCTACCCCCGCTGGGCGCAGGAACCGCATCGCCGCGGCCTCTCCCTGAATCGGGGATGGGCGATTCGCCCCCCAGTGAGGCACGATCTTCACGGCAACGGTTCGTCCAGTTAGTTCGTCGCGAGCACCGTAGACAATGGCGCTCCCCCCCCTGCCGATCTCGCGTTGGATCTCGTAGCGATTCGCGATCTTGCGGCCTTTGCGAAGCTCGATGCGCTCCATGCGTTCAGATGGAAGCGCCTTGGCTAGCTGGCGCACATGCACCTGCATGGCGTTGCCCTCTGCAGGCTCGAGGAACCCCTCAGCCACCTCATGATGTCGGCGAAGGGCCATGGCCTCGGCCACGACGTCCTCGTCGAACCGCGCTTGCAGCACCTCATAGAGTCCGTCCAGGGGCAGGTCGAGCGCCAGGTCGAAGGCCTCGCGCACGCGCAGCCAGGTCGGACCTCGACGCGGGCCGGTCGGCGTCGTCAAGACAGCTTCGTCCCGCCGTTACCGTTCGGCATCGTCGTCTTCCGGCGTGGACTCGGTATCGTCGTCTTCCTGCCTCGATTCGGAATCGTCGTCTTCAGAGGGCGGCTCAAGTTCGCGGTGCAGCCACGCCTTGGCCAAGAAGAAATCACGCTCGAGTGTGCGCTTGGGCACACCCATGTAGTAGGAGATCTCATCCATCGTCAGGCCGCCGAAGTACCGATACATGACACATTCAGCGCCGCGCGCTTCCCGCGGCCCGAGCTCCGCTAGCTCTTCCAGCTTGTCGTGCAGGTCGATGCAGTCCACATCTCGATCGTCGTACTCCACACGCACCGGCATGGCGTCGTCCACGGGAACCTGCTTCCTCCCGGGATCGCGCTTCTTGCGCCCTTTACCGCGAGCGTGGTCGATAAGCACGTTCTTCATTGCGCGTGCTGCAACGGCAAGGAAGTGCTCCCGAGAAGTGAACTTCGCTGTCTTGCGCCCGAAGAGGTTGAGGAACAACTCGTGGACCAGCGCCGTTGGCTGGAGTGTGTGCGACCGTCGCTGCCCTCTCATGAGCCTGGCCGCTTGCATGTGCAGCTCGCCGTACAGCATCGCGAACAGCTCCGACTGCGCTGCCGCATCCCCGTCGTTCGCCATCTCCAGGAGTGCCGCCTCTCTTGAGTGGGACATTGCCGACTCCTTCCTTGAGAGGACCATTACGGCATTGTCCGGTTTCCCCCTACGTCTCGCTAGGGAAGAAAACGCCGTTTGGGCCGACAGTCCACCAGCACATCCGCAACAGAACAGAATCCCGGAATCCGTGGCGGGAGCTGCAGGGCGAAGTCGTTTCCTAAGTGGGGAGCTATGTGGCCGGGGATCGCGGCGCGAGTTTGTTCGGATGATCGCTGGTGGGCTGCCCCGCAAGGGGCAGCCCCGTTCTCGTGATCATCCGACGCTGTACGATGTCGGGGCACCGTTCTCGGGAGTTCGGCCTGTGCTCGACTTCAGCAGCACGCATTGGAGCCAAGTACGCAATCTGCGGGGGAAACGACCGCGGGATGAGCCGGAACTCGGGGACTGGGAACAGGCCTGGACCCACCTGATGCGGAAGTACGAACCGGCGATGCAGAGCATTGCTCGTAGACGCATCGCGGCACTCGGCGGAGGGGCCGTCCGCTCCGACCAAGCCGAGGACGTCGTGCAGGCCTTCATCGCGAAGTGTCTCGAGCGGGACTGGTTCCACGCTGCCAGTGAAGAGTTCGGCACATTCCGAGGTTTCGTGTTCGTGCTGATCAAGCGCTTCACGCGCGACTACATACGGGCACAGCGCGCCCAGAAGCGCGCGCCCGGATCGGGCATCCGATCCCTCGACACGCAGGGCGAGATTCCCGGGAATGACGCCGCCCTTGACGAGAAGGACAACGAGAGCTGGATGCGCTGCGTTCTCGTCAACACTGTCGATCGTGTGCGAAGACGCAGCCCTACGAATGCGGCTGTCGGGGCGCTCCTCATCGACGACCCGACCCGCTCGAACGCCGAGCTTGCTCTCCGGAGCGGCCTGAACGAAGACGCGATCACGCTGGCGAAACACAGATGCATCAAGATGTTCGCTCAGGAAGCACGCCCCGAGGTCGCGGAGACAGTTCGCAACTTGAAGGACTATGAAGAAGAGGTGCGCCTGATCGAGACGTACACGCAGCGCTTCTTCAAGGATCGGGGACCGCCGCAAGATCGGTGAGGCAGACGACGAGAGTGGAGAGGGTCGCAACAGCCCCACCACCAAGCCACTCCGCGCATGACCACGCACTGGGAGGGCGCGGCCCAACTTCGTTGAATGGTTGAGAGGTCGCGCGGTACCAACCTCTGGCGGCACGTGTCCGGAGAGAACGGGAACCATGACTGCGAAGACCACGCCGCTCGAGTCGCCTGAATTCCGCCGGGGGAGCGCGCTGCTGTTCCCTGTGTGGACGAAAAGAGCTAGATCCGCCAGGCAGAGCGGCGGATGTAGGGCGGCGGCCCGTCGGCTCACTGCCCTCGTGTCGGAAGGCGTGTCCGGTCGACGGTACGGGCGCGCCGACCGGAGCATTGGGATCAGCATCTGCCGAACTTCTTCTCCAGCACGACCTTCCCGTTCACGCGAATGACTAGGCGCACGCCCGTGGGGATTCCCCACGTCGTGCAGATGTAGATGCACGCCTCGGCCTTCGCGCCGTTCGGAACCCAAGTCGGCAGGCGAAGGCAGCGCTTCCCTAGACCGAGGGGGAGCTTGACGCACACCTTGTGGTCCTCGACGGTGACGGTGATGCACCCACCCGCCGTAACTAGGTGCCCGTCGTCCATCAATGCCGCGTCGCCGCTCTTCTGCAGTGCGGCGACGGGGTCGTCGTCGTACTGGCTGGCCGCGGCCTCAAGTGCGTCCTGGATCTCCTTGTCGTCGAACTGGTAATACTCCGCCATGGCAGTCTCCCTCTCGTGGACCGCGCGGCTTTCCACTCCGCGCTCCGTTTGGGCAGGGCGCATGCCCATGTGCACACACCCAGGTCGAGCCGAGGGCGGCGCCGTGTGCCAGCGGGCACCGGGCACACCGGGCAAGCCGCCTTAGCCAGAAAGGGAAACGAGGGTGATCTCTCACGCCCGCCACGGAGCCGCACGAACGGTCCGGCGCACGTTCCTTGACTTCGCCTAGGTCGACCGCCACGGTCTGCTCTGCACGCCGGACGTGAAGCTCGGCTTTAGCCTGGGCGGCCTTGCTCCGCTTCGATCTCGATCGCGCCGCGCGTCTTCTCCGGCAGGCGACCGCACTCGCTCCAACCGCACACGACGAGCCCCGTCGGACCCGGTTGACCTCTGCGATTGGTCGGCTGCGTGCCCCCTCAAGGGCACGACTCGATTCGGCCCCCGTCATGGCATAGACTGGCACTCGGTTGGCGGCCTAGCGGAGACAGGCTACAGGGGAGTGACCAGAAGTGTTTCAGCGACGACCGAGCCGCAACTGCGGATAACTAGGGATTATCTGTAGAGGGTTCCCAGGCAACCCATGCGCGACTCTCCCTACGTTGAAACTGCAGCTAGCAAAGCCTTGCGCGAGGCCGCGCATCGTCTGGGGAGCCGTCACGGCTTGAGAACGTCGCTCGTCGGCGAGATAGGTCTGGGGAAGAGGACTGCCATCGGACAGATCGTCGAGCCGGCAGTACAGGTTCTCGACGGGATCCTGCTGCGTGGAGAGCATGACCCGCTTCGGAGCGCCTACCACCCGATCGCTATGGCGCTGGCTGGGATCATCGATGCTGCCGAACGGCGGTCGTTTCTCAAGGAACTCGCGATTGACGCCGGCGCCGATCTATTGCAGCTAGTTCCCATCCTGGGCCCCTTTGCGCATCGAGTTGTTTCTACGTACAAGAGTTGGCGGGTGCCTAGCAAGCGGGTCATCTCAGATCCTCGGGACATCGCCATGAAGATGGGCGCCGTACTTCAGCGCATCGTACGCCGCAAGCCAGTAGTGCTCGTACTTACCAACGTTGAGAGGTACGACTTCTCGAGCCTCACGATCCTCCTGCAGTTGGCAACCGCAGCCCCGCCTGGGCTCTCGTTCATTCTCACCTATGACCCGACGTACGTCGAAAGTCGAACGGACATTGATCGTGCCAAGATCGCCGAAGTGATGTTCCACCTCAAGCATCATCTCTACTTTGGCGAGCTTGAGTTTGCACCCTTCGACTTGGAGCAAGTTCGTGAGTACATCTCACGACACCGCGTGTCTGAACATGACGAACGAAGCGCGGCAGCCTTGTTGCACCGCAAGAGTGGTGGGAACCCTCTCTACCTCGCGGAGTTGGCTAGACACGTCGAGTGGACGCCCGAGGGGCTCCAAGTGGATACGCTCGCGACAATCCCCACGTCACTCGCACGACTCCTTGAGCATCGATTGGATCGCCTTTCGAAGAGACTGCGCAGTGTTGCGGACGTCGCATCGGTAGTCGGATTTGAGTTTGCTCCTCCTCCCGTCGCGGCAGCCACGAAGCTGGAGATGCTAGAGACGCTGGAGGCACTAAAGGAGCTCGAACACAGCCATCAGCTTGTGCGTGAGTTGAGCGACAGACACCGATTCTCCCACGAGACTGTTCGCGATCATCTGTACGAGGAACTGGGGCCATCTCTCGCACAGCGACATCATCGCGCCATTGCTCTGTTCCTGAAGGGGCAACCCGAATCTAGACGAGATAGCTACGTTCTCTTTCGACACTGCGTCCACGGCGGACTTCTCGAGGATGCCATCGAGTTCATCCAACGAGCTGCTGCAGATAGCCAACGCGCACTCAGTCATGACGAAGCTGCCAACAGATTCTCCGAAGCGGCCGAACTTGTAGCACTCATGCCCGACGTGCATCCAGAGCTGCACGATCGAATGCTTCTTGCCGAAGGCGCCTCGAGGGTTCGAGCTGGCCAGTTTCTGGTGGCGATCGAGTGCCTAGCTCCCCTAGCACGAGGAACTGCCCCGCAAGACATCCGAGCGAGGGCCTTGCTTGAACTGAGCCGCGCTCAGTACATGGGCCAGGACAATGCGACCGGGATAGGTACCCTGGAGTTCCTACTACGCTCGCATGGTGATTCGCTTTCGGATCAGGATCTGTTCGAGGCGCGTGCTTCGTTATCGTCGATGCTCTACACGGCTGGCGACTGGAAACGCGCGCGCAAGCAGTACCGAAAGGCACACCGCTCTCCAATCCTATTGAGTGATGTCGAGGCTAGAGTTCAGCTGGCCAAGCGCATGAACATGTTCTACCCGCCCGACTTGTGCGTTGGGCGCCTGGAGCGAGCCCGGGAGGAGCTGGACGAGAAGACGAGCCCGCATCTGCACTGGGAGCTGACGCACAACATCGCCGTGCTCGGGGAGTTGGATCGAGCTGTACTGGGGTTCGAGTCATGCGTAGCAGCGTTCGACAGGCAGGGCTCCTACCGCGTTTGCTACGCGTACAATGACTTAGGCCTCTGCGCACTAGCGCGCGGTGACTACGATCACGCCTCTAGCCTGTTTCGGCTCGCCCGCGAAACCAGTCCTTCAACATTCGAAGCACTGTGCGCAAGACTCAACTCCTTGATCGTTCGGGTCCTGCATCATGGCGCGCCGGCGGGTCTTGACGAACTCCTAGAGCTTGATCGACAGGTTGATGCGCAAGCGGAGCCAATACTAAGCGAGGCGATACGCTGCACGGCGGGCTGGGCACTTCACCTGGCGGACAGGCAAGCCGAGGCTCGCCAACTCATCAGACTCAGTGTGCCAATGCGGGGCAATCCATGGCTAGAGATGAAGGTCGCGCGCAGGGCGCGGCTTCTGGTCGCTGCCGGTGGCCGCTTGAGTAGCGCGCTGGAACACGCCCTAGGACTATTGGAACGGACTGGTCGCCGCGATGCTTGGTCCTTTCGGGAGATGGACTACGAGTTTGCGGATCTCTGGTTCTGGGAGTAACTCAAGATCGCTCCAAGGCTCGCAGACAAACGAACTCAACGATGTCGTCAAGCGACCATGAGATCTGCTGCCCAGCAACTGCAAATGCTCCGCTTCGAGCAGTCAGACTGGGCACGGCGTTGGCCTCAAGCAGGTATGGATCGCCTTCTTCGCTGACCCTGAAATCGAATCGTGCGTAGTCGCGACACCCTAGCGCGCGGAACAGACGCATGCTCATCTCACATATCTGTCGAGCCACGGCCCCAGAAACGGGCAATTCGGGCGACCAAGTGTCTACGTCCACTCTCGCTTTTGCTGCGCCGCTGAATACGTCATTCCCCATCGCAAGGGAGCCATCCAAGATCAGGGCCAACGGTGGGAGAAGTGATCGCTCGTCGCTACACAGAACGGGCATCGTGATCTCGTATCCTGCTATGAAGTCCTCAACGAGGATCGGCTGCTCATACTCCCTCACAAGCGAAGCAATGAGGTGCGGCCACCTAGCGTCCTCGATCGTATCGATTGGCCCGACAACGCCGATACTAGATCCCTCGAACATTGGCTTCGCGATGACGTGATGGCTCGGGGCGTGCTCCTTCTCCAGAGTCACCCCACTCCGAGCAACAACCCAATCTGGTGTAGGAATGCCCTCCTCACGTGCTATGAGTTTCGTGGCGTGCTTGTCAGACATCAGCGCGAGCCCCATCGCGTCGGCGCCTGTATGTGGAATCCCAAGGAGTTGGCAGAGCGAAGGCACCAGGACTTCCCTCGACCTGCTTCCGAATCCCACGGAGTAGTTAAACGCAACATCCACGCTGTGGACCAGGGCGCTGAGCGAACGAACAATGTCGTCATTCACGTCTACTAGGGTTACTGAGTGGCCCTTGCGCTCAAGGCCGGCCCTAAGCTCCTCTACTACCTCTACACCTTCGATCTCCATGAAAATGTCGGGCGGTCCGTCACTGGGGAAATTCGAAGGTACCGTATCGTAGACAAGTGCAACGCGCATCTGCGCTAGGCCCTCTCGTTGCCGCTAGTGAGAACGACTACCGCCTTGCGACGAGCGCTGAGTCGTCCCTTCTCCGCAAGCCACAAGGCTGCTGCGACAGCCACCGCACTTGGCAAGTAGCAGTCAATGCCCTCTGTCCCTTGGAGCTCGATGCGTGCATCGAGAATGGCCTCCGGGTGGCACTTCACAGCTGCCCCGCCGGTGGCCGCAAGGGCGTCACGAACACCTGCCTCGTCGAGTGGTTGAACTCCGTACAGGGCCTCAAAGGCTAGATCGCGCTTGCTCTCAAGCTCACCGAATATGGCGTTTCCCCCAACACCGGCGGCGTAGATCCGAGGAAGATCCACGGTGCGATCGAGAGCGACCGCCTCATAGATTCCGCACAACGTGGTGCCGTTTCCGACTGGGACAACTACGGCATCAGTGTTTCGTCGCAATTCAGCCGACAGTTCCATCCAAACATCCCGATAGGCCCGTCGGATCGAAGCTCGCACCTTGTCGTGAGGAGTGACGTCAAGAAACCCAGAACGACGAGCCTCAGCACGTGCGTCGGAGACCGCGTCTTCATACGTCGGCGCACGCCGGAAGACTCGCACGAGGTCCGAGTCTCGTATGAGCGCGTCGGAGTACTCGGGGAGCATCAGTTGCGCGTGCATACCCAATCGCTCGGCGATCCATGCGAGCGCCACTGCGTAGCTGCCGCAACTCGCCGCGACCACTCCGGGAGCCTGCATGCGAATCGCCTCTCGGAAAGCCGCCTGTGCCGCTCGGAACTTGTGGGTGCCGGTTGGCGAAGCTCCTTCCATCTTGAGGACAAGACCGATGCCCACGCGCTCTTCCAACCCGGTAGCGTGGTGAACCGGCGTCTCGACCGGTATGAGAAGCGGAGGCGGGCGGCCCACCATGAGCGGATAATCCCTAGTTATCGCTACTTGGTGCCGGGAGGCTCACTAGAGTCCAAACGCATCCGATCTATAGCGCTTCTCCAGCGTCTCACGTAGGTGCTGACGCGTAACGTGTGTGTATCGCTGCGTCGTCACGATGGAGGCGTGACCAAGGAACTCCTGCACCACCCGGACGTCTACGCCTCGGTGGAGGAGAAGAGTGGCAGCCGTGTGACGGAGCATGTGCGGTGTGACCCGACGCTTGATGCCCGCTTGTCGCGACAACCCCTTCAGAACATGGGCAACCCCCTGAGTGGAGAGCGCGTGTCCTCTTGCATTGAGGAGCCAGGTCTTGGTCTCTGGGCTCATCGTCCGGCGGAGTTCGTCGTACGCGCCTACCGCGTTCCGGCACTCCTCGTCCACAAGTAGCGCGATACGTTCTCGACCGCCTTTGCCCCGGACAAACAGAGAAGACTCCAATGGACGTACGCTCATGGTGTCGAGAGCCACGAGCTCACCGACCCGCAGACCGGTGAACAGCAGAATCTCGATTATCGCACGGTTCCGGTGCGCTAGGAATCGCTTTGACGACTGTCCTGTCACGGTACGACGAGCGACCGTCAGAAGCGCACGTGCTTCTAGAGTGGTCAGCGCCTTCGGCATCTGAGACGGCCTCGGAAGCCTAAGCGTGAACGTCGAGAATGGAGACTCGGCCAGTACTCCGCGACGAACGAGGAATCGAAAGAAGCACCGGACCGAGGCGAACTTCCGACGACGAGATGCCGGTGAGTACTCAGCATCTCGAAGGGCGGATGCCCAGTTCTCCAATGAGCCTACATCGATATCACCGAGCGAGGTGTCGTCTCCGACATGCGCAACGAACTGCTTGAGGTCACACTCATAGGCCTTCTGTGTATGGCGGCTACGGCCGCCGCCAGCAAAGTAGCCGCGCATGAAGAGCTGCAGGCCTTCCACGGTCCTCATCCGCATCGCTCCAATCCCAGTATCACTGCCGCTCGTGTACGAGGTTGGCTGATCCGTATCGAGCTTCTCTCACTCGGCCTTGAGGAGTCGTCAGTAGTTCCTGCGCATCGTGTTCAGACTTCCGAGCCTGTGGCGCGCAACGACGATGCACTCGCGCTCACTTCACGCAGTGCGCCAAAGACGCACGGATTGTGCGGCGCCGCACACCCTGGCGTAGGGGACCGCCCTGGACGCAGGTCCGGTCCAGCGGATCACTGGCTCGTCGATGATTGTCGGTCAGGGTGGATACCGTATTTGGTTCGGCGGCAGTCCACGCGTGTGTACTCAAGCCGCGGGAGAGTGTCATGGGAACTACCGCTCGAAGAGAAGCCGAAGTTGCATGGGCGAACCTGGCCGGTCGCCGCAGTTCGTTGTTGCATCTCGATCAGTACGCGGGCATTGAGCGTGTAGGGCTGCTGGCCGGCTTTGCCGCCCGGGGCCTGACCGGCTTCAGCCAGCTTCACCGGATGACCGGAGAGCTCCTGCGTGAGTCCGAAGAGGCGATCCCCGAAGCTGACTTCACCCGGCTTACATCGACGGCCGAGAGGATGCTCGTCTCACTTCGAACCGGAGACGACGGCCAGGCGAGAGTTCGACCCGAGTCGGTCGCCCCTCTGGTCGGCCCAGCGTCCGGAGCTGCAGACCTGTGGGCATCGTTCCATCGTGCCGTCGCCGAGCATGTATGTGAGTTGCTCGTTCATGCGCTACTGGCTGGGCACGCCAACGACAGCGCGGACCTGGAACGGCGCAGCGCCTGCCTCCGTGCCGCGTGTTCCACCTTCTGGGTACTCGAGAACGAGCACTACGGGCCCGTACAGGCACCGTCGCTTGCACGGCGGGCGATCGAGGAGCTCGACCTCTCGAGCGCGGACGAGCTTCGCCCTCTCTTGGAGGCGGTTCGGATGCGGTGCAGCGTTGAACAGTTGCTGGAACAACTGGAGCGGTCGAAGTCGCCGCGCGGAGACGCGGCCTCCTGGCAGTTCGCATCGGACTACCGGACATGCATCTGGGGCTCGAAGCGGTTTCTGTTCAGCGATGCGCAGAGCAAGATCATCAGAGCTCTCTGGGAGGAACGGCACAAGACCGACTGCGGGCTCGGTGTCGATGCTCTTCGAAAGCGGGCGAAACTAACGCAATTGCCCAGCGGCGTGTCGTCCGGCGGGATCATCAGGCACTGCTTCCGGACAAGCCAGGGCATGCATCCGTGCTGGGACGCAATGCTCAAGAAGCGCGAGCGGGACCTGTTTGAGCTAGTTGCGCCCACGACCTGATCCTGCTGCGGCGAGCTGGCCAGCGACGCATTTCGGCGTGTCGTCGATGTGTCATCAATGTGTCGGCAGTTGATCGCCCGACTGCTGGTTCCATGGTCGTGTGACGAACGCCCGACACGCCCACGAGCAGCGCGATGCCCAGTAGCCCGGCGAGCCGCACTCGAGCCGCCCGGAGGAGGAAGCGAGAGGCCCTCGTGCTCAAGGCCCGAGCGGAGGATGCCCTTCTGACAGCTGCTGAGTGCGGTGCGCTTCTCGGCGGGGTCAGCGAGCAGAACTTCCCTGAGTACGCCTCGCGCTGGCCGGCGCTGCGTGACGGAACGCGCATCGTCCGTGTCGGCGGTCCCCGCTCGCGCGGCCGTACACGCTGGCTCAAGAGTGCGGTCGTCGAACACCTGCGATCCGAGCTCCTCCGCCCGGATCTGCAACACCCATGCGAGTAGCTCACAGACAACAACCCGCGGTGCAACTGGTGCCCGTGGACAAGGAGAGATACCAATGACGCAGTACTCTGTTGGAGAGGCCGCTGACCTTCTGGAATTGCGCCCTGGGCGCATCCGGCAGGCCATCCGCGACGGAGAGTTGGAAGCTGAGGCCGACGGTCGCGACTACCTGATCGATCGCGAGGACCTGGAGGCGTTTGCCCGGGACCTGGGGATCGAACTTGACGCCGACGACTTCGAGGACTTCGACGATCGTGTCGAAGCCGCGATGGAGGAACACCGGCCCAGTTGGGAGGCCGGCTTCCGCAGCGGGTTCGCGGCCGGAGCCCTCGACGACGAAGACGACTAGGAGTCGTCACGGCCGCCAACAAGCAAGCCGTCGGACTGTCCGCCGCAACGCGTCTTCTTGACGCGCTGGTCGGCGGCGTAGTCACTGGCGACGGGGATTGGCACGTACGGATTAGGTGCCGCGGACGATCCGAAGTCGAACGGTCACAGCTCGTTCGGGACACGAAGGCGCTGCCGGCTGCGCTCTCGGAGCTTGCGGGAGGCGCGTCCAAGCCTCCCTCCCCCATCGAGGCACAGGTTCATCCGCACGCCCCGGGCGCTTTCATGACGCCGGGGTGCGACTCCCTGTACGCCGCGACCTGCCTATCGATTGGCGTCCATCTCCCGTATCTGCTCTCGAAGGGCGCGCCACTCTTCGATCCGCAACTGGTTGGTGTCGACGGCAAACCGCTCTCCGGAGCCCTCTCGCCGGGTCACATGCAGCGTGCCCGGCGCTTCGGCGTCGAGCACGCCCGACATCTTGTCTTTGCTCCGTCCGCAGCGCTCGCCTCCTACGACACGGTCTATCTGTTCTTCCTGCTCAGGGAGCCGACGTCGCTCCTCGAGCGCGAGCGCATGCTCGTCGAACAGGTTCAGCGGCAGCTGGCTGCAGTTGTGCATGCCGGCTACGCCCCCAAGATCGGCGGCTGGATTCCACTTCCGCTCGAGTGGTCGAAAGACGGAGGGCCACGCGTGCCTGCCCGGCTCCTCTGGGCGCGACGGACCATCCACGACATCGACAAACTCGACCGATGGACCCGCTCAGCCTTGGAGTGCGCCTCGGTAGCCAGGACTCCGCAGAGCCGTTCGAAACGCGCGCCGCCAGAGATGAGGCTACGAACCCTGCTGGACGACTACGAGTTGGCCGACCTTGAGCTACCTCCGGCGATCCGCCAGCTCATCGCAGCGGGAAGTTCTTCCAACGAGATCATCGTCCTCGATGAGCTTCCTCGGCTCGTAGACGCTATGACGAGCGCTGGATATGGCTTCGAAGACGTACGACTCGTCGTCTCGGACTCCCGGTTCCCACTGTCGCTCTCAACACGAATCGACACGTCGCACTGTCGCGGTCTGGCGTTGCGTTTCCGCAACGCCTTGCGCAGTGTCAACCACGCGTATCCGGTCCGGCTGCCTTACGGGATCTCCAGCATCCTGCTTCTCTCCGGCGGTGATCAAGAGACCGATCGATACGTCGTCCGGGGAGGCACAAGGAAGACAGCGTTCAAGATCGAGGTATCCCATGACACGCTGATCTCCGCACGCCGGTTCCACCGCGCGCTGGCGAGCCACATTCGCGGTTTTCCCTATCGCGTCCCGCAAGAGGTCTGGGAGGAGGTCGTTCTGCGTCGCGGTTTGCAGGATCCCCGCATCCGCCTCAGGCACCGCGCCGACGCCCGGAGGAAAGACGTCTCGCTCGTCGAACGAATCGAGGCGTTCGCCGCTCGGGCCAAGCCTCTGGCCCCATGGCACGCAGAGTCAGGGGATTCCATCCCCTGGCCGATCTTGCGCGACGGTCAGGTGGTGTTTCGCCTGGCAATCCTGCAAGAGCGGCTGACCCTCGACCTCGAAGGGCCGGCGCCGAGGCGTGGTCAAGTCACGGCGGCCGTGCGCGCGGCGGGCGGAGCCCCGCACGGAGCAATGCGCTTCGGATCGCGGGTCATTCGCGTGTGGACACTTCCTGCGGCAGGGCGCTCTGATCGGTCGACGCCGAGGCACGGGCAGCCGCCTGCATGACCGCACTCTTCTGAGAGCGTTACAGGCAGCTCTCGCGTTACACGCCGACAGACTGGGCTCTTGAGCGGTCCACGGCGAGTGCTGTAACGCTCATGGCGTTACCATGCACACACAGTTGGCTTCTGATTCGCGGGCAAAGCGGAAAGTGGCTTTCCGTCTACATTGAGCTCTGGCCTGCGATCGGCTGCAGATGCCTGAGTCATGGGCGCTGCGGCCTTGCCGTCTACCCTGGAATACGGAAAGGGCTCTGCGGGGAGGCGCTCCGGATCGCCCCAAGTCGTACGACGTGCCCAAGCGCCGCCAGCACTGCGCCCCACAGTTCTGCCTGAGGTCGCGCCGCTAGTCGGGCGAAGACCAAGACCAGGAGTTGGCGGACGCGAGGCGCGACTTCCTCAGCACAGCCCGACTCGTGTCCGGCTTACTCCCCAGGCCGTGCGCGCGCCTCGGTGATAGGCTCCAAGCCCTACCGCCACGGGAGGCTGCGATGCGCACGCTGGCTCTGTTGGTTTCCTCTCTGTGTCTGATCGGATGCTGCATGCGAGGTCGACCCCGCATCCCCATCATGGCCGCTGAGCATCCGGTTAGGGCCAAGCAGTACAAGATCCTGTACGCCCAGAGCGCAATGGACCTCACGCACGGTGCTTCGCAGATGGTCGATGAGGTGTTCGTACCGTCCCGCAGGGCGGCCGTGTTCGTCGTGCGCGATTGGCGCTGGTCGCAAGATGGGAACTTCGTCGAGGAATGGAGGGCCGTCGCGACCACTACGACGGAGCCTCGCTCCGATCTGACAGGGTGGAATCTCATCACGAAGGAACAGAATCCCCCCTCAGCCGTCACCGACATCGAGGTTTCGCCGGACCTTGCCCGCTACATGCAGGAGTACGCCGTCCTTACGGAGCGCTGGAGAGCGGAGGGAAGACGCCTCGGAGCCCGCCTCGCCAAGACCCTGGACCTGAAGTTGGAGGACGCAAAGCCCGCATGGGAGCAGTAGCCCCTTGCCCTATGGCTCGCGGGTGATTCCGCCGCCCGACCATTCCGGGCGCAGTTCGCGCCGCCTTGAATCATGACGGGCGCGCGTAGTCTGGTCCGAGCTTGAGCAAGAAGGCGCTCTAGATGCCAGCACCCACTGGGGTCTGTACGATTCCCTAGGCATGGCGGACGAGACGAACCCCAGCAAGGCCTCTCTGTTCCGTCGGGTGACCGTGTGGGCGTCCGGTGTGCCTAGAGAGACGCTTCTCGAGTACCTCCAGCTCATCCAGGAAAGCAGCAGCTCGTCAACGAGGGCCGCCGTCGGGTCGTTCGGCTCTTGCTGCTCTCTGCAGCGATCTTCGAGCTGGCTATGGCGTCGCACCTCAAGGGCATCTCGCTCGGTCCGCTCGAGATCCGGGATCTCTCGCTCGTCGTGCTGGCGCTTCCGATCGTCCTCGGATGGCTGACGTCGGGCCTCATGATGTGCCTAGCCGTGCACGTGCTCCTGCGAGTCTCGGAGTCGGCGTGTGTTCGGGTCGCTCACCACGGACCGTGGCTGTTGGGCATCGACTTTGGCGTCCGTCACCTCGGCTCGGTTCGGGATGACGAACTCGATGCGTGGGGACAGCCCCTCGGCTCGCCTCGCCAGCGGCGCGCGCTGTCGGTCCTCGACTGGATCTACACTCGGTCGATAGGTCTCCTCATCGTGCTCTATGCGCCAGCTGCGGTAGTACGCACGGCACTTGGGCTTGGGACCGGGGACTTGATGTGGTGGATCTCGGCTGCGTTCGTGCCCCTAGCGTTGCTCCGCGGAGTACTCCTCGTGAAGCACGTCGCCGGGGTCTGGCGATCAGACGACGAGGTGCACCCACTCGCACACCTGGTGCCGGACAACGAGATCGAACGCTATCGAGAGCAGCATGCCAAGGCCGAGCCCGGGAACGACGACGGGTAGTCAGCGCGATGGTATCGGTGGCGCTATCCGCCGCTGGCGGGGACGCCCGGCTACGCTCTGGTGAATGCCCGACCACCTCTACGAGTCTCCGGATCGCGAACTGCTCTTGATTCGCCGCTTCATCGCCGACGAAGGGCCTGCGGCGACCCTTAGGTGGAGCCTACGTCTCCCGCGCTTGTGCTGGCTCGGGATTCGGATCCCTGCGCCGCGACTGGGATGGCCAGCGGGGAAGAAGCCGGGTGACGTCGACGTAGTGGGTGGCCCCTTAGTTTGCCGAGACAGGTCAGCTTGGCTGCGTGCTCGGACTGAGATACGCGCCCAGCTGCCTCCTGTGTCGCAGACAGTGCGGGACGGTGCGGACGAGCTGTTCGGGCGCGGCCATGCCAAGCGCTCGCGAGAAGGAACCATCGACCAGCTTGCCACCGAGTTGCTCTGTGCTCGTGGCCAACTCAGGCCTTCGTTCGAACACATGTTCGCGTTCGAGGTGAAAGTCGCTTGGTTCGGCAGAGACTCCACCCTGCATGGCGCCAAGCTTGGTGGCAGTCCTCAGAAGATGGCCCGCAAGCAGGCTCGAGGTCTTACCCGCATGGGGCCGGACCACGTCGGGCTCCTGCGAGCTGTGGTGACCGAGCCCTGCACGGCTCCCGCTGGGGGCGCTTGGATGCACGCCGGCGCTCACGCGAGCGCTGCGGCAGACGCATACGAACAGGCCATTCGCGCAAGGGTCGAAGATCCGTTCGCGACGATCGTCGCAAGCATCGGTGCCGTTCCCGGGCGCCGTGAGCATCTTGCCGGGAGCCTCGGCGTGAACGTCCCCATTCTGGGGCAGTGGCAGAACCCCCTTCGCGGAGAGCCGGAGGTCGAGAGGGCGCGCGAGCGGCTCCGAGCCGCATTCGCGAACGTGCTTGAAGACACGGCGGCGACCCGAGTGCCGCTGCTGGTACTCGCTTGTGCGCACACCTCTTGCGGCGCGTTGTTCGTTCCGGCACGGGCGATCGATCCGTGGCAGACACTATGCCCGCACTGCAGTGGGCTGACGACCGTTGCACCAATTGAGAACACGGTGCCTCCGAACGACCGTCTCAGCTAGGATCGCCGGCATTGGGGGGCGGTATGGGCCGGCGCCGTGGATTCTCGTGGAAGCGTGCACTCGGCATATCGGCCGCCAAGGGCCGCATCTCGCGCAAGATCGGCATTCCTCTGACGCGGTCCGGTCGACGCAAGAAGCTCAAGCGCATGGGGTGCTCGACGATGATCGGCATCCTCGTGCTGGCGACACTCGTGCTTTTTGGCCTTCTATGACTCGCTCGGCGGTTGCATCGCCAGTAGGGCGAGGTCACGGAGCTCGTCCTTCGGAACCAGACTCGCCTCCGACCCGACGTGGCTCAGAAGCTCTCGGTTGTAGACCGAGTCCTCGGTGGCGAAGAGAGTGTCAAGCGCAGTCTTCGCAGAGTGTGTGTTGACCTCGTCCATGCTCAGCTTGGGCGGATGCTGGGTGACTTTTCGCCCAACCAGCAACTGACTGCTCGAGATGGGGGTATAAACCGCGGCACCGTCACGCCCGACGAAGCTGACGCCGCCGACCTCACCACTTGCGCATTGGCAGATGGCGACGCCATCTCCGAGGACCAGCGAGTTACTTGGATCGTGCTCGATTGTCCACTCCGTGAACTCACGCATCGGTCCTGGAACGCGTGCCGCGAGCAGTAGTCCCAGGGCCCGCACGTGACCGTCTTTGGCAGCACCAGGGAAGGCGCGTCGGGCCTGAGCGATCAGTTTCTCCACGCCACCCAGTGCCGAAGGGAGTAAGGCGAAACAAAGCGCCGTGAGATGCTCACGAAACTGGGGGAGCCGTGCGGTCAGTTCAGCGACGAGTCTAGGATCGACCTGCGAGAGACGCTCGTCGATGAGTTGATCCGCCTCTTGCTGCCACTTCCTTTCCAATGCACCCAACAGCGTGGCATCGTCGGCTTCCTCGAACACCGACAGCGCGACCTCAGCTGCTTCCACGAATCGTTGCCGCAAGGAGCGCGTCCGGCAGCCCATGAGCCAGACGAACTCCTGGAGCGCAGGCACGTGCTCTTGGAGCGGCGCTCCCCCATCGAGAGCCTGCAGCAGTGCCCCCTGCTCCCCTTCGACGGCCATGAACGCGTCTTCGACGCCGGTCTCCGGATCGCCATGAAACCAAGTAGAAACGGCTGCGTTCTCGGTGGCGACGTTCACCGGCTGGCTTCCGGCGCGGAACTGCCACACGCGGGTCGTCTTCCGGCCCGGCCGTCCGAATCTACGTAGGAGGAGCTGCGGTATGTAGTGGTTCCGTCGCTTCGTCGTCCGACCATTCACGAGTTGATCTCAAAGTCGTTGCGCCTCTCTCAGCTCCGGACCTACTTGGCCCGTGCCTCACGGAGGTCAATTCGCGCACCATGCCCGTGCTTCTCGAGGAGATGCAATAGATTGTTGCCGTTCAGCAGAGTGATCGGCTTGTCGAGCGCGAACTTGTGGGCGTCGGGGCCATAGTCGGCGGTCGTGACGAGGATTCCCTTGATCGCACCCTCGTTGACAACGGTCCCGTAGAGGTCACGCACTGCCGCGACGCCCACAGTCCGCGTGTAGCGCTTCGCCTGGATCACGATCTTGCCGCCTCGGATGGGATCGGGGTCGAACGCAATCGCATCGACGCCACCGTCTCGGCTGGCTCTCGTCACCTTCACCTCGCCTCCGGACGCGGTGAACTCCTTTTCGAACAGCTCGCGGATGAGGTGCTCGAAGTCGTCCCACGCCATGGCTGCCAGGTTCGTTCCCTGCTCAACGCCCTCCACGACTTCTCGCCCTTCACGGATGCGATCGTCGTCTCGGTTGAGCGCGAGAATCGGCGCAATGGGCGCAAGAGCATGCAGCTTCGAACTTGCCACGCCCTTGAGCTTCTTGAAGCAGGCCTTCGGTTCGACCTGTCCTAGGTTGATGGCCTCGAACTCGTCGCACTTCGCTTGCAACGAGAGAATGCAGGGCTTCGCCTCCGTACCCGTCGCCGCGTCGATCGTGTGGATCCACCCGTTAAAGACGACGCTGTCGACGGCGGCGACCGTGTCTGACTCAAGGATCTCGTGAATGGTCCTGAGCGCGACCTGGTAGAGGACGTCGTCGTAGAGCTTGTTCTTCTCCCTCTCGCTCAGGAAGGACTCGCGAAACTCGTCGCGTGTCTGGATGTACCGCACGCCCTTCACAAACGAGAGGTCCGACTGTGCCGGCAATACGTAGTCGATGCCCACCCTTCGGACGGAGGGCTCGTACTCCAGGTCGTACTCTTGCGGGAACTCCATGGGATAGATCGACTGCGACAGCACGAGATCGAGATAGTCGGCAATTGCGTCCGGATCGCCTCTCTCGTATCGCGCTCGATCGCCGTCGACCGCGGCGTTGGCCAGCTCCTGGTCACGAGTGAACTCAGCGCGGTCCATCTCCCATTGAGCCTGGGCTTGCTCGTATCGGGCCAGTTCATCTCGGTACGTGACATCCAGGTCGTGACAGGTCTCCTCCCATCGCTCGACATCGCGCTCGAGCCGCGCGCGCATGCGAGCCTGCTGCCGCTTCTTCCGCGAGTCGGTGAACAAGGCAACGAGGCGATCACCGAGGGTCATCGTGTACTGGTACCGCCAATCGGACGGATCGGGTTCAGGCGGCATCGGGCTCGGCTGGGGTCGTGTTGGCGGAGGGACGGGGTACGAGCGCCAGTCCTTGAGGCTGTTCCAGTCAATCGCGTCGTTCACGCCAAGGGTGTGCTCCAGCAGGCCACGAAGTTGGGCGAGACTCGCCTCCGCCTCCTCCGTCAACCTCGCCGCATGCTGCTTCTTCGCCTCGCGGTCGGCGAGAGAGGCCTGACGCTCCGCACGCTTCGTTTCTCGCTCGACTTTGCGAGCCCACATCTCGTCCCACTGCAGCTGTTGTGCGCGGGCCTTCTGCTCCACGACGTACTTGTCGTTTCCCTTGATCAGCCGGTACTTGTGAAGTCCCTCGTGCCTGACTTCGATGTAGTACATCGATCGTCTCCCCACACCGTGTCCTCAGGATGACGAAGCCCAAGGCGCAGGTCAACTGAGCCCGCCAGAACGACGGCGTGTTGTCGATGATCCGCCGCAGTGGGAGTGTCATGGGGTGAGCGCGGCGCATCGATCGCCGCACCCGGGCGGTCGCTACGCGGCTGCCTTCCGTCGAGGCACTCCCGGTTTCCTGATCGCGCGGAACTTGGAAAGCGGCGTTCCACTTTCCTGGGCCAACGACCCGCACGCATGGGCCGGATTGCTGGGCTGCGGGCCGCTTCCACTCTAGGAGGGAAACGGAGAGGGCGCCGGCAGCCTCTCGCAAGTAGGGACGGCGCGGGTAATCATCCGACGGCCATGGGTGAGCCGCAGTGATGCACTTGGGAGCGTCCCTGTGTCCTGTTTCACTGGGATCGCGGTCGTGGGAAGCCGCGCCCTTCTCTTCTCCAGAGGAATGGTCCATGCCCCCACCTGCGGGCCCTGCCAGGCCCGCAGGTGCGCCTCAGCGGATATCCGCTGAGGCGCAACGGACTGTCGGTGCTGTGCCCTCCAATTGGCCAAGACCGAATGCGCTCGCTACCAGGTGTGCGCTGCCGTTTGGGACTTGGCAGAGACTCAGACTGCTGCTCGCGCACGCCGACTGCGAGCGCAAACCTCTGGAGACTCAAATGGCCAAGGAAGGCACTGTTACGTTCACGGGCGCGTCAGGCGCGCGGTACACATTCAACTACTACAAGAAGGACGTCAATTGGAAGGCCGTTGCGGCCGTGTACATATTCACGAAGCGCACCGTGTCGGCGGGCAAGGGAGCCCAGACCGCGCTGTACATCGGTGAAACGCACAGCCTCAAGGAGCGCATCCCAGGTCACGAGAAGTGGCCCTGCGTCAACAAGCACGGCTGTACGCACATCGCGGTCCGCACCGAGAGCAACCAGACCCGTCGCCGCGAGATCGAGTCGGACTTGATGGAGAAGCAAGATCCGCTGTGCAATAGTGAGTAGGAGTCAGGGCTGCCGACGAGCTAGCGGATCGGGACGCTTGCCGCTATCAGGGGGCGCGACGTGAAGGCGGTCGTCGGCCGCGCGTGTCGACGGTGGGCAGCGGAGGCCGGTCGCTTGTGCCGGTCAGAACTCTGCGCTATAGGTGACCCTTCGGAGGGGAGACATGCAGCAGAATCCGCGCGGTGCCGTATGGCACATGTGGGACTTGCACGTCCATACGCCCGCCTCGACCTTCCACCGGTACCCAGGTTCAAAGGATGAGCAGTGGGACGCCTTCCTCGCCGATCTCGAAGCTCTTCCCGCCGAGTTCAAGGCCATTGGCATCAATGACTACCTGTTCGTTGAGGGGTACGAACGAGTACTCAAGGAGCGCGCTGCGGGTCGCCTTGGCAATCTGGAACTCATCCTTCCGGTGATCGAGTTTCGACTCGACAAGTTCGCTGGTTCGGGCGGCAAGTGGAGCAAGGTGAACTGCCACGTCATCTTCAGCGATGAGCTGACTCCCGAAGCCATCCGCACGCAGTTTCTCTCCGGACTACTGCGCCACTACACGCTCACTCCTGGTTGCGGCGCCGAGGGCAAGTGGAAGGCCGTCCCAACCAGGGAGTCTCTGATCGAGCTTGGCGAGATGATCCGAGATAGCACACCGGCTGACAAGCAGGCGGGGCTACCCAGCCCACTACACCTCGGAGCGGCCAACCTCTGCTTTGGGCTTGACCATGTGCGAACTGTCCTTGGCGTCACTCCACTCGAGGAGCGGTTTCTAGTGGCCGTTGGCAAGACGGAGTGGGCTGCCCTTCCTTGGACGGCCCAGGACATCGCTGAAAAGAAGAACACCCTCAACCAAGCGGACTGCGTATTCACGGCTGCGCCGTCGCCCATCGAGAGCAACCGAAGCGCACGGACCCTCAAGGAGCAGGGAGTGAAGCACCTCCTCCTAGACTGCAGCGATGCTCACTCGCTCTCATCCGAAGCCGCCGAGAAAGACCGAGTAGGTAACTGCCATACCTGGATCAAGGCCGATCTGACTTTCGGTGGCCTCAAGCAGGCTCTAGCTGAGTATGACTCACGCGTTTTCTTGGGGGACACTCCTCCCAAGTCCGCGCTAGTTGCCGAGGAGGGGTGGCGGTTTCTGGACCGACTCTCAGTACGCAAGCGCCCTGGCTCGCCCCTAACAGAGCGGTGGTTCGACTTTGATCTTCCGCTTGGCGCCGACTTGGTTGCGATCATTGGCCGCAAGGGCAGCGGCAAGAGCGCCCTTGCTGACATACTGGGACTCCTAACGAACTCGCCCAGGCAGGCTGATTTCTCCTTCCTGACGCCGACTAGGTTTCGCCATCCGCGCGGCGGGCGCAGAGACCGGGAGTTCACAGCCCGCCTAACGTTCGCAGACGGCTCTCACGTTGAGCTTGGCTTGGACGCTGAGCACGATCCAACGGCTCAGCTTCGGGCGAACTACCTACCGCAGAGCTTGTTCGAGACCATCTGCGTAGAGATCGCGCAGGGCACAACCGCCCGGTTTCAGACCGAAATCGAAGATGTCATCTACTCGCGCCTTGGGAAGGACCTCAAGGGTTCCGCTGGGTCGCTGCGTGAGATCATCGATGCAAGCACCACGGAGAAGGTGCGTGCCACTGACCTCAAGAGAGCGCGCCTCGCAGAGGTAAGCGCACGCATCATCGCGCTCGAACGCCAACAGCTTCCATCTCATCTGGCGACAATCGAGAACGAGCTTCAGGCTGTCAAAGAGAAGATCGCCGATCTCTCCGCTCAGAAACCCAAGGAGGTGCCGAAGCCGAAGGAGGAAGACGAGACCTCGAAGGAGAGTCTGGAGAGAGTCCAAGTCCTGACTGGCGAGATCGAGGAGCTGAAGCGTGAGATCGCCGAGTTGGAAGAGAAACGAGGCAAGAACACCCGCGGACAGCGGGCCTTGAAGCGCGTCGAAGAGGCTATCCTCAACTTAGAGACTGAGCATAGAGACACGGGAAGCAGGCTGACTGAGCAACTATCGTTACTGGGGCTTGATTGGTCGGCCCTCGTCAATGTGACCGTTGACCGTTCGGCGCTAACGACTGTCGAAACCGACCTGCGCACGGATCGCGAAGAAATCGACCCCAAGCTCGCTGAGGAGGGGGACGACAGCTTACGGCTGCAGTTGGAAACCAAGACGGCTGAGCAGAACTCGATTGTCGAGCAGCTGGGTGCCCCGCAGAGAGAGCATGAAGCCTACAAAGTGGCGTTGAAGGAGTGGCAGCGCCGTATGGACGAGCTCGTAGGCACCGAGGAACTGCCAGGGACGCTCCTGTACTGCCAGAAGCTGCTCACGGACGCAGCCACTGTTGACAGCCGACTGGCGGATGCCGACGCCGAGCGTGAGGCCATCTGTCGAGAGATCTACGGAGATTTCAAGGAGATCGTGGCGCTGCTCGAGGCGCTGTATGCACCCGTTCAGGAGTTCATCGATCAGAACAAGGACCTTCAGGCTGAGCTTCGTCTGGAGTTCACAGTGTCATTGAGCGACACAGGGTTGGCAGAACGCGTGCTGAGCACGATCAAGCGCAACGTCAAGGGTTCTTTCCAGGGCGAAGACGGTATGCGTCTTCTGAATGACCGCCTCGCAAGCGTCGATCTGGATTCAGAAGAGAGCGTGCTGGCGCTCCTCCGCGACCTCACGGATCTGCTCCGATACGACAGGCGAAACGAAGGCACTGAGCGAGTCTCGGTGGACGGCTTGATGCGGGCAAGCCACTCGTCAGACGAGCTCTACGAGTACATCTTTGGGATGCGCTTTCTGCAACCTGAGTTTGCGCTGCGAATGCTGGGAAAGGGGATCCAGGCACTCTCTCCTGGCGAACGCGGAACCCTGCTACTGCTCTTCTACCTGCTGATTGACGATCGCGGCTATCCCGTGATCCTCGACCAACCCGATGAGAACCTAGACAACGAGACGGTTTTCAAGCTGCTCGTACCGTGCGTCCGAATGGCAAAGCGCACGCGCCAGATCATCATCGTCACTCACAACCCAAACATCGCGGTGGTTTGCGACGCTGAGCAGGTCATTCACGCAACCATGGAGAAGGGCGAGGACCCGTCGATTGAATACGCTTCGGGCGCTATTGAGAACGCCGAGATCAACGAGGCCCTGCTCAATGTTCTCGAAGGAACGCGGCCAGCGTTTTCGGACCGAGACCGGAAGTACTTCGCCTAGAAGAGAGGAACACCAATGGGCACTGAGTTCAGGGCATTCGGAACGCTCGTCGGGCCTGACGGAGTCGAGGTGTGTCGGGCGGAAGTGTCCGTCGAATACACGGCCCCCACGGAGGGGACGTTAGGAGAGTGGCATGGGGGATTCAGTGCGACAGGGATGCTGATGCACTTGATTCAGTCTCCGACGTTGAGATTGCGACTGGACGACGGCAGGGAAGGCGACGTGATTGTGACTAACGCGAACTACGAGAGTCAGAGTGATAGCACGCACATTCTCTTCCAAGGGAGTGGCGGCCTAGACGCTCCAAGCGACTAGTAGGCCCGCCGACTAGGATCCGGTGCACCGCCTCGGCCGTGACCTGAGCACGGCTCGCGCCGCCGCGATCAACAGAGCCGGGTCATCGACGAAGCCTGCCGCAGCAGCTCATCGGCAAGGGCTATGGGGTCCTGAGCGGGTTCTATGGGCACAGTGGGCGACACAGTGCTCGAATCCGAGTCACCCGAAGCCCTGTCTATTGCAGCTTCTGGCCTTTGGGCTCTCGGCTCGACAAGCTGGGTTTCACTTGGCGGACAAGGTGGCAGACACGGCAGCATCAGCCGACGCTGCAAGTGCTTGCGGAGACCCACGTCGCGGCTCACGACCGCCGGCATGCCCCGCCGGAGGTCGAGCCTGGCACGCTCGCAGCATCGGCTTGCGGCACGAGTGCGCCCCAGCAAGCGTCCCCCTCATCGTCCTTTGAAGGCCGGTTATTCGTACGTGCGTGCAGACATGACCCTCTGCCCACGTCTATCTGATGTCACGACTGGCCACGACCGAACCTGCTCAACGGACGAGGCGAGACCACTCCGCCCAAAGAAGAACCGCGCATGGAGGAAGGGTCTCGCACAACTTACGGTCGCTGTTGGGCGTATGCCCAGCACTAGTGGCAAGCTGTCGGGAGAAGGAGTCGTCCTCCTGCGCCCCCACACCATGCTCTCGTCTCTCTCACTCGCTACTTCCGTCCGTCGCACTGCGCAACGAGCCGAGCGCGTTCATTGCGCGATCAACAACCTCCATCTCCTCCATCTCCCTTCCAACTTCCGCTGCGCTCTCGTAGTAGGAGATCGCCTTCCCTTCCCTCCCTAACTCCGTGTAGGCATGGCCGAGAGAAAGCAGGGCGGCGCCTTCAAGGCGGCCATTGTCCGACTCTCGCGCGATCATGAGCACTTGTTCCAAGTACCCACTGGCCAGTTCGAACTCCCCGATACCAGAGTGGGTGATACCCAGGCCCATGAGAGCATCACACTCAATCTTGCGATTGCCTTCCTCGCGGGATATCACCAGTGCCTGCTCGAAGTAGTCGGCCGCGGCCATTGGCTCACCAGAGATCCCGCACGCATGCCCGAGGACTGCAAGTACGTCGCCCTCAGCCTGGCGGTCGCCAGCCTCGCGGTTGGCAGCGAGCGCCCGCTCAAGGGACCCGATAGCCATGGCTGGTTGTCCCGACACGATGTAGCAGGTGCCGAGGAGCCCAAGGACCGCAGCCCGTTCACGGGTGCTGGCCCCTAGCTCGCCGATACTCTTTAGATAGTCTTCAAAGTACGCGATTGCCTCCTTGAAGTGACCTAGTCCGCTGTGCGCTACACCAAGGTCATAGAGCGCCTTCGCTTCTACGTCGCAGTCCTCGATATCGCGTGAGATCGCGAGCGCCTGCTCAGAGTAGGTGATCGCCTTGTCTAGGTCCCCCAACCTCGCCCAGTCGAAGCCAAGATGCGAGAGTGTCACGCACTCCTCTTGGAGGTTGTCGGTCTCGCGGGAAATCACCAGGGCCTGCTCGCGGAAGCCTATCGTCGTCCTAGTCTGCCCCATCTGCTCGTAGGCTGTGCACAGATTTGCGAGTGTGCTGAGCTGACCAATCCGGTCTTCGACCTCTCGAAAGATGACGAGCGCTTGCTCGAAGCAGCCTCTCGCCTTCTCAAGCCGCCCCAGAATTGCATAGGACTTGCCCAGGTTCCCCAACGTGATCGCCTCAGCTCGACGGTCGCCAACTTCACGAATGATGGCGAGTGCCTTCTCGTTGAACGCAACTGCCCTTTCCGGCTGTCCCAGATCCACACTCGCAAGGCCCATGCTCTGAAGAGCGTGTGACTCTGCCGACCGGTTACCCACCTCGCGGGCAAGCGCAAGCGCCCGCTCAGCGTGCTCAATCGCCCTCTCTCCATTGCCCTGGTCGGCAAACGAACTGCCTAGGTTCCCGGCGGCCAGAAGCTCAAGGTCACGGTCACTTGTCTCATGAGCGATTGCAAGCGCTCCCTCGAGGCATTCGATCGCATTATCAAGTTGCCCGACCTGTACGTGCGCAAGCCCCAAGTGGGCAACGGCGTGCCCCTCAATCGTCCGCTTGCCGATTTCGCGCGCGATCGCGCATGCGTCTTCAAGGAGCCCAAGTGCCTTCTTCGGCTGCTCTAGCCGCAAGCAATCGAGCCCGAGGTCCAAGGTGACGCTAAGTTCGCCGTGGCGATCGCCGGCTTCACGAACGACGGCGAGCGCTTGCTTGCGGTACCCCATCCCCATTTCTCCTTGACCAGAAGCTGCGTAGGCGGCACCCAGGGCCTGGAGAGTCGCGACGACACCACCGCCACTGCGTAACCTCCGCCAAATGACGAGCGCCTGCTCAAGATAGGAGATGGCCTGCTCAAACCTACCAAGCTTCGTGCAGGCCCTCCCCAGCTTCGCTATGGCCTGCCCCTCGCCTCTCGAGTAGCCATCGGCTCGAAAGGTCGCAACCGCTTGCTCATAGCATTGAATTGCCTTTGCCGACTGCCCCAACTGATCAAGAGAGCTACCCATGTTCATGAGAGCGTTTCCCTCGCCGACGCGGTGAGCAATCTCACGCACAAGGGCTAGCTGCCTCTCGTAGAGACCAATCGCCTCTTCGTGCTGGCCCAGGCCGGCGTAGGCCAAGCCCGAGTTCCCTATGGCGACGCTTTCTCCCATCCGATCATGAAGTGTGCGGTAGATGGCTAGTTCTCGCTCGTATGCATCAAGCGCTCTCTCTTGCTGCCCGAGACTTGCGTACGCAGTGCCCAGATTGTCCAGCGCTCTCGCCTCTTCATCTCGCTCACCAAACTCTCTGAAGATGCCAATAGCTTGGCCAATGAGCTTGACTGCTTCCTCCGCCTTGCTTAGCTGTAGGAATGACCGGCCCACTGTTGACAAGACAGCGCCAGCTAGTGGCCCCGGCAGAGATGGATGGACCGATTCGCTGATGAAGGGAAGGAGAAGATCTAGTCCCCTCCCGGGTCGGTCGTGCTCGTTGAACCAGCCTGCGGCACTCCGCAACTGCTTGATCGCACGATCGCGAAACCCGGCCTCAAGCAGGTGGTGGCCAGCTTCAATTGTCGTCTCAAGGTTCGGAGAGACCTCTGCTCGCCCCTCAAGGAGCTCGCCCAATCGCCGGTGCGCTGAGCGGCGATCCTCCGACGCTCCGGCAAATGCTCGCTGGACGAATCGCTTCGTAACCGGATGCAGCCCGTACGCGATGGTCCGGCGAATGCCCCCGCCTATCAAGTCCTCAGACAATTGAAACCGGGTGACAAGCGACGTACCGAGGAGCTTCTCCAGCCTAGAGGCGGATGCGTCACGCGCTTCATCTTCGTTGCCGAGTAGCGCCATGAGTTCCCTCGCCGCGGGCCGCCTCAGCACTGCCATTCGGTAGAGCATCCGCCGTTCGGGCTCACCGAGCACGCGCTCCCAGATCGCAGACAGCAGCAGGTCGTCCCCTAGCTGCACTTCCACATCCGGCAGTGCTGGTTCAACGATCTCGTCCCACTCCTGCTGCTGGATCTCCTCACCCGGACGCGACGACGAAGTCCACTCGCCATGTAGTGACGCCCAAGCCTGAAGGGCATCCCCAATCAGAGTGTTCGCGTACTCGACAGCTAGAGGTTGGCCATGCAGACGAGCGACGAGGCGAGCACGCGACGCGACGGACAGCCGGCGTAGTGCTGGGAACCAGGCAGTCAACCGGAACATTGCATCTAGCGGCATCGGTGAAAGGGGAATCAACGCTCCAGAGAAGCTTGCGGGGCGGTACCGGGTGCTGGCGAGGATGTAGATGTTCGCGGCTCCGGCAGCAAGGTGTGACACTCTTTCCCATATCCTCCGAAGGGTCGGCGAGGCCCACGTCCCAAAGCTGTCGCCAGCAGCAGCGTGTCCGGGCCCCACAAGAAGAGAATCAAGATTGTCAAAATGGAGAACTATGCGGGATAGTCGCCGGGCGGCAGATCTTAGTACCCGCACAAATCGCTCAGCTGGATCAGTGGATCTCTCTGCTTCGTGAAGCGCGGCACTCCAACCGGTGCCGAAGCACTCGTGGCCGTAGGCGTGAAGCTGCGTTACTAGAGCGGCTGCAGGGTCCGCTTCGCTCTCGGCCTCTTGGCACCACAGCGTCCAGCATTGCTCTGGCTTGTCCGCCAGCATCGGAAGTAAGTGGGCCGCGACCGTGCTCTTGCCGAGTCCGCCAAGCCCCTGGATCACAATGACGCGCTCCCCTTGTCGAACCCTCCGGCGGATGTCGTGTAGTGTCGCGCGCCGGCCAACGAAGCCGCTGCGCAACACTTGACGGTGCCCAAATCCGTCAAAGGTGCGATGCAACTCCCTGGAGAGAGGGACGGCACCTGCGGGTCTCCCCGTCGAGAGCGGATACTCCGGCCCGCGATGGTAGAGCACGAGTTGCGCCCACGCGAAGGGCGCACCATCGCTGGGACCGGTGGTGACTTTGGGTGTTGATGAAGTGCGAGCAGCGTGTGGTCGATGTGAGTCGCCCTCAGGGAGGACGCACTTGGCCAACGCAACTCTGGCTTGCCGCACCGCGTAGCGGGTGTCCCGGCCGGCAGCAATCGCATCGTACAGAGCCTCCTCAGCTCGAGTGGACTGTTCGTCTCCGATTGGCCCGAAGTAGCCGACTACCTGCGTCACACCCGCACGGTGAAGCTGCGCAGCGGAAATCGTGGACCCGGCCTTTCCATCCTCAGCACGCCCCAAAGTGTTGCCATGGCAACTAGCCAGATAGAAGAACGAGGGCAGGCCGTGCTCGTCAGGGACGCGTGCTCGGAGCCTGTCTAGCAGCTTTCCTATCGAGACCGCCTCTTCAATGCCCTCGTCACTCTCAAACCGCAACATCCCGGGACTGCCATGGCCCGAGAAGTGGACACCATTCGGAGCCGTCTGGCCAATCGTCTCTACTAGGTCCTCGACCGTGCCAAGTTCGGTCCAGATCGCCTCGCAGCGGTCAGCCAGAGCGAGCGCTATGCGATAGCTCTCTGCCTCGTAGGACAGCGCGGAACCCTCGGGTGCCGCGACGTTCACCACGAGCCGGAATAGTCTGGTCGGCTTCCTGAGCAGCGTGACACCAGCAACATCATCTACTGTGGTACGCACGAGGTCTATTCGTTGGTCCCGCACGAGGAAACTGCCGTCAGCACACAGTAATTCCCAGGGAAGCGAGAGCAGCAAGTCGTCATTCGTCCGGATGGTCACGACCGGGCGGTAGGGCTTGCCTGGCGTCATCAAGTTCTTGAGGCGTCCCTTCTCTCTTGCGTCGAATAGAAGCGAGAAGAGTGCCTCACCTAGATCTCTGGCGTGTGTCGAGAGGGCACTCCGCTCTTCGTCATTCGGCTCCAACTTCGAGGCGAGTCGCTGCCAGTTTAGCCAAGCCGCATCGAAGCGTTTATCTCTTCGCCACGGCAGCGGGACTGTCCGGACTTGGCCGCTATAGTTCACTCGCTGAAGTTGAACGTCATCCCGCGAGAGGGAGAAGATGAACTGACGATCAACATGAGGATGTCGCGCATCGCCAGTGTCGAGCGCTACCGGCTCGCTCACAACCTGGTAGAGTTCATCGGCGACACGGTTGGCATCACGGTGCAGGGCATTGAGAGCCTGAGTGGCGGCGAGCACTGGAGGGAGGTCGACTGGATCGATCTTGACCGGGATGATCCGTCCGAGTGGCCCACATGCGGCCATGAAAGACGTCCACTCTTGCACCACCCAAGGGCGGCCAGTCGAGGTAGACGAAACGATGAGCACGAGGTAGCGGCTGGCTGAGAGGGCTTCACCGAGTCCGATGACCCAGTTCTGACCTGGCGTCAGTTCACGTTCGTCGAGGAATGCGCGCAGGCCCAGACGCTGGAGTTCGTTGGCCAGGCTCACCACCCACGGCTTGTCTGGAGTCCCGTGGGAGATGAACAGGTCGAAGTCGCCGCAGCTGCCTTGCAAATGCCCCCCTCAGTCTCAGAAGCCTAGGGCGGCAAGCACCGGCTCTGCAACCGTGGCCTCATTCCCGGTCATGAAGACCGAAGGGGGCCCAGGGCAGTCCGCCGGAACGGCTCGTCAGGGCTGAGCTGTCGCCCTCGAGTATCTCCACTATTATGACGGCCACAAGCAGGGCGATTAATGCCCACCAAGAGCGCCCACTTTCTTGTCGTCATGAGAAATTCACCTCACGCTTAGCAGAGAAGGTCCCGAGTCTGTCCGCGGTTGTGGAAGCCCGCGCCCCGCAGCCGCGAGTCATCAAGGGAAGCGCACTCCAGAAGTGCCCAGGGTTGCGGAAGTGGTGCAGTGAACCCGTTGCACAAGATCAGGTCGTAACGCTCCCCAGTGCCGCGGAGGTTGGAAACATCCAGCTCGAGGAAGCCAACTCGGCCAGGGTTGGATCCACTCTGCCGAGCCAACTCCAGCATCGTCCTCGAACCGTCCACCCCGACTACGCGGGTCTGCGGAAACTCGCGTGTGACTTTCTGGGCGAGCCCCCCCGTCCGGCACGCCACGTCAGTAACCAGTCGTGGCCACGACGAGGTGATCTCTCCCTGGGGACCAGATTCCTCAGTGAGTCAACTCTGACGGGAATCTCTGAGGACGAGGGACTCGGCATAGGCGCGGGCCCACTCGGGATCTCGGATGAACTCCTGCTCCGTGGACATCTCTGTACCGCCCCATGCTGACGCGCTCGCCCGCCTCCAGACACGCATCATCGACAGGACCACGCGGGGGAGCACTCGTCGGCGCGGCGATGAAGACCGATGCGGCGTGCGTGATTGACCGCTCCAAGCACGTGCGTGCCAGAGCGTTCGGCTGGGACGGTCGCATCTGCCTCAGCTCCCTGGTCCCCGACACGCGCCCCGAGGCACGTCGAATCTGGCCGTCGGTCAGGCGCGACGCGGGTACTGGATTCCGCCTACACGGCGCCGACACTCAAGTTGAGCTCCCTACTGAACTTGCGCTCGCTAGTTTCCGGATTGGTACAAACTCTGAAACCCAAGTGGACTTCCTACATAGGTCGGCATGCCCAGCCGGAAGCCGCTCGTTTCTGTGCCGATCCGGCTGCGGCGCGACAGATCTCTTCAGTCGGCCCGGATCCTACCGCCGAAAGCCGATGGCATTCAGGAGCGCTTCCCGGGCCACCGACGACATGCTCCGATCGTCACCTTCAGCGAAGCGCTTGACGGCGCGGTACTCAGCCTGGTTGAGGCACACCCTCACCTGGAACTTCCGGATCTCACGTGCCGGGATCTTGGGTCGACCGCGCTTCTTAGCCATGGATGCGGCCTTCTAGCGCACGCTGACTAGCCCGTGTTTTTCTTACACGTTATAGTAGGCCAGTCGGCTGGGCGGCCTCGGGCCCCTCTGATGGTCGACGCAGACCGCCGGACGGCCGAAGCCACACGTGCGAGGGAGGACTGAATGCGACAGACCACAATTGGCATCTTCGTTGGAACCGTACTGGCTGTTGCCTTCGTCAGTGCTTGCGGAGGAAGTGGAACCGGCTCGACAGCGAGCGTCGCATCGGACGTTGCCGCGCTGCAGGCGCAAGTTCTTGATCTGCACGCGCGACTCGCCGCAATGGAGTCGACGTTCTCCGACGTCCGAAGGAGCGCTGAGGGTGACTTGGTGATCGAAGGAGCCAATCTGCTCATTCAGGATGGAACAGGCACTTCCCTATTCGGCGACAACGGCAAGGGCAATCTGATCCTGGGCTACAACGAGAACGACGGAACAGACGTCAAGATCGGTACGCACAACCTAGTGATCGGACCGGATCACACGTACACGGCGAACGCAGGAATCGTGTGTGGCCGCAATCACAGGATCGGAGCCATCGCGGCGTCCGTCTTGGCCGGTGATGACAACTCGGCTACAGGCTTCGGCGCCTGCGTGACCGGTGGCAGTGACAACGAAGCACTCGGCGACCACTCCGTCGTTAGCGGTGGAGGTCAGAACCGGGCTCTCGGTGTCTCGAGCTCTGTCTCTGGCGGCCTGCAGAACGACGCCGTCGGCACAGCTGATTCCGTGCTCGGCGGCGTCATGATCGTCCTGAACGGCGGAGGCTCTACGTCCCCTGCAGGGCCCTAGGAGAGCTCTATCCTAGAGCCTGTGCGGCACTCCGCAGGTCAGCGCGACTCGCGTGGCCGTAGATGTTGGTCGTCGCGATGGTCGCGTGCCCAAGCCAGTCGCGGACCGTAGGCGCCGGAACACCCGCACGAAAGAGCAGCGTCGCGCATGTGTGCCGGAGTGGATGCCACGACACCTCGGGCACTCCGGCATGGCGGCAAAGCGTCTTCAGCGCCCCAGTACCACACTTGGCCCGGACTACGTACGTTCGTGCGCCACGATGGCGCTTCAGCACGTCGCAGAGACGATCCGTCATGGGAACCAAGCGATCTCGGTGGGTCTTGGTCCCACGCACGGTGAGGAGCTCTTCCGCCCAGTCGACGTCTTCCCACCGCGCGGCCTTGATCTCCGCCAACCGTAGACCCGCGAGCGAAGCGAGAGCGATAGCTGGCTCCAGGTTGTGTCCCCGCGCCGCCGCAAGCAGATCGTCCAGTTGGCCTGCCGTCAGCGTCGTGGGCTTCTTGCGATAGATCCGCGGCGGCTTGTAGCCGGCCACGAAATCAGGGACGGCGGCGCCGGTGTCGTGTGCCCAGGCGATGAACTGCCGGCAGATCGCGGTCTGAAGTTCTATCGACCGCGGACTCCAATTGCGGCCCTCGAGGAACTGCACGTAGCGCGCGCGGTCCCAGCGGCTCACCGGGAGATTGCGCCAAGCGTCCAGGATCCAGTTCAGACGCTTCCTGTACTGCGAAACAGTCGCCGGGCGGGTCGTGAGGGCCTTCTCAGCCAGGAAGCCCTCGACGGCCTCACGGACGCTCGTGTGGCGCGAGCGAGCCAGCCGCTGTGGCGAGCCGAGTTCCTTCCGCTTCGCCTCCAGAAAGACGCTGGCGACCCGCTCGTCGCTGGTGCGCAGCGCCTCCGATCGGACGCGCCCATCTGCGTCCCGCCATTGCAGCGACGCGAGCCTCGCGCCGTCCTTCGTCTCACGCCACCGGATCCATGCTGAAGCCATCTGAGCCTCCCTTGCTGACGTCAAGTTGCTGACGCGAGGGAACAGGGCTCATCTTCGGGCGGCGCACCGACAGCCCCCATCCCCAGGTATCAGGGGATGGGGTGGTGCCGGAGGTGGGACTCGAACCCACAAGCCCGTTAAGGGCGGGGGATTTTGAATCCCCTGCGTCTGCCGATTCCGCCACTCCGGCCGGAGTGCCATGCAAGCGGGCGACAGAATACCGACGAGCCGCGCCTACGGCGCGAACGGACCTCAGGGGTTCATGATCAAGTAGCTGATCCGCGCCAACACACCGTCCTCGGACGGATCCGGATCACCGTCCCGCAGCCGCACCCTCAAACCGAGGGAGCCCACGACCCCGATGGGCTGGGCTTCGATCGAGACCCGTTCGACATGCCGGTCGCCCTCGGCGAATTGAAGGCTGAAGCCGCGGAGCACGGCGTGTCCGTAGTTGCGGTCCATGGATCGCATGTCCGAGAAACTGAAGTTCGATACGTAGGGCCCGGCGAACGCCGGTGCCGGCGTCGCATCCGTCGCCCCGACGGGAACCACCGCATAGCAGGCCACCGCCGTGTAGAGATCGTCGTTCGGCGAGTCGTCCCGGTACTCCACCTCCACGTAGCCCATCGCCGGAAACGGCTCGACGCGCAGCACGCGCAGGTGGTGGTTACTGCCGTCCGTGATGAAGCCGAATCCGCTGAGAACGAACTCCTGATCGGGACCGACGGGCGGATCGAGCGGCAACCGCGCCGTCCCTTGCAGGTCCTGTCCCACGAGGACGCGGCGGGCGCTGAGTGCCTGCGGGTCCACGTAGCGCGCGCTGAGCCGTACGGGATCGGTGCCGCCTGCGTTGTCGCCGTCGTGCAGCTCCAGCCGGAACGCGTCCGGATCAGGTGCAACGTGCGACAGCACGCTGCCGGCGTGCACGCTCGCGACGTGATGGTCCCCGTTTAGGAACTGCAGATCGAACGAGACGAGCCCCGGAACCTGGCCTGACAGCGACGTGCCCCCGTTGACGGGCTCGCTGCTGAAGTCGAAGAGCGTCGTGAAGGCGGCCGTCTCCCCAGTTCCACCCGGTGCGTCACCGCCTCCACAGGCAGCAAGCGTGGCGGCAAGTAGCCACATCAGTGCATAGGGGATCGTCTTCATCGTCGTGACTCCGGGGAGGGGTCCCCCTCAAGGCTCCGAGCACGCGCCGCCGGTAGACCGTGCCACGACGAAAAACGGCCCCGGACGCCGCGCGGTAGACAAGGCAGCGCCCGAGGCCTGACAGTGCCCCCAAGAAAGAGACACGGGAGCATCTCACGCAGCGCAAGTCATGTGCCCGTCCCCAGGCCCGCTTGCTTGGGGGGTCGCGCGCGCCGCGTGCGCACGGGACCCCAGGACCGTGCGAAGCACTCCGCACCGCCGCACGCTCCATCCCAGCGTAAGGCGGTCTCCAGAGGCGGTACGCACCTTGCATCCCGGTCCGCACGAACGGAGGCTCCCCATGCCCGACATCTGGGTCCTCGTGGCAGACAGCAGCCACGCACGCATCTTCGAGGTCGAACGGGCGGACGGCCCGCTGCGAGAGATCGCGAGTGTCGACCATCCTGAGGGTCGCATGCACGCACGCGAGCTCACATCCGACCTGCCCGGACGCCGGTTTGCGACCGCCGGCCCCAAACGACACGGCATGGCGCAGCGCGTCAGCGTCAAGGACGAACAGGCGATCGAGTTCGCGCGCGAGCTTGCCCACCACCTCGAAGCGAATCGCGCACGCGAGCAGTTCTATCGCCTCTACGTAGCCGCGTCGCCACGCTTCCTCGGACACCTACGCGACGTGCTCGAACCGTCAACCGCCGCAACCGTGCGCGCCGCCTACGACAAGAACTGGGTGCGGGCGAGCGCGGAGGAGATCCGGGAGCAGTTGCCCGATCACCTGTAACTCGCGGAGGGGCACAAGGCCCCTCCCTACAGCCCAAGGTCCATCGCAGGCTGGTTGCTGTAAGGGGGCACCTTGTGTGCCCCGCGCGAACCCAGCGAAGGACCTATGCGAACGCTTCGAGGTACTCGCGCACGGGGAGCTTGCGCGCCGTGTTCTGCGAGCTCATGTAGCGGATCTTCCCGTAGACCGACCGCTCCGGACCCCAGGGCCGGTCGTAGCGACCGAGGCACCAGAAGATGCCGCTGTAGGAGTTCGGGTCGCGCCCGTCCAGGGCGTACTTGTTGTTGAGCTCGATCATCACGTCGAGCGCAGCGCGCGCGTTCGGGCTCCACTCGAAGATCTTCTTCCCCCACAACATGCGCATGTAGTTGTGGATCCGCCCTTCACGCACTAGCTGACGCTGCGCGGCATTCCAGAGCTCGTCGTGCGTGTTCGCCGTCTCGAACTCCTCGAGCGTGTAGATCGCATCGCGCGGATCGTCCTCGTGCTCTTCCAACGTGGCACGCGCCCAGTCAGGGAGACTTTCGTAGCGCTCGTAGTTCGGCTCGTGCACGCACATGTTGAAGCCGAGTTCGCGCCACGTGATGAACTGATCGAGTAGCGCTTCGGCCGCTTCGCTCATCCCCCACCAGCCCGCGCGGCTCCCGCGCGCAAGCACGGCCAGCTTGTCGGGCGTCCAGTCCTCCCGCTTGACCAGCGAGGCAAACATCTCGTGCGGCGAGATGTGGCCGAAGTGGAGGTATGGGGAGATGCCGCTCGACCCGACGCGGTCCGGGCGGTTGCGGCCGTCTGCGTAGTCATCGAGGCGCTCGGCCAGAAACGCGCGCCACGCACGCCGCGCGGACGTCACGCCGCCCTCTAGGGCCACGGGCGCGACACTGTGATCGATGGGGAACGCGTCGAGCCCCGTCGCGAACGCAGCCGCGGGCCAGCGCTTCCACACGTGGTCGGGGACGGGAACCGGTGCGGGCAGCGACCGCAGGGCAGGCCGCGCGCGCGGCATCTCCTCCAGATACGGGTGCAGGACCTTCTGAAGGTGGCGCCGGAACGCGTAGGCCGTCGGGAAGGCCCGCTCCGTCGAGTGGATCGGAAGGATGCCGTTGCTGTCAACGGCTTCGAGCAGGACCGGGATCTTGCGCGCCGCCGCATCCAGAGCCCGCGGCAGGAAGAAAGCCGGGTAGTCGTCCGCGACCACCACGCAGGCTTCGAGCGCGAGCGCCTCCAGCAACCCCTTGTCGGCATCCGGCTCGGGCTCGACGCGGGGGTAGCACGTGACGTTGGTGCCCTCGAACGCCGCAGCGTTCGCCCTCATCCCGTCGATCACGAACTGGTGCAGCCGGTCCGATGCCCACCGGTAGCCACAGCGCAGCCCCTCGAAGACGATCAGGGGGCGCGCGAGCTGGCGCGACCACTCCATGGCGCGGTCGAGGCCGAAGTTCCAGGAGGGCCGCCGGGCGGAGCGCATCCAGTAGAGGACGTAGCGCCCCTCGACGTTGGGGGTGCCGCTATTGGCGGCTCTCACGCGCGAAGGAGGGACGGCTCCCGAGACCATGAGCGGAGTGTGCCACAAACCCTGGATATGTACAGATTAATATCTGGACACAATTCACGGGGGGCCTATTTTCCGGGCTATGGAGATCGCGCTGCTCATCCACGTCGCCACGACCCTGTTCATGACCGGGCTCATCTGGTTCGTGCAGGTCGTGCACTACCCCCTCTTCGCGCGCGTCGGGTGCGATGGCTTTGCTACCTACGCCGAGCGCCATGCTGCCCGGACGACGTGGATCGTCGGCCCCGTGATGAGTGCCGAGCTCGTCACAGGCGTCGTGCTGCTCGCGGGCGGCCCGGAGGGCAAGACGCTCGCCATTCTCATCGCGGGCATGGTGCTGCTGGGGCTGATCTGGCTGTCCACCGCGTTGCTCCAGGTGCCGCTGCACGAGCGGCTGCGCCGCGGCTACACCGACGCTGATCAGCGGAAGCTCGTTCAAGGGAACTGGATCCGTACCGCCGCATGGTCCGCACGGGCCATACTCATCCTGTGGCTGCTCCTCCCCTCGTCCTCCTGACCGGCGCCACCGGCTACATCGGCGGCCGGTTGCTCAAACTGCTCGAGGGGCGCGGGGCGCGCGTGCGCTGCATGGCACGCCAACCGGCGCGGCTCGTCGCGCGCGTCGGTGGCGCAACCGAGGTCGTCGAGGGGGACGTCGCCGACTACGCGTCCCTGCGCGGTGCGCTCGCAGCCGTCGATACAGCGTACTACCTGGTCCACGCCATGGGATCGGCCGGCTCGTTTCGGGAGCAGGACCGCGCGTGGGCAGAAAACTTCGGCCGTGCCGCCAAGGAAGCCGGAGTCCGACGCATCATCTATCTCGGCGGACTCGGTCACGGCGACGACCTCTCGGAGCACCTCGCCAGCCGCCAGGAGGTCGGCGATGTGCTGCGCGCCTCCGGCGTGCCCATCTTGGAGTTCCGCTCCGGCGTCATCATCGGCTCCGGGAGCCTATCCTTCGCGATGGTCCGCGCACTCGTCGAGAAGCTGCCGGTGATGATCACGCCGCGCTGGGTACGCACGCCAACGCAGCCGATCAGTGTCCGCGACGTACTCGACTACTTGATTGCGGCGCTCGATCACGAGACGCACGAGAGCGTGATCTACGAGATCGGCGGCGCGGACCAGACGTCGTACCTGGGCATGATGAAGGCGTACGCAAAACAGCGCGGACTGAGACGGCTCTTCGTGCCCGTGCCGTTCCTCACCCCGTGGCTCTCCAGTCGCTGGCTCGGCCTCGTGACGCCCGTCTACGCGCGCGTAGGCCGCAAGCTCATCGAGGGACTGCGGAACGAGACGGTCGTGACCGACGACCGCGCGCTACGTGACTTCCCCGGTATCCAGCCCGCCGACACGGCCGAGGCCGTGGCGCGCGCGCTCAAGGCCGAGGACGACCGCGTCGCAGAGACGCGCTGGTCCGACGCGCGCTCCTCCTTCGGGACCGTCCGCCGCTGGGGCGGTGTGAAGTTCGGTTCGCGCCTGGTGGATTCGCGGGTGGTCAAGGCGCCGGGCACGCCGGCACAGATGTTCGCGCCCATCCAACGCATCGGCGGCAAGCGCGGCTGGTACTACGGCACGTGGCTGTGGCGGGTGCGAGGTTTCATCGACCTGCTGTGCGGGGGGCCGGGCCTGCGCCGCGGGCGGCGACACCCGGTGGATCTGCGCCAGGGCGATACGCTCGACTTCTGGCGTGTCGAGGAGTTCGAAGCCGACCACCTCCTGCGGCTCTACGCGGAGATGAAGGTGCCGGGCCGCGCCTGGCTCCAGTTCGAGGTGACGCCGGAGGCAGACGGCCAGACGGCGATTCGCCAGACCGCGGTCTTCGATCCAATCGGGCTCGGTGGGCTCCTGTACTGGTACGGCGTGTACCCGCTGCATGTCCTGGTGTTCCGCGGCATGCTGAACGGGATCAGGAAGCGCGCGCTCGCCGACGCTAGCGCGGCAACGCAATCGCGCGCGGCGGGCTGAAGCGCTGGATCCAACGCAAGCCGATGAACGGCGCCGGCTCGGCGTCGAACTGCCTGCCGCTCGCGCCGAAGCGGTCTTCGATAATGACCCGGCGAAAGAACTCGATGCCGACGCGTGCTTCGAAGTCGACCGTCCTGCTGCCGCGATAGCGAAGGCGCGCGTAGATCGGGAGCCGCGAGTCGGTCACGATGCGTCCCTCTTGCGGCTGCTCGTCCGGCAGGCGGAAGCGGTCGGTGAAGAAGCCGCCCGTTAGACCCCACTCCCAGTCCTTGTTGGGCCGGTACGCGCCGTCGAGCTGTGCCCCGATGAGCTGGAAGCGCCAGTACTTGCTCGGCCGCCAGTCGAACTGCGGGCCGCCGAAGAAGAACAGATCTTCTTCGAAGCGCTCCGCGAAGATGAACCCGAGACCGATGTCGAGCTCGTCGTTGAGGCGGTGGCCGGTGCCGAACGTACATGACCAGGAGAAGCCGTCGCCCAGCGAGGCACCGCTGGCGGCGGACCAGCCGACGAGGCCGTTGACGATCACGACCCACTTCTCGTGCACCGGCTGGAAGACGTTTGCGCCGACCTCGAGGTTGTGGACGAGCCCCCACGGGTCGTTGGTGTTCGGGACGAACGAGTTCTCGCCGGAGAAGAAGTAGCTCTGCAGCTCGTACTCGAGCGTGACGCCATACCGCGCGAAGTTGACGACCGGCTTCTCGAACGCGAACCGGAACTGATTCGTCCAGACGTTGGGTGAGTCCTCACCCGTATCCATCCGGCTGCCGAACCGGAAGATGGACGTGGTCGTCGGATAGATCTCCCACGGGCCCTCGGTCTGCGTCCGGTCGAGCCGGCGCTCGATGCCTGTATCGATGCCGCTGTCGTTGGCCGAGAAGTAGCTGCGCTCGCGACCACGATGTCCGAGTTGCGGATAGTCCGGCGTCTGCGGGCTCGTCCAGGCGTCACCGAGCGTGGGCGGCCGCGGCGGGATGGACTTGGGTCCCGGGGGCGGAGGCGCGGTGTGCGGCGTCACCGGACGGGCAATCGAGTGCGGATGGTGGTCAGGCCCCGTCTCCTGCTCCTCTTCGTCCGGTTCGACGTACAGCGGGCTGAAGCACTGGCACCCCGCAAGCATCGCGGCGAAGGGGAGAAGGAGGAGGATGGGCAAGGCTCGATTCACGGCCTGAGAGCGTGCCCCGCCCCGGTCACCGTCCGATGTTTTTCTTCGCGGCGTGCTAACTGATGTTGACGCCTTCGTCCCGCAACATCGTGTCGAGATGGCCGCGCACGACGACCTCCGGAAGCCCGACCGGATCGATGATCGCAGCGGGGTCGTGCTTGTCGAAGGCCTCACGTTGCTCGGGGTCGAGCTGCGCACGCAGTCTCGTGGTGTAGCGATCGATCAGCCGCTCGCGCAGCGTCGTGTACGTCTCGGCACCGCCATCCAGCGGCGTGTCCACGAAGTCGATGAGCACGAGCATCTCGAGGCCGCGGCTCCGCACACCGTGCCGTCGAAAGTCGGCGACGACGCCATGCCAGCTCTCCCCATCCTGGTTGGGCACGAACCGGAGGTCATCCAGATCCCGGGCTGCGTCCTCGATCACGCGCCGGAACTCGTCGAGTTGGCGCGCGTCGAGCTTCAGAACGCGAGCGGCCTCCTCGAGCGTTGCCAGGACAGCCTTCGGCTCGGCGATGTTGCGGACCGACTCGTGGAGGCTCGACTGGCCACGCCGGTCTCCGAGGATCTCCGTAGGCACCGGGATGAGGATGCCATGACCGCTCCCCCACCCGGCGGCCGGGGCGGTTGCGACAGGGGGCCGGGGCTTCGCATGGCCGATCAGGGTCGGGGCGCGCGTCGGAGCGGGACGGGACGACTCGTCCGAAACGGCTTGCTCGAGGAAGGACTGGACCCCCGCTCGAACGGCGCCCACGTCGAAGACGAGCCAGCCGGCGAAAGCCAACAGGAGCACTGCGAGGGCCTGAATTCGATGTGCGTCCTTCATGGCGCATCCTCCGGGTTACTCCATCAGACGCTTCGCAGAGGTCGCCGTTGGTAAGAGGTCTGTAAGAACGGCACTGTCTCGTTTCTTCACGGTCGCTTGACACGAACCTCCGTGTGTCGTACTCCGGTACCTCACGTGGAAAGACTGGGAGGTATTCCGCAACGCCCTGAAAGACGCACGCAGGTTCAGGTTCGCCTGAGGTCCCAAGCAAGCGCGGTAAGGCGGCCGAAGAGACGGCCGTGAGGGCAATACGCGATCCTTGTTCGAAGTCCCATGCTCAAAGTCAGAACCCGCCCGCCGAAGAGGTAAAGGCGGAGTCGACGGGGTGTTCAAGGTGCACCCTCCACCCTTTTTTTCTCCCGAGGAGCCGAGACCACATGTCCGATGCCAGTCTCACTCGCCGGGGGTTCATCGCCGCCACCGGGGCTGTTGTCGCCGGCAGCCTGATCGGCTGCGGCAGCAACAACGGCGGCACGACCGACAACGTCATCACCGGGCCGCAGACCGCGTACATGTTGTCGGGTCGCGGGCGGCGCGTCTCCAACGCAGCGCTCTACCACAACAACAACAAAGTGTTCGTGTCGGCCGCAGCGGCCGACGGCGGCCGCGCGCATCCGGGCGACACATCCAAGGTCGTCCCGATCGATCTCAGCACGAAGCAGTGGACCGCCTACTTCGGAAACGGCGCCACGCAGGTCGACCTGCGCCACCTGTAACGCCGCGTTCGCAAGCGCCTGCTATGCGACGGGCGCACCCCGCTCCGAGTCATGGCGCGCGGGATCGTATGCGAGGTGGGTACCGAGCCAGCGCTCGACCTCTTCGAGAGTCAAGTCCTTGCGACGCGCGTAGTCGCCCGCCTGATCGCGTCCGATGCGACCAAGCGAGAAGTAGCGCGCCTTCGGATGCGCCAGATAGATGCCGCTGACGCTCGCCGCCGGCGTCATCGCGCAGTGCTCGGTGAGCCCGACACCGATCGATTCGGCCTCGAGCAACTCGAAGAGCGTGCGCTTCTCCGTGTGGTCCGGGCAGGCGGGGTAGCCGAAGGCCGGACGGATCCCGCGAAAACGCTCGCGAATCAGATCCTCGTTGGAGAGCTCTTCGCCTTCGCCGTACCCCCACTCCCGACGCGCGCGCTGGTGCAGCATCTCGGCGAAGGCTTCCGCCAACCGATCGGCTAGCGCCTTGACCATGATCGCGTGGTAGTCGTCGTGCTCCGCTTCGAACGCAGCAGCGAGATCCGATGCTCCGATGCCCGCCGTCACGGCGAATGCGCCGACGTGATCGAGCAAGCCCGTATCGCGCGGTGCCACGAAGTCGGCGAGCGAGAGGTTCGGCTGACCCCGCTCATGGTGCCCCTGCTGGCGCAGCATCGGGAAACGTCCCAGTTCGCGTGACCGCTCCTCGTCGCCGAATAGCACCAGGTCTTCGCCCTCGCTGACGGCCGGCCAGAAGCCATAGACCCCGCGGAGGCCGAGCAGATGCTCGTCCTTGATACGTACCAGCAAGGCCTGCGCATCGGCGAAGAGCTTCTTCGCCTCGTCGCCCCACTTCGGATGGTCGAGCACGGCGGGATAGCGGGCCTTCATCTCCCACGCCGTGAAGAAGAAGGTCCAGTCGATGTACGGTTCGAGATCGGCGACCGTGATGTCAGTCACCGGACGCCGTCCGACGAAGGACGGCGCCGGCAGATCTTCCTGCTTCCACTCGATGCGCATGCGGTTGGCGACGGCCTCGTCGAAGGCAAGCAGCGGACGTCCACTGCCGCGCGCAAACTGCTCGCGCAGGCGTGCCTGCGCCTCGCGGTTGGTCTGGTCGAACACAGCCCGACGCTCGGCGTCCATCAGGTCCGAGACGACGCCGACGACGCGCGATGCGTCCAGTACGTGAGCGACCGCATTGCCGTAGCGCGGCGCGATCTTGACCGCCGTGTGCTGCTTGCTCGTGGTCGCGCCGCCGATGAGCAGCGGGAGGTCGCTGCCGCGGCGTTCCATCTCGGAGGCGACATAGACCATCTCGTCGAGCGACGGCGTGATGAGGCCGCTCAAGCCGACAATGTCGGCCTTCTCCTCGATCGCGGTGTCGAGGATCTTGTCGCACGGCACCATCACACCCAGGTCGACGACCTCGTAGCTGTTGCAGCCAAGCACGACACCGACGATGTTCTTCCCGATGTCGTGTACATCGCCCTTCACGGTTGCGATGACGACCTTGCCCTGACTGGAGCGGCCACCGGTCGCTTCCTTCTCTTTCTCCATGTAGGGCTCGAGGTAGGCGACGGCCCGCTTCATCACGCGCGCACTCTTGACGACCTGGGGCAGGAACATCTTCCCGGAGCCGAAAAGGTCGCCGACGATCTTCATGCCGTCCATCAGCGGCCCTTCGATCACGTCGAGCGGGCGCGCGTGCTTCGCGCGCGCCTCCTCAGTGTCCTCTTCGATGAACTCGACGATGCCCTGCACCAGCGCGTGCTTGAGGCGCTCTTCGACGCCCTCCTCGCGCCAGGACAGATCGACCTCGCGCTTCTTGCCGCCGCCCTTGACCTGATCGGCAAACGCCACGAGTCGCTCGGTCGCGTCTGCGCGGCGGTTGAAGAGCACGTCCTCGACGTGCTCGAGCAGCTTGGGCTCGATCTCCTCGTAGATCTCTAGCTGCCCGGCATTGACGATCCCCATGTCCATGCCGGCGCGGATGGCGTGGTAGAGGAATGCTGCGTGCATCGCTTCGCGCACCGCATCGTTGCCGCGGAACGAAAACGAGAGGTTGCTTACGCCGCCCGAGATCATGACGCCCGGGCAGGTCTCCTTGAGCATGCTCGTGGCTTCGACAAAGCTCTTGGCGTACTCGTTGTGTTCCTCGATGCCCGTCGCAACGGCAAGGATGTTCGGGTCGAAGATGATGTCGGAGGGAGGGAAGCCTGCCTTCTCGGTGAGCAGCTTGTAGGCGCGCTGGAGCACCTCGACCCGCCGCGGCGTCGTGTCGGCCTGCCCGGTCTCGTCGAACGCCATGACGACGACACCGGCGCCGTACCGGCGAATGAGCCGAGCCTTCTCGAGGAAGTCCTCTTCGCCCTCCTTCAGGCTGATCGAGTTGACGACGCCCTTGCCCTGCACGCATTTTAGGCCGGCCTCGAGGACGGACCACTTCGAGCTGTCGATCATGATCGGCAGGATGGCGACGTCCGGTTCGGTCGCGATCAGGTTGAGAAACGTCGTCATCGCTTGCTCGGAGTCGAGCATGCCCTCGTCCATGTTGACGTCGAGCAGGTTGGCGCCGCCGTTCACCTGGTGCAGCGCAACCTCGAGAGCGGTCGTGTAGTCGTCCTCCTTGATGAGGCGCGCAAAGCGACGTGATCCCGTCACGTTCGTGCGCTCCCCCACCATGATGAAGTTCGACTCGGGTCGAATCGTGAGAGGCTCGAGTCCGCTGAACCGCGGCAGGCGCTCTTCGAACGCCGGGACCACGCGCGGCTCCACGCCTTCTGCCGCTTCGGCCACGGCGCGAATGTGATCGGGCGTGGTGCCGCAGCACCCGCCGAGCATGTTCACCAGACCGCTCGTCGCGAACTCGCCGAGCAGCTCGGCCGTGCGCGCGGGCGTCTCGTCGTACTCGCCGAAGGCGTTGGGCAAGCCCGCGTTCGGATAGCAGCCGACGTAGACATCGGCGAGCGTCGCGAGATCGGCCAGGTACGGGCGGATCTCCTCGGCGCCGAGTGCGCAGTTCACGCCGACGAGCATCGGTCTGGCGTGCTCGATGGACGCCCAGAAGGCCTCGATCGTCTGGCCGGAGAGCGTGCGGCCGCTCTTGTCCGTGATGGTGACCGAAACGAAGAGCGGGAGCTCGACCTCCTTCTCGTCGAAGACGTCCATGATGCCGATCAAGGCCGCCTTGGCGTTGAGCGTGTCGAAGATCGTCTCGAGGAGCAGGACATCGGCGCCGCCGTCAATCAGCCCGCGCGCCTGCTCGGCGTAGGCGTCCCGCACCTCGTCGAAGGTCGTGGCGCGGAAGGCGGGGTCGTTGACGTCGGGCGAGATGGAGAGTGTCTTGTTGGCGGGACCGAGAGAGCCCGCGACGAAGCGCGGCTTGTCGGGCGTCTTCTCCGTCCACCGCGCGCAACATTCGCGCGCGATCTCCGCGGCGGCCTTGTTGAGCTCGTAGACGTAGGCGCCGGTCTCGTAGTCGTCCTGGGAGATCGAGCTGCCGTTGAAAGTATCGGTCGAGACCATGTCGGCGCCGGCCTCGAGGAAGCCATCGTGGATCTCGCGGACGACCTCCGGGTTCGTGAGGGGGAGGATGTCGTTGTTCCCCTTGAGGTCGACCGGGTGGTCCCGGAAGCGCTCCCCGCGGAAGTCGGCCTCCTCGAGCTTCTTGCGCTGGACCATCGTGCCCATTGCGCCGTCGAGCACCAGGATGCGATCGCGGAACAGCCTCTCGAGCTGTGCGCGCACGTCGGCCGGGGGCGGGTTTGCGGTCATTGGAAACTCGGGTCTCCCGCGGTGCCGGGAGGCTCATCTTGACCCGGATCCCACGCGATCTGCATCCTTTGTGCCCGGCGCCACGTAGGATCGCGGCGATGAGGGTCGTCCTGATGCGTCATGGAATCGCGGCGGATCCGATGGACCCACGCTGCCCACCGGACCGCGAGCGCCCTTTGACCGAGAAGGGCCTGCACCGCACGCGCTCGGCGGCGGAGGGGCTCCGCGTCCTGGGTGCCGTCCCGGATCGGATCCTGACCAGTCCGCTGGTGCGCGCGCGTCAGACGGCCGAGATCCTCGCCGACGTGATGGGATGCCCCCACGTAGCGGAGACGGAGGCGCTGAGCGGCGGCGTGCGCACGCGGGACGTGTTCGATCTGCTGGCGCAGCAGTCCGATGCAGGGACTGTCTACTGCGTCGGTCATGCGCCGCAGCTCGACCTGCTCCTTGTCCAGTCCCTCGGCCACGATCAACCGCAGGTGGCCAAGCTCAAGAAGGCGGGTGCGGCGTCGATCGACTTCGACGTGGTGGCGCCGAGCGGGGGTCGATTGGAGTGGATGATGGCGCCGAGAGCATTGAGGAAGCTCGCGGCTGAGCGTGAGTGAGAGAGCGAGGGGGACCGAGAGAGGACGGAGGATCGGGCGCGCCAGCCCGAGTCCGCGGGAACCGGAGAGGACGGAGGATCGGGCGCGCCAATCCGAGTCCGTCTGTCTCTCACGTTGCCGTGGCCGTGGCCGTTGCCGTGGCCGAGACGAAGCACGCGGACTAGAGAGCGGACGTCGCGGGAAGCCGAAGGGTGAGGACGGAGGATCGGACGCGCCAATACGAGTCCGCCCGTCTCTCGCGTTGCCGTGGCCGTGGCCGATAGGGCGCACGCGAATCAGAGAGCGGACTAGTCACCCAGCAGGCGCGACTCTCGGTTGATCAACCCGGAGAGCATCGCGCTCACCCGTGCGCACAAGTTCCGGAGATCGCGCACGTGTGACTCGGAGACGAGCGCCAGCCGCGTCAGCGTGTCCAGCACCGAGTCGCACTCCGCCACCTCGCCACGCGCAATGACGAACCGCGATTTTCGATCGGACGGCGTGAGTCGGTTCGCTCCCTCAGTGATGTGGCGTACGGTTGAGAGCGCAGAGCGCCTCGCCTGATCGCGCAGTCCGAGTGTCCCGCGGGGCATGGCCTCCGTGGCGCGGACCACACCGATCACAAGCCGCTGTGCCGTCTCGTAGACGTCGAGGCGTTGATGGCTGAATCCGAGCTCGGAGTCCATGTGCGACGTGTCATCGCGTTGTTCACGCCAGTGGTAACGGGATCACTCCGGCCACGGCCACGGCCCCGTGGAGCGCGTGCGGACTCGCCTTCGACGCCCGAGCCTCCGTCGCCCCCACAGCGTTGTCGGGCATCGGCGTTCACGCCAGCGGTACCCGAATCACTCGGCCACGGCCACGGCAACGGCAACGGCCACGTAAAGCGCGTGCGGACTCGCCTTCGACGCCCGATCCTCCGTCGCCCCCACAGCGTTGTCGGGCATCGGTGTTCACGCCAGCGGTACCCGAATCACTCGGCCACGGCCACGGCAACGGCCACGTGAAGCGCGTGCGGACTCGCCTTCGACGCCCGAGCCTCCGTCGCCCCCATGGCGTTGTCGGGCATCAGCGGTCGCGCCAGTGGTAACCAAATCACTCGGCCACGGCCACGGCCACGGCCACGTGGAGCGCGTGCGGACTCGCCTTCGGCGTCCGATCCTCCGTCGTCACCTACTGCGCCAACGTGACATTCGCGTATTGAGGCTCTTCCGTCACCTCGCGCTCGAGCACGGTCTCCACCCACGAAGGAACGTCCGCCGTTTCGTCCGCCGCCGACAACTCGACCTCGGCGAGAACGAGCTCGCGATCGAGGAACTCGTCGACCTCCCACGTATGACCGTCCGCCTCCACGAGGTAGCGGCGCTTGCGCACGCGACGCCCCTCCGTCAGCGGCCACAGCACCTCGAAGACCTCCGGCGACGTGTCTTCTTCGATCTCGATCCGCTCGAGCCCGCTGCCGATCTTCACCGTGCGGAAGTGGAACTCGCCGTCCTCGGAGCGAATTCGCCGAATGCGCTCCTGCAGCACGCGGCCGGGTAACCACCCCTGGTCGATCTCGACCGCGAGGCCGCTCGGCATCTCGGGCGGCAAGGACTTGAGGAGGTATTTGCGCTCGATCTCCTTGCGCGGCCCGGCCGCCTTTAGACACGCACGCGCGACCTTCTCGACGCGGTCGAGGAGCTCGGTCAGGCGGTGATCCAGCCACTCGTCGCGGACGAGCGCGTACAGATGCTCGCGCCGCTCGGAAGCAAGCCTCCGCACCTCCTTGACACCGATGGACATGTCGGCGCTGTCGACGGGGAGCTCAGCCAGTAAGTCCTCCAGCACGTGGGCATCGTTGAAGTCGCCGAGCACATCCTGGAGCTCCTTGCAGATCTTCACGACACGCTGCGCACCCGGCACGGCGCCGCGCAGCGGCTCGAGCAGGTAGCGCAGGCGCTTGCATCGGATGCGAGCAACGTGCGCCTCGTTGCGGTGGTCGATCGACTCCACGAGGCGCAGGTGCGCGGCGAGATCGGCCCCGTGTTCGCGAACCTTGTCCGCGAACACCGAAGCAAACACCGGCTGCTTCTCGTCGTCGTCGATCTGCACCTGCATCTTCGCAAGGCGCTTCCGCAGCTTCACCTCGATGTCGTAGAACGCAGTCGGGATCTCCGTCCGCACCTCTTCCATGGCATTCGCGTGCTTCCCGCCGATCTGCGCGGCGATGCGCAAGACGGAGGGCCGCACGGCTACGTCGACCGACTCGGCCTGCTCCTCGATCCAGGCCTGAGCGACCTCGGCGTCCCTGCCGCCGCCGGTGGCGCTCTGAAGCCCGCGCAGTGCGCGGCGATGACGCTTGGCGATACTCCCACGCAACTGGGTACGCCAGGCGCTCAGCGCGCTGCGCAGCCGGCGCACCGCGACGCGGAAGTCGTGCAGCGCCTCTTCGTCGCTCGGATCCTGGAGGCGCGGCACCTCGGCGTGGACCTGATCGAGGAGCCCGCGAGCGATGCGATGCGCGCCCTCCTGGGATGAGCGCTCCAACAGGTCTGCCGGCAGTCTCTGCTTCACGTCGGGAAGTCTAGGGGATGAGCATCCGGGTCGCCCAGCGGTGCGCCTGAGAGCATGCCGAATTAGGATAGGTGCGTGAACTTCCCCACGCCCAACGCCTACCTCGTTCCGACCGACGGCTCCTTCGTCGTCGCCGACGCGCCCCAAGCACCGCCGGAAGGCACGAAGCGTAAAGACTCGAAGAAGACGCTGCGTGCCCTGCGCGATGAGTTGCAGGAGCTCCAGCACCTGCTCTATGCCCACGACCACCATGCCGTCCTCCTGGTCTTCCAGGCGATGGACGCCGCGGGCAAGGACGGGACGATACGAGCGGTGATGCGCGGCGTGAATCCTACGGGCTGTCGCGTCTGGTCTTTCAAGCAACCGAGTGCGACGGAGCTGCAACACGACTTCCTCTGGCGCACGGCAATGCGCCTCCCGGAGCGGGGCAACATCGGCATCTTCAACCGGAGCTACTACGAAGAGGTGCTCGTCGTGCGCGTTCACCCGGAGTACCTCGAAGGCCAGAACCTGCCGTCGTCCGTCGACCGCACCGACATCTGGAAACACCGCTTCGAGTCGATCCGAGACCACGAGCAACACCTTGCGCGCAACGGGACCGTCATCCTGAAGTTCTGGCTCAACGTGTCGAAGGACGAACAGCGCCGGCGGTTCCTCTCGCGGCTCGACGAGCCGGAGAAGAACTGGAAGTTCTCGAAGGGCGACGTCACGGAGCGCGGCTACTGGGACGCCTACATGGACGCGTACGAAGAGGCGCTGCGAGAGACGTCGCGGCCGTGGGCGCCGTGGTATGCAATCCCCGCCGACGACAAGCCCTACATGCGGCTCCAGGTGGCACGCGTCCTCGTGGACACGCTGAAGGGCCTCGAGATGAGCTTTCCGGACGTCGCGGATGAAGACCGCGCCCACTTCGAGGCCATGCGCGAGAAGCTGCGCCCGGAGGCTTGAACGGCCCGCCATGTGCTGAGGGGGATTTCAGGCCCGGGCCGTGATTCTCCTCGGATCCTGCAATTCCCGGCTACCCTTCGCAGCGGCTAGGACGTCAGTTCGATCACCGCTCCCCCAGGTGACCTTCGGGTTTCCCCGGTCCGCGGTCGCACAGGCGGCTTCGTCAGGAAACGAGATGACCCTGACGGCGCGGAAACGGTTTCGCTACCAAGGGTCGACCCAGAAGGATTCAGAAAGCACATGTCAGAGAACAGGCTGTACGTCGGCAACTTGTCGTTCCAGAGCACCCAGACGGACATCGAGGACGCGTTCGGCGCCTTCGGCACCGTCACGAATGTCACCGTGATCACGGATCGCGAAACGGGACGCCCGCGCGGCTTCGCGTTCGTCGAGATGGGCAGCGATGCAGAGGCCCAGGCGGCGATCGAAGGCTTGAACGAGACCGACCTCGGCGGCCGGACCATCAAGGTCAACGTCGCACGTCCGCGCGAGAACCGCGGTGGTGGCGGCGGCGGCTACGGCGGCGGACGCAACCGCTGGTAGTCGAACGCGACGCTGCATTCGCCCTCCCTTGCGGTGGCGACGCGGCACCGGCCGTCGTCTAGACGGCACCACATCACCCGGGCGGGTCCTCATGATCGGGGACTCGCCCGGGTTTCTTCGTTATGGTCGCCGTCCCGAAATCGAACACGGAGAACCGCAATGGCCTCGATCACCCTGAAGGGCAACCCGATCAACACCGTCGGCGAGCTGCCGGCAGTCGGCAGCCCGGCCCCGGACTTCGCACTCGTCGCTCATGACCTCAACACGGTCAAGCTGGGTGACATCAACGGGTGGCGCGTCCTCAACATCTTCCCGAGCATCGATACGCCGGTCTGCGCTGTGTCGGTTCGCACCTTCAACGAGAAGGCGGCGGGCATGGACGGTGTCGCCGTCGTGAACATCTCCACCGACCTCCCGTTCGCAACCAAGCGCTTCTGCGGCGCCGAGGGCATCGAGGACGCCATCACGCTCTCGACGCTGCGCAGCGACTTCGGCTCCGACTACGGCATCGAGATCGCTGACGGTCCCCTGGCGGGGCTGTGCGCGCGGGCCATCGTGGTCGTCAACCCCGAGGGCGAGGTGGCCTACACGGAGCTGGTGCCCGAGATCGGCCAGGAGCCCGACTACGACGCGGCACTCGCTGCCCTCACGGCCGCGAAGTAGTAGGATCCCTGGCGTCGGGAGGAGGCCTCGATGGGCAAGGTACGCACGGTCCTGTTCTGCATGTTCGCCCTTGCTGCGGTGGCGACACCGGCCGCCGGAGCGGACGAAGATCCGTGTCTCTGCCGCGATGTCGTCGTGACGTGCACGGTCAAGCCCAAGAACGTCATCATCGGCGACCGCTTCGAGTTCTGTGCAACCGTCAAGAGCGTGGGTGCCGTGACACTCGAGAACGTGCGCCTGTCGCTGCGCGGCTGTCCGAACGCGAAGGGCGAGCCGAACCAGAAGATGACCGTGATCATCCCCAAGCTGGCAAAGGACGAGACGTACACGCACTGCGTGAAGTTCAGCTGCTCGGAGGTGGGCGAGTGCCGCCTCAGCGCCCACGCGGTCGACTCCACGCGGATCGCCGCCGCCGGCTGCGTGTGCAGCGTCGTCTGCCGCGGCCTACCCGCGCTGCAACTCGAGATGATCGACACGGCCCTCGACCGCTCGGCGAAGGGCATCTTCCGCCTCAGCGAGGAATTCCTGTACGTGCTCAAGGTCGAGAACGACGTGGGCTCCGCGCTGACGCCGGACCTGCGGGTGAACTGGACGCTGCCGCCGGAGCTGGAGTTCGTCTCGGGCCGCGGCGACAACGGCGCGACCGTCAGCGGCTCGGGCCAGTCGGCCAACTCGTCGATGTTCGTACTGCGACCCAATCAAGTGCAGAACTTCGAGATCGTCTGCCGGGTCGTCAAGGTCCCCGCGCGAAATCTCGTCCAGACGCGGGCCGCCGTCGTTACGGACGCTGGAAGCATCGAGCTGGCCATCGAGACGGAGTCGACGACGCTCAAGAACTAGCCCTCAGCCCTCCCGAGGGCTAACGAAACACGCCCATCCGGTCGATAGGGAGCCGACGCTCCACACACCTCCGGAGGGCTGCGCCCGTGACCACGATTGACCGCCGCAAGGCCGAGCGCGTTGACGCCGGCTTCCCTGTCGAACTGACCACCCAACGCAAGTTCGTGGAGGGCGAGGTCAAGGACCTGAGTCGCGTGGGCATCCGCGTCCGCCTCTCGACCCTCGCGCTCGGGATGACCATGCCGCTCAGCACGGTCGACGCGGGCAAGGGTGTCAGTGCGCTGCTCGCCGACGCGTTCTCGCTGAACCTCAACCACACGAAGCTCGGCACGCTCCTTCCCCGCGCGGTGAAGCTCGCGCGCGTCGGCATCCCTGAGGACGAAGCCGGCATGCTCGACCTGTGCTGCGAGTTCGACGAAGCGCTGGGCGACGCGGAGGGCGCCGTCCTCGACGTCCTGCTGCCTCCGTTCACCGAGAGCGTCCAGGAGTGGTGCGACGACCTGCCGGCATGCGCCGGTCAGGTTCGCTTCGCTGATGTCGAAGCCGGGGGCACGACCGTGTCCGTTCCGGCCCCCGCGGCGCCGGCCGCGGCGCGCAGCAACAAGCGGGATCAGCGCTTCCGGGCGTTCGTCTCGAGCCTCCAGCCCGATGCGCCTCCGGCGCTGTTCTGCCACACGGATCTCGTCACCGGGTTCGCCGTCCGTGTCCGCGTGACGCGCGAGGCCGCGCTCGGCGCCGGAGACCAGGCCATTTCGCTGCAGCAGGTGACGCAGGCGTTCGTGGACGCCTTCGGCAATGAGGTGGACCTCCGGCTCGTCGGCACAGCCGGCGACCTCTGGTCCGGACCGGTCAGGGTGAGCGGCGTCGAGCTGCCGAAGAGCGAGCCCGGCGAGATGCTCGTGACCCTGGCGTTCGACCGGAAGCTGCGGCTCTCCGAGATGCGCAACCTGGGCCTGCGAGCCGACGCCGCGTAGGCACCCGTTCGGGTGGCGGCGCGGGGAATCCCCCTCACCTACGTCGATGCGACGGTCGATAGGGCCGAATGGCCGTAGCAGACCTGCGCGCGGGGCGCGGAGCTGTTGCGGGCGAGGAAAGTGACGACAAGCGCGGAGACCCCGGACGGCGACCGACCCCGGACCGACGACGGTCCGCGGGCCATCCTGCTTGCCTCGGGCACGAGCAAGGCCGCGAGCGTGCACGGCCGCACCGAGGCCGTCACGCCGATGGCCGTTCGCGTGCGACTCCCGCGCGATCTCAACGATCCGGAGCTGGGATCGGAGCTGCGCACACCCCGTGAGCTGACCGCCTGGGTGCGGCGCCGCCTGGGCGAAGGCTCGCGCCTCGGGCTGATCGCCGGCAGCGACACCGTGTGGTGCGGATCCGTGCGCCTCGTCGGTACCGAGATTCCAGAAGACAGCAACGACGAGTTCATCGCGGTGTTCGCGTTGGAGAATCCGCTCTCGGCAGCCGATCAACGCGTGCTGGGCCTCACCGTCGAGGAAGAGGACGGCGAGAAGGACTTTGCCAGCATGCGCGCAGCGGAGCGTGTCTCCGTCGACATGCCGGTCGAGGTGCTCACGTCCAAGGGCGCGGTCGTCGGCACGGCGAAGGACCTCAGCTCGACGGGCATGCGTGTTCACATGCAAGCAGACGATCTCGGCTTCCCCGCGACGGCCGACATGAGCGAACTGGCCCGCGGTCTGGCCGACAGGCTCGGCACCCGCTTCGTCGTCAACCTGAACCATATCGTGCTCGGCAGTCTCCTCGCGCAGTCCGTCCAGATGACGCGCGTCTGTGCTGCCGGGAGCGAGACCGGCATCGTGGAGCTCGGCGGCCGCTTCGTCGAACCGCTCGCACCCGAGGCCGCCGCGATGCTCGGCGTCTCCCTCCCCGCACCGGGCGAGACGACGGAGCAGGCGGAAGCACGGGAGGCGCCGCCCGCGCCGTACACCCGTGTCGTCGACTACGTGGCGCCTAAGCCGAAGCCCAAGCTCGCGAGGAAACCGGAGCCCGCACCGCAACCGGTTGCCGAGGCGGCCGCTAGCGACGTGTTCCCGGACCTGGACCTGGACGACGCCTCGCCGATGCTCGGTCCGTGCGTGCGACGCATGCTGCGGGCACAGGTGAGCTGCAAGGCCGCCGGCGCACCGCCCGGCACGACGTGTACGACGGAGACGCTCGGCATGGGCGGCATCATCGCGCGCATGGCCCGCAGCTGCGTGGGCGCCGCCGCGCCCGGCGACGAGGCCAACATCCTGCTGATCTCGAAGCGCTTCACCGAGGTGTTCGGCGACGAGGTCACGCTCAAGCTGCATGACGGTGCGATCCACCTATGGAGCGGCCCCGCCCGCGTCGTCGCGATCCACCTGCCCGTGGACAAGCCCGACTCCATGCTGGTCACGTTCGCCTTCGCCCGCAATCTCAACCCCTCAGAGATCACGCGGCTTGGACTAGCGCGATTGGCCGGTTAGCTGCGCCCGACGATGTGACGGAACGTGATGTTGATTCGTCCGTCCGCTACGCGGCGGCGCTTGGGCACAGCGTGCAACCAGTGGGCCTGCGTCGGCGGACGCATGACGAGAACGCTCCCTGACTCGAGCTCCACGGCAACGGGATCGACGTCCCTACGGCGCTTGTGCTTCATGCGAAACGTGCGCGTGGCGCCGAAGGACACCGAGGCAATCACGGGCGCACCGCCGAGCTCCGCCTCGTCGTCGGCGTGCCACCCCATGCTGTCCTCACCGTCGCGGTAGTAGTTGAGCAGGGCGCTGTTGAACGACGCTTGCGCGAGCTGCTCCGCGCGCGCCTTGATGTCCTGCATGGGCCGCGTCCACGCGAGCGGCTCCAGCGTCAAGCCGGAATACGCATAGACCGCTCCGGGGTCGCCGTACCACGCGATGAGCCTGGGCTGCTGCAGGCGTCGGCCGTAGACGAAAACGGACTCCTGCCGCCACGGCGTCTCGTCACGGAGCGCCGCGAACAGCCCCGCGCTCTCATCTGCGTCGAACTGCTCCGGCAGGTACGTAACGTCGGCGTCCGGCTGCGCCGACGGACTCAGGGCGTGATCGGCCATTGCACCTTGCAGATGGCCGTCGCGCCCGTGCTGTCCGTGACCAGGAACGAGAGCAGCCAGGGTCTGCCGTTGGGCCCGAACTCCGTCGCCGCGCCGAGGATCGCGTCGCCGTTCTGACCGCCGAGTCCCGTGTTCAAGGGCATCGCAGGCGCGTCGTCGGGGTCCTGCGCATCATCGATGTGCGCGATGGTGTACGGCGGCGTCCCACCCGTCGGGATCAGCTGGATCATGGCGTTCGTGTTGATCTGCGTGGGCGGCAGCACACCGATGAAGGGCCACTTGTTCTGATCGACGTAGTCGTCTACCCGGATCATCGGCGGGCTCGCCTTCACGATGCGGATCGGTCCTTCGGCGATCGTCCACTGCCACTGGCGGGTGGCGGGCTTGGGAACGCTGCAGCCGGTGTCCGTGATGCGCACGGTGAAGTCGAAGGTTCCCGCGGCGCAGAGGATGCCTTTCATGTGGTGGCGAAACGTCGACGTGCCGTCGCCGTTCTGGATCACGGCGTCGTCGAGCGTGAGCCCGTCAGGTAGCGCGCCGGTGAGCAGCGTCGCGGTGTACGGGCCGCCACAGCCGCCGCGGAGATCGAAGACGATGTCGACGTCGTCCCCGGTGACGAAGTTGGGGAAGCTGATCGTCGTGATGGAGAGGTCGGCCTCGCCGCCCTCCTCCATCATCTCTTCCTCGTCGTCGCCGCCGCCCGGACCGCCGCCGCAGGCACCGCACAGAACGAGGCCCGCACACAGGATGATGGCGAAGAAGAAGCGCATGTCGATGCTCCGGCGTGCCGGCCCAGGCCCACGCGAATCCTACCCGAACCCCCGGAACTGCACGCCGGCGAGGCGAAACGCGGTACCGTTGTCCCGCCGTGCGCCGTCTCGTCCTGCTCCTCGTGCTGCTTCCTCTCGCCATCGGCGCCATGGCCGCATTCGCATGGATCCAGGCCGGCAAGGACCGCTACGAGGCACTCGAGCAAGAGGGGATGGCACTGGCGCGCGTCGTGCGCGGCGCGGCGCTGGAAGCGGCGGATACGCTCGCTTCGGCCGAGCAGAACCTCGCAAACCGTCTGGCCGCTGTCGCGCGGCGGGCAGATTACGTCATCGCGAGCACGCGTGCCCCGGCCGAACGCCTGCTGCAGGAGATCGCCGAGGAGGAGCGCGTCGGGCAGATCTTCTTCTTCGACGCGGACGACGAGCCGATTGCGCAGGCGCGCTGGCCCGCACCGATCCGTACCGGCTCGAACGGCCTGATGCGGCCGGGGCAGAAGGACGCGATGCAGTGGCGCGATGCGAAGGCAGCGCTGGCCCGCAAGCGACCCGAGGCCGGCGCGGTCATCGTGGAAGGCCTGCGAACCAACGTGTTCGGAACGCGCGAGCGCTTCGGGGTGTTCTACGGGCGCGGTGAAGGCGGCACGCTTCTCCTGCGCGCCGGAGCACGCGAGATCTCGGCGCTGCACGACACGTTCGGCTTGCAGCCGCTCCTCGATCGCGTACAGGCTGTTCCCGGCGTGACTCTGGTGCGTCTCTCCCCCGCGATCGCCGGCGCGGCCCCGCAGGACGAGGGGGCGGTCTCGCTCGAAGGCCCGAACCTGCGCGTACGGCTGCCCGTCTCGGCCTCCGGCGAGTCGCACGTGATCGACCTGAGCCTGTCACGCGCCCGCGCCGACCGAGCCGTTGACGAGTCGCGGCGCACGATCCTCCTCGGCGCGCTGCTCGCGATCGCGCTCGCCCTCGGCGCCGGAACGGTACTCCTGGTGCGCGAGCGCGCCGTGCGAAGGGCCGAGGCCGCCGCAGCCGCGCGCCTGGAAGAGGAGCGCCGCCTTGCCGAGATGGGCGCGCTCGCCGGCCTCGTGACGCACGAGATCAGCAATCCGCTGAACTCCATCCGGGTCGCGCTCGGCGTGCTCGAGGACACGTCTGATGACTCTCGCCGGATCGAGGTGTTCGAGATCATGAAGGAGGAGGTCGAGCGCATGCGGCACACGCTCGAGGGCTACATGGCCTTGGCGGGCGCCGACCGGCGCGTGCGGCGCGCGGTCCCCCCCAAGCTGCTACACGGCGTACGCCACCGTGTGGCCGCCGACGCCGCGCACAAGGGTGTGGACGTCCACGTGGAAGTCGCAGCGGAGGCGCCGAACGCGCTTGGGGACGCCATCGTCCTCGAGCAGGCAATCACGAACCTCGCGCGCAACGCCATCCAGGCCACGCGAGACGAAGGCATGGTCGTCCTGTCATGGGGACCCGACGAGCGGGGGGTCGCGATCACCGTGCGCGACGAAGGGCCGGGCTTCCCGGAGGATCGCGCGGAGCTGCTGCGACTCGGCGGGACGCGGCGTGAGGGCGGTCACGGCCTCGGCCTTCCCCTCGCAAAGCGTTTCATCGAATCCCACGATGGACGCATGGGGTTGGAGGATGCGGACGGCGGCGGCGGGCTCGTGCGCGTGACGCTACCCGCGGCATCGGAGGCAGGAACGGGCAATGGGTAGCGGACGCATCCTGATCGTCGAGGACGAAGCCGGCCAGCGTAGCTTGCTGGAGACCTTGCTCACGGGGCGCGGGTTCGACGTCGAGACCGCGGCGGGCGTCAGCGAAGCGACAGCGATCCTCGACCGTGAGCCGCCCGACCTCCTGCTCACGGACTACAACATGGACGACGGCAACGGCATCGACGTGCTGCGCAAGGCACGCGCGGTGGACGCGAGCCTGGGCGTCGTGCTGATCACGGCCTACGGCACGGTGCCGATGGCTGTGGAGGCCATGCGCGAGGGTGCGGTCGATGTGATGCTCAAGCCGGTCGACCCGGATGCGCTTCTGGAGGTCATCGGACGCGCGATCCGTCTGCGCGCGCTGCGAGCCGAGAACGCGCAGCTGCGCGTGCGCCTGCACGAGCAGTACTCCTCCTCGGGGGTAGTCGCGCAAAGCAAGGACATGCAGGCCCTGCTGCAGACAGCGCTTCGCATCGCCCCCACCAAGGCGAGCGTCTTGATCACCGGCGAGAGCGGCACGGGCAAGGAGCTGATCGCCAACCTGCTGCACGAAGAGGGCGCGTCGCCGGCGGGCCCCTTCGTTGCGACGCACTGCGCGGCGCTGCCCGAGTCCCTCCTGGAGAGTGAGCTCTTCGGCCATGCCAAGGGCTCGTTCACGGGCGCTGTGGCCGACCGCAAGGGCCGCTTCGAGGAGGCGGAGGGCGGCACGCTGTTCCTCGACGAAATCGGTGAGATTCCGCCGGCCGTCCAGGTACGCCTGCTACGCGTCCTTCAGGAGCGCGAGATCGTGCGCGTCGGCGAGAACCAGCCGCGCTCCATCCAGGTGCGCCTGGTCGCGGCTACCAACCGCGACCTGGAAGCGGAGGTTGCGGCCAGCCGGTTCCGCGAAGACCTCTTCTATCGCATCAACGTCGTGCACCTGCACGTCCCGCCGCTGCGCGAGCGCAAGGACGACATGGCCGCGCTCATCGCGGCCTTCACGCAGGAGTGTGCGGAGCGCGAGGACCTCGCCCCGCTGGCCTTCTCGCAGGAGGCGTTGGATGTCCTGCAACGCCACGCCTGGCCGGGCAACGTCCGCGAGCTTCGAAACGTGGTCGAGCGAGCCCTGCTCCTGGCGCCCGGGTCCGAGGTAGAAGCGGCCGACCTGCCGGCCTCGGTCCGGGGCGGCGGGGACACGACGCCCGACGGCCTCGAGGCCGCCGTGTCGGCGCTCGAGCAGCGCATGATCCGGGAGGCCTTGGAAGAGGCGGGCGGGGTGCAGACCCGCGCGGCCGCGCTGCTCGGCATCGCGGAGCGCGTGCTCCGCTACAAAATGAAAAAACACGGCATCAGCCGGCCCGGCGGCTGAGGCATCAGCCTCGACAAGACTGACGCCGAATCGACGAAATTGTCGAGCCGCGGCACCCGCTGACCGGCGCAAGAGCCCCATTATTCGGGCCCACTAACTTCAGACACGTGCAAGGCGGTCGCGGTACACCTCTTGCTCTTCTCCCGCCATCTCAAGGAGAACCTCGACGATGAAGCGCATTCTTCCCGGCCTCGTGATTGCCCTCCTGGGCCTTGGCCTCTACATGACCGGCACGCTCAGCGACTCGTTCAACACCGACGCCGACGTCGACTCCGCGGAAGCCCGCGGTGGCGGCAAGGGTGGCGGTGGCAAGGGCGGCGGCGACAGGGCTGGTGGCAAGGGCGACCGTCCCCCGCCGCGCGACAAGGGTGACCGTCCCCGCGACCGCAAGGACCGCGACGGCAAGGACAAAGACAAGAAGGACAGGGACGGCAAGAAGAAGCGCAAGGACGAGGAGAAGCGCAAGAAGGGCGACCGCGAGCGCGACTGCGAAAAGAAGATGGACGAAGACGCAGAGAAGGAGCGCGACAAGGGCAAGAAGAAGGAGCGCAAGAAGCGCCGCAAGAAGAAGGGCGACGCCCCGCCCCCGCCGCCCCCGTCCGACGACGACGACGAGTAGCACCGCGCACACCAACTGAAAACCCGCATCGGTGGCCCCGGAGGGGCCACCGATTCTCGTATTCTCGGCTCGAAGGATGTTCCTCAGATGCACGCACGCCGACTCGCCACGTGTCTCGCCCTGATCGCCACGCTCGTCGCGCCTGCGCCCCTCCTCGCGGACGAGCCCGACAACTCCCCGACGCCGTCGAAGACCGAGGCGCCGGCGACCATCGAGGAGCTCACCGCGCAGTGGCAGGCGAAGCCGGAGAGCATCGCGCGCGGCGTGCGGCTTCAGGACGCCTACATCAAGGCCGGCAAGCGCCGTGTCGCGGAGGCCTTCTTCCGTACGCACGCGACGCAACTGCCCGACAGCGCGGCCGTCTCGTTCCTCTACGGACGCATCAAGGGAGGCAAGTACGGCCTCAAGCTCATGCGAGAAGCGCTGGCAAAGAACCTCGGACGCGGCGCCGGCGACAACAGCGGGCTCTTGAGCGCGTGGATCGCGATGACCGTCGCCGAGGCAGACGCAGACAACGCCAAGGAGGCCGAAGCGGCTGGCCGCCGCGTGGCAACGCTGCGCGGCCGCGCCGAAGACTGGACCTACCTCGGGTGGATCCAGGAACGCCTGGTCGGCAGCGTCGATCGCGCGAAGGTCTCCTACACGCGCGCCGTGCGCGTGAAATCGGACCACCTCCGAGCGCGCAACGCGCTGACCATGATCCACGCGGAAGCCGGCGAGACGGAAGAGGCTCTCTCCATGGCACGCGGCTCCGTCGCGAAGCACGGACGCGTGGCCAGTGCGCAGCTGCACCTGGGCCTCGTGCTCGCCATGTCCGGCGACACAAAGGGCGCGGCCGATGCGTACGGCAAGGCGCTGGCCTGTGCCGGCAACGACGCGGACGCGCTTGCCGCGATCGCCGACGCCTACATCGAGCTCGAGGAGCAGGATCTCGCCTACAAGGCGCTGAAGAAGGCGCTCGCGGCCAACGCGACGCACGGGGATGCCCTGGCTTCGATGGGCGCGCTGTCCATGGACATGGGTGACGTGAGCGGCGCGGCAACGCATCTCAAGCTGGCAGCCAAGTCGCTTCCCAAGGATCCGTACGTCGCGTTCCTACAGGGCGTCTGCATGCAGCGCCTCGGCAAGGACAGCACCGCCATCAAGCACTTCCGCAAGGCCATGGAGCTCGAGTCGGACAACGTCGAGTACGTCACGGCCCTTGCGCTTGCCCACATGAAGAAGGGCTCGATCGCCTCTGCCGTCACAATGTTGAAGCGTGCGGTCAAGATGGATCCCGAGGACCCGGAGCTGCGGCTCCAGCTCGGCATCGCCTACCTGAAGCAGCGCAAGCACAAGGCGGCGCGTGACGCGTTCAACGACATGGTCGACCGAGCGCCGAAGGATCCTCGTCCGTTCTACTACCTCGCCATCATCTACGGCGACAAGATGGGCAAGCATCAGGACGCGCTGAACGCACTCGAGGAGTACGAGCGGCTGGGCGGCAAGGAGCCCACGGCACTCTCCTGGCTCGAAGACCTGCGGGCCCAGCTCGGCAAGTAGGGCCTGCACGAAAACAGCTCCTACTGCGCCCGACGATTCTCTCGCTGCGCTGGGTCCCAGCTCGGAACCTGGTCCTCGACGTGCACAGAGCACGCCTGCGGCCAGAACCGCTCGCCGTGACTCCAGCTCGCTGCGGTCTCGCCGGGCTCGCAACGGAGCGTTTTCGTACAGGCCCCAATTACCCGCTCCCGTTGCCGGAGGTCTCGCCCTACTCAGGCTACCCCGCCGGGTGTACCGTGGACGCGGAGGTGCCATGGTGCGTGCACTGCGGATGGGATGTCTTTGCGCCGCGTTTCTCGCGCTCTCTGCCTGCGGCTTGGGCGCGGTGGAGACGACACCGGATGTCTTCGTCGACGACGTCGACTTCGATCCGCCGGGCCCGACGGCGCGCAGCGCGCCGAACGTGACGCTGGCGGCCAACGGCAAGGCGACCTGCACCTGGGTCGGCGACGGCGCCGTGTACGCCGAACGCTACATCCCGGGTCACGGCTGGGTTCCGAGCCGGCAGATCAGCGACGACGTCGGCGCGGCCGAGCGGCCGCAGGCAGCAACTGACGGCGACGGAGACGCTGTCGTCGTGTGGGAGCGGGACGGCGTGATTGTCGGCGCCGAGTTCGAGGTCGGCGATGGCTGGCAGCCGCCCGTGGTGATCAGCGATCCGCAGGAGCCCACGGCCGTGGATGCCCAGATCGCGATGAACGAGCAAGGCGACGGCGTCGTGGTCTGGGAGCAGGACGGCGAGGTCGTCGTGCGCCCGCACAATGCCCAGGGTTGGCTGCCTCCGGTGACGCTCGACACGGCGCCCGCGGTGGACGCGGGCGACCCCGAGGTGGCCATCGCCCGCACCGGCGACGTCGTCGTCGTATGGGAGCGCAGCGACGGAACGATCGCAGCGCGCCGCTACGACGAGTCCGAGGCGCAGTGGGATGCGGTCGTCGGTTTCGGATCCGGAGCCAACCCCGACGTCGGCGTGGACGACGAGGGCGATGCCGTGGTGGCCTTCGAGCACGACGGCGAGATCCTCGTGAGCGAGTACGTCGCGGATGTCGCCTGGGTGCCGCCGGCCATCGTGCCCCGTCCCGTCGGAACAGACGTACTGCCGGCGCACACGCCGGATGTCGCGGTCGCACCGGGCGGAAACGGCGTCGTCAGCTTCTGCGTGGGACCGCCGGAGGCCGGCGAGGTGTTCGTGGCGTCCGTGACGCCGACGGGCGGCACGGATGAAGCCGTGTCGATCGCGCCCGCGGTGCCGTCGTGCGGTCCGCCGCTTGCCGCTGTAGACGACGAGGGCAACGCCGTGGTGATCTTCCAGGACACCAACGAGGTCGTGCATGCGGTTCCGCATGATGCGCTCGACGCATGGGCCGAACCGATAGCGATCGGGGAGGGGCGCGAGCCGAGCCTGGCCGGTAATGGTCAGGGCGATGCAGTCACCGTGTACGTGACGGAACGCGGGATCGCGGGGCGCGTCCTCGAAGATCTCGAGACGATTCCCGCAGCGGTGATCGGCGTGGCGGTTGCGGGCGGCGGCGCGGTCACGAGCGACCCCCCGGTGCTGTTCTGTGCGGGTGGTCTCTGCGAACAGGCATTCGCCGAAGGCGTGCGCTTCGAGCTGACGGCCGCGCCGTACGCGGGCCACCGGTTCAGCCACTGGGTCGGCGTGGGCGGCGATCCGACGCGGCCGACGATCTCCTTCGTCGCCGGCTCGGATCAGGCCATCGAGGCGCACTTCGTCCCCGCTCCCTGAGGGCGCAGACGTTCTACTTCGTGCTCGTCCCCTGCACGCGCACGCCATTGGCGCGCGGCGACGTGAGTTGCACCACGGATCCCTCGGAAGCGCTGCAGCGGATGCGTATCGCTTCGCCGGACGCGATCGTCTGTCCGGAGTCGGAGCCGGGAGGCAGGGTCGTGTCGAGCATGCGTGTGGGCCAGAGCACCTCGATGGGCGAAGGCCCCTGGTTCGAGATGGTCACCGCGAACGTACGCTTCCCCTGGAACGTCACGACGGCCTCGTTCTGCGGGTCGACGCGGACAGAGGTAGACGCCCCCTTCCCCCCGCAGGCAGTCAGGACCGGCAAGAGGGTGACGAGCAGCAGTACGCGTGTCATCGTGTTCACGCCGGTGACGATAGCCCGGCGCGGAGGAACGTCACGTGCCCGACCCGGTGGAATGCGCGACGCATCTGGCCGGCCTCCTAGAAGACGCCCAGGCGGTCGGTACGACGGTTCGCGAGCGATTCAGTGACCTGTCCCCCGAGCAGCTCGCCTGGCGACCGCCGGAGGGCGGTTGGGGCGTCGCGGATTGCCTCGAGCACCTCACGATCACGGACACGAAGTACCTGGACAACATGGACGGCGTTCTCGCCAAGCACGTCGCCACGGACGCACCGCCCGCGTTCCAGGGCGGTCCGTGGGCTGCGAAGTTCATCGGCATGCTCGCACCCGGTGCCAAGCGCAAGCTCAAGGCACCGGGGAAGTTCCGCGCCGATCAGGGCGAGCCGCCGAGCGATGCCCTGCCACGCTTCCTCGCCGTGCAAGAACGTCTCGAAGCGATGCTGCGCACGCTCGAAGGCTACGACCTGCGCGTGAAGGTCAAGAGTCCGGTGTCGGGCTTGATCCGCTTCCGTCTCGGCGACGCGGCGCACCTGCTCGTCGTGCACGACGCACGCCACGTCGCCCAGGCCGCGCGCGTACTCGCCCACGATGCGTTCCCCGGTCGGGACGCGTGAGAGTCTCGCCACGGGGACGCCCCGGCAGGGAAGGGTTCCCGCGCCTCGCACCGCGGGGTATCACCGGGTGGTGCGGCTGAGACTCGTTCCGTTCCTGCTCGTCCTCGGAGTCGTGTCCGCAGCGCGGGGCGAGGAGCAGGACGCCACGTGGAAGCCCGTGGCGCTCGCCGCGGCGGAGCGCCAGGACCTCCGCAGCCCGATCGTGGAGCACGAGGTGCGCCTGGCGGACGGCGACGCGCTCGCGATCGACGGCTGGTCTCTACGCTTTACGCCGCGGAAGCACGACAAGGCGGCGGCGTGGACCGCGGTGAAGGAAGGTGCCGAGGCCACCCAGTCCGGGCGCGTGACGCTCCCCGGCCGCCTGACGCTGCGCGCCCTGGGGACCCGGTACCCGCTGTGGGTTCGCGTGGAGACCCCGGGCGGCGCGCTGCGCGTTTCCAGCGCCTTGGCGCTCGCGCTGCCCCTGCCGCGCGCTCGCGGCCACCTCGTGGACAGCGACCGCGACGGCGTGCTGGGAAGCGACGGCGACGGGTACGTGGCGCCGCAGAGTTGCACAGTCGGCCCGTGGCGCGGTGAGGCCTGGAGCGCGCACGGCGGCAGGCGCTTCCGCAAGAGCAGCGACGGCACCTGGCAGATCGCAGAGGTGAAGCTGCCTCACCCGCGCAAACGAGACCATGGCGCGGCCTGGTGCCTGCTTCAGTGGCGCAGGCAGCAATGCGGCGCGCTCCCGGTCGCCTACGACGCGACGCTCGAAGCAGCGATGCGCAAGCACGCCGAGTATGCGGCCGCCTACGACTCACAGACGCATGAAGAGAATCCCAAGCTACCGCTCTACACGCCCGAGGGCGACCGCGCCGGACGCAACTCGATCATCGGCTGGGGCGACGCCTCCGCGCTCTCGGCGCTCAAGATGCAATTCGCGACGCTCTTTCACCGCACGCGGCCGCTGCAACCCGGACTCACACACACGGCGATCATCTTCCACAAGGGCGTCTTCATGCTCAACGTCTTCGAGCACCGCGGCGGGCCGCTGAAGGACGCGATCCTCGTGTACCCGCCGCACGGCATGGAGAAGGTGCGCATCCGGTTCCACCCCCAGGGCGAGCACCCGCGGCCGGTGCCGGAGAAGTCCTCGCTACTCGGCACGGCCGTCAACGTCTTCTCCGAGCCGCTCTACTGGATATCGGACCTGCCGGCGGCACCCCGGCTCGTCGTGCGTGCGAAGCGCAAGAAGAGGCCCGTCGAAGGACACTTCCACTACCCGGGCAAGCCGCCACACCCGGGCGTCACGGCGTCGAACCGCGGCAACGTGGCGCTCATCCCCTACATCGCCCTGAATCCGAAGACGGAGCATGCGTGCGAAGTCGAGGTCCCGATGCCGAGCGGCAAACCGTTCGTCTACCGATGGATGTTCACAACGGGCGGGAAGTAGCCGCGAACCGGGTCGTTGCGATCACGTTTCCCTGCCTGGCAACGCATCGAGCAACCTCGAACGAGGCGCTGACTCGAAACTGACACCGCCGTCGGTGCGGTTGCGGAGGAAAAGTGATGAACCCCGACGCCACCGGTACGTCTACGGAGCAACAGGATCTCGCCCGTCGCCGCCGCCGCGACTCCTACCAGACGGCCGTCGGCTTCGGCCTGATGGCGGTCTCGGCGTACGGCTTCCTCATCGTGGGCCTCATCGCGCTCCTGCCCGGAGCGGTTCCGACTGACGAAGGTCTACTGCCCGCGAACGCGCTCGTGCGCGAGGGCCGGCGCATGCCGGACGAGGTCGAGTACGACGTCGACTGTGACCTCGCCCCCGAGATCGCGGTCGTTTCCGAAGAGCCCGTGATAGTGGACGAACCCCTGGCCGACGAGGAGCTGCCCTACCAGGAGTCATTCGGCGAGACGGTCGGCCTCTCGGGCGCGCCGTTCGAAGGCCCGGCCAACAACGGGACGATCGGGATCGGCGGAGGCGCAGGCGGAGCGTTCGCAGGCCGTGGCGGTTGCTGCGACCGGGGCTTTGGCGCCGGTGGCGGCGGCCGGCCGCCCGCCGCGCCCAACCCGGTCAAGGAGCGCGAGAACCGTGCCCACCGGGGCTGCGGTCCGCGCAGCCGGGAGGCTTACGACCGCATCCACCACAACCCCTTCCGCCGTGTCGGCGTCGATCACACCTCCACCTTCAGCATCGACGTCGATACGGCGTCCTACGCCAACATCCGGCGCTTCCTGCGCGAGCAGGGGCAACTACCGCCGAAGGACGCCGTACGCATCGAGGAGATGCTCAACTACTTCCCGTACGCGTACGAGCCGCCGGCGCGTGAAAGCAAGGCGCCGTTTCGCGCGCACGTCCACGTCGCCACGTGCCCGTGGAACCCGCAGCGACGGCTTGCTCGCATCGCAATCAAGGGACGCATCATTCCGCGCGCCGAGCGCCCCCCGGCCAACCTGGTCTTCCTGCTCGACGTGTCCGGATCGATGCGTCCTGCGAACAAACTCCCGCTCCTGAAGGCTTCCATGGCCGAGCTGGTCCGCGGCCTGGAGGACGAAGATCGTGTCGCCATCGTCGTCTACGCAGGCGCCGCGGGTCTCGTGTTGCCTTCGACGCCGGGCAGCGAGAAGGAAACGATCCAGGCGGCGTTGGGCCAGTTGGACGCAGGCGGCTCGACCAACGGCGGCGCGGGCATCGAGCTCGCCTATCGGATTGCAGCGAACAACTTCATCGAGGGCGGTACGAACCGCGTGATCCTGGCGACCGACGGCGACTTCAACGTCGGCGTGACGAACCAGGGGGACCTCACGCGCCTGATCGAGAAGAACGCAAAGACCGGGGTGTTCCTCAGTGCTCTGGGTTTCGGAACGGGCAACTACCAGGACAGCCGGCTCGAGGCGGTCACCAACATCGGCAACGGCAACTACGCCTACATCGACTCGCTGCGTGAGGGCCGCAAGGTCCTGGTGGAGGAAGCCGCGGGAACGCTGATCACCATCGCGAAGGACGTGAAGATCCAGGTGTTCTTCAACCCGGATCGTGTGGCCGGCTATCGGCTGATCGGGTACGAGAACCGTCTCCTCAAGACCCAGGACTTCAACGACGACAAGAAGGACGCCGGCGAGATCGGCGCCGGCCACGCGGTCACGGCGCTCTACGAGATCGTGCCCAAGGGAGAAGCGGTGCCGGCTCCGGGCTCGGACCCCAACCCCTTCATTCGTGGCGTGCGCAAGCCGGATCGGGAAACCCACCCGGCGTTGTTCCGCCTGCGCCTTCGGTACAAGCAGCCGGACGGTGCGCGTAGCACGCTTCTCGAAGAGGACGTCACCGACCGGGGTGGCGACTTCGAGAACGCGGGGCAGGAGTTCCGCTGGGCAGCCGCCGTCGCGGCCTTCGGCATGCTGTTGCGCGACTCCGAGCACAAGGGCAATGCCACGTGGGAGAACGTGTACGAGACCGCACGTAACGCCGTCGGCGCGGACCCGGGCGGCTACCGCAAGGAGTTCCTCGATCTCGTCAAGCGCGCCAGCCGCGCCGCCGTGCTCGAGCGCGGGTAGGCCACGGATGACAATCCCGTGATAGAGGTCGAGGCTTTGCACACTCAATGATGTGAATTGCGAGTCTCTAGCCGGGGTGTCGGCACGGTTCCGGGTGCCCGCGCAGACCCCTGTCCATTGCGGGCTGCAGCCGGAATTCCTATCATCGACCTACTCAATGTTGGGGAGGTATCGATGCGGGGAATCGTCCAGTGTTGCGCCCTGATTGCGGTCGCGCTGTCCATCGGATGTGCCACAGCGGTTGTTCGGAAGGTTCCGAACCGCGCTGACTACGAGAACTGGACCGACGAAGACCAGCGCATGGCCGACGCGATGTGCGGCTTGCGTTTCTACCGCTCACGTCCCTACGTGGTCGTACACGACCCGTTCCCTGTGACATCGAGTGCGTACCTTGTTGAAGCAGTGGTCAACCCCGATGGCCAGTCCATTCGGATCATCGGGAACTGCCCGCGCAAGCTCACCGACGACCTGATCCACATCGGCGTCGGACAGGACATGTGCCTTCCCGGCGAGATGCTGTGGGATCCGGAGGACGCGAAGGGCGAGACCCGTGCTGCTCCCAAGCCGAAACCGGTGCCCACGCCTGCACCGACGCCTTCGCCGACTCAACCTTCGACCGGCAATTTCAGGCCGCAAGCCACGGGCAGCGTCCTGGTTCCCCTCCGCGCGTTCCGCGGAAGCAACGGGGGCCCCCTCGTGTTTCCCGATGGCGGCAGTCTCTACAACACCGAGAAGGAGGCAGACGCGACTGCACACGGAGCGATCGAGACAGTCGCGGGCTCGCTTAAGAAGCCGGTCATCCGGTACCGCCTCACGGATTTCAAGTCGGACGATGAAGTAACGCTATTGAAGAGCGACACCAGTCGCACCGGCTTGAAGGTAACGCCGGGCAACTCGGCAGTGGCAAGCGCGGGAGACGGGACTCGCAAGTTCAGCGGCACCGGAGGATCCGGCGCCTTCAAGCAGGGCGACGTCATCGTCGGCTCGAAGAGTCGCGCGCGCGCAACAATCAAGGGTGTCTCTGGAGACGCGGGAAAGCAGACCGTCACCTACCAGCTCAACCCGCTGCCCAGGGGGCGCATCTTCTCCGCGGGAACAGCTTGTGACATTGAAGAGACGACCCCAGTCACGGAGTGGAAGATCACACCGACGGGAGCAACCGGCAACTTCGCCGAAGAAGACGTGATCACGGGGCCCGGCGACAATCCCGCGGTCGGAGTCGTCACGGACGTTACGAGCGGAGTGGTCACGTACGACCTCCTCACCGGATCGAAGAACTTCAAGCTCAACGATGACATCACGTCCATGCGAGCGGGCGAAGCGGGCCCCAAGGCCAAGTCAAGCACTCCGTTGGCTGCGCAAGGCATCGCCCCGGGCGCGGGCGCGGGCGCGGGCGCGGGCGACTCTAGAACGACTGGCAACGATCTGATCACACCCGGCACGAAGGGCGATCCGCCCACGGTAGTCGCGCCGGTCCCAAACGACACAGCGGACCCGAAGGACGCCGACGTCACGGCCCCGACAGGGCAGAACGAGATCAGCCTGAGCACCTACAACGAGGTCTACCAGAAGAAGGTGACGAACTCCTTCGACATCATCTACCTCCCGGACTTCGAAGAAGAGTACGTGATCGATCCCAAGGCCAACCTGGGATCGATGGACATGCGGTTTACCCAGGGCCCCGGCGGGGTGCTCATGGCCATGGGCATGAAAGTCGACAACAGCGCGATCACACGCCCGATCGTCGATGCATGGAAGGACATCGCCGGTGCATTGAGCCGCGCCGGGACGACGGCCGTGGACAAGATGGTGCCCAGCTTCAAGGCCCAGGCGGGTCCCGACGGCAAGCCGAAGGGCCCCGTGCTGGCCCAGGCCGGCAAGCGCGTGACGCTGCGGATTCACGTCGTCTCCATGGCGTCTCAGGGCATGTATCCGATCCTGAAGGCGAAGGAAGTCATCAACAACCGTCAGTGCATGTCGCAGTTGCAGGACTGCGACTGCCACATCTGCCGGGGTCGGACGGCGCGAGAGATGGCAGAGCGGCAACACGTTGTCCCCGTCTATCCCTACTCGCGTATCGCGTACCAGGTGCACAGGGTGATCATCGTGGAGAAGCTGGTCCCGACTCGGAACGTGGCACCTCCGTTCGTGAACTTCAAGGGTCAGGCAGCCCAGAACAACAAGAGCGACTTTCGACCGCAGGCCGCTCCGTCGGCTCCGGCGGCGCCCGCGCCGGTGGGAACGCTGACGAACCAGGAGCTGCTGCGCAAGATCAACGGTATCCTCGCGAGCGAGTGCACCTGTAACTGCGCTAAGATCCTGATCCGCAACCCAGGAGTCGGTGATCTGAAGTCGATCAAGACACTCAGGCTATTGATCCAACGCAGCAATGGCCGCCCGGCACCGGCAGTGATGGCCCCGTACATGAGAGGCCTGCTCCTCGATCGCATCGAGTGGGCGAAGGACATCGACCTGCAGCTCGTAACGACGGAATAGGAGGTTCTCGTGAGCCTCCGGGTGCCGCCGACCGGGACGGCGTTCCAGAACTGGAAGAAGCTCGACGAGCATCAGCGCCACGCGGCGGTCCTATGGGTCATCAAGTACATGCAACGGGAGTTGCCGAAGTACAAGAAGAGCTTCGGCAAGCACGTCGTGCACATTGGTCACGGGATTCGGGAAGCGTGGCAAAACGATGGAACGCGGCGGACGTACACGGGATCCGTGGTGAAGATCTTCCTCGACAGGAAGATCAAGAAGGAGTTCCAGGAGAAGATCGGCGACTACCCCACATGGGTCCAGATCTCGAAGCCAGTGCCGATCCAGCCCAAGCAGAGAGCCTCCAAGAAGGACCTCACGTGGCAACAGGAATGGCGACGGGCAGAGGGGGCGGCCAAGTACAAGCCCAAGCGGCGGAAGCGGTTGGTTCTGGCGATTCCCGTAAGCGTCACCCTCGAGCCTGCTTTCAGAGGTGGGCAAGCGGGCGCCCCGGCGCCGGCGCAGAAGCAGCGGTTGGTCGTCCAGGGCAACGCGGGGTCGCTCACCGGCACTTCGTGCGTCCTACTCCGGCAACGCGGGAACACTCCCACCGACTTGCGATACATCCTGACCTGTCACCACGTTGCCCGGAACTCCTTCGATAGCGTGAACCTCAAGCCGGACCCGAGCGCCGAGTGCTTCTCGGCCCAGCCAACCGCGCCGCCGCGCATAGACGGTGCGCCAGCGGCCGACCACATCGGGGACCCGGTCGCCGGCATCGCCGAGATCAACGCGAGCCTGAAGACCAACATCGATGCCGGCGTCATCCAGCTCAATCCGATGGGTCTGGCGCTGGCTGTAGAGAGTTCTCGAAAGCGGTATTGGCGCGCTCGCCCCAGCATGAGCATCACGAGTGAGGGACAATGGACACGGCTTTTCGACGGGGGTCAGCCGAGCTTCAAGCTCTACCCCTGGGGAAACCAGGCGCCGGTGAAGCTCAAGTACTTCGGCATGCACGCGCCCTTCGAGGTGCCGTACGGCGAGACGCAGACCTCGCTGATATGGATCCAGCAGGTCATCCAGTTCGAGTGCACGATTCCTCCAGAACAAGACGGATTTCGCACGTACGGCGGGTATAGCGGCTCCCCGATCATGTACAAGAACATGACTGGCGGTCTTGTCGCGATGCATATCGCCGGCAACATTGACGGTCCGCCCTGGTACAGCCTGGGGATTCCCATGTGGCTCATGACGGAGCCCGGGACGATCACCACCACCGGATACACGCTTGCGTAGCACCGCCAGGTCGGCCCGCTGCAGATCGACGATCAGGGACTCGCGCGCCGCGGTGTGCTGATCCGTCACCTCGTAATGCCCGGCGGGTTGGACGACACGAAGCGGATCTTCGCGTGGCTGCGCGACGCGCTCGGGCCCGGCACGTATGTCAACGTGATGGATCAGCACTACCCCGCCGGCCTTGTTGCGCAGAAGCCCGAGCGCTGGCCCGAGCTCGATAGGCGGATCACCTCGAGGGAGCACCGCGAAGCGTTGTCCCTCGCGAAGCGCTACGAGCTTCGGATCGACCGTCGCGCCCCCCATCCACTGCTCGGCCGAAGCTTCTAGCCACCACATTTGCTACGCTTCAGCGGGGTTGGAGGTGTTGGCATGCGCACTCTGGTGATCGCTGCGTTCTTGATCGCGCTAACAGCCTGCGGAAACGGCGGCGAAGCGCGTGTTGACGACAGCAACTGCACGGTCCTCTCGCCGTTCCGGCTGCAACGGCTCAGCGGCAATTTGCTGGTCAGCATCGAGGTCGTCTTCTGCCAGGTCGAGGACACTTTCCTGCAGGACGTCGGCATCACGCTCGATGAGACGGCAACGCTCGAGATGGACGACATGCCTGCGTTCGGCGGCGCGTTCGCAACCACGGGATACGGAGTCCACAACAACGTCATCGGGGGTGAGAACAATGGCACCTCGCTCATCCCGATCGTGTTCCACCCCGGCATCCTGATCCCGAAGCTCGCTCCCAATCCGCCGGCCATCGGCGACGTCGGTGTCTTCGTGCAAGCGCCAGGTGAGAACAACGAGTGCATCGACGCGGACGAGAAAGAGAAGATGCCCGCCCCGGGCCTGCCTTCGAACCTGTACGCGTTCCCGCTGGTGCCGACCGGCAGCGTCGACTGGGCCCTCTGCTACGGCATCATCGGAGACGCCGAAAACACGATGATCGACAATGCGATCGCCAATGACGCGGCCCGAGAAAGCTACGCCGCCCCCGCCACGACGATCTTCGACGGCCAGCGCGCTGTGTTCACGCAGTACAGCTTCGAGGGCCAGGTGTCGGATCTCAACGCGAATGGCCTCGCAGCCGTTCAGAACTTTCAGCCGCAGATCACGAGCGTGCTCGGCGGTGTCACGCTGGACGTGAAGGCCGTGATCAGCGCGGACCGGCGCTTCGTGCGGATGTCGCTGAGTCCCACGTCATCGGCCATCACGGCCTTGGCCGGGGGCCCCGGTGCGATCATCCCGGCGACGACCGTTCAGTTGCCCGTCTTCCAACAGACGATCGTGACGACCACCGTGTCCGCGCCCGACGGAGGCACCGTGCTGCTCGGAGGGATCAAGCCGCCGGGACAGAGCCCGTTATCCAAGATCCCCTATGTCAACCGGCTCTTCAGGAACACGGGCGTGGGCGCAGCGGCGGAGAGCCTGATGCTGCGGGTCACGCCCCGGATCATCATCCAGGAGGAGGAGGAGTAGCGGCTCAGGCGGGAGCGCCTTGGCTCTTGAGCAGCTCGAGCACCTCATCGCGCTGCGCGTGCAGCAGCAGCAGGAGCAGGTCGCCGGGCTCAGCCCAGTCGAGCGCCAGGTTCACCGCATCGAGCTCCGTCGGGGCGTGCGCGATGGCGTCATCCGGTACATCGAAGCGCGCGAGCTCGGCGTCGATCAAGGCGCGCATCTCGCCCGGCTCGCGGCCGCGCAGGTACTTCTCCATGTCCTTGACGACGATGAGGTCGGGCTCGGCCGCCCATGTCGCCTCGACCAGCGCGCGTACGTCCTCGTTGGTGCGGTCGCCGGCCTGGCCGAGGAGCACGGCGACTCGCTTCGCCTCGTAGGCCTTCGCCATCTCGAAGAGTGCGTGCGTGCCGTGCGGGTTGTGGCAGAAGTCGGCGAACACCGTCACCCCGTCGATCTCGAAGAGATTGCCTCGGCCCGGATTCTGATCCGGCGTGCTCTCGAAGCGTTCGAGACCGGCGGCGATGGCATCGTTCGAGATGCCCGCACACGTCGCAAGCGCCGAGGCCGCGAGGGCATTGGAGGTGTTGAAGCGTGCACGACCGCCGTAGGTGATCGGAATGCGCGTCTCCGTGATGAGCGCCTCGTGCAGCTCCTTGCGGAGGAAGAAGAGCGTCCCGTCCTCGACGAAGCACGTGTCACCACCGGCGTCGGCGTGCTCGAGCACTTGCGGGTGATTGGGATCGAGGCTGAACCAGAACTTGGGCTTCGACGACTTCCTGCCGCGTTCCAGGACGGGCGGCTCGTCCGCGTTGAGCACGAGCCGGCCTTGCGCAGCGACCGCGCGCTCGACGAGGAACTTCACCTCGACGAGGCCTTCGAGGTCGCCGATCCCCCACTCCCCGAGATGATCCTCTGCGACGTTGAGCACGGCCGCAGCATCCGCGCGTTCGACGCCAAGCCCGCGGCGCAGCAGTCCGCCGCGCGCGGTCTCGAGAATCGCCACCTCGGTGCGCGGATCGCGCAGCACCGTGCGAGCACCGCCGGGCCCGGAGTAGTCACCGGTATCCACGATGTCGTCGCCGACACGCACCCAGTCCGTCGACGAGAGCCCGGGCACCTTGCCGTCCTCCACGACCATTTGCGCGATCAACCGCACGGTCGTCGACTTACCATTGGTGCCGGTGACGAGCAGCAAGGGGATGTCGTGGATCTTCGTCCAGTCGACGGCGGCCGGATCGGGCAGCTCGCTCGTGGGCCAGGACTGCGATCCCTTCCCGAGACCGACCGAAGCAACGTCGTCGTCCCACAGGAAGGCAACCCCGTGCTGTGCGGCGGCATCGCGCAGGGCGAGCAGCTTGGGGTTGCGCTCGTTCTCGACCTCCTTGGCAAGGCGCGCGGACGCCTCGTCGAAATCACCGCCTTCAAGCGCCCACTCGTTGATTTCGCAGGCCGCATACAGCGCGTCGATGGGCGCGGAGAACCCCAGGGTGGCGCCGCCGGGATAGCGGCGCTCGTGCAGCGTCTCGCTCCCCCACCCGATGTGTTCGAGCATGCGGGTCAGGTTCTCGCGCCAGCGTGCGATCACGCCGTCGAGTTCCTCCTCGTTCGCCTCGACACCCATCGCGGCACCGGGGCCGTCCATGAGGAGGTTGCCGCCCGTCAGCCGTCGCGAGTCGCGCATCGCCATCGCAGCTAGTCGTCCCCGGCCTCGACCTCGCGCTGCAGATGGACGCCGCGGTCGTCGTGCACGAGCACCTGGTCGCCCAGATCGAGCGCCGGCGCCAGAGCGGGCGCGGCTTCCTGCTGGACGGTCGACGCCTTGCGCTCGGTCTTCTTCGCGGGACTGAACTCGGTGATCTGCCGCCAGCAGCGGTCGATGTTGTCCCCGAATGCCAGCAGCAGATCGTCGGACGACGCCATCGAGAGCGCAGCGTCCATGGCCTGCTGCTCGTCGGGCACGAGGTCGATCTGGTCGGCGGCGACGCCGGCGTCGAGCAGGTTTGCCTCCAGCAGCTTCGGCACCTCGTCCGGTCCGCGACCACGGAGCGAGTCGTCACGCCGCAGCACGTAGTGGTCGAAGTGACCGGCGCAATGGCGCGCGATCTCCGCAATGTCCTCGTCGCGGCGATCGCCCGGGGCGGCCAGCACGACGAGCCGGCGCCCGTGCACGTCCATGCGGTCGACCAGCTCCACCATGGACCGCACCGCGGCAGGGTTGTGCCCGTAGTCGAGGATCACCTTGAAGGGGTGCTCGTCGAAGATGTTCATCCGGCCCGGTGCCTGGAACCAGGTCGTGTCGAACGTTTTCAGTCCCTGGCGCACGTCGTCGAGCGACACGCCCATCCGATACGTGATCGCGGCTGCGAACATCGCGTTCTGGACGTTGTGCATCGCCTTCCCGTCCAGCGTCGCGGGGATCTCGTTCGTCCAGAGCAGCGGCATGTGCGCGCCGCTCTCATGGATGTCGATGCGATGGCCGTGGATGCCCTCTTCGAGTACGACCGCGCAGCCGCCGGCCCGGATGTGCTCTCGTACGAGCGGGTGCCTGGGGTTCATCGTCACGTAGCAGAGGTGCTCGGCATCGGAGTATGCCGCCATCTTCAGGCAGAGCGGATCGTCGGCGTTGAGCACGGCCGTGTCCTTGGCCGTCTCGATGACGATGCGCTTGACCTGGGCAAGCTGCTCGACCGTGTCGATGCCGCGCAGGCCAAGGTGGTCAGCCGCGACGTTGAGAACGGCGCCCACGTTGCAGCGCCGGTAGCCCATGCCGCGCTTGAGCAACCCGCCGCGGGCCGTCTCCAGGACGGCGACGTCGACCGACGGATCGCGGAGCACCATGCGGGCGGCTACGGGACCGGTGAGATCCCCGGCAACGGTCTGGTGGCCGTTGATGTAGACGCCGTCCGTCGTTGCCACGCCGACCGAGTGGCGCGCCATCTTGAAGATGTGGGCGGTCATGCGGACGGTCGTCGTCTTGCCGTTCGTGCCCGTGATCGACGCGATCGGGATCCGGCTGGGTGTTCCGGGCGGGAACAGCATGTCCATCACGGCGCCGGCAACATCGCGGGCCTCGCCCTCGCTGGGAGCCACATGCATGCGGAAACCCGGCGCCGCGTTCACCTCGCAGATCGCCCCGCCCGTCTCGGTGAACGAGCGCGAGATGTCCGTCGTGAGAAAGTCCACGCCCGCGACGTCCAGACCGACGGCCTCCGCGGCCCGCACGGCCATCTGCCGGTTGTCGGGGTGCACGCTGTCGGTCACGTCGGTCGCCGTACCGCCCGTTGACAGGTTTCCGGTGGTTCGCAGCCAGACCGCTTCGCCCTTCTCGGGGACGCTGTCCTTCGTCAAGCCGCGCTGCTCGAGCAGGCGTCGCGCCTGGTGGTCGAACTCGAGCTTCGTGAGGACCTTCTCGTGGCCGATGCCGCGGCGCGGGTCTTCGTTCGCGATCTCCACGAGCTGCTCGATGGTGTGCTCGCCGTCGCCGACCACGTGGCCGGGCACGCGCTGGGCAACGGCCACAAGCTCGCCGTTGACCACGAGCATGCGGTGATCGAACCCGCTGATGAAGCTCTCGACGAGCACGCTGCGTGCGTGCTCGCGCGCCGCGCCGTAGGCAACGCGAACCTCCTTGGAACTGCCGAGATTCGTCGAGCAGCCGCGACCGTGATTGGCGTTGAGCGGCTTGACGACGACCGGATAGCCGATGCGCTCTGCTGCACGTACGGCATCGTCCTCGCTGTAGACCAGGCGCTGACGCGCGACGGGCAACCCCAGGTCGCCGAGGATCTGGTTCGTCTCCTCTTTGTCGCTGGCGATCTCGACGCCGATGTGATGCGTCTGGCTCGTGATCGTTGCCTGGATGCGCTGCTGGTACTTCCCGTGGCCGAGCTGGACGAGGCTGTAGCGATTGAGTCGCAGGAACGGAATGTCCCGCTCTTCAGCCGCCTTCACGAGCGAGGCCGTGCTCGGGCCCAAGGCGCGCCGCTGTGCGAAGCGGATGAAGGTAGACAGCTCTTCCTCGAAGTCGAAGTCGTGCGGCACGCTGCGCTCGGGGCGCAGCGCCTCGGGCAGAAGCGAGCAGATCAGCTTCATCGCGAGCTTGCCGGCCTCGAGGCCGACATCCTGCTCCTCGTACTCGTAGACAACGGTGTAGGTGCCGGGCTCGTCGGGAATCGAGCGCGTCTTGCCGAACGTGACGTCGCCGCCTGCGACGTTCTGCAGCTCGATCGCCACGTGCTCGAAGACGTGGCCGAGCCACGTGCCCTCATCCTCGCACAGGCGCCGTACGAAACCGCCGGGCTCGCCGTAGCTGCAGCCATGCTCGGCGAGGTTGGGCAGGGCCTCGAGCAGCGGGCTCGTGAATGCCTCCCCCAGCTTGCCCGTCGGCCACTTCTCGAGCTCCCCCAGCTCGACCGTCATCCGGATCACGCGGAACAACGCGTAGAGATTCGGTCCCAGATAGACGGAGGTATCCCGGCTCCTCACAGCTCACCTTCCATTACGTCTGGCACGTTGGCGCGGGGGCCTGGCCTTCCGCGCGCGGATATCGAATGTAGCGCCTTCGGTCAGAACATGCACCCGTAGGCCGATGATGCAGACCGGATCGTGCGCGTGCGAGCTGTCCATGGACGTGAAGTCCACGTCCGTCGGATCCACGACCGTCAGAGCGCCGGAGCCCGTGACCTCGAGCACGTCGTCGCCGTTGAGGAAGGCAGCCGTGTCCTCGTCGAGCCCGACGCCGATGGCCTCGGGGTTGTAGGCCAGCGCCGTGAGCAGGCGACCCAGCCGGTCGCGCTGGCGGAAGTGCTGGTCGACGATCAGCTCCTCGGTCAGGCCCAGGCCCGGCGCGAGCGTCACCATGTCGGCGCGCGGCGTGGACCCCTCATCGCCGAAGGCGATCATGTGCTCGGACATGATGGCCGCGCCGGCGGAGGTCCCCGCGATGTGCTGCCCTTCGCGGTTGCGGCGCCGCAGCGTGCGCGCGACGACCGTGCCTCCAAGTGTGGTCGACAAGCGCAGTTGGTTGCCGCCGGTGAGGAACACGCCGTCGGCCTGCTCGAGGACCTCGAGCCAGTCTTCGCGCTTGCAGTCCTTGCGTTGCTCGTAGGGCAGACTCTTCGCCTGCTTCACGCCGATCTCATCGAAGGTCTTCTCGTAGCGCCGGCCCGTATCGCGCATGCGAGAAGCCGTCGGAATGATGGCGATGCGCGCGTCCCGGCCTCCGCAGATGTCGACGAAGCGCTCGAGGATGCGAGGGTCCCGGTCCTGTTCTTCCGCGCCGCCGATCGGAACGATGTATCCGCGGCGCGAGTGCTCTCCGTCGTCGTCAGCTCGCTTCAAGACCCGGTCTCCCTGCCCCCTTGGAGGGCATAGGATCCGCCTGCCGGGGACACAGGTCAAGGCGAGGTGGAGGGCCCTTGCATGGGCTCTGCCACGCTTCAGGAGGCAGCGGCGTGACCGCCTTCCCGCGCTGCGCGATGACCGCGTGAGCCGCGCATTCTCCGGGGCTTCACGCCCGGCACACACAGCGGCGGTACCGTGCCTAGCCTAGGAGGTCCGATGTCGGCAGGCTCCCCTCCCCGTCCCACCCTGCGTGAAGTCGTCTCACGCCGCACCGTCTTGCGCGGCCTGGCAGCCGGCGCTGCGATCAGCGCCATGCCCCGGCTTGCGCGTGCCCGGGGGACGACCGGGGATGAAGGTGCGGAGCGCAGCTTCGACTTCGAGCCCGTGACGCTCGAGGTCGCCGACAGCCACCGCGTCGCCAAGGGCTACCGCTCCGACGTGTTGGTGCGCTGGGGCGACCCGATCCTCCCGGGAGCACCCAAGTTCGACCTCGGCAAGCAGAGTCCGCGCGCGCAGGCGGGCCAGTTCGGCCACTGGAATGACTACGTGACCTTCATGCCGCTCCCGCTCGGATCGGGCAACTCCTCCCACGGGCTGCTGTGCGTGAATCACGAGCACGCGACCGGACGCATGATGTTCCCCGGCGTGGCGACGCGCGGCTCGCCGGGCGAGAACGAGATGGCGATCGAGATGGAGGCCGTCGGCCACTCGGTCGTCGAGGTCCGGCGCAGCGCATCGGGGCGCTGGCGCGTGGTGCGCTCGAGCCGCTACGGCCGCCGCACGACGGCGACGACCCCGATCGAGATCCGCGGCCCGGTCCGCGGCCACCGGCGCGTGCGCACGGCGCAGGACCCCGCCGGCACGCGCGTGCTCGGAACCTTCGCCAACTGCTCGGGCGGCAAGACGCCATGGGGCACCGTGCTTTCGGCGGAGGAGAACTACGAGCAGTACTTCGCCGGCACGCCCGCCCAGGCCGGCCCCGAACGGCGCAACCACGAGCGCTATGGCATCGGGATGTCTCCCAAAGGCCCCACGTTCAAGTGGCACAAGCTCGATGCGCGCTTCCACGTGGGAGCGGAGCCGCGCGAGGCGAACCGCTTCGGCTGGATCGTCGAGATCGACCCCTACGACCCGTCGCGTACGCCGGTGAAGCGCACCGCCCTCGGCCGCTTGAAGCACGAGAGCGCGGCGGTGACCCTCGACGCCGACGGGCGGGTGGTCGTCTACTCGGGGGACGACCAGGAGTTCGAGTACCTCTATCGCTTCGTTTCGCACGGCCGCTACGAGCCCGGCCGCCGCGAGGCCAACCTCGACCTCCTCGACTCGGGCACGCTCTCCGTCGCACGGTTCGAGCCGAGCGGACGCTGCCACTGGATGCCGCTCGTGTTCGGCAGCGGGCCCCTCACGCCGCGCAACGGCTTCCGGGACCAAGGTGACGTGCTGATCGAGGCGCGACGCGCGGCGGACTTGCTCGGCCCGACGGCGCTTGACCGGCCCGAGGACATCGCCGTCGACGAGAAGACGGGCCGCGTGTACGTCCTCCTCACAGGCAATCCGGCGCGGACGCCCTCCCGCGTAGACAAAGCCAACCCGCGCGCGTTCAACCTCAGCGGCCACGTGCTCGAGATCCGCACGAAGAAGAGCGCCGGCGGTCATCACCACGCGGGCCTCACGAATCGCTGGGAGGTCTTCTCGCTCGGTGGCAAGCCCGAGGAAGGCCTCCCCCACAATCCGGACAACGCGGAGTTCGATCCGAAGGGCCGTCTGTGGATCGCCACCGACCAGGGCAAAGGCCAGCACTTGCGCGGCGTGGCCGACGCCCTCTGGGCGTTCGAGACATCGGGGCCCCGGCGGGGCCGCGGAACGCCGTTCTTCGCGTGTCCGCGTGCGGCCGAGATGTGCGGGCCCGCCTTCACGCCGGACGGCCGCACGCTCTTCCTTGCCGTGCAACACCCCGGCGCCTACGGGGAGACGCCGGGACAACCGCGGCCGACCGTGGACACGCCGACGACGCGCTGGCCGGACTTCAAGCCGGGCATGCCGCCCCGCTGTTCGATCGTTGCGATCACCCGCCCGGACGGAGGGGTAATCGGGGGCTGACGCGCGCGACGCGCATGCCTTTCTCGATCACGAATCGGTCGAACATACGGCCGGTGATGTCGAAGGCCTGCAGCTCGAAGCGGTCGCGCCGGAGCATCACGTAGCAGTAGTGATGCGCGCGACGCAGTTTGGCCGTAAACCAGGAGCGGCGCGGGGCGCTCTCTTCGAGACGCCCGCCTGCACCGCCTGTCTGGACGTAGACAGTGCCGCGCTCGTGATCGACGCGCCCACCGCGCAAGGGCCACGTGCGCTCGTACGCGTGGATGTGGCCATAGAAGACCACGTCGACGTCGTGCTTCTCGAAAAGGACGACCGCGTCGCGCACGCGCGGATCTCCGCACGCAACGCAGCGGCGCTCGGTGTCGCCGTAGTCGTCGCGATCGGACGTGTAGGGCGGGTGGTGGAGCACGACGAACTTCCAACGCGCCGCCGAGGCCGCCAGGGCCTCGTCGAGCCAGCGGTGCTGCGCGCTTCCGCGTTCGAGGTCGCGGTTGGAGTCCAACATGAAGAACTGGGCACAGCCGTACCGGAACGTGTAGCGGTGCTCGGGCGCCGGATGCGCCGCGTAGCGGTAGTAGTGGCCCGCGTCCTCCTCGTGATTCCCCAGGACGCCGTAGAGCGGCACGTGTGCGAGAAGGGTGCTTGCGGGCTCGAAGAACTCCTCGACCCACTCGCGCTTCTGGCGCCCGAAGCCTACGAGATCCCCGCAGTGAACGAGAAACTGCGGGCGCTCGGCCCAGATCCCGGCGGCTATCTTCTCCCACACGGCGGGCTGGTCCTGCGTATCCCCCACCACGGCGAACGCGCAAGGGTGCTGCGCACCCCGGTCCGTCGTGAAGCTGTACACGCGGCTGCCGCACACGCGGCCGTCGGGTGCGACCGTGCGAACGCGGTAGAACCACTGGTCACCGCCTGAGAGGTCGCGCAGCTCGACCTGATGCAGCCGGCGGCGACCAGGCAACCGCACGGTGTGCCGGAGAGGCGCCTTCCGCCCGTATAGCACTTCGCTCGTTCCGTCGTAGATCGACTCCCATGTGATAACAACCCCGCCGGCTGTCGCGTGCTGGAGGAACGGCGTGACGAGCAGGCGGTCGTGGACGCCGCAGGAGCCCGCCACGGAGAGCACCGCGACGAGCGCTGCGAGGAGACCGGCCGGGCGTCGCCTCATGCGACGGGGACCCGGAGGGCGATCCATGCGAAGCCGGATCCGAGTGCGGCCCCCGCGATGACGTCGGAGCACCAGTGCAGGCCGAGAACGAGTCGCGATGCGGCCACCAACAGAGTGAACGGAACGAGGATCCAGCCCAGCGCCGGGAACGAGACGGTCGCGATGATCGTGAAGGCGAACGCGTGCATGGTGTGGCCCGAGGGGAAGCTAAAGCGGTCGAGCGGGGCCACGGTCGTGTGCAGTCCGTCGACGGCGTGGTACGGCCGCGGCCGGCGGATGCGCTCCTTGAGCTGGGCGTAGACGCACGTACACAACAAACCGGTCGCGGCCATACGAATGCACGTGATGAGCCCGGCCCGCCCGGCGACAAACGGAAGCACCGCCATCAGCACGTACCAGAAGACGCCGTTCCCAAGGCGGCTCGCCAGCGCGAAAACCGCACCCAAGGACGGAATCAGGTTCACGCGGTTGCAGAGTTCGCAAGCGCGCCTCTCGAACGAAGCCAGAACGACAAGAGCATCTCTCATCGCGCGTCCTTTCGGTGATCTGCCACGATCCCCTGGACGATGCCCTCGAACACATCGACGACGGCGTCCCACGCAATCGACTGCGCGTACGTGCGTGCGTGCCGCCCGAGCTCCCGGCGCAGCTGCGCGTTCGACGCCGCGCGGACCGCGTGGGCGAGAAACGCTTCCTCGTCGCCAGGCGGCACCTTGAGTCCCGTACGGCCGTGCTCGACGTGCATGGAAGACGCCGCATAGTCGAAACTCACCGTCGGCAGCCCGGACGCCATGGCCTCCGTGAGCACGTTGCCGAACGTCTCCGTGAGCGACGGGAAGAGGAAGAGATCGGCGCTCGCGAACTTGTCTCCCATCTGCGGCGGGGGAAACTCCCCGGCGAGCACGACACCCTGCTCGCGGGCGAGCTCGTCGCGGATGGGACCCGCGCCGACCAGCACGAGCCGCGCGTCGGCGGCGACCTTGCGCACGGCATGCAGGGCGCGCACGGCGAGCTGCAGGTTCTTCTCCTTCGCCAAGCGGCCTACGCAAAGCAGCGTGAGCTGCCGGGGCGCAAGCCCCCAGTCGCGACGAACGAGTTCACTGCGCTTCGCCGGGTCGAAGAGCCCGGTGTCCACACCGCGCTCGAGCAGGCGGCAGCGCTCGAAGCCGCGAGCCTCGAGTCGGTCTCGCATGCCGGGACTGGGGACGAGCGTGACGCGCGTCTTGTTGTGGAACCGGCGCAGACCGGACTCGAGCAGGCGAGTGAGCCACGAGAACCCGTAGATGGCGATGTACTCGTGAAAGTTCGTATGGAAGCTCGAAGAGACGGGAATCGACTCCGCGCGCGCGGCGGCGAGGGCGCCATGGCCGAGCGGGCCTTCCGTGGCGATGTGCACGATGTCGGGACGATCGCGACGCCACCGGCGGCGAAGCGGCGGCGAGCCGGGGAAGCCCATGCGCATGCTGCGATAGAAGGGGATCGGCACTCCCGGCCGCAGCAGTTCGTCGCCGTTGGCTTGTTCGCGCAAGGCTTCGTGGCGCTGCCTCGGGCGCACGATCGAGACGCGATGCCCACGGTTTCTGAGGCCGCGCACGAGCCGACTCAGCGTCATTGAGACGCCGTTGATCTCCGGCGGCCACGTTTCCGTCACGAGTCCGAGGTGGACCCGCGAGCGCTCGGTGACGCCGGACGCCGGCATACACGTCGCCATACGCAAGACCATCGACCACCAACATGGACACCGCGTGAGAACAGCATGAAACCTGTGCGTACGGAATCATCTGTGTCCCGCGTGTACGCAGATCAAGATCGCGTGGTGATCGCGTGATAAGCCGAGAAGCGCAACTTCGTTCTAGGCGCGGCTGCGCGCACACGTAGGTTTAGGCCATGGAAGCATCGACCGAACGTGCACATGCGCAACGTCGGTATCGGGCGGTCTGGGTGTCGGATGTTCACCTCGGACGCAAGGACTGTCATGCCGACAGGCTCTTGTCGTTTCTGTCGTCGCTCGAGTGCGAACACCTGTACCTCGTCGGCGACATCGTCGACTTCTGGGCCCTGCGCAAGCGCTGGTACTGGCCGCGCTCGCACAACGCCGTCGTGCGCTCGATCCTAGGCGGATTCCCACGAATTCGACGCATTACGTTCATTCCGGGCAACCACGACGAGCAGCTACGTGATTATGCGGGCACGCACTTCGGCAACGTGCTGGTGCAGAACAAGGCCGTGCACTTCACGGCGGACGGACGGCGGGTGCTCGTGGTACACGGCGACGAGTTCGACGCCGTCGTGCGCGGGGCACGCTTGATCACCGCACTCGGCGACTGGCTGTACTACGTGCTGTTGTTCCTGAACCGAGGCATCAACCGATTGCGGCGCATCCTCGGCCGGCCGTACTGGTCACTCGCGGGTTACGTGAAGTCCAACCTCAAGACCGTGCGTACGTACGTACGGAACTTCGAGTCGGCTGTCGCCCGGCGCGCGCGCGAGGGTGGCTTCGATGCGGTGGTGTGCGGTCACATCCACCGACCGGCGTTACGAACCACGGAGGGAATCGTGTATGCGAACTGCGGAGACTGGGTGGAGAGCTGCACTGCGCTGGTCGAGCATCCCGACGGGCGCCTGGAGCTCCTGGATCTCGCGAAATCCGCCGCCGCCTCTTCAGTTCGCCGCGCCCCGACGGTTCTACCTTCGGAGCAACGCACGGTTCCAGGCGCCTCGGCGCGGCGGTCTGTTTCGTCCCGGTCGGCGCGGGCGCCGGCGGCCGCGCTGCTCGGCTTCGTAAGAAGGCTGCAAAAGCCGCGAACGGACGAGGGCGCTTTGCGTCAATTCCCATGAGGCGTGCACTACGCCACGAGGAGTTGCCATGGCGCGTACGATTGTCTACCTCTGCGTATTCACATTGGGTCTGTTGGGCTCGGGCTGCGGCTCTGAGCAGCCGGAAGCGGCGGAAGGCCCCAAGACCGTGCCTGTCATCACCTCGCCACCGGTCGTGGACGAGGTCCCGCCCAAGCCCAAGGCGCCCCTGGCTGCCTTCGTGAGCAAGGGGCTGGACTGGCTCCTGGGCGCGCAGCATGAGAGCGGCGGCTGGGGCGCGGGCTCGCACGCGAAGCAGAACATCCGTGACGCGCACGCGGTCCAGACGGATCCGGCGACGACGGCCTTCGTGGGTCTGGCCATCATCCGAGCGGAGGGCGGCACGGTCTCCGAGGCGTTTCTGCCGGGCCTCCTGAAGGCGACGGACTACATCGCGAACGAGGTAGAAGCCGCACCGAAGGGACCGAAGATCACCTCGCTCTCCGGCACGCAACCCCAGACCAAGCTTGGACCGTTCGTAGACACCGCCATGGCGGCACAGTTCTTCGCACGGATGCTCCCGATGCTCGAGCGCGAGCGTCGCATACGCATCGAGAAGGCGCTGGACATCTGCGTTGCAAAGTTGGAATCGTCGCAGCAGAAGAACGGGTCCTGGGGCGCCGGTAGAGGCTGGGCGCCGGTGCTCCAGTCCTCCATGGGTACGCAGGCGCTCGAACTGGCCGACCGCGCCGGCCGCAAGGTGAGCAGCTTCAAGCTGAAGATGGCCCGCAACTACCAGCAAGGAAACGTCGACGCCTCGACGGGCCGGGCCGAAGCGTCCGCCGCAGCCGGTGTCGAGCTCTATGCCATGGGCGGCGCGAGCCGTGCGAGCGCACCGCGCGCGCGCGACGCCATTCAGACGATCAAGGAAGCCGGCGAACGCGGCGCCCTGCCGGACCTCGCGCCGCCCACCGTCGCGAATCTCCGCATCGCGGGTGTGCCTGAAGCCGACGCGCGAGTAATGGCCGACGCCGTCTCGAAGATGGGCGCGCAGTCCAAGCGTCTGAAGGACGAGACGTTCCTGAAGGGCTTCGGCAGCAACGGCGGCGAGGAGTTCCTGAGCTACATGCTCACGAGCGAGTCGCTGGCGATCGTAGGCGGCAAGGAATGGACGGACTGGAATGAGAAGCTGCACGAGCGCCTGGAGAAGATCCAGAGTGCGGACGGCAGCTGGACCGGCCACCACTGCATCACCAGCCCGGTCTTCTGCACCGCGGCGGTCGTCCAGGCGCTCACCGTGGAACGCGACATCGAGTACCTGCAGTCGTCGAAGGCCAAGGCGCCCAAGCCCGAGAAGAACGAGCCCGAGAAGAAGTAGGGCTACTCGAAGGTCCCGCGCCGCACGGGCTCACCCCCCTGCACGAACCACTGCCCGCGCGCCACGACGGCTTCGACCCTGGCGTCATCGTCCAGGACGACGAGGTCCGCGTCGCAGCCCACGGCGATACGCCCCTTGCGGGGCAGGCGCAGGTGGTCTGCGACGTTCGAGGTGAACGGCGGCAGCGCGTGCTCCAGCGCGACACCGCGCGCGAGCAGCTCGCGAAGCGTGTCACCGAGCAGAGCAGGCGTACCCACTCCCATGCCGATGGCGCGGCCTTCGTTATCGAAGCGGGGCAGGCATCCTCCGCCGTCCGAGCTGACCGTGAGGCGCTCGGGGGGTACGTCGGACTCCATGTAGCGCAGGATGGCATCGACCGCGCTCAAGCCCCCGTCTTCGTCGTCGGGCGGGAACGTAGTGACATCGATCGTGCAGCCCTGCCCCGCGAGCGCAAGCGCTTCCTCGAAGAGTGCGGTGCGCCGGTTCACGTGCGTCGGGTGGAAGACGCGCGCCGGGATCTCGGCATCGGCGAGTGCTCGACGCACGAGCTCGAGCCCGCGGTCGCCGTCACCGAGGTGCAGGTGCAGCACGCCGGCCTTGCCGGTCATCAGTCCGCCGACGTGGCAGTCGGCAGCGACGCGCAGGACCTCATCGAGCGTAGGCTGGCTCGAGCGGTGGTCGCTGATCGCGACCTCACCGGCACCGATCACGAGGTCGAGGTGGACGATGTCCTCGCGCACTGACCCGGTGAGCGTCTGCGCGGGAAGGTGGTAGCCCCCGGTCCAACAGAACGTCGTGAGTCCCTCCTCGCGCAGGCCTCGTGCAACGGCGAGGAGCTCCCCCGTCGTCCGCACGGTGTCGTCGGTCCCAAGAAGGCCGACGGCCGTCGTCACGCCGGCCGTCGTGAGATGCGAGAGCGTCAGCGGCGGCACGCGCGAGGCGTAGCCCGTCTCGCCCCCACCACCGGTCAGGTGCGTGTGGCAGTCGACGAAGCCCGGCACGATGCGGCGGCCTTCGAGGTCCACGACCTCGACGCCGTCGGGCACAGCAGGTTGATCCGTCCCCATCCACACCACGCGCTCACCCGCCACGAGCAGGTGACGCACCCCGAGCGCTTCGGGGGCGTAGACGGTTGCACTCCGCAGGAGCTGGATGGCTGGCGGCAGGAGCTGCATGGCAGGGAGTATGCCCCGCTGTCGCCCAGAGCCCCAGCGGGGTCAGCGCGTCGCGGGGTGGGCGGCCGCAGTCTTCAGGAGCTTCTCGAACGCGTCCTTGTTCACGACATCGGTCGTCCCGGGCAGGGCTTCGACCTTGGTCACGTCTCCGCTCTGCACGACGGTCACCGCGCGGCGGGGCACGAACGAGCGCGTGGGCACGCGACGGGTCTTGCCGGCGTTGATGTCAACCTTCTTCCAGCCATAGCCCTTCAACGTGCGGGTCACTCTCTCGCCCGTCTTCACCCAGGTAGGCATCTTCCCGAGCTTGACCGTCTTCGTGCGTACCGCGGGAGCAACCCCGGGCGTCGTCCCCACGTTGCGCCGGAACACCGGGGTCTTCTTCGGCTTGGCAGCCACCCACGCCGCGCCAACGATGAAGACCACGAAGAGCCAGAATCCGGGCCCGGGGGCGATGGGACCGCTACTGTGGCGCCCGGCGAGGGAGCACTGGAACACCAAGACCGCGCCGAGGGCTGCGAATCCGACGATGAGCATCTGCCCGAATCGCCGGAGTCTGCTCACTTCCGGCGCATGCTGCGTGCCGGGCCTGGCTTTCTCCCTCGATGTCATGTCGTCAGTGTAGGCACTGGCAGCAGTTCGTCGCGGTCGTGCATGGCATTTCGAGGTGCTCTCCCGACAACGAGGGCCGCTTCGAACGCCGTAGACGGTGATCACTTCTGACGTGTTGCCCTAGAAACGCGCACACGCCACTTTCGCTCGAAGCGGTGGCGGCCCCTACGGGCCGCCGGCGTTTGTGTGGTTGATGGCGCTCGTATGCGATAGGGGAATTCGCGATGCATGATGCTCTGTTCGAGGCACAGATCCAGGACACCGTGCGCCGCTTCGAGGAATGCAAGGCGCAACGCGAACGCCGGCAGGCTGCGCTCGAGAGCATCGAGGAGCCCGGCCGCTGGCGCGAGATCGACGACCCGGCCCGATTCGCCCAGCGACTGAGGCGCGTAGGTCGGACCGACGTGCTCGAGAGTCTGCTGCGGGACGATCGACCGCCAGGCGCTCCGGCGACGAGAGCGGCGGAGTCGGCCACGCTGCTCGAGCGCATCATCGGGGAGAGCCAGCTGATCGGCAGCTACTTCCTCGTGAGAGGATCCGAGGCGCGCAGCCGGGTGGCGCGCGTGATCGTGCGCCGCAGTGGTTTCGGATTCGGCACTGGCTTTCTCGTGGGGCCGAACCTCTTCATGACCAACAACCACGTCCTGCCCACGCGCGCTTCCGCCCGCAGGGCGGCCGCGGAGTTCGACTTCGTTCGAACACCTCCCGGCGTCGTCTGGCCGAACCACGTGCATCACTTCGATCCCAGCCGCCTGTTCATCACGGACCGGAGGCTCGACTACACCGTCGTCTTCGTGGAGACGACCTCCACGGATGGAGACTCGCTGGAACACCGAGGCTGGATGCGCCTCCTGGGCGAGTCGGGCAAGGCTCTCGTCGGTGATCGCGTCAACATCATCCAGCACCCGGGCGGACGCCCGCAGGAGCTGGCTCTCCGAAACAACGAGATCGTCGACGTCGTGGACGACTTCCTTCACTACGAGACGGACACCGAGCCCGGGACGTCGGGCTCGCCCGTCTCGAGCGACACGTGGGACCTCGCCGCCCTTCACCACTCGGGCGTCCCAGATCGCAACGCTCGCGGCCAGATCCTGCTGAACAACGGCGACGTCTGGGACGGGCGCCGCGACACCGCGCACTTGATCAAGTGGATCGCCAACGAGGGCGTTCGCATCAGCTCGATCGTCCGCGACCTGCGAGCGAAGATCGCGGGACCAGAGTCCAGCGGCCGGGACTTTGTTGAAGCGGCATTCAAGGATCCCGCTCTACAGCCCGTCGATCCGGCATCCCGCACTCCCGACGGTGCCACGACCCATGTGCGGACGTCGCCCGATGGGACGACGTTCGTTACGGTTCCGGTCCACGTCGCCGTGGGCCTGCGATCCCTGACCGACACCGCGGCACCCGACGCGCGAGTCGGGACCCCGGCGACGCCGCGCACGGGCGACGATCCGGCGGATGTCGAAGCTGACACCGCTGTCGAGGCGGCGCTCGAGCGGCTCGCGATGTTCGCCGACCGCCCCTACTACGACGAAGATGCCGACTTCGCGGCGCTGGACGAGTACTACGCACCACTGCCCATCGAGGCGACGCGCGAGGAGTGGTTCGACCTGTTCCACGAGCACCTGAGGACGACGCACGAGACGGTGCTGAGCTACCGCCGGGCGCGGCTGGACTTCCTGTACCCGTTCGTCGACCTGCGGTTGCGTGACGACGGCACGCGCGATCTCCAGAGCGTGTACTCCGAGCTCCGGTTCGAGCCCAGCACCCTGATCACGAACGAAGTGCTCATGGAGCTTCGTCTCGAGGAGGCCTTGCGCGCGACGGGCATCGACCCTGGCCAAGCCGAGGAGTCCATGGAGCCGGGCCTGCTGGAGCTCGAAGCGCAGTTCCCGTTCAACTGCGAGCACGTCGTGCCACAGTCGTGGTTCCGCAGGCGCCAGCCGATGAAAGCCGATCTGCACCACCTCTTCACGTGCGAGTCGGACTGCAACAGCTTTCGCAGCAACATCCCGTACTTCGACTTCGATTTCTTCCAGGTCCAGGAACGGGTTCGGAGCAACTGCGGTCGGAGGGAGGCGAATCAGTTCGAGCCCGGCGCCGGCAAGGGAGCGGTGGCCCGAGCGACCCTCTACTTCCTGCTGCGCTACCCGGGCCAGATCGGCGACCGTGCGTCGGAGCTGTCGACAAGCCGAGAGGACGTGATCGACATGCTCTTGACCTGGCACGAAGACGAGCCGGCCGACATCTACGAGTGGCACCGCAACGCGGCGATCCACGAGGTCCAAGGCAACCGCAACCCGTTGGTCGACTACCCGGACATGGCAAGGGGGATCGCCTTCGAGCGCGGGTTCGGGTAGCGGCGTACAGGTACAGGTAGGTGGATGGCGGAGAGACAGGGATTCGAACCCTGGGTACGGTTGCCCGTACACCGGTTTTCGAAGGCGGTACGACGCCCGACTTACGGGCTCACAACCTGCGCCGCAAGAGGAGATTAGGGGACCTCGGTCCGCATCGACCCAATTTACTTCCCCCCTGGCGTCCCCCCAACGCAACGCCCCCCACTAGCGTGATGCGACACCGAAGCGTTGGAGGGCGTGACGGTTTCGACGCTCTCAGGCGCACGACTGCCGTGCCCGCCTTTCTTCACGATGGTCACTTCCCCTTCGCCAGGACTCGTCGGTAGGTCCATGCCTTCGCCCAATGTTCGAACTCGGCCTCAGGGACTTCCGGGGGTCCCGCCAGTCGACGAGGCTCCATCGTGTCTGAAACGGATCCGATTGCACGCAGCCTCCAGGCAACGGAAGTGTGATTCCATGGAATCGAACACTTTGGGTCAAGCCGCGCCGCACCTGCGCACTCGCCACCGCGCAGCAGTGGACCGAGACGCAGGGTGCGACGCATTCGAGCAGCCTCGACGAGGCTCCGGCGCCCCTCTCCTACCCGCAGAGGGCGTCAAGAAGCTTGATCAGCATCTTCAGTGCCGCACGCCACTTCTTCGGAAGCAGCGGGAAGTTGCTGAGGGCCACGATGATTGGCCGAATCCCCTTCCAGATGCGACAAATCGCATCCTTGATCGCCTCGGCGTCGCGGCTCGCAGCGATCTTCTCGAACTCCGTCAGATCGAGGCGTTCGATCCCCGCATTGATGTCATCAAAGGACATGTCGTCACCTGCCATTGGATCTGTTCTCCTTCTCTCTCTCGAGATGCGAGGCGCAACAGTGCGGCCCCAGCTACCAACACGGATTCCTCGATCAACTACCGCCACCATGCAGTTCGTGTCGCGCCAAGGAGTGAGAAGTGCCGGAGAGTTCCGAGTCCTAGCGGGCCGTCAGCGGACAACCAGCGCATGACGGATTCCCACGCACGTGCCACCGCGTTCTATGGGAAACGGGGACCCCGCGCGCCATCGAGGTCGCTGACAACAGGATGCCGATCAGGCTCGGCCCACGACAGCCCTCGTGTGCCGGCTCGAGCGGTTCTCGACGAGGCCCTGCCCCGCAGGATCAACTGTCCTGCGCCTCGATGACGCCAGTCACCTCGGGTAGGACCAGTACGCTTTCCAAAGTCTTGGGGGTCGCGACGTCCCGATGGGCCACGTAGACGATGATCGCGTCATCTCCGCATGCGTCTCGGCCGAGACCGACGCCGGTCACCCCAGGTAGGGCGAGAAGCGTCGCCTCGTGCCGCTGGAGGACCCGCTCGGCGCGCGACGCCGCCTCGGCGTCTTTGTCATCCGGGTTATAGGGCATGCGGGCATCTTCCATACCCCCAGTATAGGGTGGCGCGCGGCGGCCTCCGACCGAGTCAGGCTGAGGCCGCCTCGCAAGGAACCAAGCCGGTCAAGTGACCAGGCTGACGTCCAAGGCGCGCAGGACGCGCCCGATCTTGTTGGCGAAGGTGAATCCGCCGCCGCCCGCGAATAGCAGGCCGACGGGAGGACGCGTGCGGTTCCACTGCCAGACGAGCGAGCCCGAGTCACCCCCAGCACTGAAGGGGCCCCGCAGGCCCCGGATCGCGATCTGGTCCCGGAACAGCGCCACCCGGCCACGACCGTAGTTGACCCGGATCGTTGCATTGCAGTCGGTGATCATGCCGCGCCTGAGCTGCGTCGTGCGGCCCGACTTGCCAACGACCATGTCCCGCCGGCAGCGGACCGGGCGCCTCCCGACCCGGAAGAAGCGCCGCCGTCCGCCACGGAGGTATACGAACTTGCGCTGAACGCGCGACGGACTTGCCCACCCCGTGGCGCAGTCGACGAAGTTCGCCCGTCCGCGGAAGTCGATCGGAACGAAGCGCTCCAAGATGGCAATTCGGTCGCGCGGCATGCGCCCCCCGTCGGCGGGACCAGGCTGCAGGATCGGGTCGCCGAACCGGGCGCTGTTCGAGTTGGCGATTACATGGTTGTTGCTGAGGATCATCAGCCGGCGACGGCGCGGCCGGCGACGGCCGCGACAGAGCACTCCCTGGGTCCCGGCCGTCACCCTTCTGTGCGCGACCGAGATGCCGTTCGGCGACGGTCGCAGCCGGAAGCGGTGCGACTGCGCCTCGATCTCGCCCGTGTGGATGATGTTGATGGGCAGGTCGCTCTCGTCGGAGGCCGCATGCACCGCCATGTTGTCCACCAGTGCACGACGCACCTCGTCCTCGTTCGTGGGCTCGACGACGTAGACGTTCAGCGCGGATGCACCCGGCTCTGCCAGGCAGTCCTCGCTCGTTCCCAGACCGACACCGACGATGTTGCCGCCGCCCTCGTACGCGCTCTCGGCCCGGACGCCTTCCGTCGCCATGGAACTCACGCCGCTGGCAAGGGCCTGCTCCACGGCGTCGAACGCTTCGAGCAGCGATTCGTCATACTCCTCGAGAGCCTGTTCAGGTGATTCCGTGGCGTCCTCGGCGTCGCCCGCGAGGTCTCGCGCACTGGGTTCGTCGAACTCCTCCTCTTCGGCGTCTTCATCGAACGCCTCGTCGTTGCCGTGCTCCTCGGTCGGCGGCTCGTCGAATTCGTCTTCAAACGTATCGCTCGGTGACATCAGAACTCCTCTTCCGCGCGCTGCGCCCTGCACATGCGGCATGCGACGCGGTGATCATCAAAACCTTCGGCTTCACCAGAGAGAACGACGTGCGTTGACGTGAGCCGCCACTCATGCGCCGGCGTAGACAGTTCAGGGGAAGCGCATCGGCGCCCGCGGCACACGGTGTCCTTGCGCGCGCTTGGAAGAGCGTGCGCGCGCGTTCAAAAGAGAACTCACGTGGCGGATGGCAACGTCGTTTGTCGTGATTCCCTACTGGAGCAGTCTGGGCATCGACACCCGCTGGTGGGCGACGCTTGCGCACCTGATCCCGACCTCCATGCGGCCGATACGATTCCGCCGTTGCGCAGGTTGCCGACAATGCCAAGTACCGGTCGAGAGTGGCAAACAGCAAGCGGAATCCGGGTGCTGCAGGGCCTGCACAATACGAATACACTTGGTGGGTGCGTGGACGAGCCGAGGCAGGGGGACCATGAGTCAGCAGGAAGCCGAAAAGGACACTTCGGCGTCTTCCGAACGCGACGCGCCGACGCCGGCGCAGCGTTCGCCCGCTGCGGCCTTCCACGAGCTGACGACGACGCTGCATGCCGTAGCCGGCCAAGTGGACGAGCTTGACCAGTTCGTACGCGCTTGCAAGCAGCGGCTCATCAGTGACCTGCCCCCCTCTGAGCGTGCCACTTGGTCGGATACATTTCACCGATCAGGAGAGTACGGGACATGGCGAGGAAGAGGTATGGCCCGGAGCAGATCATCCGGATGTTGCGTGAGGCGGAGGTCGAGTTGGCGAAGGGCTCGAAGGTGCCGGCGGTTTGCAAGAAGCTGGGTGTGACGCCG
>JANQJW010000127.1 GCA_028281445.1 Planctomycetota bacterium | reverse complement strand
GTCTCACAGGACAGTGAATTGTTGTTTTGGTGTTGACAAACTTGTTAGTTACCGTAAGCTCTTGCCTGTCGGGGCAGCAAGCGCCTGGATGGTCCGGGTGGCGCCGACCGGCAGGAGGTCCGAACCGTATTCCATCCGGCGAAAGCCACAGGACGTACGTGGGACAGGGCGCGAGGCCGAACGGGAACGGGTCGGACGGGCCGCCCACCCTGGCCCCCTCGGATGCTTCTGATCGGGCGCTCAGTCCCCCAGGGACTGGGCGCCCCGTTTTCGTTTTTGCGCGCCACCGCGTCGGGCCCGGCGGAATGTGACGCAATCGGCGGCCGGTTCCGCTGGTAGGGGTGTAACGATTGGCGGCGAGTGGCGTCCAAAGAGCAGGAATCCGGGAGCGGGCGACAAGGGCGGCAGGAATCGAGCCGACCTTCCGCAGTACCGCGTCACAAGGCACGCGATTTGGTAGTTACGTCTCTGCCGCCGGTGTGGGCTCATCGGATCGGCTTGGTGAGCGGGATCGTCTAGAGGACCAATGACTCGACAGGGGTGCAGGATGCGGCGGTCGATTGCGGTTTTCATGCTGCTCGTGACGGCAGGCGCGGCGTATGCCGGCGTCGAGTCTGCCGGGGTTGGGGACTACAGCTGCTCGGACCCGAAGAAGGTCTACTTCGGCAACCACCGGCTCTTCCGTCGGCCGTGTACGGTCTCGTGCGACCGCATCTACCAGCGGATCCCCGAGTACCAGGAGATCCTGCGCCGCGGGCTCACCGACAAGGATCCGAAGTACCACCTGCTGATGAAGAAGGCCACGAAGCGGTTCAGCGGGGCGATCAAGAAGATGGCCCAGGACAAGAACCACGACCTCGTGGCGGAGACCGGCGCCGTCCGGCGGAACAAGAAGAAGGCGCCGGCGATCCCCGATCGAACCGCCGATGCGCTCCAGGCTCTCGACTAGGGTCGCCGCTTTAGGGCTGCTCCTCGCCCTGGGCCTGACGGCGGCGCACGCTGGCGAAAACCGTTTCGACGATCCGAGCCAGATCCGCGTCGGCAAGGACGGGCTCGCGCGCGTCGTCTTCCAGCCCGAGTTCCGCAGCGCCAAGCTGCTGCTCGGCCACCTCACGCAGTACGGCGTCAAGGACCTGCATGCGGAGCTCGTCACGCCGTTCGTCGCCGTCGCGGTCCGCCCGGGGGAGAAACCGGAGAAGCCGCGCTTGAGTCGCATCCTCCTGCGCGGGAAAGCACCGGTCGTCCGGCACGCCCGCGAACTGCTCGCGCGGCTCGATGCTCCACAGCGGTCGGTCTTCGTCTCGGTACTCATGTCGGAGGTGAAGCACTACGAGCGCGAGAGCACCGGCGGCAGCATGATTCTCGACAAGAGCCTCGGCCCGAACCCGGACGTCACGTTCTTCCGCGGCTTCAACACTCAGTTCGAGCCCGATGACTTCATCCGCTCGCAGATCACCGGATCGCCGTTTCAGGGCACGTCGCTCTTCTTCGGCGACATGGACATCGCGAGCGGCGGTTCCTTCGCCTGGACCCTGCGCATGCTCATGCGAGAGGGCGATGCCGAGTATCTGGCCTGGCCGAGCCTGCTGTGCAACGAGGAGCAGCCGGCGCGCATGGAGTCGACCCAAGAGGTGCCGCAGCAGCTGCTCGTAGCCGGCCGGACCGTAGAGGACCTACGGATCGCCGTGACGCGCGTGCAGGTGGGCGTGAAACTGCGCGTGACGCCCATCACGATCGGCACGGACAGCGCCGAGCTCGACCTCGACGTCTGGCTACGGCTGCCCGAGGAGATCACTGACGGCACGGCGCCCTTCGGGTCGTTGCGTCTCAAGCTGCGCCAGGTGCGCACGCGCCTCACGGTGCGTGACCGGGAGCCGTTGTTGGTGGGGGGGCTCCACATTGCCGGGCGTCAGAAGCGGCGCCGGGGCCTGCCGAGGCCGAAGGAGCTGGCCCTGCTCGATCCGCTGCATTCCTCCCGGTTTCTCGACGACGCGAGCACCGAGATCCTGTTCCTCGTGCGGGCGCGCATCGTCCAGCCGTGCCGCCGGCCGCCGGAGCTCTACCCGGATGGCTACCAGGCGTGGACAAGCGGCCGTCTGCCGGACGGGCGCGTCGTGCGGAGTCCCTGGGCAAACGTGCCGAAGGGGGAGAAGCAGATGGACGAGATGAGGCCGGGGCCTTTCAAGAGGTAGGAGGCCGGACGTCGCGGGTCGACCACTCGCTGCGCTCGGGTCGCCCCTACATCGAGCGCACACCCTGGGCACGTCCGCTGGGCATCGCGCGATGTAGGGGCGACCCGCGGTCCGTAGGGCCGAGGGGTCGGCCCGCGACCCGATATGCGCCCCCCCACATGCAAAATCGAAACGAGGCGCGACCCCATCACGGAGCCGCGCCTCGTTGGTTGCTTGCGTCGTGCGGTCTACCGGCGTCCGCGTCCGCGGCCTCCCCCGCCGCCTCCACGTCCACCGCGGTCGCCGCCACGTCCGCCGCCGCCGCCACGGCCGCCGCGATCTCCGCCGCGACCTCGTCCGCGACCGCCGTCACGGCGCGGGGGGCGTCCGCCGCCGCCGCCGCCCGCAGGTGCACCGCTCGGCTCGGGCGCACTCGCGTCCTGGCCAAGCTCGATGAGCGCCTGCTTGCGAGACAGCTTCACGCGACCGGATTCGTCCACGAGGATCACCTTGACCGGCGTGATGTCGCCCATGCTCAGCACGTCGTTGACGTCGCTGACGTAGCCGTCGGCGAGCTCGCTGACGTGGCACAGGCCCTCGATGCCGGGGATGATCTCGAGGAAGGCGCCGAAGTCCTTGATGGACGTGACCTTGCCGTCGTAGATCTTGCCGACCGTGGCTTCTTCCGCGATGGCCTCGACCTGCTTGCGTGCACCGAGCGCACCCTCGGCGTCGAGCGCGAAGATCTTGACGATGCCCTCGTCGTTCACCTCGATCGTGGCCCCCGTCTCCTCCTGGATCCGGCGGATGTTCTTGCCGCCCGGGCCGATCAGCATGCCGATCTTGTCGGGCTTGATGCGGACCATCTCGACGCGCGGTGCGTACTGGTTGTACTCCTCGCGCGGCTTGTCGATGGCCTTGAGCATCTCCTTGAGGATGAACATACGGCCTTCCTTGGCCTGTGCGAGAGCGGTCGTGAGGATCTCCTCCGAGACGCCCGTCATCTTGATGTCCATCTGCAGGGCGGTGATGCCGCTCTGGCTCCCTGCGACCTTGAAGTCCATGTCGCCGGCGTGGTCCTCGTCGCCGAGGATGTCGGACAGCACGACCGTCTTGTCGCCTTCCTGGACCAGGCCCATGGCGATGCCCGCCACGGGGCGCTTGATCTGGATGCCCGCGTCCATCATCGAGAGCGTGGTGCCGCAGACGCTCGCCATGGACGACGAGCCGTTCGACATCAGGATGTCGGACACGACGCGAATCGTGTACGGGAAGTCCTCCATCGCGGGCAGCACGGGATACATGCTGCGCTCCGCGAGCGCCCCGTGGCCGACCTCGCGCCGCGAGGGGCCGCGGATCGGACGCGTCTCGCCCACGCACATCGGCGGGAAGTTGTAGTGGAGGTAGTACTTCTTCGTGAAGGCGTGGGCGTGGAGCCCGTCCTCCATCTTCTCGTCGTGGCCGGTCCCGAGCGTGCTCGTCACGAGCGCCTGGGTTTCGCCGCGCGTGAAGAGCGCCGAGCCGTGGGCGCGCGGTAGCAGGCCCACCTCGATCGTGATGTCGCGCACCGTGTCGGGCTTGCGACCGTCGATGCGAGTCCCGCTCAGCGCGGCCTCGCGCACGATCTCCTTCTCGAGCTTCTGGATCGCGCCGTTGACCTCGCTCTTGGAGAAGCGGCCTTCCTTCTCGTCGTCGGTCTCGATCAGCGATTCCCGAACCTCGTCGAGCACGGCGCGCTTCGCCTTGTTGCGAGCGACCTTCTCCTTCACGTGGATCGCGGTCTTGTAGGCCTCGCCCCAGCCGTTCTTGACGGCGTCGAGCAACTCGACGTTGTCTGCCGGCGGCTCGTACTCGTACGGGGTCCAGCCGACCATCTTGCGCAGCTCTTCCATCGCCGCGCAGATCTTCTTGATCACTTCGTGCGCGAAGCTGATCGCGCCGATGGCGACCTCTTCGCTGATCTCGTTCGCGCCGCCCTCGACCATCGTGACAGCGTTCGCCGTGCCCGCGACCACGAGGTTCATCTCGGACTCTGCGAGCTGCACGTTGTCGGGGAAGGCGACGTATTCACCGTCGATCAGTCCGACACGCACGGCACCGATGGGGCCGAGGAAGGGGACATCGGCGAGCGCCAGCGCAGCGCCGCCTCCGTTGATGGCCAGCACGTCCGGGTCGTTGTACTGGTCGTACGAGATGACGTACGTCTGGCACTGTACGTCCATCTTGAAGCCCTTGGGCCACAAGGGACGGATGGGCCGGTCGGTCATCCGCATCGTGAGGATTTCCTTCGGCGACGGAGCGGACTCGCGCTTCAGGAAGCCGCCGGGGATCTTGCCGGCGCTGTAGGTCTTCTCGCGGTAGTCGATGGTCAGCGGGAAGAAGTCGAGGCCGGGTCGCGGGGGCGATACAGACGCACCCGAGAGAACCATGGTCTCGCCGTATTGGATGATGACGGATCCAGCCGCCAGCCGCGCAACGCGGCCGGTCTCGATGCGCAGAGGCTTCCCTCCAACATCGATCGTCACTTCATGAATGGACAACTGTCCTCCTAGCGACGAATCCCCAGCTTCTGGATGAGGGCCTTGTAGGCCGCGGGGTCCTTGTGCGCGTAGTAGCGCAGAAGCGAGGCGCGGCGCCCTACGAGGCGCAGCAGCCCGCGGCGGGTCGCATGGTCCTTCCGGAACTTCTTGAGATGCTCCGTGAGGTGCTGGATGCGATCGGTCAGGATCGCCACCTGGACGGGCGTCGAGCCGGTATCTGCGTCGCCGAGGCGATTCTCTTCGATGATTCCGGCCTTGTTCGGATTCTTGACGGCCATGCTGGCCTCCGTCACCACCGGCCAAGGGGAAACGGGCTCCGGTTTTCATCCTTGGATGCACCGGACCCGGCCCTGAGCCGAGGTCATTGGGGATGTCGTTCTTCTTTGTGTGTTGGATTCAACTGTTGGTTACAGCCGGGACGGTACCCCTGGTCCGGGGCCCCACAAGGGGAAACCGGGGGCCGCAGACGCGCCAAATCCGGGGGGCGGCCGCAGGGGCCGGTCTCCATGGTCCATTTCTAGGCTTCTCGGAGCCATGCCCGCAGGAGCGCACAAGCCGCCTCCTGGTCGAGCGCACCGCTCTGTTTGGCTTCTCGTAGGGGGATTCCACGCGCCTTGATGCGCTCTTCGGCCTCCCACGTCGTCAGGCCCTCGTCGCTCAGATGGAGCGGGCGATCCAGGGCTTCGGCCAGCAGGTCCGCAAAGCGGCGGGCCTCGGCCGACATCTCCGACTCCCTCCCATCGGCATGGAGCGGCAGGCCCACGACCACTTCCTGGACCTCCTCCGCCCGGAGTGACGCAGCGACGGCCTGGGCCGCCGAGGCCGCATCGCCGTCGTAGCGCACGGTCTCGAGGCCTCGGACCGTGATGCGCAGCGGATCGGAGACCGCGAGCCCGATCCGCCGCCTGCCGTAGTCGACGCCGCCTACACGGCCGACGCCGCTCACTCGACCAGGTCTCCCCGGTTCTCAGCGCGGAGACGAGCGACGACATCGCGCACGTCTTCGCCGCGGCCGCGCTTGGCCACGAGCACCGTATCGGCGGTGCGAACGACGATCAGGTCCTTCACGCCGAGCAGTGCGACGTGGCCCGCATCGCTTTGGACCACGCAGTCCTCGCTGTCCACGACCGTGACCTCGCCGCGCACGCTGTTGCCGTCCTTGGTCGTCCGCCGATGGCGGCTCACCGCGTCCCAACTGCCCAGGTCGTCCCAGGTGATGTCGGCAACGAAGACCTCTTGCGTGCGAGCCTTCTCCATCACGCCGTAGTCGAGCGAGATCGAAGGCATCGTCTTGTAGGCCCGGCGAAGCGCCGCGGGGAAGCCGCGCTTGCCGTGCTGCGCGTACGCCTTGGCCAGCGCGTCGGTCACGGCCGGTAGATGCGTAGCACACGCGTCGAGGAAGATCTCGGGCCGGAACGCGAAGGTGCCGCCGCCCCAGGCGTGGCGGCCGTCCTTCCAGAGGCGGCCGGCGACCGACGCCTTGGGCTTCTCCACGTAGCGTTCCACCGCATGGAAGCTGCCAGCTGCGAGCTTGCGCAAGCGCTTGCCGTGACGCAGATAGCCATAGCCGGTAGCCGGACGCGTCGGCTTCAAGCCGAGGGTAATCAGGCCGTCGAAGGTCCGCGCGCGCGCAGCCATGGCGCGCAGAGCCGAGCGGTACGTACGGATCGGAGCGACGTGGTGGTCGGCGGGCACCACCAGCACGGGGCCGTTGCGTCCACGCGCGCGCGCGTCGGCGGCAGCGAGCGCGACGGCGGCGGCGTCGTCCATGGCGATGTGGTCCATGAAGGCGTCGGTCGCCTGGCTGAACACGAGCAGGTAGAAGGTCTCGTTCATATGGCCGTTGTAGTCCAGCCACTCGGGCCTGACCCGGTCATGGTGCAGGCGCAGCAGTGAGTCCTTCTCACTCACGGCCTCGGCCCCTCCTCCGCCCAGAGACAAAGGGCCAAATACAGAACCTGCGGATGACCGGCGTCGAGGTCAAACGCATCCATGTCGACAAAGGCTATCGCGGGCACAAGCACCCGAAGAA
>JANQJW010000066.1 GCA_028281445.1 Planctomycetota bacterium | reverse complement strand
GCCTTCGGTGTTTCCGTAGCGCGGGTCGCAGACCCCGAGCGGGCGAAGCGAGTCGAGGGGCTAGAAGCCCATCCCGCCCATGCCGGGCATACCGCCCATGCCACCCATGCCGCCCATGCCGCCGCCGCCGGGCATGCCGGCCGGGGCTTCCTTCTTCTCCTCGGGGATCTCGGAGATGACGGCCTCGGTGGTGAGAAGCAGCGAGCTGATGGACGCGGCGTTCTGGAGCGCCGTGCGCACGACCTTGGTCGGGTCGATGACGCCGGCCTTGACCAGGTCGCCGTACGAGCCGTCCGCGGCGTTGTAGCCGAAGTTGTTGGCCTTGTTGCTGAGCACCTTGTCGATCACGATCGAGCCGTCGACGCCGGCGTTGCTCGCGATCTGACGCAGCGGAGCCTGGAGCGCACGCTCGACGATCTGGATGCCGATGTGCTCGTCGCCGTCGACCTCGACGTCGGCAAGCGCCTTCAGCGAGCGCAGCAGCGCAACACCGCCGCCCGGAAGAATGCCCTCGTCGACCGCAGCACGCGTGGCGTGCAGCGCGTCCTCGACGCGTGCCTTCTTCTCCTTCATCTCGGCCTCGGTGGCCGCACCGACGTTGATCTGCGCGACGCCGCCGGCCAGCTTCGCCTGGCGCTCCTGCAGCTTCTCGCGGTCGTAGTCGGAGGTCGAGTTCTCGATCTCCGTCTTGATCTGCGTGATGCGGGCCTTGATGTCGGCGTGCTTGCCGCCGCCCTCGATGATCGTGCACGTGTCCTTCTCGAGGACGATGCGCTTGGCCGTGCCGAGATCCTTGAGATCGAGGCTGGAGACGTCGATGCCGAGGTCCTCCATGACGGGCGTTGCGCCGGTCAGCGCGGCGATGTCCTGGAGCATGGCCTTACGGCGGTCGCCGAAGCCCGGCGCCTTGACCGCGCAGCACTGGAAGACGCCGCGCAGGCGGTTGACGACGAGCGTGGCAAGCGCCTCGCCCTCGACGTCCTCGGCGATCACGAGCAGCGGACGGCCGCTCTTGGCGACCTTCTCGAGCAGCGGCAGGAAGTCCTTCACCGAGCTCAGCTTCTTCTCGTGGATGAGGATCATCGCGTTCTCGAGCTCGCAGGTCATGTGCTCGGGGTTCGTGACGAAGTGCGGCGACAGGTAGCCCTTGTCGAACTGCATCCCCTCGACCCAGTCGACGGTCGTCTCGAGACCCTTGCCCTCTTCCACGGTGATCACGCCGTCCTTGCCGACGCGGTCCATGGCCGAGGCGATCTGGTCGCCGATCTCGTTGTCGTTGTTTGCGGCGATGGCACCGATCTGGGCGATCTCCTTGCTGCCCTTGATCGGCTTCTTCATCGACTCCAGTCTCTCGACGACGGCGTCGACGGCCTTCGCGATGCCGTTCTTGATGCCGATCGGGCTCGCGCCGGCCGCGACGTTCTTGAGGCCCTCTTCGAAGATCGCCTCGGCGAGCACCGTGGCGGTCGTCGTGCCGTCACCGGCGACGTCCGACGTCTTCGACGCGACCTCGCGAACCATCTGGGCGCCCATGTTCTCGTAGGCGTCCTTGAGCTCGACTTCCTTGGCGACCGTGACTCCGTCCTTGGTGACGGTCGGGCTGCCGAAGGACTTCTGGATCACGACGTTGCGGCCGCGCGGGCCGAGCGTGACCTTCACCGCACGCGCGAGCTGGCGCACGCCGGCGCGGATGCGCTCGCGCGCGTCCTGGTTGTAGGCAATCTGCTTTGCACCCATGTCAATGAGTTCCTCTCTGTTCAGCCAAGTGGGCTACTTCTTCTTCTTGCCGCCCTTCTTGGCGGAGGGAAACGGCTTGTCGTCGACGACGGCGAGGATCTCGCTCTCGTCGAGAATCAGGTACTCGGTGCCGCCTTCCTTGACGGACGTGCCGGCGTAGGAGCTGAAGAGCACGCGGTCACCTTTCTTCACGGCCAGCGGGATGCGGTTGCCCTTGTCACCGCGGCGGCCGTCGCCGGTCGCGACGATGCGGCCCTCGGTGGGCTTCTCCTTGGCGGACTCGGGGAGGACGATGCCTCCGGCTGTGGTGTCGCTCGCCTCGATCCGTTCGATGAGGACGCGGTCGTTGAGCGGCTTGATGTTGGCCATCGTTTCGGTTCCTTGCAGTGGGTCAGCGAGCGCACCCTCGGGGCACTCGGGTCAACTCTTCGGTCAGTACGTGCGGGTGTCGCCCGGAAGCGATCCGGAAACGGCGCTAAGCGCCGCCCGCACCATCTCCTCGACGGGCGGGAGCGGCAGCACCGTGGCCACGCCGTGGCGCAGCGCCTCGAACCACAGGTCCTGGTTGCGCTCGCGTGCCATCAACACGACCCGGCGGGCCGTGCCGGGGCGGACGAGCCGCCAGACCGCCCCACCGTCGGCACGCTCCATCCCGCTATCCAGGAAGGAGGCGGAGAACCGCTCCTGGCGCAGCCAGGTGATCGTCTCCTCCGCGTCGGCCGTGAGGCACGTCTCGTAGCCGTAGCCCCGCATCCAGCCATCGATCTCCTCGCGCAGCGCGCGGTCCCGGAGGCTCAGGAGTACGGACGGGCTCGGGGTCATGGCTCAAAGCGAATGGCAAGCCGGGTGCCAGCAGCCTCCAATTGCGCCTAACTCCTTGCGGGACATGTGGTTGGAGTTCGGAGCGTGTCCCCGACGGCTCGCAGGGCCTGCCAGTTTGTCAGCGGGCGCCGAATTGCGGCCTCATGGGCCTGTCGCCCTGTCAGCCGCTCGTGCTTCTCTCGGACCCGGGAGGCCGTGGTGGGCAGCGTGATCTTCGACTTCGACAGCACTCTGGTGCCGGTCGAGAGCCTCGAGGAGATCTGCGCCCGGGCACCCGGGGCGACGCCGGAGATCCGGGCCGAGCTCGCGCGCATCACGAACGCCGGCATGGACGGCTCGATGGCCTTCGAGGAGTCCCTGCGAAGCCGCATCGCACTCGTCCCGCCACGCCGTGAGCACGTCGCGGCGGTCGGCGCTGAGCTCGCCCGGTCCCCCACCGCGGGTGCCTCCGGCACGGTGTCCAGGCTGCGCGCGAACGGCCACGAGGCGTGGATCGTGAGCGGCGGGTTCCGGGACTTGATCCAGCTCGTCGCCGAGCCGCTGGGCATCCCGGAGGACCGCGCGTGGGGCGTCGGCACCGAGTGGAACGACGACGGCACGCTACGCGGGATGATCGACGACGGCTTCTCACGGTCCAAGCTGGAAGGCATCCGGCGCGGTGGGATGGTGTTCGCACGGCCTGCCGTCGGCGTGGGCGACGGCGCTACGGATCTCGCGCTGCAGGATGCGGGGGTAGTGGATCACTTCGTGGCCTACACGGAGCACGTCCGCCGGGAACGCGTCGTCGAACGGGCCGACTACGAAGCACGCAGCATGCAGGAGCTTGCCGCCGTGCTGGAGACGTTGTTGGCATGAAGACGGAAACAGCCGGAACCAGGCGTCGAACGCTGCCGCGCAGCCAGATCCGCGTGCTCCTGCTCGAGGGCGTGCACGAACGGGCCGCCGAGTACCTCAGCGCGATGGGCTACACGAACGTGCGGCACGAGCCGGACGCCTTGCCGCAGGTCGAGCTGCGCGACGCGCTGAGCAGCGCGCACGTCGTCGGGATCCGCTCGCGCACGCAGCTCGACGCCGAAGCGCTCGCCACCGCCCGGCGGCTCTTCGCCGTGGGCTGCTTTTGCATCGGCACGAATCAGGTCGACCTCTCGGCGGCGGCGCACAAGGGCGTGCCGGTCTTCAACGCGCCGCATTCCAACACGCGCTCCGTAGCGGAGCTCGTCATCGGGCTCTCCGTGATGTTGATGCGCGGCATCTTCGAGAAGAGCACGCGCGTACACGAAGGCGGCTGGCTCAAGACCGCGGCGGGCTCGCACGAGCTGCGCGGCCGCACGTTGGGCATCGTGGGCTACGGCCACATCGGCTCGCAGGTGTCCGTCCTGGCCGAGGCCATGGGGATGCACGTCGTCTTCCACGACATCCGGCCGGTGCTGGCGCTCGGCAACGCGCGGCCGCAACCAGATCTTGCGTCCGTCCTGCAGATCGCCGACATCGTCACCTTGCACGTGCCGGACACCCCCGAGACGCGCGGGCTGATCGGCAAGGCGGAGCTCGATGCCATGCGGCCGGGCAGCCACCTGATCAACGCCAGCCGAGGAACGGTCGTGGACGGAGACGCGCTCGCCGCCGCGCTCGTGAGCGGGCACGTCGCCGGCGCGGCCGTCGACGTCTTCGAGAAGGAGCCCAAGGGCAAGGACGAGACGTTCGAGAACCCGCTGCGCGGCATCCCGAGCGCGATCCTGACACCGCACGTCGGTGGCTCGACGCTGGAGGCGCAGGAGGCGATCGCGATCGACGTAGCCACCAAGCTCGTGTCGTACAGCGACAGCGGCAACACGACGGGGGCAGTCAACTTCCCTCAGCTCAACCTCACGGCGCACGAAGGCTGCCACCGCGTGCTACACATCCACCGCAACGCGCCGGGCATCATGGCCCACATCAACGAGGTGCTCTCCTCCCACGGCGCCAACATCCTCGGCCAGCACCTCCAGACGCTCGGCGACATCGGCTACGTGGTCATCGACGTCGACTCGATCGATGCCGCCGAAGCGCTGCCGCAGCTCAAGGGCGTTGAAGGAACGCTCCGCACCCGGATCCTCTACTGATGATCTCGCTCAACGTGGGACCGTCGCATGTCAGCGACGAAGTGAAGCGCGACATCGTCGACATCACCGAGAGCGGGCTCTTGTCGGAGAGCCACCGGGGTCCGGCGGTCATGGACACGATCAAGCGCGCCGTGGCCACGACGCGCGACGCGATGCAGATCCCGGAGGACTACACCTTCCTCTTCCATCCATCGGCGACGGCGTGCATGGAGCTGATCCTGCGCAACTGCGTCGCGAAGAAGACCTTTCACTTCGTGGAAGGCGCCTTCTCGAAACGGTGCGCGGATACAGCGTCCCGCATCGGCCTGAACGCTGCGCGACTCGAGCTGGATTGGGACCGGCCACCGCCCTACGAGAAGACCGCGATCGCCGCCGACACCGAGCTGATCGCGCTGATCCACTGCGAGACGAGCACCGGCATGACGTGGCCGGACGAGGCGTTCGCGTACATGCGCTCGCGCTACCCGGACGCGCTGATCTCCGTTGATGTGACCTCGACCTTCGGCGCGGTGAAGACCAACTGGACGCAGGCGGACGCGTGGTTCGGCTCCGTACAGAAGTGCGTTGGCCTACCCGCGGGCCTCGGCTTCTGCTTCCTCTCCCCCCGCGCGATGGCGCGCGCCGCGGAGCTTGGCGATTCGCGACACGTCCCCGGTTGGCAGGATGTGCTGCACATGGCCGAGCGGCTGGCGATCGGGCATACGGTCGAGACGCCGAACGTCCTGGGTATCGCACTGCTCGAGCGCCAGATGGCACGGCGCGACCTCGAGCAGACCGACACCGCGACCCGCAACAAGGCCGCGTGGATCGCCGGGCGCTTCGGCGAGGACGCCTTCTACATCCGCGATCCCGCCTGGCGCTCGCTCACGTCGCACAACCTGCGCGTCGAGAACCCGGCCGACTGGCTCGAACGCGCCCTTGCCGCGGGGCACCGCCTGGGTGCCGGCTACGGCCCACTCAAGACCGAGTGCATCCGCATTCCGACGTTCCCAGCGGTGTCGATGGCCGAGCTGCGCGAGGCGGTGGAGGCGGCGAGCCCCTAGCTGTAGGTCATGGCGGCGCGCACGATCGGAGGATCGTCCAGGCGCGCGACCCGCTTCCACGCCCAGTCGACGTACAGAAGCGGATGGGCGCGGCCGAGCGCCGCAAGCGCCTCGATCATCGACGTCTCGGGCCGGGCGATCGAGAAGAAGAGCTCCTCGACCACCTTGCTCTCGTTCCACACCGCGATGAGGTCCTCTCCGTAGGCCGCCGCGTTGCCGATGACATCCGCCTTCCCGCTCGTCGTCCCCGTGGTCACCCCCTGGGTCTCGGCGCCGAGGTGGGGCCCGACGATCGCGTGGAGTTGCACCACGCCGATACCGAGAGACGAGAGTGGTTCCGGCGGATCCCACTCCGTACGGCTCCGAAACTGCACGCTGCACCACTGGAGCGCCGACACCGGAAGCAGCGCCCGCATCCCCCAGTCGTCCTCGTGCAACCAGATGCTCACGAGTGCTCCGGGAACCGGATGAAGGCGGGCGGCACTTCATCCGCGAGCCAGACGTCGTTTTCCGAGAGATAGAACGCGCGGCCTGCACGTGCCATGGCGCCCGCGTCGATGGCGAGCACGACCGGCTTGCCGTGGCGCGCGCCGACCTGCATTGCCGAGCGCTCGTCGACGGACAGGTGCACGTGGTGGCGCCCGCGCGGCACGAGTCCCTGCGCCCGAATCGAGTCGAGGTTGCGCGACGCCGTGCCGTGGAAGAGACGCGCGGGCGGCTCGGCCGGCTCGAGACCGAGGTCTACGTCGATGGAGTGGCCCTGCGCCGCCCGGATGCGTGTGCCGTCGGGGGATAGTACGAAACGGCGCTTGTCGTTCGTGGCGACGATCTCCTCGAGCAGCGCGCGCGTGAACTCCGGGTAGCGCGTCGCGAGACCGGCAAGCAGCGCATCCACCGCGACCCACCCCTCGCTGTCGAGCTGGATGCCCGCATGCGAGGGGTCGTGGCGCAGCACCAGGCTCAGCAGCTTGCTCTTGCGGACGAAGTCTTGGCGCACCGGCGCGAGGATAGCGCCTAGGTGTCACCCTCGGCGGGTGCCGTGCGCTTCTCGTACTTCTTGGCGACGATGTAGCCGCCGACGTACAGCGCGGCCCCCGCCGCAATCAGGCCCCAGTGGATGCCCGGGTACATGGCGCCCCACATCAGAAGGCCGGCGCAGAGGATCGACCAGACGTCTTCGGTGATCCAGAGGCCGAGCCAGCGGAAGAAGCGAGCGACGGACGCCATGTGCGCCCCATCGACCATCTGCCAGGGCCCCCTGTAGGGCGCGGACGGGCACAAGGCCCGTCCCTACATGTTCCCTGGGAGCCTGCGCACTGGAGTCATGTAGGGCAGGGCCTTGTGCCCTCCCTGCCTAATCGTCGTCCCGATCCACTGTCGCCGGCATGGACACGGTAGTCCGGACCTTGATGACCTCGAGCTCGGGAAGCTGGATCGTGACGGCGGAGTTGGGACTGAGGATCGGCGGACCCGAAGCGAGCGACGTCGTGAAGCGCTCGATCGGACGCTTGAGACGGCTGAGCGTCGCGCGGATCTCGCCCATCACCATCGCGCCGTCGGTCGCAAGCGCCTGCTGCGCCATGGCGTTCGCCTTCTTGCGCAGCTCGGAGACCTCTTCGATGTAGTCGTCGATTCCGGCGACAAGCTTCTTGAGCTTCTCGCTATCGAACTCGCGGTTGAGCGCAAGCAGGCGCGACTTGCCGCGCGCGCTGACGGCGGGGTCGGGGCTGAGCGCGAGACGGACGGCTTCGTTGACGAGCTTGGAGAGCTTCTTCTCGTTGGCCGCCTTCTCGATGGCGGCAGCCTTCTCCTTCTCGGCCTCGTTCAAGCTCTTCCACTCTTCCGGCGTGTACCACTTGTCGCCGTGCTTCTCGTAGCCCTCGGCGCGCTTGGCAGCTTCCGGCGTCTTCCACTCACCGCGATGGCGGACGTGACCGAGGACCTTGTGGGCCTTGTCGTTTTCCGGCGCCCATTCGAGGATCTGCGTCGCAAGCTCCTTGGCCTCTTCCTCGCGACCGACCTGCATCATCCAGTTGGCGAGGTTGACGCGGTTCTTGACGTCCTTCGGGCCGAGCTTGGCGAGGAAGTCCTTGATCTGATCGTCGATCGGCTTGGCCTTCGTCTGCTTCTTGATGTCGGCCTTGTTGATGAAGGTGGGGCCGAAGCGGCTGATCACCCAGACGCCGTCCTTGCCGTCGGGATCGGCCATGACCATGCCCTCGACGAACCGGCCGTCCTTGAGCTCGATGGTGTCGGCGAGAGCGGCCGGGGCCGCGAGCGAAAGGGCGAGAAGAAGACAGAGGCTGAGGCGCATGGGTCTGGGCTCCGAATCAGGGGCGGCAGGCCGCCGGTCTTCTATGGAAACGACGATTCCTCCGGATCGCCACGCGGAAGCCGGATCTCTTCACGCGCTGGGGCCCAAGGCCCGAATTCAGGCCGTTTTCAGGCCCTCCGGCCTGCGTAACCACGCCCGATTCGGCCCTGGTGGCAGGATGACAGAGGGTGCGCGAAGGGCTGAACCGCGGCGCGCGCGTACGTTTGAATCGGTGGCGCTCGCTGCTGGGCCCCCCTTGGCGGGACTCACGCCGTAAGATGCCCGTCAGTCAGGAGATCCGGCTTGCGCCTACCGTCGTTCGTTCTCGTTGCCGCCGCCGTCGTGGGCGCCGCCCTGCTCCTCCTCCCGCCCGGCGACACGACCGCCGGGAGTTGGGGCAAAAAGCTCAAGAAGAACGACCCCGACCTCGTCTACCAGACCATCGATGAAATCGCGCGACGCAAGGACACGAGCGCAGCGCTCGACCTCGTCGATTGCGCGATCGACGCCCAGTTCCCCCACATCGCCATCGCATGCGGCGAAGCGCTCAAGGCCATGGGCAACGAGCAGACCGAGAAGGCGGTCATCAAGGACAAAGACTTCCAGAAGCTGATGAAGAAGCTCATGAAGAGCAAGGATGCGCGCGTGCAGACGAACATGGCGCGCCTCCTCGGCGCCTGGGGTCATCCGTGGGTCGATCCGCACCTCGCGCACCTCGCCTCGGGCCGCCGCTCGCCCGAGGTCCAGGCGGAAGGTCTCTACATGGCCGGCGCGCTCGAGCCGACAAAGGAGAACCCGTTCCGAAAGACCCGCGACGCGATCCTCAAGGCCTTGAAGGGCCGCTCGGAAGAGATCCGCTGCGCGGCGTGCTCCGCGGCCGGCCGTCGCGGCGAGAAGATCTACCTCGAGCAGCTCGAGAAGCTCGTCAAGCGGGACAAGGGCGAGTACGCCGGCCTCTACGGCGTGTGGGCCATGAAGCACATCGGCTGGACCGGCGGCGTCGGCTCGTTCATGTACGTCATCAGCAAGCAGCCGAAGAAGACGACGCTGCAGGCGAACTACAAGGCGATCACCGAGCTCGCGACGCTGCAGGACGTCGAGGACCTCCTCACGCTCAGCAAGAACGCCAACAAGGACAAGCGCGACGCGGCCGTGCTCGCACTGGCGCGCATGGCGTGGCGCAGCTCGCACGGCAAGCTGCCCGGCGAGGACCAGCCGCCGCAGCCGGGCAACGGCGGCGGACCGACCGTCGCTGGACCTTCCAAGGGCGGCGGCGGGATCGAGACGGGCGGCAAGCGCAAGCCGCTGCCCAAGCCCACCCTCGAGATTCCGGACAAGGTCATCGACCGGATGATCCAGATCGTGAAGGAAGACCGCACGTGGGAGGTGCGCGACGCCGCGCGCCAGGCCCTGCTGCGCTTCGGCGAGCGCGCGAAGAAGAAGGTCGAGAAGGCCATGCCGGCCGCGTGCGACTCCAACGACTTCGACGTCCGCACGACGGCGATGGAGCTCTGCGGGCTCTTCGAGTGCCAGGACGCCTACAAGGCGTGCCTCAAGGCGGCGCTCCACGACGAGGACTACGTCGTACGCATGTTCGCAGCCCGCGCGCTCGAGGGCATCGACCCGGCCAAGGCGGTCAAGGACCTCACCGAGGGCATCAAGGCGCGAAAGAAGGCGAAGAAGTACGAGATCAACGGCGTGCGCGCGCTGGGCTACATCCGGCACATGGACGCCTACAACTACCTCGTCAAGCTGATCTACGAGGACGGCTACAGCGAGAAGATGCTGCGCGAAGGCGAGTTCGCGCTGGAGCGCCTGACCGGCCACCGCTTCGGTCGCAAGCCGGAGCGCTGGAAGGCCTGGCTGGCGAAGGCCAAGAACCCGCTCTATCCGCGCGTGGGCAAGTTCAACCGCAAGGAGAACCGCCGCGCGGCCGTCGAGGACAAGCTCTTCGGCCTCACGCCGGTCACCGAGCGCGCTGTCGAGAACGGCCTGCGCTGGCTCGAGCTGCAGCAGCACCCGATCGGCTCGTGGGACGGCAACGAGAAGGGCTTCGGCGGGGTCATCGGCTGCGAGCCGGCCTACACGGGCCTGGCCCTGCTCGCGCTCGTCGGTGCGGGCTACAACGGCGCCGAAGGCAAGTACCGCGAGTGCATTCGCCGCGCGTCCGAGTTCCTCGCCGCGACGCAGTTCTACGACGGCGGCTACCCCGTCACGGGCGGCGGCGACTCAAGCTGGATCTTCGCGTACCTGATCGGGATGGGCGTGTGGGGCGTGACGGAGTCCTACGGCCTCTCCGGCGACCCGGTGCTCGAGGAACCCGCCCAGTGGGGCATCGACTACCTCGTGCGCGTGCAGACGCCGGGCAAGGGCTGGCGCTACGGCCCGCGCTACTACCAGAGCGACACGTCCTGCACGTCGTGGGTGCTCATGACGACCAAGATGGCCGACCTCATCGGCCTCGACGTCGCCCAGCGCAGCTGGGACGGCATCGATAGCTGGCTCGAGCGCTGCGCATTCGACATCACGGGCGAAGAGGAGCTGCCCGACGACCTCGCAACCGACTACGACTACGAGGTCGGATCGCGCCGCTACTACAAGGCATTCACGGGCTACCTCGAACTGTCCGGCGCAGAGAAGTCGGCGCTGCAGATGACGTCGATGACGGCCGTCGGCATGGTCTGCCGCTTCTTCATGGGCTGGAAGCGCAGCCATCCGTTCATGATCGGGTCCGCCAACTACCTTCTCGAGTACCTGCCCAAGTGGATGTCGGGTCTCGAGAAGGGCATGGCGATCGCCTGGTACCACTACTACTGGTACTACGGCACGCTCGCGATGCACCAGATGGGCGGCCGCTACTGGCGCGCCTGGAACCAGAAGATCAAGAAGATGTATCCGGAGAAGCAGCGCACCTCGCCTGCCAAGCACTTCGGGTCCTGGGATCCCGGCACGGCCGTGCTCAACGGCGGCCGCATCTTCTCGACGTGCATGTCGATCCTCAGCCTCGAGACCTATTACCGCTTCTCGCCGCTCATGGGCAAGCAGGGCGACGAGAAGGACGAGGAGGAAGAGGGCAAGGACGACGGGGAGAAGAAGTAGTCGCCCTGGTTGGCGCGATGTAGGGGCGACCTAAGGGAGCGCCGAAGGCGCGCCGGATGGTCGCCCTTCACTGTCCTGGGGATGTTCGCCGGCCGTCGCCACGATGTAGGGGCGACCCGAGCGCAGCGAGTGGTCGGCCCGCCGCTGTGGACTGTGAACCGTGATCGCAAGCCGTGTCCACGGCCCCCTCGATCCGCCGAGCCGCGGGCCGACCACTCGGCCCCATGGGCCTCGGGTCGCCCCTACATCGACTCCCCCCTCGATCGCGCTGGTACCTTCCGTCCATGGCCGGTTGTCGTAGATGGTTGCTTGTTCTCCTCGCACTGCTTGGACACTCCACGCCGCTACGCGCCGAAGACGACAAGCCGGCGGAAGAGCAACTCAGCCCGGAGGAGCTGAAGCGCAGACAAGCCGAGCGCCGCCAGGCCCTCGAGCAACGCAAGGTGGACCTGCCGAAGGCGTCCAAGCGCGCGCTGCAATTGCTCGAGGACTTCCGCGCGCGCGACCTGCGCCTGTGGTCGGTACAGCGGAACCGTGTGGTTGCGGAGGGCGAAGCCGCCGTGCCCGCCCTGCTCGTGATGCTGGAGGAGACCGACTGGGAGGTCCGCGCGTTCGCGGCTTCGTGCCTCGAGAAGCTGGCGCCCCCCGAGGCGCTGCGGCCGCTGATCCGCGCGCTGCGCAAGGAGAAGAAGTACGTGGAGGCGCGCCGCCGGATGGTGCGCGCGCTCGCGGCGCTCAAGTCGCCGGAGGCGGAAGCCACGCTCACGGAAGCAGCGAGCGACAAGGACAACGGCATCGCGCTCGCGGCCGTCCGTGCTCTCGGGGCGCTGCGACGCAAGGAGTCGATTCCCGCGCTCGAGAAGCACCTCACCAACGCCGACCTCGACATCCGGTACGAAGCGCTGGGCAGCCTCGCAGCCCTCGGCTCGAAGACGGCGCTCGAGCGCCTCCAGAAGGCGGCCAAGGCCCAGGTCGCCACGGCCGATCTGCGACGCTTCGACGCTCCCAACGCGCTGGACATGAAGGACCGCTACGAGCAGTTCCTGCTGGGCGTCGCGCTGGCCCGCGCCGAGGACAAGGGCATCGACAAGCTGCTGCGCGACGTGCTGCAGGCCAAGAAGCCTTGGGCGCGGAAGACCTTCCTTCGCCTCGGCGGTGCGAAAGGCCTGGGCGTACGCACGGCCTCAGGTGGCTCGCTGCACCCGGGGCTGCTCAAGGGCCTCAAGCACGACGACACCGCCGTGCGCGTCGCCTGCTCGTACGGATTGAGCTTCGTCGCGACGCCCGAGATCCTGGGCGGCCTCAAGCGCGCGCGTACGGACAGCCAACTCGACGTGCGCGTGAATGTGGTGCGCGCGCTGGGCCGCGTGGGAACCGCCGACGCCGTGAAGGAGTTGCGCAAGTCGCTGCGTGACCGCTCCCCCGATGTCCGCGCCGCGACGGCACGTGCACTGGCGGACGCCTCTGCGCCGGAAGCCGCCGGTGCGTTGATCGCCGCACTCAACGACAAGAAGTACGTCATCCGCGTCATCGCGGCGCGCGGGCTCGGACGTCGAGCGGAGGCGCCGGGCGTTGTCGCCGCGCTGACCAAGGCGGCCAAGGATGCGGACTACGGCGTGCGCGCCCAGGTCCTCGCCAGCATCTCCCAGGCCGGCGGGCAGGCCGCGACCGTGCTGCCCGTGCTCGTTGCGGCCATCGGCGATCGCGATCCGGGTGTTCGCGCGAGCGCGTGCCTCGGCGTGAGCAACCTGCTCGACCGAGCCGCCGAGAAGCCGCCCCTCGACGCAGCCTTCCTCAAGCGCGCCACCGACATCGCCACGAAGACCTCCGTCGAGCGCCTGCGACGCGCCGCCGTGGAGCTACTCGACGCCCAGCGCCCCGGCGACGCCGTGCCGCTCCTGCTCGCGTTCCTCGACGCGGACAAGGAGGAGACGCGCCGTCGCGCGAACTCGCTGCTCCAACGGATGAGCGAGACCAGCGTGAACTACGACTCGGAGGCCTCGCCCGCGGAGCGTGCCGCCGCCATCAAGCGCTGGCAAGCGTGGTGGAAACAGCACGGCAAGCTGCCCCCGCGCGTTCGCCAGGCGGGCATGGTCGTAACGGGCTCGCTCGCGGAGCAGACGCGGGATCTCAAGTGGCGCGGCCTCGATCTCGTGCTGCTGCTCGACTCGACCGGCTCGATGGCCGGGCTGCTGCGTTCGGCCAAGCAGAGCATCGACGAGATCATCGCCGAGATGGCTTCACCGCTGCCGAGCCTGCGCATCGCGCTCTTCACGTACCGCGACTTCGGCGACGACTACGTCTACTACGGCACGCCGCTGACCTTCGACCTCGTGAACCTGCCCGGGTTCCTACAGAGCTTCGTGCACGGCCAGGGCGGAGACATCCCGGAGGCCGTGAAGGAGTCGGTCAGCGCCGTGATGAAGCGCCTGTGGTGGCGCCCGGACGCCCACAAGGTCGCGATCTTCGCCGGCGACGCGCCCCACCGGCCGGAGCTGGACAAGGAGTTCAAGCGCGACGTGAAGCGCTGGGCAACGCGCGAGAACCGCGCGGTGCTGCACGCGATCTTCACCGACACAAACCGCCGCTCGCTGGACGTGAACAAGCGACGCGCCCGCGAGGATCCGGACGACTTCAACCACCCCTACTTCGAGATCTACAAGGACATCACCAACGTGGGCCAGGGCCGCGCGGTGTTGTTGAGCGACGAGAGCGCGCTCATCAAGGAGATCCTCGTCCTGGCGTTCGGTCCGGCGTGGAGGGCGGATATCGAGAACTTCCTCGACTTCAGGAACTGATGTAGGGGCGACCTGAGGAGCGCCGCAGGCGCGACGAATGGTCGGCCCGCGAATCGCTGGAAGCTTGCGGGCCGACCACTCGGCCCTTCGAGCCTCGGGTCGCCCCTACATCGACTGCCGCATCGGCGAACGCCGCCGGTGCCTCTAGGCGGCTTTCCGCTTCCGCAGCAGCTTCCGGACCTTGCGTCCGGGCGCCGCCTTCGGCGAGATCGCGATCTCCGCGCCCTGGCGGCGACCGTCGAGAAAGCGCGTGGCGAGCATCGAGGCTTCGGCCTCCCACACAACGCGTGCACCGGACATGACGCGCACGCGCAGATCGCGACCGGCAAGACACGCCGTGACGTCGTCACACGTGGCGCCGTCGATCCGCGCGACGAGGAGGTCGCCGCCCATCGCCGTGAGCGGGCCCATGTAGCGCGGTCCAGCCACCGCCTCGGTCTCGTCCAGGATCATCAGGTAGGCCGGACGACCGGGGTCGGCCTCGAACGGGAGCTCGTCGAGCGTGACGACCTCCTGCCAGCCGGGAACGCCGTCGGTGCCGGCGCCGACACCGAGCTTGCGCTGGAGCTCCTCGGTGAGCTGGTGCGCGAACTGGCAACCGAGATAGAGCATGCCGGGCGCCTCGGGGCGTACGGACATGCGCACGAGCGCGGCCTCGACGGCGACACCCTGCTCGCGGAAGGAGACATCGAAGCTGTCGCGGAAGTGGGTCTCGATCAGGTCGAGCTGCTCGACCGGCCCGAGCTGCGCGCTCTTCTTGCCGGCGAGCTCTGTTTCGGGGAGCTCGAGCAACACACCGCCGACAGAGATGTCGCGCGCGATCGCCTCGAACTCGCGGTTCACGCCCTTGATGCGCACCGCCATCTCGCAGATGTAGCGCGGCGCGGCCCGCTTGCCCGAGACGAGCAGATCGAGCTGTTCACCAGCAACGTCAGGCCCAGTCATCACATCCCTCGAAACAACCCGTCAGCCCACACGCTCAGGCGCTCTTCTCCCGCACCGCGTGCGGCTGCAGCTTTGCCCGGAGCTCGCTCCGGTCTTCGATGCCGCCCAGGCCGATTGCCGCGATCTCGGCCTGGAAGCGCGCCTCGAAGGTCTCCATCATGCGCTCCATCTTCGGATGGGCACGGACGAACGCCTCGACGACGTCCGGATCGAACTGCGTACCCGCACAGCGCTGCAGCTCGGCCAACGCGACCGACGGCTCCTGTGCGGGCTTGTAGCAACGCTCCGACACGATGGCGTCGTAGGCGTCGACCACGGAGAAGATGCGCGCGGCCAGCGGGATCTCGTCCCCCTTGAGTCCGCGCGGGTAGCCGTCTCCGTCGTAGCGTTCGTGGTGGTTCGCGATCACGTCCGTCGCGCCCGCGAGGAACGGGATGCGCTCGACGAACTGCGCGCCGTACTCGGGGTGCTTGCGCATCACGACCCACTCTTCATCCGTCAGCGAACCGGGCTTCGTGAGGATCGCATCGGGGATTCGGTACTTGCCGACGTCGTGCAGCATCGAGCCGAGTTCGATGTCGCGCAGGCGCTTGTCCGGCACGCCGAGCTCGCGCGCGAGCAGCGTGCAGTAGTCCCGCACGCGGAAGAGGTGCGCCATGGTGGAGGCGTCCTTGCCCTCCATCATGGCGGCGAAGCCGATGACCGTCCCGTCGTAGGTGCGGCGCAGCTCCTCTTCCTTCTCGCGCAGGCGATGCTCGAGCTCCTCGCGGTAGTTGTGCCGCAGGGCATAGACCTGTCGGAGCTCCAGCCCACGCTCGACGGCGTTGGCGATCTCCGCGAGGTCGAAGGGGTTCTTCTGGAGGAAGTTGCAGGCGCCGAGGCGGATCGCCTCCATGGCGTACTTCCACTCGTCGTAGGCCGTGAGGATCATGAACGGCGTGACGGACTCGATGTAGGGCTGGACGCGGCGGAGGAAGGCCAGCCCGTCCATCTTGGGCATCTCGATGTCGCTGATGATGAGGTCGTAGCCCTCGCTGTCCTCGCGCACCTTGTGGACGCCGACCTCGCCGTTCTCGGCGTGGACGCAGACGTGCCCCTGGGCCTGCAGATACCGCGCGAGCACGTCGCGCAGGCTCTCTTCGTCCTCGACGAGCAGAATGCGAGCCAATGGCCCTCCAATCAGGCAGCCTGTGCCCCAACGCTTCTCTGTCGGCAGGCTGATTCCCTGTGCTGAACCCTGATGCCGGATTCTTCTGGCCGATCCCCGCCCCCTCAACGTCGGGAAGCACCCCGGGTCGGCCAGAACGCCTGACGCAGGGCCTCTGGGGCCTTCAGAGGCCTATTGATTGCGGGTTGCAGGACCGTGGCGCCCTGCGACAGCCGTTCACATTCCCCTAGTACCCGGGCGGCGAAATCGGGGCCGCGGCTAGGAGGAGGTGGCCGTCGCCGCCTCGGGCTGGAGCCGCCGGAGCTCCTCCGCGCGGCGGATCCACAGCGCGCGGAGCGTCGCCCCGCCCACCATGAAGAGCCCGATGCTCAGGATCGCGGTGATCACGGCCCCCATGACCATGACGCGGGACTGCACCACGGCCATCCAGACGTAGTAGGCACCGAGACCGATCTCGACGATCGCCTGCCAGAAGTCACGCCCGCCGGTGTAGGTGCGCTCGCGCTTCTTCACGAGCCCGCGGTCCTCCCCCAGCACGCCCAGCTTGGGCGTCCGCACGAACTCGGTACGCAGCCCCGAGAGAGCCTCGAGCACCCCGCGCGCGTTGTTGACGGCCAGTCCAACCCCGATCAGTGGGAAGAACGGCAGGTACTTGAGCCGCCGGATCCAGTCCTCGTGGCTCTCGCGCGTTGCGACGATGTAGAAGCCGATCTGCGTGACGATCACGAGGAAGAAGACGAACGAGTCCACGAGCTGGGCAAGATCGCCCGCGCTGCCGCGGCCCATGCGTACGAGCATCACGGGCAGCGCGACGACCGTCATGAAGAGGCTGGCCGGGAACGCGAGGTTGGCGCCGAGGTGGAACGTGCCTTCGAGCTTCTTCTTGAGCGGAAGGCCGCTGGCCCACAGGGACGGCATGATCTTGAAGAAGCACTCGGTGAGCCCCTTGGCCCAGCGGTGCTGCTGGCTCTTGAGCGCCGTGATCTGGACCGGGAGCTCGCTCGGGCTCTCCACGTTGCGCAGGTAGACGCCGCGATAGCCGGCCAGGCCGGTGCGATACGAGAGATCCGTGTCCTCGCAGATCGTGTCGGCGTCCCACCCGCCGGCGTCGTGGATGGCCTTGCGTCGCCAGATGCCGCCGGTCCCGTTGAAGTTGAAGATGTAGCCGCCGCGCGAGCGCGTCACCTGCTCGAGCACGAAGTGGCCGTCCATGAGCATGCCCATGCCCTGCGTGAGCATGCCGTACTCGCGGTTGAGGTAGGTCCAACGCGTCTGGACGAACCCGACGCTCTCGTCGGTGAAGTAATCGACGGTCTCGCGCAGGAAGTCCGGGTTCGGCACGAAGTCGGCGTCGAACACGGCGAGGTAGTCGCCGCGCGCCTCGTCCATCGCGGCCTCGAGCGCGCCCGCCTTGTAGCCCGTCCGATCGACGCGGTGGAGGTGCTTGACGTCGAAGCCTTCGGCTCGCAAGGCAGCGACCTTCGCGGCGGTGATCGCCACCGTGTCGTCCGTGCTGTCGTCCAGCACCTGGATTTCGAGCTTGTCCTTGGGCCAGTCGAAGGCGCAAACGGCGTCGAGCAGGCGCTCGACCACGAAGCGCTCGTTGAACAGCGGCAGCTGCACCGTGACCACCGGCTCCTCGCCGAAGCGGTCCGCCGGCTCCTCGTCGCCGCGCGGCCGGCGGTAGTAGCGCACGATCAGGAAGCCCCGGTAGAGCATCACCGAGGTCACCAGCGCCAGCAGCGCGTAGTAGATCGTCAACAAGAGGTTCTGGGCAAGCGGCATGGATAAGCGGCTGATGGTACGGAGCCGCCGCAGGGACGCCAAATCGCGGGGCCCGGGCAGGTAGGATCCCGCTCATGGATCGTGACAAGGCGAGGGCGCGGGTCGCCGAGCTGCGCGAGCAGATCCGCGACGCGGACTACCGCTACTACGCGCTCAACGACCCGAATTTGACCGATACGCAGTACGACGAGCTCTACCGCGAGCTCGTGGCGCTGGAGACCGAGCATCCGGAGCTCCTCGATCCGGCCAGTCCCACGCAGCGCGTGCCGGACGTCATTGCCGAGGGCTTCGAGCCCTTCACACACCCGAGTCCCATGGTGTCGCTCGACAACGTGACCACCGAGGAGGAACTGCGCGGGTGGGTCGAGCGCGGCGACCGCTTCCTCCAGTCGGACGACCCGCGCCGCTACAGCGTGGAGCCCAAGATCGACGGCGCGGGTCTCGAGCTGATCTACGAAGGCGGGGTGCTGGTGACCGCCTCGACGCGTGGAAACGGCCTCGTCGGCGCCGACATCACCAACAACGCGCGCACGATCCGGGCGATCCCCCAGCGCCTTCGGGGAGACAAGGTGCCCGAGTGGATCGCCGTCCGCGGCGAGGCCTACATGCGCAAGGACGACTTCGCGGCCTTCAACAAGGCCGCCGAAGAGGCCGGCCAGCAGACCTTCGCCAATCCCCGCAACTTCACGAGCGGCTCGCTGCAGATGCTCGACCCGAAGGTCCCGGCGAGCCGTCCGATCCGCTACTTCGCCTACGCCATCGGCGGGGTGCGCGGCGTCAGCTACGGCAGCCAGGAAGACCTGCTCGACGCACTTCGGGACATGGGCCTGCCCACGGTGCCGGAGACGCGCATCGTTGACGGCGCCGATGCGGTCGCGGAGCACTACGCGTACCTCGTGGAGAACCGGGAGGCGATTCCCTACGAGATCGACGGCGTCGTCGTGAAGGTCGATGACTTCGCGCTGCAGGAGCGCATGGGGATGCGCACGCGCTCGCCACGCTGGGCGGTCGCGTGGAAGTTCGCCGCGCAGCGCGCAATCACGACGCTGAAGCGTGTCGACTGGAGCGTCGGGCGAACCGGCGTGGTCACGCCCAAGGCCGTGCTCGAGCCTGTCTTCGTCGCGGGCGTCACGGTCTCGAACGCCACCCTGCACAACATCGACGAGCTGGAGCGCCTGGGACTGCGCGAGGGCGACCGGGTGGAGATCGAGCGCGCGGGCGACGTGATCCCCAAGGTGCTGCGCCCCCTGGAGGACAGGCGCACGGGCGACGAGACGGAGATCGAGGTCCCGACGCACTGTCCCGTGTGCGCGACGGAGCTGGACCGCGACGAGGGCAAGGTCGCGATCCGCTGTCCCAACTTCGCGTGCCCCAAGCAGCTGGAGGGTCACCTGGCCCACTTCGCCTCGCGCCTGGCGCTGGACATCCGGGGCCTCGGCGAGAAGCAGATCCGCCAGCTCCTGGAGAACAAGCTGGTCACCGACGCGGCGGACCTCTTCACGCTCGCCAAGGACGATCTCGCCGCGCTGGAGCGCTGGGGCGAGAAGAGCGCACAGAACCTGCTCGACCAGCTCGAGGCCGCCAAGACCGTGCCGCTGGACCGCCTTCTCTACGGCCTCGGCATCCGCGAGGTCGGGGAGCGCGGGGCGAAGATCCTCGCGCGCGCCTTCGGCACGCTCGAAGACGTGGCCGCAGCCACCGAGGAGCGGCTGGTCGAGCTCGACGAGGTTGGCGAGACCATGGCCCGCGCAGTCATGGACTGGTTCAGCGAGGACCGCAACCGCGACATGCTTCGGCGGATGGCCGAGGCCGGCATGGCGCCGAGCAGGATCGAGGTCGCCTCCGGCGGCGTCTTCCACGGCATGACGGTGGTCCTGACGGGGAAGCTCGAGCGGATGTCCCGCAAGGAGGGCAAGGCCCTGGTCGAGGCCCAGGGCGGCCGCGCGGGCTCGTCCGTCTCCAAGCGCACGGATCTGGTCGTGGCGGGCCCCGGTGCGGGCAGCAAGCGCAAGAAAGCCGAGGAACTGGAGGTCGAAATCATCGACGAAGCCGAGTTCCTCAGGCGCGCCGGCCGGGACTAGAGCCCGCTTCGCTGCGCCCTGCCGGGGAACCGGTATGTAAGAACGACGTCAAAGCTCCATAGACCGCCGTTACAAGGCTGCCGAAGCCGTACAGTACGGTAGAGGACGAAGTCGATGGGCGTGTTGGGAGCGGAGCTACCGCTCTCGGACACCGGAGAGAGCGTGACAATGTCGAATCGAACCCCGTGGGCCTTCCGCCTGGGGATGGCTGCCCTGTTGGCGATCCCGATGGTGATCGGCGGCCTTGCCGAGATCCGTGAAGCCGAGGCCGGCGCCCCGCCGCTCAGCTGGACGCACCGCGATCGCGTCCACAAGTTCTCGTTGAAGATGTTCCGGGACTACAAGCAGGTCCCGCTGAAGACCGACGAGAAGGTCACGGTCTGCAAGTTCCGCGACCCAAAGAGCAAGGGCTCGAATCGCAACACGTACGACGCCGAGGTCCAGGTCGTCAAATACAACATCAAAGGCAAGGGCGGCCCCGTCATCACCGGCGACATCCCGGAAGAGCTCAAGAAGGAGCTCGCGCGCTTCATGAGCGCGGACAACCCCACGAACATCTGGGACGCCACGCTTGCCAACCTCTACGTGGACTCGGCGGGCCGCGCACAGATCAAGCGCGCCAAGAAGGAGTTCAAGAAGATCAAGTCCAAGGACAAGCCGAAGCTCGAGGGCAAGATCTGGCAGTTCGAAGTGAAGATGGTCTGGGGCGACTTGATGCACATCACGCTCGCCGAGTACGTCAAGGGCGACTGGGCATACGGCATCTACGCGCGCTGCGGCAAGCCGCTGGCCAAGCAGTACGCACCCAAGTTCAAGTCGATCGCCAAGTCCTTCAAGTACTTCGACGCCAAGGCCAAGGACGTAGAGCGCATCGACGATCTCGAGGGTGTGAACATCACCGCCAAGAAGCGTTCGGAGATCGAGCGCTCGATGGTCAAGGGCTGGGACGTCATCGTCAGCCCCAAGAAGAACTACATCGTCATCTACAACACGAAGAACGGCCGCAACCACTACCTCGCGAAGGTGATCGCCAAGCGCATCGAGGCGATCCGCGCGCAGATCTACGAGAAGCAGTTCCCACCGGCCAAGGAGATCAAGGACGTCTGCATCGTGCGCGTCTGCGCAGACCGCAAGGAGTACCACACGTACGGCGGCCCAGGCGGGTCAGCCGGCTACTGGTCTCCGATGGACGAAGAGCTCGTCTTCTACGACGCCAGCGCAAGCAAGAAGCCCGACGACGACACGCTGGCGGTGCTCTACCACGAGGCGTTCCACCAGTACATCCACTACAGCGTAGGCCGCGTGGCCCCGCACTCTTGGTTCAACGAGGGCCACGGTGACTACTACGCGGGCGCGAAGTACAAGGGCGGCAAGTTCCGGATCAAGCCGTTCAACTGGCGCGTCGGCACCATCAAGAACGCGATCGTCAAGGGCGAGCGCTCGATGGAAGAGAACGTCGACGAGGACACGGGCAAGGTAACACGCCAGTGGGGCAACAGCGGCTACACGCCGCTGAAGCACCTCGTGCGGTTCTCGCAGCGCGAGTACTACTCCTACCCCGGCGTCTGCTACGCCCAGGGCTGGAGCCTCATCTACTTCCTGCGCGAGATCGTCCCCAAGAACAAGAAGTACAACGAGAAATGGGGCCACATCCTCGACCTCTACTTCAACACCCTCAAGGCCGAGGTGAACAAGGAGAAGAAGGACAAGCCCAAGGACGGCGAGGACGGGGAAGACGGAGACGAAGGCGGCGAGGAGGCGCCTGACGACGAACCCGCCGACGAGGAAGAGGAAGAAGAAGAGCCCGTCGAAGAAGATCCCGCTGACCGCGACGACGAGGAAGAAGAAGAAGAGGAAGAAGAAGAGGAAGAAGAAGAGGAGGGCGAAGGCGGCGGTGGGAACTTCGCGGCCGCAATGACCCGCTTCCGCGGCGGCAGTGCCGCGGCGCTCGAGAAGGCCGTCAACGTGGCGTTCAAGGGCATCGACTGGGAAGAGTTCACCAAGGCCTGGTTGAAGGCGACCAAGAAAGGGAAATGAGCCCCTGGACTCCTGGATCCGGGGCAGCGCTGCCTCGGACCTCGGCCTCGCGTGGCTCTACTACCACGCCACGGCCTCGCCTCGTTGCGGTGCCTCCGGCCCAGGAGCCCAGGCATCGTCGTTCGTTGCTGCAAAGACACGAACGCCTCTTTTGCATAGGTTTGAGAGAGGAGCACCCACGCCGAGGCGATAATTCGGCTACGGTCCCGATGCCATGCCCCGCACGATCTCCATCTTCTTCTGCCTGATCCTTGTGTTTCCAACGGCCGCTCTCGCGGACGACACCGTCGCGGCCGGCGAGATCGGTCGCGGGTTGCTGTCGCCCAAGGCCGACGTGCGCGCGAAGGCGCAGGCCCGGCTTGTCGCACGCATCGAGAAGGGCGGCGACCTGCGCACGTTCGTCAAGGCGATGGGCGACGCGGTCTCGGGCTGGGCCAATCGCAGCGAGCGCCTGCTGGAAGTCTGGCTGCACCAGGCAGTTCACGGCACGGCGGAGGAACGCGAGGAGGCTGTTCGCCTCCTGGCGGCCCTCGGCGAGCCGGCAATCCGGCGACTGTCCCTGGAGCTGCGCCACGAGCTGCAGCACGGCGGGGACCCGGCGCCGACCCGTCCGCGGCCCCCGGCTGCACCGGCGCCCCAGCAAGAAGGGCAGGTCGAGGACGCGGCGGTGCCCGCACCGCCGCCGACCCCCGTCCTTCCGCAGATCTACAAGCTCGGTGACCTGCTCGACCGCGGCATGAACGCGCTCGAGCTGCGGGGCCTGCTGCAAAAAGCCGCAGACGCCGTCGAGGTAAAGGACCTCGGACGGACCTACATCGTGACGGCCACCCAGCCCGGTCACAACGCGCTGATGCTGCGCCTCGACGAGCTACGCAAGAGCGCGAAGGAGCTGGACGCGTTGCGGGAGCACGCGAAGAAGAAGCCCAAGCCGCTGGCCCCGAAGGACGAACCGGCCGCACCCAAGGCGGGTGAGCAAGACGACGCGGACAAGCACAACAAGCCGAAGCAGAACGACGGCGCGCCGGCGCCTGTGCCTCCGGCGAAGCCCGTGCCGCCGGGGTCACAGCCGCTCAGCTTCTGGCGCGTCGACCCAGTGCTCGTGCATCTCCCAAAGCACGCCTGGACGCGGGCGAACGTCTACGCTGCCAAGGGCACCGTCGCGTTGCCTCGCGTAACACCGAACGGCGGCATCGGAGTGCACGTCGGCACCACACAGCAGTCGGCCGGGTGGGCGCATGCCGTGCGGCGCGTGCCCGACGCGCGCAGCGGCGGGCTGGCGCCCATGGGCTCCGTACCGGCGGGCGGCGTCGCGGAGTTCTTCTCCGGCAAGGAGATCAGCTACACAAGCGACGTCAGCAGGCGCCGAGGCGGCGCGTGGGTGCTGATGACGAAGACGATTCCCCACGGCATCGGGCTCAACGTCTATCTCAAGCGCGAAGCCGGGCGGATGCGTGTCGACCTCACGGCCACGCGGACCGACGTAGGCACGCCGATCCCCGTGGTCGAGTTCAAGCCGTCGGAGAACGCGGCGCCGATCGAGATCGAGCGGCCGGAGTGGAGTACGACGCGCGCGCGCGCTTCGTTCGCGCTCGGAGGTGAGGGCGGCGGCGCCTTCGTCACGCTGGATGGCCTCGCATCCGGGCGGGAGCAGATCGTGCTGGTCCTGACCGTGACACGCGCAACGCCGCAGCAGAGTGCGACTGGGCGGTAGGGTCGCGCCCTCCGGTTCGCGGGCCGACCACTCGCTACACTTGGGTCGCCCCTACATCGCGGCGACTGCCGGCGGTCACTCCCCTTCGGTCTCCGGCGGCACGACCGGCTCGAGCTCGAAGTCGACACCCGTGGCGCCCGCGACGACACCCTTCTTGCGGACCCTCGGGTTGCGGTGGTTCTGACCCTCGCCGATGTAGCCCTCTGCGTACCAGACCACGATCTCGTGTGTCCCGGGCGGCACCTTGCGTAGGACGTAGCTGCCGGTTGCATCGGTCTCGACCGAGACGACCGCCTGCACGCGGCCGGGATCGGGCTCCTGCCCCTCGAGCGGGCCGCGTTCGCGCGCATAGACGAACGCGCCCGGAAGCGGCTTGCCCGTATCGCCGCCCAGGACGCGGCCGCTGACCGTGAGCGTGGCCTCCATCGCGGCGGTCAGCGCCGGCTGCGCCGCCTCGCCCGGCGCGATCATGAGATCCTTGCGGTACCACGCCGCGAAGTCGGGATGCTCGATCTTCACGAGCAGCTTGCCGGCGGGAAGACGCGTGATGGTGAAACGGCCGTCGATATCGGTGCTCAGGACGCGCGCGCCGAGGTAGCCATCCGCCGTGAAGGACTCCCTCAGGTCGCGCTCTCGCACGCCGTCGATGTTGCCCCAGCGGACGCGAGCATCGGCGATGGCATTGCCGCGGCTGTCGACCGCGCGACCGCTGAGCGTGGCGCCCTTGCCGAGCTTGATAGCGACCTCGCGCTCCTGGCCGGCAGACAGGCGCTGCGCCGACGAACGCGCGGCAACAAATGAATCGTGCTCTGCCGCAACGACGACGTGCATGCCGGGCGGTACGCCCTGGATGCGGAAGCGGCCGCCTGCACCGCTTACCGCGGCGAGGTCGCGAACGCCCGAGGGGGCCTGGCCACGCTTCGTTCCCTCCAACCAGACGCGCGCGCCGCGGACGGGCGTGTCGTCCGGCGCGGTGACCACTCCGACGAACACGGCACCGCGCGCGAGGCGCACGTCCTTCGGAAGCCGCCCGAGCTCGCCCCCCATCACGACCTTCGTGCTCTCCTCACTGGAGAGCGGGGCGTAGCCCGCCGCGTTGACGTGCAGGTCGTAGGTGCCCGGCCGCACGCCGACGAGCTCGTAGTTGCCCTCGGCATCGGACATCGCCGTGATCTCGCCCGTCCAGCGCTGACGCCCCTTGTTGCGGTCGATCAGCGACATGCTGGCGTAGGCCACGGGCCGCCCGCCGTCGGTCGTCACACGCCCATACACGGCGCCGCCCGCACGAAGGGTCCAGTCGATCCACGTCGTCTCGCCGGCGACGACCTTGAAGCCGTTCACGGCCTTGAGATCCGCCTTGTCACCGGGCTGGTACCCCTCCGCCTTGGCAGAGAAGACGATCACCGGGCCGGGATTGACGTGCGGCAGGACGAAGCCGCCCGCCTCGTCCGTGACCGTGGACACGGGCGACATGCCGACGAACTTGCCGGCCAGAACGGTTACCTGCACGTCGGGCAGGCCTACGCCGGAGTCTTCGTCGGTTACGCGCCCTTCGATGCGGCCACTTCGCACCAACTTGAAGTCCTGGCGCGTGACGCCGGATGCCCGCAACGGGAACCGGCCCGTCGGCGCGTACCCCTGCGCCCAGCCCTCCACGGCGTAGCTCATGCCGCTGATCAGCGTATCCATGCGATACGCCCCGTTGGCGTCCGTCCGCACGTCGATCCGATCGAAGCGATTGAGCTGCACGCCAGGCACAGCCAGCGCGATGACACGCGCGTCGGGAATGCCGCGGCCGTTCTCGTCGAGAACGCTTCCGTAGAAGCCCGCCCCCGCGTCCAAGACGACCCGGACCGCGCTGCTGTTCTCGTCGGCGGTCACGAGCACGTTGTCCTTGAAGCTGGTCGCATACCCGGGCGCGGAGACGCGCAACACGTAGCGCCCAGGCGGGAGATCGCGCAGAAGGAACTTCCCGTCGGCGGACGCCATCGACTCGGCGAGGAAGCTCGTGGCCGACTGCAGCTCGAATACGGCCTTGCGCAGGTCGAAGTTTCCGCTCGTCTTGCTTCCGCGAAGGACGTGAACGCGAGCGCCGGCGATCGCCCGCCCGCGGGCATCCACGACCTCACCCGTCAACGTCGTCGGCGCGCCGAGCAGGAGCGTGCCGACGTTCGTCGTCTGGTCGCGGCGGACGCTGATACCGCGCAGGACGATGCGACGATACGGCGGCTCGTCGACCAGCAGCACGTAGCCGACCTGCGCGGCGATCTTGGGCACGGTGAACACACCGTCGGGGCCCGTGACCGCCTCCGCATGACTCTCGGTGTCGCTCTCGCCTGCGTGCCCCAGGATGTGGATCGTCACGCCCGGCATGGGCTTCGGCCCGGCGCCCGTCACGTGGAGCTTGACCGTGCCGGTGAGCACACCGAACCCGCGCTGGCGCGCCTCGATACCCGGCACGCCGCGGAGCGTGGCCTCCTTGCGCATCTCGGCGAAGAGCTGGGACTCCAGCTCGGCCAGCGCGTCGTCGTGGCCGTCATCGCCGGGCTCGAGCTCGCCGCGGAAGACGCCCGAGACCTGCAGTACGAGGGCGAGGCCCACCAGGAACGCGAGCCCGGCCCAGATGGTGTACGACCGACGCCCGCCCCTCATGGGGCAGAGGCTACCCGCAAGGGCAGCCTCTGCCACGAGCACGAGCTCGATGACGAGTACGAATACGCGCCGGGCGTACGATCGACCGCACGCCCGGCGCGTACGCGAGCGCGTTCTCGTACTCGTGCGCGTGGAGGGAGGGCGCTACCGCCCACGATTCCGGTTGCCGCCGCCGCCGCCCCACGGGTTCGCGTTCGGGTCGGCCTCGTTGAGCTTGAAGTCGATGTCCGTGGCCGGCATCGTGACCTCGCGCTTGATGGCGGCCTCGTCGTTGTCGCGCGACCAGGCTTTGTGCCCGCGTGCGAACCAGATCACGACGTTGTACGTGCCGGGCTTGATGTGCTCGATCTTGTACTTGCCGTCCTTGTCGGTGCGGCCGTACATCGCCGGCTCGACGTCTTCCGACGTATCCTCGTTGTTGAGCGAGCCGCTGTCGTCCTCACCGGGATTGGCCTGCGATGTAACGGCGACCATCGCCCCCTGCAGGGGCTTGCCGTCCGAGCCGAGCACCGTGCCCGTGAGCGTCTCGCCCGCGGAGAGTGCGATCGTGTAGTTCTCGTAGGTCTCGCCCGGCTTGATCGTCACGCTGCGCTTGTAGAACGTGATGTACTTGTCGCGCGAGGCCTTCACGAGTTGGCGCCCCGGCTTGAGGTTGGTCGCGAGGAAGCGCCCCTCTTCGTCCGTGGTGAACACGCGCGGATCCAGAGCGCGGTCCGCACGCCACGAGCTGACGCGGCCGGAGCCCGACAGCTCTTCGGTCAGGCGCCCAACCTGTACGCGGACGCCCGGCAGCCAGCGCCCGTTCTCGTCGACCACGCGGCCGCGCAGCGCGCCGCCCGGGAGCATCTGGAGCTTGAGGTCCTCGACCTGGCCCGCTTCGAGCTTGAACGGCTTGCTCTCGCCCGAGACGTACTCCTCGCTCTCGCCGTAGACGATCCAGTTCTGGCCGGTGCCGATGCCTTCGAGGCGGAACTTGCCATTCTCGTCGCTGAGGTCACCCGGCATGCGTCCCTGCATGAGGATGCGCCGTGCCATGTCCATGCCGCGACGTCCGCTGCGCCGTCCGCCACCGTTCTGCCCCGCGTTGTTGCGCGGCCCCGCCTTGATGCGGATGCGCACACCGGGAATCGGGTCGCCGTTCGGGTCGACGACGATGCCGGCGACCGCGCCGGCAGAGATCATCGCCAGGTTGCGCTCGACCGTGCCGCCGGCCTCGGGCACCTCGATCTCGACGCCTTCGGTCCCGCCTGCGGGCGAGAAGCCCTCGGCAACAGCCATGAGGCGGTACTTGCCCGGCGGCACGCCGACGAGCTCGAAGCCGCCCTCTTCGGAGCTGATCGAGGTCGGCGAGCCGTAGAACATCGACGCCATCGCGCCCCAGCCGGTCTGCATGATCGTAACTTCGGCGCCCTGCACGGGCTTGTTGTTCTCGGACGTGGTGATGATGCCCTTGATGCTCCCGCCGCGCTTGAGCGTGACCTTCACATCCTGGCACTCGCCCTCCTTGATCTCCGGCCACTGGTTGCCGGGGGGCGGCCACATCGAGAACGTGGCGTTGACGTAGCCGGGCGCCTTGACGATGGCGGACGACACCGGGCCCGGCGTCATCGCCTCGAACATGAACTCGCCCTTCTCGTCGGAGATGCGTGTATCGGCCGTGGCCTTGGCGTTCGGGTCGCGCCGGCCGCCCCAGCCCATGGAGCCGACGTAGATCGCGACGCGGGCGCCTTCGACGGGCTTGCCCGTCGCCTCGTCCGTGACGACGCCCTTGAGGTCGCCGCCCTTGACGAGGGTGAAGTTCTTCTCGAGATCGCCCTGATCGGGCAGCTGGGCGCCGCTGACCTCGTAGACCGGCGCATAGCCCTTCGCGAGCACGCCGAAGCGATAGCGCTGGCCGGCGGTAAGCGTGTCGATGACGAATGAGCCATCGTCTTCGGTGACGGTGATCTCACGCTGGAGCATGTTGGAGGTCATGCGGCGACCGACGTCGCGCAGCGCGATGACCTGGGCGCCCGCGATGCCCTTGCCGTCCGAGTCCGTGACCTTGCCGGTGGCGCGGCCGGCGGAGCCGAGCACGATGGTCAGCACGCCCGCGCCGCGCTTGCTGGCGACGATGACGTCGTTCTGGTGCTTGCTGGCATAGCCGCCGCGGCGCGCGACGAGGGAGTACGTACCGTCATCGACCGCGCTGAACGCGAAGTAGCCCTCGGTGTCGCTCGACACGGCCTTGAGCGCGTCGGGCACGCTCGTCGCCTGCTCGGCGAGGAACATCAACATGCCCTTCGTCGCGAGGCCGCGCTCGATCGTGTGAATGGAGACCGCTGTGCCGGGCACGGGGCGGCCCATGGAGTCGACGACGCGTCCGCGCAGGACGACGTCCTCACCGATGAGGATGTCGCCGAGGTCTTTCGTGGCCTGTGCGTGGACACTGATCCCCTGGATCAGGACCTCCGAGAAGCCCTCGCCCTTCAGGTGCAGCGCGTAGCCCTTGCCGGGCCGCACCTGCGGGAACAGCACGCGGCCTTCCGCGTCGCTCGGTGTCTTGGTGATCTCGACGCCGCGGCGGCTCAGGAGCTCGACCTCCTGACCGGCGACCGGCTCGCGCGAGCCGACCCACAAGAGGCGCAAGCGGATGGCGCCCGCGTCCCCCTCGCCGTAGATGCCGCCAAGCGTAGCGGTGGCACCCTTCGGCTTCGTGGCTCCTGCCTCGCCGCTGCCGCCGTCGGTCAGCAGGTCGGGCGCCCCGCCGTTCCTTGAGGCGTCCTCGGAAGAGTCGGACGAGGTGCCGAGCGGATCGGCGACGAAGAAGAAGACCACCGCTGCAACTGCAACGAGGCCCAACACGAGCGGCAAGGCGCGGCCGCTCGAACGAAGGTGCGAGTTCATCCGAGGTCCCCAGACGGAGGCGGCAGACAGCCGCCGGATTCGTTGGCGCAACGAACAGTTTTACCCGGGGGGTCAAGCACCCGCCAGTTGAGCCCAAACGTCGTCCCAGCGGCTGTTAACCGGCTTTCCGGTGTACGAGCCAGGCGAGCATCGGGGCCCCGAGAGCGGCCGTGACGACAGCGAGCGGAAAGCCCTGCGGAGGGTGCAGCTCGCGGGAGAGACCGTCGGCTAGCACCAGGAGTCCCGCGCCGAGCAGGGCAGCCGCGGGGATGAGGGTCCTATGGCCCGGCCCGAACAGCCGCCGGCCGATGTGGGGCACGACCAGCCCGATGAACCCGACAAGCCCACATTGCGCAACGGCGGCGGCTGCGAGGAGGCACGCGAGCCCGCCGAGCAACCACAGGGATCGCCGCGGCTCGACCCCGCCGAACCACGCCGCCTCCTCGCCCAACGTAAGGACGTCGAGATCGCGCGCCCAGGCCCACGCAGCGAGCCCGCCCACGGCGAGCACGGCACCGAGCACGGCGACCTGCTGATACTCCGCGAGACTGAGATCGCCGAGCAGCCAGCGCACGACGCGCGGCCAGTCATCCAGCGTGTGCAGCATGCCCGTCGCGATCGCGTGCACGAACGCGCCGATCGCAATGCCGGCGAGCAAGACCGACACCGACGTGCGCCGCACGCCCTTGCGCGCGAACGAGAAGATGATCGCAGCAACCCCGATGGCGCCGAGGAAGGCGAACACCCCGCGCAGCAAGGGCACCGTACTCGCATCCGCCGATCCAGCGAAGAAGACCGCGGCAATCGTTACGCCCAGCAACGCACCGGGTCCGACGCCGAGCAGATACGGCTCGGCAAGGTCGTTGCGCAGCAGGGCCTGGAAGAGAACACCCGAGACGCTGAGCGCTGCGCCGACAAGCAAGCCGAGGAGAACCTGCGGGAGGCGCACGCGATGGACGATCGTGTGCTTGACGGAATCCGCCTCGTCGCCGGTCAGTGCGCCCCATACGTCACCGGGCGAGAGATCTGCGGGGCCCATGCACAGCGCGGCCCCCGTGGCGAGCACGACGAAGAGCGCAGCCATGATCCAGCGACCGCTCACTTGATCGGCTCCCGCAGCAGCCTCGCGAGCCGGTGCAGTCCTTCGAGAACGCGCGGCCCCGCGCGCACGAGGTCGTCACCGGATCCGTCGACGATGCGCCCGTTCTTGACCGCGGGTACGCCCTTCCAGCGCTTGCGGATGCGGTCGGGCATGGGTGTTCGCGGCGTCAGGATCCAGTCGGGCTGCCGCTCCAGTACGAGCTCTTCGGAGAACGTGCCGGACGCATCGCCCTCGAGGTCCCAAGCAACATTCGTGGCTCCGCACGTCGTTACCAGGTCGTCGAGCAGCGACCCCTTGCCCATCACGTACAGCGGATCCCACTGCCCGACGATGAGCACGGATACGCGCGGCTTGCCTTCCGGCTCGTGTAGATACACCTCGACCGCCGCTCGCACGTCCCAGCGCTTCGCCTGCGTCCGGGCTTCGTCGGTGTCGAGGACGTCTGCGAGACGTTTCATCGAGGCCATCACGCTGTCCAGCGAGCGACTCGTGTCGAGCACGAGCAGGCCCGGCACGCGCTTGCGGATGACCGCAAGGTCCTGCCGATGCAGGCGCTCGTCGACGATGACCATGTCGGGCTTCATCCTCAAGACCGCCTCGACATCGAACGGGTGCACCTTCACGCGCGGCAGTCTCTCTACTTCGGCCGGGTAGTCGCAGTAGGGCGAAACCGCGACCAGCCGATCGCATGCGCCCAGGTAGCAGACCATCTCGGTGATGCCGGGCAGCGTGCTCACGATGCGCTGCGGCGGTCCGCTGGGTGCCGCAGGCGGACCGTCGTCTCCGCATGCGGTGCAGAGCAACAGCAGGACGAACGCCGCGACGCGCATCATGCGTCCGCCTCCGCCAGCGGCACCACGACCGGCAACCCGGTCTGGGGATGCGCGAGGATCTCGACCGGCGTGCCGAACGCACGCTCGACGTGCTCGGGCGTGAGCACCGCGGCGGGCGTGCCTTGCACGGTGACCCGGCCGTCCTCCAGCAGCAGGAGACGGTCGGCGGTCTGGGCCGCGAGGTTCAGGTCGTGGAGCACAGCCAGCACGGCACAGTCCACATCGCGCGTGCGCATGCGGAAGATGCGCAGCATGCGCAGGCGCTGGCCGAGGTCGAGATGCGACGTCGGCTCGTCGAGGAGGAAGACCTGTGCGTCCTGCACGAAGGCGCGCGCGATGGCAACGCGCTGGCGTTCGCCCGAGCTGAGCTCGGGCAGCGGGCGTTCGATCAGATCGTCGAGATCCGTGAGGTTGATCGCGGCGGCCACACACGCCTTGTCGACGTCGCTCAACGGCGCAAACGCGCCGCGCCAGGGATGGCGGCCGAGCGTGACCGACTCGCGGACGGTGTAGGGAAAGACGGAGCGCTCCTCCGCCTGGACGGCCGCCATCACGCGTGCGGCGGCGCGCCGTGTCACGCCGCGGATCGGCTCGCCCTTCAGCAGCACATCGCCGCGCGCGGGCTCCAGCAGGCCGCCCGCGACGCGCAGCAGCGTCGTCTTGCCGGTCCCGTTGGCGCCCACGATCGCGACCATCTCGCCGCTCGACACGGACAGGGAGATGCCGCGTAGCACTTCATACTCGCCGTACGAGAAGCCGACTTCTTGGAGGCTGAGCAACGACATGAGGGAGGAAGACTAACCCGATCGCCATGGAGCTTGGCAGCTAGGCGCCCTGGGGCGACGGCGCCGCAAAGCGGGCGACGACGACGCGCGTAGCCTGACTACGCGAGGAGGAGTCCCGCGAAGCGCCGCCGAGCATCCAGGGTGCCTAGGAGGCCGCGCAGGACCTCGTGGTCCCCATACGAGAAGCGGACGTCCTGAAGGTCGAGAGCGACACGCGCGCAGCCTACCCGGCTACGAGATCCACCGTGGGAAGCGGTGCTGCAGTCGCCCGTCCAGCCCAAGGATCCGTCCCGCGGCCGTCAACGCGAGCGTGAAGAGGATCATCACGAGGAACCAGTTCGTCCCCTTCGTGACTGTCAGGAACGGCAGCCCCTTGGCGAGCCCGAAGCCCAGCATCAGGAACGCACCGAGCACGCTCATGAGCCGCGTGCAGACCCCGAGGATCAGGCTGATGCCCAGCAGCCCCTCGAAGAACAGGATGGCCGCGCCGAAGACATAGGGCGACTGCCCCGGCAGGAACACGTTCTCGAGCAGACTCGAGAACCAGTCCATGCGCCAGCCCAGCACCGTCGGCGGATGCGCGATGGCCTGTCGCACGAGCGGGATGTACTCACGCTCGGCGAAGTTGTTGATCGTGTCGCCGAGCCCTGTCCCCGGCGTGACGAGCTTGTACCAGGCCGCGCTGAACATGACGGCGCCCGTGAAGACGCGAAGTGACACGATCCCCAGCTTGGGCGCCCACAGGCCGCCGCCGGACGGCGCGCGCCCGCCTCGCTTCTTCGCGGCCATGGGGTCGCTTACCCGCCGCCGAAGCCGATGTTGGAATTGCGATCCGGCGGGCGCACGACGGGACCGCCGTAGTCCTTGCGGGTGAGCGTGCCTGTCTCGTCGAAGTGCATCACGAGCCCGCGGCCCTGGCCCTGGGGGTCGTTCACCCAGTACGTCAAACGCTGGAGACTGCCGTCGGGCCGCCGCTCGACCTGGCGTGCATCCGGGTACTCGGCCAGGATCCAATCGCCGTCGACGCCTTCGTTGAGCATCTGCATGGCGGCGAACGACATCGACTTCTGCCCGGGCAAGCGACCCGCGCTGCATCCGACGAGCGGTACGCAAAGGAGCCAGAGCGCCGTGACAACAATCAGTAGGCAGGGGAGACGAGCCATGCGCCTCATGCTACCGAAGGCATGCGCTGCCCCGTAGGATCCGCTCATGCCCCGAGACTCCAAAGCGGGCTCCCCCGCCACGTTTCGCGGGCTGAAGCTCTTCCCCTTCCAGCGCGATGCGATCGCCGCCATCTTCGCCGGCCGCAACGTGCTCGTGGCGGCACCGACCGGGGCCGGAAAAACCCTCGTCGCGGACTTCGCCATCGAACAGGCACTCGGCCAGGACCGCCGGGTCGTCTACACCTCGCCGATCAAGGCGCTCTCGAACCAGAAGTACCGCGACTTCCGCGAGGCGTACGGCGACGAGCGCGTCGGCCTCATGACCGGTGATGTGACGCTCGATCCGGACGCGCCGCTCCTGATCATGACGACGGAGATCTTCCGCAACACGATCTTCGAGGACCCCGGGCGCCTCGACGGCTTCGATTTCGTGATCTTCGACGAGGTGCACTACCTCGACGACCGCGAACGCGGCACCGTGTGGGAAGAGGCGATCATCTACGCCCCGCAGCACATCCGCGTGGTTGGGCTCTCCGCCACCGTGCCCAACGTCCACGACTTCGCGGGCTGGATCCAGAAGGTCCGCGGGACGCCGGTCGACGTCATCATCCAGGAAGAACGACCCGTGCCGCTCACGCACAAGATATGGATCCCGGGCCGCGGGCCGCGCGCTCTGGACGAGGTCAAGCGCCACTTCATCGAGATGAGTCGCGGCCGCGACCGGCATGCGGCACGCCGCGGCGGGCGACGGCCGCACCAACGTGGCCGCAGCCGCAAGACGCAGGCGCGGATCCTGGAACGCGCGGGCGACGACCTCGCGGAGTTCCTCCGCGAGCGCAACCTCCTGCCGGCGATCTACTTCTGCTTCAGCCGCCGGGACTGCGAGTCGCTCGCCATGCGCCACGCGTCACGCGACCTCCTCACGACCGCACAACGTGACGAGATGCTGCGCCTCTTCGACGAGCTGACCGCCCTCTACGACGTCAAGGATGCCGAGGACACGAACCACCTGCGCAGCCTCGCTGCACGCGGCGTGCTCTACCACCACGCGGGCATGCTACCGATCGACAAGGAGATCGTGGAACGCCTCTTCACGAGCGGCCTCGTGCGGTTGCTGTTCGCGACGGAGACGTTCGCGCTCGGCGTGAACATGCCTGCACGCACCGTATGCTTCCACACCCTCGCGAAGTACGATGGCATCGCGTTCGGTCCGCTCAAGGCGCGCGACTACTGGCAGATGGCGGGGCGTGCAGGCCGCCAGGGCATCGACGAGAAGGGCTGGGTCTTCGCGCTGCTCGACGAGAGCGCGGTCAGCTACGACAACCTGGAGTACTTCCATAGCGGACGCACCGAACCGGTCCGCAGCCGCTTCAACCTGAACTACTCGGCCGTTCTCAACCTGTTCCGACGCGTCGGCGACCAGGTGCCCCAGGCGTGGCAGCGTTCCTTCGCGCGGCATCAACAGAGCCGCGCGAAGAAGCCGCATCGGGGACGAAGGCGCCGCCGCCATCACGGCAAGCCGAAGGAAGAGCCCGGCTCGCGTCTGATCAAGGCACGCCTCGATACGCTCCGGCACTTCCACTACATCGAGGATGACACACTGACGCGCAAGGGGCGCCTCTGCGCGCACATCAACGGCTACGAGATCGCCGTAACCGAGGCGTACGAAGGCGGCTGGCTGTTTCGGTGCGACCCGGTCCAGACGGCGATGCTCTTCGCCTCGATCGTGTACGAGGCCCGGCCCGCCGACGCCTCGGCGCGGCCGACCCGCAGCCTCAAGGGCGTCCAGGTTCCGTTCACGGCACACATGGACGCATTCGCCGCCCAGGAGCGCGTACTCGGCGTGCGGGACGTCACCCGCGGGCCGGACTTCGGCATCGCGGGTCCCGTGCAGCGCTGGGCGGAAGGGGCGGCGTTCGAAGAGGTGCTCGACCACACGACGCTCGCGGCCGGAGACCTGGTCCGCATCCTGCGGATGAGCATCCAGCTCCTGCGCCAGGCGGCACACGCACTGCCCAAGGGCGATCCCTGCGTCGTCGTGCTGCACGAGGCCAAGGCGCGCATCGACCGCGACGTGGTGGACGCGAAGCGTCAGCTGGAACTGGGGTAGCAAGACCCCGTACAGCCGCGCGACCGCGGGCTAGGATGACAGCATGGCGAACGGCCCCTCCGATACCGACACCGGCCAGGCAAAGAAGCCGAAGACCCCGAGGAAGATCGAGGGGCCGGTCAAGCCGAAGGCTCCGGCGAAGCCCAAGGTGGTGAAGCCGAAGGCGGTCAAGCCCAAGGGGGCCGTGCCCACCAAGCCCGTCAAGCCGGCCGCACCGCAGAAGCCCAAGACCCCCGCCAAGCAGGTCGCCCCGAAGAAGGCCTCGGCCGTGCCGCCGAAGAAGCCTGCGGCGCCGGCGAAGGCCACCAAGCCCGGGGTGCCGACCAAGCCGGCCGCACCGAAGACGCCGAGCGCCGCACCGAAGCCTGCAGCGCCGGCACCCAGCGCAGGCCGCAGGCGCGGCGGTGGCCGGAAGAAGCGCACCGCGGCACCGGCACCGGCTCCCGCGCCGCAGCCCAAGCCGTCCAAGGCCGAGCAGGTCAAGATGCAGTCCGAGCACGACCCGCTCGTCGGGCGCACGCTCGGACGCTGCAAGATCGAGGAGCTCATCGGAGTCGGGAAGACGGCCCGGGTCTATCGCGCGCACTACGAGGCGCTGGACGACGTCGTGGCCGTGAAGGTGCTTCGGACGGAGGTCGCGAAGAACCCCCAACTGCTCGAGCGCTTCCAGTCGGAGGCGCGCGCCATCGCCAAGGTGGACAACGAGAACGTCCCGAAGATCTACGACGTCGGCGAGGAAGGCGGACTCCACTACATGGTCGTCGAGCTGCTCGAAGGCGAGGAGATCATGGATCTCATCAGCCGCGAGGGTCAGGTCGAGATCATGGACGCGCTGCGCATCGTGCGTCAGGCGGCAAACGGCCTGAGCGCCGCGCACGCCCACGGTCTCGTGCACCGCGACATCAAGCCGCACAACCTCGTCCTACTCGAGGACGGCACGGTGAAGGTCGTGGACTTCGGCCTCGCCGCGCGCTTCGACGAGAGCAGCGAACGTGTCGGCACGCCCCACTACATGGCGCCGGAGATCTGCGAATCGGGCAACGCCGAGCTAGCGAGCGACATCTACGCGCTCGGCATCGTGCTCTACCACCTGCTGGTCGGAAATCCGCCCTACGCGGGCCAGGATATCCAGGGGATCCTCAAGTCGCACATGAAGGCGCGGCCGCTGCGGCCCGAGCAACACCGCCAGGGCGGCCTGAACAAGGAAGTGGCCGACATCGTTCGCAGCCTCACGAAGCGCGACGCGCTCTTGCGCCCGACGGCGCAGGAGGTGATCAGCGCACTCGACGAGATCGGCGGCAAGGAGCTCAAGCAGAAGGAGACGCTGAAGAGCCGCAAGCGCCGCAGCCGTGCACGCGCGGCCGTCATGCGCCGCGAGAAGGCCGGCCAGAAGGCGCCTGCGATGATCGGCATCCTCGTCGCGGTCGCCGTGGGTGTCATCGCCATCGTCGCCATGAGCGGCGGGGACGACCCGCAGCCGACGCCGGACGCGGACGAGAGCGCGAGTGCCCCGGTGAAGACGGACCCTGCCGGGCTGTCCTCGACTCCGGTGGAGGAGACCGAGGCGGATCGCAAGGCGCGCCTCGAGCGGCAGGTGGAGCTACGCCGCGAGAAGGAAGCCAAGGAAGCGCTCGAACGCGCGCACTCGTACGCGCGCAACACCTGGACGTCGCCCACCGACACCAAGGTCGTCCGCGACCAGTACTCGCGCGTCGCCAAGAAGTACAAGGGCACGAGTGCCGGCGCGAAGGCCAAGGAGATCGCGTCGGAGATCAAGCTCAAGAAGCGCCACCCGCACCCCGATCGCGAGTGGTCGTCGCAGGATGCCATCAAGGCGGCGCGCGATCAGTGGGCCAAGGACAAGAGCAAGGCCGAGGAGCTCATCGCGAAGCACGAGTACACGGGCGCGCGTCAGCTCGTGCCGGCAGACATCTCGGATGCGTCGGGCCGGCTGGCCCGCGAGCTCGACTGGTGGCGCGGCTTCACGCAGCACCTCGTCGACTTCCAAGGCGAGCTGATCAAGACGGTCAAGGACCTCCCCGCGGACGAGCGCGAGATCGAGACGCCGAAGGGAACGGGCACGCTCAAGCGCCTCTCGCGCACGATGTTCGACATCGAGGTCGAGGGTCGCTCCCACTCGCTCGCCTGGACCGACATGGAGCCGCAGCAGATCGCGCGCTTTGCACAGAGCGCGTTTACCGCCAAGGACGACGCGCGCTTCCTCGTACTGCAGCTCGCCTACACGTTCGCGCACAAGCTGAACACCATGTTCTGGGACGTCGAGCTGGAGCTCGGCGCAACCGACGGCTCGCACAAGTACAGCCGCGAGACGAAGGGCTACACCGAACGCGCGCGTGCGCGGATGGCGAAGTAGCGCGTCGATCTCGGGGGGCGCACCGCGATGTCGCGGAGGGGCGCAAGGCCCCTACAGCCCAAGGCCGAGCGAGGGGCAGTTGCTGTAAGGGGCACCGTGTGCCCCCGCGAAGACGAGCCACCGCGCGATCACGAGAGAGGCGCGTAGCCGATGATCGCCAGCACCAGTACGAGTACGTAGATGGGGAAGAACACGAGGTAGAGCCTCGTGTGGATCCGCAGCCGCATGGCGCCTGTCACGGCGATGAGGACGATCAACGCGGTGCCTACATACGCAAGGCGCCGGTGCCAGCGAACCACCTCGGGAAAGCGCTCCGGGACGGTCCATCCGACGGTCGCGGCAGCCACCAGTACGACCACGATTCCCGTCAGGCTGACGACGACGCCGGCGATGCCCCAGCGCTTGTGGCGCGGGGTGTCGAAACGGACACGAAACGCCTGGAGGAAGCAGAAGAGTGCGCCCGTCATGACCGCCAGGTAGATGAAATAGAGCGCCGTGGAGGACATGGGCGGAAGGATGCTATGCGCCCGGGTTCGCCCTTGACGAGGTCTCGCCCAGACGTATCGTTCGGGCACATATGCGGCCGTAGCTCAGGGGTAGAGCACGACCTTGCCAAGGTCGCTGTCGTCGGTTCAAATCCGATCGGCCGCTCCATATGCCCGCACCCCGTTGGTTTACGCCAGCGGGGTGCGGTTGTTTTTGCGCGCCCGTCCTTTTCACCCACCGCCCGGAGCGCCATGCCTTCGAAGAGCAAATCCAAGAAGAAGAACCGCAAGAAGAGCGACGCTGTCTACGTCGCCAAGAGCAAGATCCACGGGCGCGGCCTGTTCGCGGCGCGCAAGATCCCGGCCGAGACCGTGATCATCGAAGTCGAGCACCAGAGGGTCGATCACGACGGCATGCACGTCATCTGGGAGAAGCAGAAGAAGGGCTGGCAGGCTTACGAGGTCAAGAACGAGGCCCGCTTCGTCAACCACGCCGATTCGCCCAATGCGGCCTTCTTCGGCGACCAGCTCTGGTCCCTACGCCCCATCAAGAAGGGCGAGGAGATCACCCACGACTACACAGGCGGCCTCGGAGAGACCTAACAGCGGGCCACGTGGGACCTGGCGACTGGCGCGTCCCGCGGTTTCGGGCAGAATACGGCGTGGCACCGGACCTGGGAGATCTCGCGCCCGAGGACCGCCCTTCGATGAAGCGTCTCCTGAGTACCGCTCTCGCCCTGCTCCTCGCCTCGTGTGGCGGTGCCTCCACCGCGCCTGCGTTGCCGGAGGTGCCCGAAGCCGTCGACCTCGGCCTGATCTCGTCGACCGATCCGACGCAGTTCCAGTTCACGGTGAAGAACAACTCGGGCGACACGATGGCGGTCAGCGAAATCACCGCCAGCGGTGTCGCCTCCGTGCTGACCGGCATCCTGCCGCGCACCGTACAGCCCGGCGAAGAAGCCGGCTTCACGGTGACGGTCATGCCGTTCGGCGCGGGCCCCATCGCCGAGACCGTCATGGCGAAGATCTTCGACGCCGGCGGCAACGTAACCGACACGACCACGCAGGTGACAGCGGAGGCCGAGGTCGTCGACCTCACGACGACACCGTCCTTGGACTTCGGCGACGTCCTGCCGGGGACGACGAGGGACATGACCGTCACTGTGACCAACGCGAGCACGGCGAGCACGGTGCAGGTCAGCGCGGCAGCCTTCCCGACAGCGGACTACACGCTGATCGAGGCACTCCCGTTCTTCGTGCAGCCGGGCCAGGCCCGCGACCTGACGGTTCGCTACACGGCGACCGATCCGGGGGCACCGTCAGGCGACCTGACCCTGACGACGAACGGCACGCCGGCAGACCGCACCGTGGCGGTGCAGGCGACGACCGGCGGCGAGGAGGTGCTCGACCTCGGCACGCAAACGTTCGACGGGAACGGCGACACGCCGGAGCTGACCTTCGACGTCCCTGCGGACGCGATCGGCTTCATGATCGAAGCGACAGCCAACTCGGCGACGACGGTGGGCTTGCGGTTGCTGGAAGGGCCCGGCGCACCGGCGCGCGTATACGAGAACGAGAATCTCACAGGCGCCTACCTGTGGCGTCCGCAGACCGAGATCTTCACGGCGCAAATTCCCAACACGGACCGGACGAACCTGCAGCTTGTCGCCGGCGGCGGTACGTACAAACTGAAGCTGCTGCGTTGGGCCGGAAGCGGCGCCACGGTGGATGTGAAGATCATCATCGAGCGCCGGCCCGCACCGGACACGCAGGAGCGCGGCACGTTGGACCTCAATGTCTGGCTGTGCCAGCAGATGCAGAACGAGCTCGGCGTCTCGGCGGCCACCGCGACCGAAAACACGACGCTGCAGGGCATCCTCACCGCAATGGCGAACATCCTCGCCCAGCGCAACGTGATCATCGGCGACATCACCTACTACGACGTCAATAACCCCACCTACGACAGCGTCACGCAGTCGGAGTTCGCCGGGCTGCTGCAGCTGAGCGCCGCGGCGACGGACGTCCGCCTCAATCTGTTCTTCGTCAAGGCGGCGCTACCCGACATCGCCGGCGGCATCCTCGGCGTCGCGGCGACGCTCGGCGGCCCGAAGCGCAACGGCACGCAGTTCTCGGGCGTGATGAGCGAGTACAACGGCTCGCAGACGTTCATCGGCCTCGTCGCCGCGCACGAGCTCGGCCACCTGCTCGGCCTCGCACACACGCAGGAGCAGAACGGCTCGCACGATCAGATCGACGACACGGACAACTGCCCCTCGTGCACCGGCGCGGGCGGCGGCTACCTCATGCACTGGCAGGCGGTGGGCGGCACCAACATCACCCACGGCCAAGGCCTCGTCGTCTGGGCGCACCCGTTCCTCGCACCGGCGCTGGCGCCGCAGGGCAGCCCGAAGCCGCGTCTGCCGGTCGAAATCGACGTGAGCGGTCTCGACATCTCGCCCGATTGGTGCGCGACCTGCCGGAGCGCGCAGCAGGGGAAGTAGGCGGACGGGCACAAGGCCCGTCCCTACATGTCCTTGCATGGGCACACAGAGAGTCATGTAGGGGAGGGCCTTGTGCCCTCCCTTCGGATCACAAGACGTCGAGCAGATCGAACACCACGCCTGATCCACTCATGTAATGACTGTCGCGACGCGCTTCGCTGAGCACGGGCGTGCGCTCCTCGTCGCCGAGCAGGCCCAGCGCCGCACACGCCAACGAGCGGTTGAGGTGCGGCTCCGCACTCGTCTCCAGCATCGCAACGAGCGGCTTGACCGCGCGCGCATCGCCGATGCGGGCGAGCGTGATCGCGATCTGTCCCTTGACGTACTGGTTGCGCGTCGCGCGCAGCTGCTCGATCAGGATGTCGATCGTGCGCTCGCGGTCCTCCTTCTTGCCGCCGCCGAGAAGTCCAAGCGCCGTCGTGGCACGTGTGCGCAGGTTGTCGCTACGCGCGTCCTTCATCGCTTCGGCAACCGCACGGATGACATCGGCACGGGCGCGCCCGATCAACCCGAGCGCCAGCGCGCTGTGCGCGCGCAGCTCGGGATCGTTGCCATCGTCGGCGAGCGCCTTCAACAAGACGTCGCGGCTGAGATCGTCGCGGGCGAGTCCGAGCGCGGTGGCGAAGGCCGCGCGGGCGTGGCCGTGCAGGCTCTTGTCCGCGAAGCCCTTCCGCAGCGTCTCGATCGCCTCCACGCGCAGGTCCTGCTGCTTGTCACTCTCCACTTGCTCGTCGACGCTGCGCACGGCCAGGCCGAGGGCCAGGGCGGCGAACGAGCGCTCATCGGGGTTGCCGTCGCGCGTACCTGCCAGCAGCGCGGACGCGGCCTTCGACGAACGCAGCAGCGTGTCGGAGCCGTCGGCAACGTCCGCCGCCATCAAGCGGCCGACTGCCATGACGGCCATGGCGCGGCCGCCGGGGTCCTTGACCCGCGACTTCGCGTCGAAGAGTGCCTTGGCAATCGACGGACGCATCGAGGCGAAGCGGCTGCCGTAGACGCCCGCCGCGATCGCGCCGGCCTGCGCGAGCACCGGCGTGCGATCGCGCTTCGCCTCGAGCAACGCGACGAACGCCGGTGCGTCGCTCTCACTGCCAATGCGCGCGAGCGCCAATGCCGCATGTGCGCGGATCAGGGCGGAGCAAGCGCGCGAGCCCAACGTGCCGCGCAGCATGCAGCTCTTGAGTGAGAGGCGAGCGAGACTGCCGATGTCCTCGGGCCGATGCAGGCCCAGCGCGACCAGGATCCCGACCTGTACGTCGTCCGGCAGGTCGGTCGTAGTCCACAGCCGCGCCAGTACCGCGGCCGTGTTGCGGCCGACCGTCGCGTCGCTGGAGGGCTGATCGCTGAGCAGTCCGAGTGATACTGCGGCGAAAGCGCGCGTACGCGGCGCGGCGGTGTCATCACGGAGCGCAGCCTCGAGCGCGGCGCGCGCCCTGTCGAGCGTGGTGCCTGCAAGATGCCGACGCGTCTCCGTGCGACGCAGCTGGCCGAGTCCGAGCGCAGCGGACTCGCGTACGAAGCGCGTCGCTCCGGTCTCCTTGGCGAGTGCCTTGATGATGCGCTCGACCTCGGCGGCGTCCGTCGCGATCTTGCCCAGCGCCACGTAGGCGGCACCTTCGGTGTAGACCCAGTGCTTGCTGTCGTCGGCCAGCACGCCCGCGACGGCAGTGCGCAACGCGTGGACGGACGGGTCGTCCAACCGACGGCTCACGCGCCCGACGCGATCCCCACCGACCCCCCCGAGTGCGAAGAGCGGGTTGGACTCGGTCAGCAGCGCCGCGCGGCGGAGGTCTTCGAACTCCTCGCGGTTGGCGTCGTACCAGTAGCTCCAATCCGCGAGACCCGGGCGCTTGGGCGCCGCGCGCACGCCGCGGCGGCTGCCCGTCCCGGCGCCGCTGCTACCGCCCGGGGATCCGCCGCCGCCCTGCGATCCGCGCAGCGGGGGGTCGGGGTTGTTGCGATCCGGATCCGCCGGCTCGCCGGGCAACGGCGCGCCGCAATTCGGGTCATGGCCCGGAGGAAGCGGGTTCCCCCCACCACCGCCCTGCGGCGGCGTGGTCACGGGGCCGGGCTCCCGGTCGGAGACCGGCTTGCCCGGGGCGCCGGGCGCAGCAGGCGCGCGGCCGCCGCGCGCGTGCGCGTCGGGAACGAGCCAGAGCAACGTGCAAAGCAATAGGGTGAGCGTCGAGAGGGTCCGATGGCGCATCGTTCGAGACTCCAGGCGTGAGGTTGTGGTGCTGGCGTCCGTGGTGCTCGCCACGCCATCCAACAAGCGCTGTGCCACGACGGACCGTGGTCCCGGGACGATCCCGTCCCTCCATTACTCGGCGTCTGCGAGGCACGTATCGCGCGAGACACACAGCCCGGGCGTCACCTCGCCGAAACTCGGGACGCCCCTGGGGAATTCACCGCCGGTTCACCACGGCTTCACGGGGCACCGCTTCAATGCCGCGCGAGGAGACGCCCCCGACGTCTTCTGGATGTTGCCCTTCCCTTTGCAACGCTGCCTCGCCCCCGCCGAGCCCACCCGGCCGGCGGGGGCCCCTTTTCAGGAGTAGGCCATGCGACGACCGGGCGCGGAGCCTCCCATCCAGCGCGAGAGCGGTGATGCCGTCCTGCTGCGCCAGCCGAAGACGCTCTACCGCCTGCTAGAGCGCGTCTTCGAGGCGGTCGACGACCGACACGGTGGACGCCGGCTCCTCGCGTGGTGTCTGCGTGAGTTCTTCGGCGCGTTTCGCGACGACCTGGGGCTGCACGGCATCTGGCTCTACAGCGCACACCGCAACCGCTTCCATCTTGTCGAACACGTCGGTGAGCGCGACCAGTCGCCGCCGGAGACACTCGATGGCGCGCGCCCGGAGATGCGCGCGATCATGGAGCGAGGCGTCGTGAACACGCGCGAGCAGGATGCTGCGCTCGCACCCGGTGGCCTCGGCGTGACGGGACGACGCCCGGCGGCTGCGTTGTGGATCGCCGAGCCGAGGTTCCGGCACGTCGTCCTCATCTCCTTCGCGCATGCATCGGAGCCCGCCGCGGTGGACTTCGTGCTGCGCACGCTGCGCTCCGTGTTGTCCGCCCGCATCCTGCAGAACCGGTGGGGCGACTCCATCCGTGAGGCGGCGGAGATCCAGCGTGGGCTGCTCCCGAAGGCATCGCCCTCACTCCGCGGCTACGACATCGCCGCGCGCTCGATACCGGCCGAGGACGTGGGCGGCGACCTCTACGACTTCCTTCCGATCGAGCCGACAACGCTCGGCGTCGCGATTGCCGACGCGAGCGGTCACGGGCTCGGCGCCGCACTCGTCGCCCGCGACGTGTCGGTGGGCTTGCGCATGGGCGCGCGGCCCGAAACCAAGGTGACGCACCTGCTCGCACAGCTCAATCGCGTGGTCCATGCCTCGGGCACAGCCAACTCGTTCGTCTCGACCTTCTACGGCGAGCTCGACACGGACGGACACATGATCTACGTGAACGCCGGCCACCCGGCGCCGCTGCTCTTGTATGGACGCGGCGCGCGGGAGCTCGAGCAGGGCAACGTCGTGCTCGGGCCCCAGCCGGATGCGCGCTTTCGCCGCCGCTTCGCACGGATCGAGCCCGGCGCGGTGCTCGTGCTCTACACCGACGGCATCATCGAGCGTCAGGACGCGACGGGCGACCTCTTCGACGTGCACCGCTTGCGCGAAACAGCGCGGACTGCCTCCCATGGAACGGCGGAACAGATCGTCGACTCGATCTTCGACGCGGCGCAGCGCTTCGGAAACGATCTGGCGTGGGAGGACGACGCCACCGTAGTCGTCGTGAAGCGCCATCAACTACCCAGCTGATACGCCTCTTCCGTGGGGTGGAGCGGCCGATTGAGCCACAGCGGCCGGCGCAGCGGCCCCTCCGCGGGCTTCGTCAGCGCCAGCCACTCTTCGTAGACCGCGCGCGCCTTTGCCAGATCGACGAAGACGTCTCCGAAGCGGTCGCCGGACGCGGCCGGCTCCACGTGTACGCGCTGATGCCAGCAGTGCATGCCGCTGACGGGGTCGGGCTGGACGGGGAAGGTCAGGTTCTGGTTGACGCCGACCTCCTTCCACCAGATGCGCTCGCTATCCGGATCGCTGCTCGCGAACGATGTTGCGCCTTCCTTCTGTCGGAAGAAGAACGTTCCGTCGCCGCGCTCCAGGTCGACGAGGCTCGACGCCTGCCGCTGACCGCCGATGGACGGGAACATGCGCCAGCGTCCGACGTGATGCGAGCACGCCACGACACCCGGGTGGATGCCCTCGGTGACCCAGACACGCGGCACGAAGTAGCCGATCTGCGTCTTCACGCGCACGAGGTGGCCCGCTTGCACGCCGATGCGCTTCGCGTCCGCAGGCGACATCCACAGCGGATTCGTATGAGAGATCTCCTGCAGCCACTTGGCGTTGCCCGAGCGGGTGTGGATCAGCGTCGGCAGCCGGAAGGTCGGCAAGAGGCACATCTCGCCGCTCGCTTCATCGAGGTTGCGCCAGTGAACTTGCGAGCGGATGTAGCCCGGCGCCGCCTCGTCGGCATGGCCCCACTCCGCCAGCGTGCCGGAGTAGACCTCCAGCTTCTTGCTCGGCGTCTTGAACCCGTCCTTCTCGTAGCGTTCCTGGCCGCCGTAGGGCACCGCGAACGCGCCATACTTGCGCATGTAGCCGAGCGGATCGGTGCCTTCCTGCGCGGCGGCTTCGGGGAGGCCCGGTACGGAGTTCTCGAAGATGTCGCCGAAGTACTCATCGACCGATACGGGTTCCCCCGGGCGCTCCTTCGACTCGTAGTACTTGCGAATTCCGCGCGAGCCATCGGGGTCGATCCGGTGCGCGAGCGCGATCCAGAACTCCGCTTCCTCCCACACCTCGCCCGGGTTGGCATCCCGCGTCAGCTCGACGGGCCTGCCTTCGAGGCGAGCGTGCTCGCGCAGCACGGGCTGGCGAAAGCCGATCCACGTGCCGGCGTGCGTCTCCTGGCTCATGATGTCGTGGCGCTCGGGGCCGAGTCCCATCGGCAGCACGTAGTCGGCCCACTGCGCGGTCTCGGACCAGATCGGTGTCAGCGCAACGTGGCACCCGATCTTGCTCTCGTCTTCGAGCATCGCGATCCACGAGCAGCCGTCCGGGTTCGTCCAGACCGGGTTGTAGACCCGTGTGAAGTAGACATCGATGCGCTTCTTCTGGTCGTCGAGGAGATGCGGGAGCAGCGCGCTCATCTCGTAGTGCGCGAGCGGATACTCCTTGGGCCAGATCAGCTCGTTCCAACGCGGGATGGCCGGCGGCGCCTCGCTCGGCTTGGGCACGAACTTGTCCCAGATGTTGGGGTTCACGCCGCCCGGACGTCCGAAGCTGCCGGTGAGTACGTGCAACAACATCAAGGATCGCATGATCTGCCAGCCGCCCAGGTGCCCGGCCGCGGCGCTGCGCCACAGGTGGCTTGCGAACTGGTTGCCTGCACGCGCGATGTCGTCGGCGAGCGCTTCGACCACCTCCGGCGCGATGCGGCACTCTTCCGCGACGAACGCCGGTGTGTACTCGGCGTAGCGCTGTGTCAGATGTTCGAGGAAGCGCTCGAACGTGCCAGGGCCTTCGGGATCCAGCGCCGCGAGGTACTCCTGCCAATTCGTGTGGCGCTCGACGAAGTCGCGATCGATGCGATTCGTCGAGAGCAGGTTGTGCGCGACGCCAAGGAGGAGCGCGGCCTCGCTGCCGGGCCAGGTCGAGACCCAGTGGTTGGCGTGCGCCGAGGTGTTGCTCAGCCTCGTGTCGATCACTCCGATGCGTGCACCTGCGTTCTTGCCGTCGATGATCCGCTGCGCGTGCGGATTGAAGTAGTGACCCGTCTCGAGATGCGCGGAGATCAGCAGAATGAACTTCGCGTTCGCGTAGTCGGGCGACGGACGGTCGGCGCCGCACCAGAAGGCGAAGCCCGTACGCGCTGACGAGCTGCAGACCATCGTGTGGCTGTTGTGCCCGTCGACGCCCCAGGCCTGCAGCATGCGCGGGATGAAGTGGTCTTCGCCTGGGCGCCCGACGTGATACATCACCTCGTCGTGGCGGTCCTCGTCGAGCGCCTTGGCGATGCGCCCCCCGATGTCGGCGAGCGCCTCTTCCCAAGTGACCTCCTCGAACTGCCCGCTGCCGCGCGGGCCCGAGCGCTTCAAGGGCTTCAGGATGCGCTCGGTGTCCTCGACCTGATTGATCGTCGCCGGGCCCTTGGCGCAAGTGCGGCCGCGACTACCCGGATGCACCGGGTTGCCCTCGAACTTGCGGATCGCACCCGTCTCCTTGTCGACGTAGGCAAGCAGCCCGCACGCCGACTCGCAGTTGAAGCAGATCGTGGGCACGCAGCGGTAGTGCTTCTCGACGCGCTCGGGCCAGGCGTCGCCGTCGAGCTCGACCCAGTCGTCCCACTGCTCGGGCGGCGGCGCAACGTTCAGCTCCCAGGGCGAGGTGCGCGCGGGTGTGTTCGACGAGTCGCTCACATTTCTCCTAGCTGATCGGCAACGCCTGGCCCGCACGGACGAAGATGTCCTCCTCGTTCCAGAGCCCCCACAACGCGAGCATGCCGCCGATGGCGAACACCGGGCTCGTCGTGCCGAGCGCGACGGCCACCAGCGGCAGGACGATGCCGACCGCGAGCCCGTGGACCAGGTGGCGCATCGCGAACGGCCCGCGCGTGATCAGCTTCGCGGCACGCTCGTACTCCTTCTCGCGCCCCTTGGGCGCGAGCCGCGGCTCGAACTTCATCATCACGAAGTGCAGCAGAAGCCCGACCCCGAGCCCGTTTCGAAGCCACGGCTCCACGTTCGGGCCGATGTCGAAGAACAAGCCGCCCATGAGCATCCAGGCGCACCCGGCGATCCAGGCCTGCACGAGCAGGTGGAACGCCAGTCCCTTGCGCATCCATAACACTCGTCCCTTGGCCTGTGCAAAGAGCCACGCTGTGTAGGCCGCTGTCGCCGCCCCGCCGAGGATCATCGCGACGAACAGGCCCTGCGTGACAATGCGTGGCACAGAGAGCTCGAGCCAGTAGAGCAACAACAGCGACGTCAGAACGAGTCCGTAGCCGGTCAGGATGAAGCCGCCGCGCACGAGCCACGAGTCCCAGTTGGGACGGCGCAGGATGTAGAGGAACCGCTCAGGCCGCTTGAGATCTCCAACCAGCAACGCCGCGGTCGCACCGAGCATTGCCAGTGCGCTCAGCAGCACGAAGCTCCACATGCCGCCGACGTACCCGTCGCCCCGACTTGCCTCGAACCAGAGCGAGGCCGTCATGAGACCGAGGCCGCCTGCAATCGACTTGGTCCACAGATACAGCGAGACCTTCCAGCCCCACTTGGGCGGATGCGAGACGTCGTACGTCGTACGCGCCGCGGCCTTGCGTTCGAAGGACTCGAAGACCTCGGCGTCTTGCTGGATGCCGGGCTGCTGGTTCGACCAGAGGTAGCCGCCCGCGCCGTTGGTCATCGAGGGATCCAGGCCCGCGGGTCCGGTCTGGCGGTAGAAGACGTTGGGCTTGGTACCCGCTTCCTGCTTGCGCGCCTTCAAGCGCCCGCCCGCCTTGAGCTTGCTGACGCGGCTCTCGGGGTCGTTGAAGTCGCCGGGCACGATTGCTTCGGTCGGACAGACGACGGCGCACGCGGGCGCGAGCCCGACCTCCGTGCGATGCGCGCAGAAGTGGCACTTCTCGGCGACGCCGTGGTCCTCGTTGATGTAGAGCGCGTCGTAGGGGCACGCCTGCATGCAGCTCTTGCAGCCGATGCACGCGGCAGGATCGATGTCGACGATGCCGTTCTCGTGCTTGTCGAGCGCCGTGACGGGGCAGATCGTCACACACGGCGGGTTCGTGCACTGGTTGCAGCGAAGCACCGCGAAGCTGCGGCGCACCTGCGGGAACTGGCCCATCTCGGTGTACTTGACCCACGTACGGAAGGAGCCGACGGGTACGTCGTTCTCGGACTTGCACGCGACCGTGCACGCGTGGCACCCGATGCAGCGCGAGTGGTCGATGACGAATCCGAGCTGCACGCGTGACTCCACGAGGAAGGGAGCGGGATCCTAGCAGGCTCGGTCAGCGGCGCGCGAAGAGGATGCGTGCCACGACGGCGAGGGCGACGAGGAAGAAGAGACACGCGTAGACGGTCCAGCGTGAGGCGCTCTTGAAGCTGCGCAGGCGGCGCGTGTCCTCCGTCTGATCGAAGTCGTCCGGCGTCCCGACCCAGCCGGCCGCGATGATCAGGAGCCCGAGCAGGATCGCCACGACACCCGCGAGGATGCCTCCGGGGGTGGGCTCCAGGGCCGCCACCAGCAACACCACGGTCAGGAGGATCAGGAAGATCCCGACGGCGATGTCCCGGTAGTCGTCCTCGACCGGGGGGTGCTCGGTGAACGGCTTCACATGCAGAGTCTAGCTACCTCGGTGTGCCTCCATCCAGCCGACGGCAAAGTCGACCAGCGGTGCCTGCGGGCACAAGAGCGCCCGGGCGCAGGCAACCTCGCCCTCTACCTGGAGTCCGGTCTCCTCGGCGAACGCCGCGCCGACCTGATCGAAGTCCTCATCGTCGAGCTCGAGCTCCTCGAACTCGACCCACCTCCGCTCGCCATCGACGAACATGGGCGTGCCGAAGGCGCTGCGCGTCTTGCCCCCGAACTCGGCGCGGTATTCCGCCAGGTGGAGCGACGTGTTGTTGGCGTGCCCCACGCCGAGCAACAGCACATGGCCGCCGAGGTCGTAGACACGCGCCAGGGGCGACGCTTCCCCCAGCCCGCCCGCGAGCGCCTGGTCGGCGAGGATCGCGTCCGCCTTCGGCCCATGTGCCACGAACGAGTTCACGGGATGGTCGCTACGGACCACGCCCGGCCATACGCGGAAGGTGTCAGCCACCACACCCATCATCCGCCCCGGTGTGGTCCGGGGATCGAATGCGGGCATGTGGTCGCGAATCACCTGCCACCAAGACTCGGGGACGGGCGGCGAGCGCCAGTGCCGCGGCTCGGACCGCCCGGACGACATCGCGGGCATCACGAGCGTCCCGTCGGGACCCACAGCCGCAAGCAGGGCGGCAACCACGGCCTCCGCATCACCCACCACATAGCCGAGCTGGGACATCGACGTGTGGACTAGAAGCGTCATCCCGTGCGTTATGCCCAGTGCGCCAAGGTCCGCGACCAGCGACGCCTCCGTGGCAGGGCCCTTGCCCTGCGCAACCGTGCGCTGGATCGCCTTGGATTCCGACATGCGCGCCTCCCGTTGTGAGAGCCATTATCAGCTTCTTGGAGGCTGTCCGGTAGGGCTCGACGCCTCTGGACTCGGCTATTTCTCCGTGCCATCATCCCCCGCTCGCGCCAAGGAGCTTCAATGACCATTCCCGTTCACGACGTCTTGATCGTGGGAGGCGGGGGCGCCGGTCTTCGCGCAGCAATTGCGATCGCGGAGACCTCGCCGGAGCTGAGCGTCGCGGTGGTCTCGAAGGTCTACCCGATGCGAAGCCATACCGTATCCGCCGAGGGCGGATCGGCCGCCGTCATCAAGGACGAGGACTCCCTCGACCATCACTGCAACGACACGATCGGCGGCGGCGACTGGCTCTGTGACCAGGACGCCGTCGAGCTCTTCGTCAACGAGGCCCCCAAGGAGCTGACCCAGCTCGAGCACTGGGGCTGCCCGTGGAGCCGCGAGCCTGACGGCTCCGTGGCGGTCCGTCCGTTCGGCGGCATGAAGATCAAGCGCACGTGGTTCGCCGCAGACAAGACCGGCTTCCACATGCTGCACACGCTCTTTCAGACGTCGCTCAAGTACGACCCGGTGAAGCGCTACGACGAGTGGTTCGTGTTCGACCTCATCGTGCAGGACGGGCGCTGCCAGGGCGTCGCCGCGATCGAGCAGAAGACGGGCCGCCTGCAGACGATCGCCGCGAAGGCCGTCATCCTCTGCACCGGCGGTGCGGGCCGCATCTTCCCGTTCACCACGAACGCCGCCATCAAGAATGGCGACGGCATGGCGCTGGCCTATCGCGCCGGTGTCCCGCTCAAGGACATGGAGTTCGTGCAGTACCACCCGACCGGCCTGCCGGGCACGGGCATCCTGATCACCGAGGCATCCCGCGGCGAGGGCGGCATCCTGCTGAACAAGCACGGGCGCCGCTACCTGCAGGACCACGACCTCGGCACGCCGCTCGATGTCAACGACCCGAACCACCCGCAGCTCAAGAGCATGGAGCTGGGCCCGCGCGACCGCCTGTCGCAGGCCTTCTATCACGAGCGGGAAACCGGCAACGTCTTCGAGGACGCGATGGGCACCTACGTCCACCTCGACGTCACGCACCTCGGCGAGAAGAAGATCAACAAGAAGATCCCGTTCGTCCGCGCAACGGCCAAGAACTACGCCGGCGTTGACTGCGTGCACGAGCCGATCCCCGTGCGGCCCGTCGTCCACTACATGATGGGCGGCGTCCACACCGACATCCACGGCGCGACGCCCCTGCCGGGCCTATACGCGGCCGGCGAGTGTGCCTGCGTGAGCATCAATGGCGCCAACCGCCTCGGCTCCAACTCGCTGACCGAGCTGCTCGTCTTCGGCCGCCGGGCCGGCGCGTCCGCCGCCGCCTTCGCCAAGGAGAACAGCGTCGATGCCGATGCCGTCGAGTCCCAGGCCCAGGCGCGCGCCGACCGCATCAAGTCGATGTACGCCGAGGGCAAGGAGGGCGAGGGCGCCATCGCCGAGATTCGCGACGCGCTCGTCGACACCACCGAAGAGGGCGCCGGCATCTACCGCGAGCAGAAGAAGCTCGACGCAACCTGCGAGGTCATCCGCGAGCTGAAGGCGCGCGTCAAGGACCTGAAGGTCACCGACCGCAGCAAGACGTTCAACACCCAGCTCACGAGCGCGCTCGAGCTCGAGTTCATGGTCGACACGGCCGAAGCGCTGGCCTTCAGCGCGGCCGCCCGCAAGGAGTCGCGCGGCGCGCATCAGCGCCTCGATCACCCGGAGCGCGACGACGACAAGTACATGCGCCATTCCATGGCCCATCGCAAGGAAGACGGCGATCCCAAGATCGACTATCTCGACGTCGTCATCACTCGCTGGCCGCCCGGAGACCGCGTCTATGGCAAGTAACGCTGCAACCACCAACGGCTCTGGCGCCGAGAAGACGATCACCCTCGAGGTGTTCCGCTACCTCCCGGACGAGGACAGCGAGCCGCGCTACGACACCTACGAGGTGCCGTACAAGCAGGAGTGGGTGGTCCTGGATGCGCTCAACTGGATCAAGGACAACGTCGACGGCTCGCTGACCTACCGCTGGTCGTGCCGCATGGCTGTCTGCGGCAGCTGCGGGATGATGGTCAACGGCGAGCCCGAGCTGACGTGCTCCTCGTTCCTTCGGGACCACTACCCGAACAAGATCCGCGTGGAGCCGCTCTCCCACTTCCCCGTCATGCGTGACCTGGTCATCAACATGGATGACTTCATGCACAAGATGGAGGACGTGAAGACGTGGCTCATCCCTAAGGAGCCCCGCAACCTCGAGGACGGCGAGTACCGCCAGAGCCCCGCGGAGCTGGCGGAGTACAAGGACTTCAGCATGTGCATCAACTGCATGCTGTGCTACTCGGCCTGCCCGGTCTACGGCCTCGACTCGACCTTCGTCGGACCGGCGGCACTGGCACTGGGACAACGCTACAACCTCGACTCGCGCGACGGCGCGGAGGACGAGCGCGCCGACGTCATCCAGAGTGATCACGGCGTCTGGCACTGCACGTTCGTCGGCGCCTGCTCCAAGGTGTGCCCGAAGAGCGTCGACCCGGCCGGCGCGATCCAGATGGGCAAGGTCAAGGGTACGACGGACTGGATCAAGTCCAAGCTGCTGCCCTGGGGGAGCAAGTAGTCATGAGCAAGGACTACATCCGACCCATGTCGAAGACGTGGTACATGGAGCGCTCCTACTGGCGGCGCTTCATGGTGCGCGAGCTCACGTCGGCGTTCGTGGCGATCTACTGCGTGTTCCTTCTCTATGCCGCGTACCAGGCGAAGTCGGCCGACTCGTTCTCGGTCTTCTTCGAGTACCTCAAGAAGCCGGCCAGCCTCATCTGGCACTTCGTCGTGTTCCTCATGGTCACCTGGCACACGATCACGTGGTTCGCGGCGGCGCCGAAGGCACTGCGCGTCTACAAGGGCGAAGACCGGGTCCCGGAGCCGATTGTCGCGGGCGCGCACTTCGCTGCGTGGCTCGTGGTGTCGCTCGTCGTGGCCTGGCTGGTGATGGGGTAGAGCCATGGCACGTTCCAACGAACCCATGATCTGGTCGCTCTTCGCCGCCGGCGGCATGGTCGCGGCCATGCTGATGCCCGTAACGGTCGTATTGACGAGCTTCGCCGTCGCGTGGGGCTGCGTCTCCGAGCAGGGACTGCTCGACGCGATCCGCCACCCCCTCGGGCGGCTCTACCTGCTGCTCCTGATCACGCTGCCGCTCTTCCACGCGGCGCACCGTCTGCGCCACACGGTGATGGACCTCGGCGCGCGCGGCTACAGCCGCTCGCTCGGTGTGCTGTTCTACGGCGGCGCGATCGTGTGCACGGCCCTTGCGGTGCACGTGCTCTGGACGATGCCATAGGAGTAGGCGCTCGAGGACGTCAGTCCGACTCCCCATGCGCCATCTTGCGGAAGCGCTCGGTGATCTCGGCTGAGCTCCCTGGGCGCATGACCTCGTCACAGAGTTCCAGGTAGCGTCGATCTTCGGTGCTCAACGCGCACTCGGGTGCCGTGCGCCTGTACAACTCATTGAAGATCCGCCTAGCCCGATCGGCCAGTTCACCAACTGTTCCTTCCTCGGGCATTCGAACGAACACGTACGGCAGCGCCTCCTGGGCGAAAAGCAAGGCCTCTTCGTCGAAGCCGAACTGCTCGACGAGCCGGGTCGCATGGAGGGTCAGGAACGGCTCACACAGCTCTGCGATCCCACCGAAACACTCGATCTTGTCCTCGTGCTCAAGACACATGACGTAGTGGGACGTCCTGCCACGTTCATCAGCCCAAATCAGGAACGCGCGGCTCAGATCTGATGCGTTTGCCCGCGTCAGGATCTCACTACAGGCGCGCCCCTGCTGCTGAGCTGCCAGAGCCAGGTACGTCAACATGTGAAGGTCTAGATAGTTCATCCCGTCAACTGCCGGCCGCGCTCGGGGTGGTGACAAGCCCCATCACTGAACGCGCGTGCCGGCCTCCGTCGTCACCACGCCGCCTCTCGTGCCAAGCACTGTTGCCCGGCACGTGCAGCAGCAGCAGCAGCGTCTGAAGCGTGTGCGGTTGCGGGAATGAACCCGGCGCGACGGCGCCTGGCGCGCTGCGCGGGAGAGTTCGGGCTTCTGAGTAGTCGAGTTTGCATGTTGTCTGCATGCCCACTCCGGCGGCAGCCGGAGTGGGCATGCACCAGACACTGGGTTCCCTCCCATGCAAGGGGGGGAGAATCTCATTTTCTCGTCAGCGGCACAACCCCGGCGGACACCAAACCGTCGTGTGGACACAGGAGCGCGGTGCGAACTGTCGGGGATGGGAAGCCCCCGCGCGGTGGTTCGTGACGCCCACTCGGCCCCCCGGCCGTGGGCAACAACGCACGTCGCGGAGCCCGTGCGCTTTTCTTCCCCCCTTCGTAGGCGAGCGGCCCCATGGCTGTTGTGGTCGGGGATACGGCCACGGAAACCAAACCGAACTCGAGAGGGATCAGTCATGTCAGCACAAGCTCACTTCACCGCAGCCACCGCCTCGGGTGCCGCCGCCCTGGACGCGGCTGCTCTCATCGAGGCCACCCGCGACGCGGCTCGCGCCAGCGCAGCCATCAGCGAAGCCATCGGGGCAGCTTGGGTAGCCTGGGCGGCCGCTGCCGCCGCACCCGCGACCGCCGCCGCACCCGCGACCGCCGCCGCACCCGCGACCGCCGCCGCGTAATCTCGGTATGGCGCCGGCCCCCCGGGCCGGCGCAGCCGACTCCAACACAGTTACTCGCACCGACGAGAAGGTCTCCACGGTGCACTGGCTCTGCCCTCTGCCAACGGGGAGGCGCGCGACCGACGGCGCGCCTCCCCTCCCTTGTGCCTCCTCGAGAGCAGAAGCAAGGAACCGCGACCAGCGGTCTCGATCTCGCGCACTTCGGCGCGCCAGGCCGTCGCAACGTCAAACAGCCACCGCAACCGGTGGCGCGTGCTGCAAGTTCACCACACATGCGGCTCACCCCTTGGCCGGCGTTCGAGGGCTCGAGTTCCTCGCTACCCGGGAGCGCTGCGCGCCGCAGCCTTGAACTTGAGGGCCACGGGGTTTTCGCGGCGGAACGTCATCAGGTCGAGCTCGCGCACCGCCTGCGACAGCCAACCTGCGTTGGCCACGACCTCATCGGGCGGCATGAGATGATCGACGATCAGGCCCAGGTAGTCGGCCCGGAGTTCGTCGTGAATCTGGATGAGATCTCCGCAGGCCTTGATGGCCGGGAAGAAGCCGCGACCCAGGAGGCGTCCGCGTGCTTCGAACTCACGCGTAGTGAGTGCGCGCACGGAGGGCAGATCGACGCCGAGTCGGAGCAGGACACACTGCTCGACAGTTGACGCGCTCATCGTCTCCCGGACGGGCCGACGCTCCTCGTTCGGAATGTGCGCCAGGCGCTTGGTGACGTAGGCGCGGCTCTCGCTATCCCAGGCACCCAGCATGCGACGGGCCTCCCAGTAGGGCGGCAAGTCGGCCACGACGATCCCTGGATGCACGGCGCTCGCCACGGGGTAGGGACGGAAGTAGGAGGCCAGCCGTCGCATGGTGGCGCGCCGAGCGGCGTCGCCGCCGAGGTACGCCCGCAGCTTCCTCCACGCATCACGACTCCACGCAACCTCGTCAGCGGCGGCGCCGAGGTGGGCGAGGCTGACCTCGGATCCGAGGCGGATGGTCCGCGCGCAGATGGGGCGGAGCTTCTCGGCGGCCGCCGCCATCGATCGGCTCGTCGTCTCGATGACGTCCCCCAGGAGTCTCTCTTCCCGCTCGCCGGTGAAGCTCAGCTTCCACGTGTTCCACATGGCCCACGTGTAGACTGTGTCGCGAGGCGCATGGCAAGCGAGGAGACCGAGCTTCTTCATCACGGCCGGCGCGTGGGGAAGCTGAAGCACACCCGAGCCCGGGTCGAAGCCCGCCACCTGGTAGTGCCGCTCGATGCTGCTGACGATGAAGGCGGCCACCAGCAGCAGCCCGCGCGCCTCGTCCCGTCCCTGCGCCGCCCCGCGAGCCGCCGCGATCGCTGCGACTTCGTTCCAGAACGGCTCAAGGTGCGCGACGGCCTCCGCTGGTGTCATGCGCCCCTCCTCGACGGCCCGGTTCGTTCGAATGAGAGCAGGCGCGATACGGCGCGCGAGGTCGATGGGCAAGAAGTGGCGCATGGTGACTCCCTTGGTCGTTCGCGTCTAGCGCTCCACGGGCCGCCGCATGCGACGGCCTAGCTGAGCGCGCGCGGTACGCAGGCGCTGCTTCACCTGCTCCTCGGTCATTCCGAGGATCTCGCCGATGCGACGGCCGCTCATGTCGTGGAAGTAGCGGAGGCGCAGGACGGACTGGTACGGCTCACGAAGGGCCGCAACGGCCTCCCGCGCCATGGCAATGTCAGCCTCGACGTCGGACTGGAAGGCCTCCGTCGTGCGGAGCGGGCGCTCGGGCTCGGGAAACCCGGCGTCCTCCACCGGCAGCAGGTCGGTGTAGGCGCGTGGCGGCCGATTGTCGGGACGCAGGCGGTTCCGGGCGTACGAACGGACTTGGTTGTACAGGACGTGGCGCATGGCCCCCCCGAGCGTGCCGTCGGCCGAGGAGGAGAACGTGCGGAAGACGTTGCGCACGAACTTCGGCTTGTCCCGGACGCTCAGCACGAGGACATCGCCATGCAGGTCCGCCGGTTCCACCTCCGGGAGCATGCGCTTGAGCTGAAAGGCCATTCCCGGCGGCAGGGGCGCGACCGCGACGGAGTCTTCGCGCGGATCCACCGGGGACCGTCGGCCGGAGAGGAACCCCACGCCTGCTGCCCCCGCAAGGGCGTGCCAGGCGCGCATGAAGTCCAGCAAGGCCGCGATCAGGGCCCCAGGCGCCGGTGCCGGCGCGTCCGCTACCGCAGGGTCAGCCTCGGAGGGCGAGTTGATGTGTTCGCGGAGGCGCGCCGTCGCATCTCCCAGCGAAGCAGCGCGCCCGCTGCCGATGTGATCACAGAGCCAGCAGAGCCCCGCGGACGGGGCGGCCGCCAGCAGCACGGCTGGGCGCAACATATCCAGGCGCCGCGCGTCGGCATCCCCTCGCGTGGCCAACTCGGGGCGTTCCGCGAAGAAACGGCTTGCAGCGCGACGTGAAAGGCTACGGATGAACTGCGGCGGCTTGGACTTGCGCAGGCCCAGATCCGCGAGATCGGCGACAAGCTCTCGAAGGGACTGTGCTGGGAGCGTGGACGCCATTGGGCACCCCCCGTTTCTGTTGCGCTCCGTGTCCTCCGCGGTCTGCCTTTCTCTATGAATGTGCTCTGCCCGCGAAGGGACGTACGCACGAAATGGGGCGCCCCAACCGCCGCCGGGGGGTGTATTCCCACCGCGGCCCCCTGAAGAACGTGGCGCCTCCTCGCTCGGCTCCGAAGCCCCCTCGGATCGAGCTACCGGTTGCCGCCCAATGCCTCGACCTCACGGGCAACCGGTACGTAGGTTGACGGCCCAACCGTTGGCCATGTTCCTTTCGACAATGTGCCAACATCGTTTTTCACGATGGGGTCCCCGCACCCCAAAGCTCACGCATGGCGCCAACGACGAGCGAGCACGCTCGCGCACACAAACAACGCCAGCGTCGTCCCGCCGAGCACGAGCAGCTCGGGGACGAGCTCCGGAATGCCCGCCTCGTACCAGAAGACCTTGCGGTACCCGTCCAGCGCCCATGCGTTGAACGTGTAGCGGCCGAGCTCCTGCAGGGCTTCCGGCATCAGGAAGCGCGGGAACATGCTTCCGCCGAGCGCCGACATCATGAGCACGAGCACGACCGCGGTCCCATTGAGCTGCTCGCGCGTCTTGCAGGCCACGGCGAGCAACAGGGCGAACGCCGCCGCAGCAGCAGCGGTGGTGACGGTCATGACGGCGAAGCCGGCGAGGTGACGCGGGGTGAAGAGATCGAGCCCGAAGGCGAACGCCCCCCACACGAACATGAGCGTCACCTGTAGGCACCCGAGCAAGAGCAGGTACAGCCAGCGTCCGGCAAGGAGCCGCGGGATCGTCAGGCGCGACGTCATCATGCGAAGCAGCACGCCGCTCTCCCGCTCGTCGATGAGCACGGCGCTCGTTCCGCTCAGGACGAACAACAGGAACATGACCCCGATGCCCGCCGCGAAGTAGGCGATGGAGGGCTTCTTCCCACTTCCGCCGCCCAGCACGTCGACGACCGCGATGTGCAGCGGCTCGTCCTTGGCAGGCTCCTGCGCAGCCGGCACGCCGCCACCGTCGGGATCGCCGTCCTCTGTGTGCGGCGCAAGCAGCGGATAGGCCGCGGCCTGGACCGCGCCGCGCACGACCTCCAGCGCCAGCGGGTTGGCCGTGTCGGCAAACAGATCGATCTGGGGCACCGAGTCGCTGTCCTGGAAGCGCAGGTCGCCACCGAAGCCCTCGGGCACCACGATGACGACCGACACCTGCCCGTAGCGCACGCGCTCCCGCGCCTCGAAGGGCTTCGCTTCCGCATCCAGCTCAAGGAGTTCGATCCCCTCGACCGCGCGCAGGTTCTCCAGAAGCTGCACACCATGTTCGCTGGTGTCGGCGCAGTGGATCGCAGCGCGCACAGGCTGGCGCGCGCCCTGGTCCATGCTTCCGAAGACCGCCGCGAAGACGCTGAAGAACGCCAGCGGGACAAGGAATGTCAGCACGAGCGCCATGCGATCGCGGCGCAAGAGCGTGGCGTACACGCGAAGCAGCGACGGGATCATGCCGGACTCCTCGTCAGACGCGCGAGAACGTCTTCGAGCTGCGGCGGCTCGACCCGTACCTCCTCGACACCGACGCCCGCAGCATCGATGCGCTGCAGCAACACGGGCAGGTCGCGCGAGACATTGTCGAGCGGCCCCGCCACGACACGTCCGTCACGCCGAAAGCCCTCGCCGAAGTCGAGGCCGTTGGGATCCCGATCGAGTGTGAGTCGCACAGCCCGTTCGCTGCGATCCGCCGCGCTCAGCGACGTGTGGATGCGTCCGTTGTGCATGACCAGCGCGCGATCGGCGGCGGCCTGCAGCTCGCGAAGCTGGTGACTGCTCTGCAACAAGGTCGTGCCGCCGTCGCGCAGCGAGCGCAGCATGCGACCGATGCGCGCGCGGCCGGCAACGTCCACGCCTACAGTCGGCTCGTCGAGCAACAGGACACCGGGACGGTGCAGGACACTGCACCCGATGTTGAGACAACGCCGCATGCCGCCGGACAGCATGCGCACCTGATCGTCCGCTCGCTCCTCGAGACCCGTCCACGCCAGAGCCCAGGCAACCCGATCCTCGAGAGTCGAGCGGCGCAGGCCGTTCAGCTTCCCGAAGAACGTCAGGTTCTCGCGTGCGGTAAGCCGTCCGTACAGCGCGATGTCCTGAGGGACGATGGCGATGCGCCGGCGATCGACCGCGGGCAGTCGCCGGCGGAGCGGCGCCGCGTCCATGGCGATCTCCCCGGCGTCCAGCCGCTCGAGCCCGCACAGCGCGCGCAGCAGCGTTGTCTTGCCGGCCCCGTTGGGGCCCACGAGACCGACCCACTCCCCGGCATGGAGCGTGAGATCGAGACCGTCGAGCGCACGGATGTCGCCGAAGCGCCGGGTCGCGCCGCGCAGGATCATCCGGGAGGACATGGCTACCTGCCCTTCCAGGCCACGCGGCGGCCGCGCGCCTCGCGGATCAAGGCGAAGTACTGGATGGCGAGGAGCATGACGATGCCGAGCGGATGCAGAATCACGCTCGACGCCGGCTGGCGAAAGCGCACGGCCAGCGCAGTGCGCGTCGCGTAGACGAGCCCGAGCGCGATCGCGCCCACGATGGTCGCGAAGGCCCACGTGCCGGAGATCACGCCGAACAGGAAGAGCACGACCGGCAGCACCTGACCGCCCAGAAGGAGGATCGTCCACGGCAGGATCGCCTTCGGCGAAGCCATGCCCTCCGTTGCGTTCTTGGCGAGTCCGTTCCACACGCCCGCGGCGTCTTCGTACATGCGGGTCGATGCCAGCTCCGTGGCATCGAAGAGATCGGTGCCGTAGCCGGCGCGGCGGAAGGTGCGCGGCAGCATCACCCCGTCGTGCCGGGAGCTTCGAATCGCCGCGTGGCCACCCGTCTGCACGTACGCGTCGCGCCGCGCGACCATGAGCTGTCCGCACCCTGCGCCGAAGGACGGGTCCTTGGAACGTCGCATCGCCCGCAGGGGCAGGAAGCCCAGCAGCACGAAGTGGATGAGGGGAATGAGCAGCCGCTCCAGGAAGGAGCGCGTCACCTGGCGCGGGAAGCCGCTGACGAGAGCGGCCTCGGCATGGCCGGCGTGCGCCGCGATACGCGGGACCGCATCACGCGTCAGCTCGACGTCGGCGTCGAGGAAGACGAGCGTCTCGTGTCGCGCGTGCCCTGCCAGCGCGTAGCAGGCGTGCTGCTTCCCGTTCCAGCCCTCGGGAAGCGGCGGGGCCTGCACGAGCCGCAGGCGCGGGTCGCTTGCGGCGATGCGATTGACGATCGCAGCGGTCTCGTCCTCGGAGTGATCGTCCATGACGACGACATCGAGCTCGGGATCGGGGTCCGCCAGGACGGCAACGAGCGTGCGCTCGATGCGCTCCGCTTCATTGCGCGCAGGGATGAGCACGGAGACGGGACGCGCATCTTCGCGGCTCCTGCCGGGTCCCCGGAAGATCGGAAGGTTCAGGAGGCACATCACGGCGGGAAGCGCCGCAAGTGCGAGGGCTACGCAGGCCAGCACGTTGAGAATCATCGGGGCACCTCCCCGTGGGCCGCGTGGAACCGCTTTCCGCGCGACCAGGCGCCGAGCCGGCGCCCCATGTCGTAGACGCCGCCGACGCCGGTGCGTCCTCCGACCAGCGTTTCGAACGGCGCGGGGTCACGCGCCGTGGCCAGGCCTGAGAGCTCGTCTTGCGCCTCTTCCATCCGTCGGCTCAGCACCTCGGTCCATTCGGCCGTCGAGCGCTCCGGCTCGTCGTCCACGAACACGGGCCGACCAACGAGGGACAAGGCCTCGGGGTGCTTCTCGTTCCAGAAGGGGTACTCGACGACGAGCGGAACGACCACGAGCCCGGGCGTGGACCCGGCGAGATGGGCGAGCCCCGGTTGCAGTTGCACGGGACGCTCGCGCACATCCGTGAACCGGCCCTGGGCCGTGATCCACAGCACGGCGTCCGGCTCCGCGAGGATCGCCCGGCCCTTGCGCAGGAACTCGACCGCGCCGCGACGAGACTCGAGGTCAACACCGAACGCACCCAGCTTCTTGAAGATGCCGTACTTCTCGAGCGCCTTGGCGTCAACGGGTCCGAACATGCGCCTGCCCGGGAAGAGCCTGCGCTGGACGAGCATGAAGTGGATGGGGTCCCACCAGCTCGGGTGGTTCGTGTACACGACGACCGGTGCGTCTGCCGGCACCGCGGTGGCCGCACGCGTGCGGACCGCAGTGAAGTTCTTCCCGAAGAACCGACGGAGGTAATACGAGAACCAGGTGAAGGTCCAACGGGAGAAACGCGGCAGGTCGACTGCGGCCGGAGCCTCGCGGCTCACGGCACCACCGTCGCCATCTCGTGGCGCTCGGACAACGAGGGTGTCCGTACCCGCTCGACGATGCCGTCCCGATCGAGCGTGTCGCCGGCGATCCAGCCGGACATCATGACCATCGGCATGCCCGGGCCGGGGTGCGCCGCGCCGCCGGCGAGGTAAAGCCCCTCGACCTGGCGACTGCGGTTGCCCGGCTTGAAGGCGCCCATGAACTTCCCGTGGCTGGCGAGTCCATAGATGGCGCCGTTGAGTACGCGGTAGCGATCGTGGATGCCCTGCGGCGTCAACGCACTCTCGTACACGATGCGATCCTCGATGTCCTCCATCCCCGCAACGCGGGCGAGCTTGTCGATGATCGTCTTGCGGTACGCGGGCAGAGTCTCGGCCCAGTTGTGGTGCGGCCGGAGGTACGGCGTGTGCACGAGCACGTAGAGCGCCTCGCCGCCGGGCGGGGCGACCCCGGGCTCCGAGAAGCTCGGCGCCGCGACGTAGGCGGTCGGATCGGGCGCGGGCTCGCCGCGCTGGTAGATCCAGTCGAACTCCTCTTCCGGGTCCTTCGAGAACACGAAGTTGTGGTGCTGCAGGTGGTCGTAACGCTTGTTGAGGCCCAGGTAGAGCACGACGCCCGAGCAGGCCGGCTCGGCCGTCTCGCGGCCGAAGCGCTTGGCGGCCTTGCCGCCGACCAGCTCGTGGTACGTGCGGACCGCATCCATGTTCGAGACGACGGCGCCGAGCTCGATCTCTTCGCCGCGGTCGGTCACGAGGCCGCGCACGCGCTCGTTGTCATCGAGCAGGATTCGCGTCACGCCGGTCCCGGTGCGGAACTCGACGCCGAGCTCGCCGGCGAGCTTCGCAAGCGCCTCGGGCACGGCGCGCGTCCCGCCGATCGGATACCAGACACCGCCCTCGGTCTGCATGTGCGCGATGCTGCACAGCACGGCCGGGCTGTTGTAGGGAGACGAGCCGACGTACTGCGTGAAGTGATCGAGCATCTGCGAGACGCGGTGGTCCGGCACGTGCTTGCGGATCACGCCCGCCACGGAGCGCCCCATTCGGAGGCTCGCGACTTCCTTGAGCGTCTGCAGGTTGAAGCTGTTCGACATGTCGAGCGTGTCGCGGATTCCCTCGACGCTCTTCCAGAAGAAGAACTTGTCGGAGACGCGGTGCAGGTGCTCGGAGAGCTCGAGGAACTTGCGATAGCCCTCCCCTTGCTTCGGATCACCCGTGAACTTCTCGATCGTGCGCCCCATGAGGTCGACGTCCTCGTTAAGATCGAGTACGCCGCCGTCTTCGAAGTAGCAACGCCACTGCGGATCGAGACGCACGAGGTCGAGCTCGTCTTCGAGACGCCGATCGGCCTCGGAGAAGATCCGGCGCAGCACGCGCGGCACGGTCAGGATCGTCGGTCCCATGTCGAACCGGAACCCGTCCTCTTCCAACACGGCCGCCTTGCCGCCGAGCCACTCGTTCTTCTCGAAGAGCACGACGTCGTGGCCGCGGGCCGCGAGCGTGCAGGCCGCCGCGAGGCCGCCGAGTCCCCCACCGATCACACCGATGCGGGAGCTTCCATTTCTTTGGTTGAGCATGGCGCTACTCCTCCTCTTTCTTGCGACGCGCGAGCCGCGCGCCTTCACGACACAGGGCGAGGAACCCTCGAATGCGTTGGACCGGTCCGGACGCGTGCGCCGCACGGAGCCAGGCCAGGAACAAACCGTCTTCTCCGCCTGCCAGGGGCTGGAGGTGCGTGGGGGCACCGCCGCGCCGGGTGATGACCGTCTTGGGGGCGGTCAGTGCGAGCAGCCCCTCGGCGCCGCGCGTCACGCCGAATCCGCTGTCGCGGCGGCCGCCGAACGGGACGCGCGGGTCTGCGGTCGGGGCGATCATGTCGTTGACGAGCACGACGCCGGCGTCGATTCGGGCGGCGAGTGCCTCGGACGCAGGCGCCGAACCAAACACCGAGGCACCGAGCGCGTACGGACAGCGCGTGGCGAGATCCAGCGCGTCGTTGTCGTTCTCGACGGCGATGAGAGACAGGACCGGCGCGAAGACGTCACTGCGCGCGATCCCCATGGCCGGATCGACACCGGCGAGCACAATGGGCGTCATCGTGTCGGCATCAGGCGTCTGGCCGACGACGAGGCGCGCGCCGCCGGCCTGGGCGGAAGCCACCAGCCCGCGGAGCCGGTTTCGTGTCCCCTGCGGTAGAGATACGGGGTCGGCGTCCCGAAGGCTGGTGGTAAGTCGGTCGATAAGCGCATCCATGCGCTCGTGCGGCACGAAGGCGCGCCGCGGGGCGATGCACGTACGGCTCCCGTTGAAGGCGAGACCGAAGCGCAAGGCCTGGGCGACGAGGTCCAGGTCGGCATCACGCCGTACGAACACGGCGTCACAGCCCGACAGCTCCATGGTGGAGGGCGTGCACCACGTGGCGAGATCGCGCATCACGGTCCTGCCGGTCTCCGCGGACCCGGTGAGAACGACGTGGTCCACACCGGCCGCCGTGGCGGACTGGGCTGCCTCGACCGTGTCGGGCAACACGCGGATGAGATCGGGATCGAGCCCTGCACGGGTGAAGAGCGACGCCAGCGCCTGCGCGGTTGCGCCGGTCCCCGGTGCGGGCTTGAGAAGCACGGCGTTGCCTGCCGCCAGCGCATGCGCGGCGTGCACGCCGGGGAGGAACGCCGGGTAGTTGCCCGGTGCGATCACGAGCACGACACCGAGGGGGTCTCGCTGGATCGTCGTCGCCGTGCCGCGCAACCAGCCCGGACGGCCGCGGCGGCCGAGGCGCTGCGGCTGCAGGATGCGGCGCGCGTTCTTCTCGAGGAACTTGATCGCGTCGGCGAGCGGGATGATCTCGGACGCGAGGATCTCGGCGTGCGCATGCGGGCGGTCGGCGGGAATGCCATTGAGAAGCGCGTGCGGATCGACGGCCAGGATCTGTCGTGCCCTGCGCAGCACGCGCAAGCGCGCCGCAACGGGCAGGGACGCCCAGCGTGCCTGCGCCGCGCGCGCGTGCGCGATGCACTGCGAGACGGGCGCCTCGGCCGGCAGGAGGCGGAGCGTGGGCGCGGCGGTCGACATCAGGAGGCCACCGTCATCTCGGGCTGGATCGCAGGAACGCGGGTCGGCATCGGGGCCAGGCCGCCGGTGTCCAGATCGAGGTCCTCGGCCATGAGCCGCGTCGTGATGCGCGCGGACTCGAAGATGACCGGTAGTCCGCTGCCGGGATGCGTGCCGCCACCGACGAGGTAGACGCCGTCGAGCTCGTCGAAGCGGTTCTTGGGCCGCAAGTGGAGCATCTGCCCGAGGTTGTGGGCGAGGTTGAACGTCGCCCCCTTGTAGACCTCCATGTCGTTCTGCCAGCCGGCCGGCGTGAGGATCTTCTCGTAGCGGATGCGCTTCTCGACGTCGCCCAAGCCGATGCGCGCGAGGCGCTCGAGCATCAGATCGCGATACCGCGGCGTTTCCTTGGCCCAGTCCACGTTGTCGGTCATGTGGGTGACCGGGGCGAGGACGTAGAGCGTGCTCTGGCCGCTCGGTGCGAGGGTCGGGTCGGTCACGCACGGGTTCTGTACGTAGAACGCCGGGTTGTCGTTGAGCACGTGGTCGTGCTCGATGTTGCGGAGGTTCGTCTTGTAGTCCTCCGTCAAGTAGATGGTGTGGTGGTCGAGCTCGTCGTAGACCCCGTCAATGCCGAGGTACATCATGAACGTCGAGCACGAGTAGCGCTTCTTCTCGAGCTTCTTGTCCGTGTAGCGCTTCCGGAGCTTGTCGGGGACGAGCTTGTGCATGGCCTGAGCGAAGTCGGCGTTGATGACCATCGCATCGCAGTGGTACTCGCCGACGCTGGTGCGTGCACCGACCGCGCGCGTGCCGTCGAAGAGGATCTCCTCGACCGGTTCCTCGAGGTGGATCCGTACACCCATCTCCTGCGCGATCCGGGCCATGGCCTCGCTGATCGCCGCGCACCCACCGATGGGGTGGAAGACGCCGTATTCGTACTCGATGAACGAGAGGATGGTGAAGAGGCTCGGGCACTGGAACGGCGACATGCCGAGGTACTTGCTCTGGAACGAGAAGGCCAACCGGATGCGCGGGTCCTTGAAGTAGCGCTTGAGGTCGCCGTCCACGCTCGACCACGGGCGCATCAGCGGCAGGAGCTGCTTGAAGGGCAGCTTGAAGAAGTCGCCCCAGCCGTTGAACGGCGACTCGAGGATCGGCCGGAACGCGTTGAGCTTCTCGCGGTTGTCCTCGATGAAGGCCGGGATGTTTGCGGCGTCCTTCGGCGCGATCCGCTCGATCTCCCGGGCCAGACGGGTCAGATCGGGCGTCGCCTGAATGCGGGAGCCGTCCTCGTAGCGCAGGTCGTACTGCGGGTCCAGGCGGACCATCTCGACCTCCTGGTCGAGATCACGGCCGCAGGCCTCGAAGATGGCGCGCAGGACCTGGGGATAGAGAAAGAAGGTCGGCCCCATGTCGAAGCGGAAGCCATCCGCCTCGACGGCCGACGTCCGGCCGCCGACCCGATCCCGGCGCTCCAGGACGGTGACCTCGGCGCCGGAGCGGGCCAGAAGCATGGCGGAGGCAAGGCCGCCGGGACCTGCACCGACGACGACGACGCGCCGATTCCGATGAATTCGATTGTTTTCGTGCATCTCTGAGCCATTCCGCATGGGACTACGACTGCGGAAGGTGCCAGAGAGTTGCGCATTTGTCCAGATAAATATCTGGACACTTCGCCAGTCTGTCGAGGTTGCCGATCCCGAAGCGTCCAGATATTGCCCCATACATCCGCCAGAGGCCAGATCTGGCCTTGAGGCCCGGAGGATCCCGCGTCCAGGTCACCGGGGCTCACAAGGTGCCCGCCAGCAACAGATGAACGCGCGGCCTTGGGCTGTAGGGAGGGGCCTTGTGCCCCTCCGCGAGCACAGTCGCGCGGCCTTACGTTGCTACGCGATTCTTGCCGCGGTCCTTGGCTCTGTACAGCGCTTCGTCGGCGGTGTTGACGAGCTCGAGCACCTTGTCGACGCTCGCCTCCGGATAGCTGGCGACGCCGATGCTGATCGTGGGCGCGAGCGGGATCCCGTCCTTCTCCATGCCGGCCGTCTCGACGGCGAGCCGGATTTCCTCGGCGATTCGACAGGCCGACGCCTGGTCGTAGGCGGGGAGGAAGGCGCTGAACTCGTCGCCCCCAAAGCGGCACGCGCGCCCCTTGTCACCCATGCAGTCGGCGATGATCCGGCCCGTCTGCCCGATCACATGCGCACCGAAGAGATGGCCGTGCGTGTCGTTGATCTGCTTCACGCCGTCCATGTCCATCATCAGTACGGCGAGTGCCCCCCCACCGTCCTTGGCCGTCCGCACGGCAAAGTCGAGTGCCTCGTCGAAGATGCGCTTGCTCTCCAGGCCCGTCAGCGGATCCGTACCGACCAGGGTCGCCACCTCGCTCTGGAAGTCGATGTCCATCTCGTCGGCGAGCGAGAAGCGGATCACCGTCTCGCCGGCGAAGATCTTCTCGCCATCATGCAGAATGCGCGGCGCTGTCACCGGCTTGCCGTTGACGCGCGTTCCGTTCGTCGAGTCGAGGTCGAGCAGGATGTACTCGTTCTCCCCATGCGGCGTGATGCTCGCGTGCTGCCAGGAGACGCCGAGATCGTGCAGCGGGAAGGCGCACTCCGGGTCGCGTCCCATGACCACGGGACCTTCGATGAAGGCGTGAACGCCGAGGTCCGCACGGCTGCGAATGACCGTCAGGAACGCCTTCTTGGGAGGCGTCTCCTCGCCGCCCAGCTTGCCCAGGTCGAGGTCGCCAAAACGGATCGTACGCGTCGGCCGGGGAGCAGGCCGCTCGGGCTTCTTGGCAGATCCATCTTCATTGCCGACCGTCATGGAACCTGGGATGCTACGGAGGACATGAGGAGCGGTCAAACGGCGTGACAGAACCCCAGGGTGCCCCCTCCGGCGGCAGCGAAACCCAGGCAATGGGCGCCTCGGGGGAGCCCCCGGAACCGGCGGTCGGTCGCGAGATCGACGACTTCCTGCTCGTCGACGAGCTCGGCGAGGGAGCCTTCGCCAAGGTCTACCTGGCGCATCAGAAATCGCTCCATCGCACCGTAGCGCTGAAGATCTCGACGGCGCGGAGCGAAGAGGCGCAGACCCTCGCGCAGCTCGACCACCCCAACATCGTGCGCGTCTTCGACCAGCGGGAGGTGGCGGGCCAGGACCTCCACCTGCTCTACATGGAGTACGTGCCCGCCGGCACGCTCGAGCCGCTGATCGAGCGCATCAAGGAAGCGCCCCCGGAGGCGCGCAGGGGCCGCCTCGTCCTGGAGATCGTCGACGCGGCCCTTGCCAAGCGCGGCGCCGAGCCGCCGATCGACTCCATGCTGCGCGAGCAGTTGGACGATGCCTCCTGGCCGGACGCCGTCGCGATCCTGGGTTCGCACCTCGCACTCGCGCTGGACTACGCCCACAGCCAGAAGGTGCTGCACCGCGACGTGAAGCCGGCAAACGTCCTGCTGGCGCCGACGGGCCGCGCGAAGCTGGCCGACTTCAACATCAGCTGGAGCTCGGAGGTTGGTGGCGGAGCGGGCGAGTACATGGGCGGCAGCCTACCGTACATGTCGCCGGAGCAGCTCGCTGCCGCGTCGCCGTTTCACGACGGCACACCGGAGGACCTCGACCATCGCTCCGACATCTACGGCCTGGGCGTCGTGCTCTGGGAGCTCCTCACCGGCTCGCTGCCTCTGCCCGAACCGGAATCCGGCGAGGGCTGGGAGAAGTTGTTCAGCGACCTTGTCGAGAGCCGCTCTGCGGGTGTACCCAAGGACGTCGTCGACGCGCTGCCGGCCGATGTGCCGCCGATCCTGCGCGACATCCTGATCGACTGCCTCACAGCAGACCTGGCGAAGCGCCCGCAGTCCGGCGCCGAGCTCGCCCGGCGTTTCGAGCTGTGTCTCAACCCGCGCGTGCGCGAGTTGCTGACACCACCAACATCCGGCTGGCAGCGTCTGCTCGTGCGGCTTCCCTTGATTGGCATGCTCGTGATCGCGATCACGCCGAACGCTGCGCTCAGCGGCTTGAACGTCGTGTACAACGCGCAGCGCGTCGTCCCGGAGAGCGACTGGGACGACTTCTATCAGCAGGTCTCCCTGGTCAACGGAATCGCATTCCCGGTCGGGATCGCCATCCTGCTCTGGCTCTGCTGGCCCGTCATTGCCGCCGTGCGCCGACGCCGGCGCGGCGACCCGGTGCCGCTCGCAGAGCGACCGCCGATCCGAAAGCGCGCGTTGCGCCTGGGCGGCATCATGGCCGCGGTCGTCCTGCCCCTCTGGATTGTCGGAGGCGCTGTCTTCCCGATCTGGAACCACATGCGCATGGGGGAAGCCAGCGGCGAGGACTACTTCTACTTCACGCTCTCCAACGGCATGTTTGGTGCGCTGGCCGCCAGCGCGTGCTTCTTCTTCTTGAACTTCGTGGTGGCGCGCGTCCTGCTGCCGTGGCTCACCCAGCCGGGCGAGGAGGACGGCCCTGCGGCAGCGCAGATCGCGCGACTGCACGGACGCCTCGCCTACTACTTCCTGATCCCCACGCTCGTCCCCTTCATCTCGGTCATCGTGCTGGCACTGCTGCCCGGAGACCGCGCGGTGTTCGGCGTGCTCGGCGTCATGGGCGCCGCGGGATTCGCCGTCTCCTTTTGGCTGATCGCCCAGATCCGGCGGGACCTCGACGCTCTGCAGGTCGCGCTCGGCCCGCGGCGCGGTCGCTACGGCGCCGAGGGGTAGGCCGGAGCTAGGGCTTCCTCGTGAGCATCTTGACCCGTGCGCGATGCAGCGCTTCCCGGTCGGCCGCCTTCTCGCGCAGGTAGATCGTGGGCTCGGCGACCAGGTGGTAGAGCGCAAGCCGCGCGCGCATCTCGAGCTCGGCCCCGCGAAAGCCCATCTCCTCGAAGAGACCGCTCAGGAAGGCCAACCGGCGCTCGTCCACCCGCTTCACGAAGCGCGCGGCCGCCTTGTCGTAGCGGGCCCACTGGCGCATGGCGCCGTCGTGGCGCCCGTACTTGCGCTTCGTCACGTAGCGCATGAGTGCCTCGAGCCGCTTTGTCGCCGGCGCCTCCATGTAGGCGACCTCTTCGAGGACGCGCCCGGTCATGCTCTCGTACCAGTGATGCATGAGGCTGGAGAGCAGATCGTCGCGGTCGGTGAAGTGCCAGTAGAAGCTGCCCTTGGTGACGCCTAGCTCGCGCGCGAGCGCCTCGACCCGCACGCCACGGTAGCCCTCTTGCGCAAGCGTCTTGAAAGCCGCTTCCAGCCAGTCCCCGCGCGTGAGTCGCTTCGCCATGCGGGCACTGTAGCGGATCCAGGGATCAAGCGTCGTGTCGAGGCTAGTTGCTGAGCGCGTCCTCGAGGGCGGTGACGTTGAACCGCATGACGCTGAGGTAGTCGCCTTCGCTCGGGACGTTGCCGCACGGGTCGAAGGGCACGCTCCCGATGCCGCGCTTCTTCAGGGCCTCGACCGTGGCCGGATTCGGCGTGCCCTCCCAGATCATCAGCTTGGCCGCGTGCGTCCGGAGAAGCTCTTCGAGCTCCTTCCACTGCGTGTCGTCAGGTGCCTTGTCCGGCTCCCAGTGAACGCTCTTGAGGTTCAGGCCGTAGCGGCGGGCGAAGTACTGGTAGACGGGGTGGGACCCTACGAGACAGGTCTTGCCGTGCGGCGTCGTGATGCGCTCGAGATCTCCGTCGATCGCGAGCAGGTCCTGCTTCAGCATGTCGAAGTTCGCTGCGAACGCGGCCCTCTTCGACGGCTGCGCTCGCGCCAACGCGCTGCGCACCGCGTCGGCCTGCACGATCGCGATCTTCGGATCGAGCCACGTCGTGAACGCCGTGCCCTCGTGGCTGTGCTCGGCGCCCGGCCCGTGGCTGTGCGTGATGCCGCCTTCGATCTGGATGTAGTCGTCCTTCACGGCCGCCGTCGTCACGACGAGCCTGGAGCGAGGCAGCGTCGCGCGTTCGGCCCACTTCGCGTAGCCCGCGCCGTTGAGCAGGATCACGTCGGCCTGCTGGAACCCGGCGATGGCCTCGGGCTCCGGAGACCAGAAGGCCGGGTCGCGATCCGGAGGCGCAGGGAAGGCCACGCGAACGTGCTCGGCGCCGATCCGCTCGGCGAAGTACTGGAGCGGATAGTTGACGACGAGCACCTCGAGCGGCGCGTTCGGGTCGCGGGTGCGCGAGGTGGCGCCGGGGTCTTCCCCGCCGCAGCCCACGACAACGCCCCCCATGGCGAAAAGGGTCACGAGTGCCAGCGCGCGCATCACAGAAGAACCTCCCGCAACAAGGCCGGTCCCCATGCATGCGCCGCGGTAGTCAATCCGATGGCGATTGCCACGCCCGCCGCGAGAACGACCCCGATCTCGCAGCCGAGCAGCGAAGCAATGGTCCCGCGTGAGCACCCGATCTTGGTCATGGTCTCCATCTCGCGCCTGCGCAGCCGAATCGACAGCGCGAAGACGAGCGTCATCATGAGCAAGGTCGAGATCCCCAGCAAGACCACGGCGGCCGTCACGTAGCTGCGCACCTTGACCACTGTCGTGACGAGCTCGTCCATCACGGCGACAGGCTCGATGATCTGATCGCGCTCGTCCTTGCCGAGATAGCGGCCGCGGAGCAGCGCCTGGCTCTTGGCGTCGTTCGGTACGGCGAGCACAGCCGTCACGGGGAAGGTCGCCGGGTCGCCGTGGAAGTGGAATGACTCGGCTTGCTTGGCCGTGATCTCCTGGTACTCGCGTACCTGGGCCGAGGCCGTGATCTTGTTGCCGTCACGCTTGAGCAACTGGCCCGCCATCTCGGGCTTGCTCACGTCGTCGTGGCCGTGGCCGATGCCCTCGATCACCCACGCCGTTTTCATGTCGACGAAGACCGCGTCGTCATCGGGCGAGTGACTGCGCGCGAGCACGCCGACGACGCGCATCTTGAGCGGATAGGCGCCCGCCAGGTTGAAGACGTCGGTCGGGGACGACGTGACGGCATCTCCGGGTCCGACCTCCAGCGCCTCGGCCGCACTGGCCCCGACGACGCACTCGCCAAGCGTCGCCATCTGCCGGCCGTCTGCGACTCGAAGCGCACGGAAGTCGAAGTACTCGAGCGACGTGCCCACGATCGGCTGCTCGCGTGCGCGGTAGCGCACGTGCAGCGGAATCGGCAGCGCGAAGCCCGTGTCGCGGATGCGATCGACGTCCGCCATCGCCAGCGGCTCAACGGGCTTGGCGGCGAAGTAGAGCGAGCTCAGCGCGAGCTCGAGGGGACTCCCCTTGCGCCCAACGAGCAAGGGCGTACTGCGCGCACGCGCCTCGAGCTCGCTCGTCGTCTGGTCGACGACTGTCTGCAGGCCGAGCGGCAGGAAGACGATCATCGCGATCGAGGCGATCAAGATCGCCGTCTTGCCCTTGTGGCGGCGCATGTAGCGCGAGGCCATGTAGAAGGCGTTCTTCACGGCGCCGCCCCGACGGTCTCGTGGAACGTCGCGAAATCGATCGTGCGGTCGAAGCGGCCCAGCACGTCGTGCTCGTGGGTCACGGTGACGAGCGTGGCGCCGGCCTCGTCGGCCTGCTGCACCAGCATCTCCAACACGCGGTCCTTGTTGGCCGGGTCGAGGTTTCCGGTAGGCTCATCCGCCATCAACACGCGCGGCTGCGGCAAGAGCGCGCGACAGATGGCAACGCGCTGGCGCTCGCCCTGGGAGAGCCGGTCGACGTAGCGACCGAGCTTGTCGGCCATCCCTACGCGCTCGGCCAGCGCCTTGGCGCGGTCGACGACTTCGGGCGTCAGCGCGAGCGAGCTGTTGATCCGGTACGGCAGCAGGATGTTGTCGAGCATGTCGAGGTAGCTGAGCAGTTCGAAGACCTGGAACACGAGGCCGACGTGCTGCACCCGAAAGTCGCGTCGCTCGGCGTCGGACATCGACGACACTTCGCACCCCGCCGTTGTGACCGTGCCGGAGCCCGGCACCTCGATGCCTGCGAGCAAGTGCAGCAGCGTCGTCTTGCCGGAGCCGCTCGGGCCTATGAACGCGACCTTCTCGCCGTCTTCGATCGTCACGTCGGGTATCGAGAGCCGGAACGGCCCGTGCGGGTAGGCGAATACGAGGTCCTCGATCCGGATCATGGGCGGGAGATTCTATCGGGGCGCCGTGCCCGAGAGCCGCGTCTCGTCGAGAACGTCGAGCTTCGAGATCTTCCAGACGCCGTCGGCCACGCGGATGCGGAGGTCCGCCCGATAGCGGGGCCATGCCCTCATGCTCGCGTGCGGCGGGTGCCATGTGCTAGCTTCGACGCGGGAGGGTCGTCTTGACGCGCGCTATCCTCGTTCTCCTTCTCGTCGCCGGTCTTTCGGGTTGTGCCCGCGTACCGGCTGGAGCGGCAGAGCCTGGGGACCTCCGTGCGTCGATCCCGATCGGGCCTGCCGACTTCGATGCGGATGGGTTCCCCGACGCAAGTGATGCCTCCATCGGCGAGGGCTGGCGCTAGCACGATGCGCTTGGCCGCACTCCTGTTCTTGCTGTTGGCGGCCTGCGGCGACGACGAGTCCACCGGAACGCGTGTGCGTCACTGGTACCTCGATGACGCCCCGCATGCAGCGAAGTGGAGCTACCAGGGCGACACCGGCCCTTCGCATTGGGGCGACCTGGATCCGGCCTGGCGCATCGCTCGGACGGGGAAGAGACAGTCGCCGATCGACTTCGTTCGTGAGGACGTGAAGGCTGCAGCTCTGCCGCCCATCGTCTTCCGCTATGGCACGGCTCGCGTGACGTTCGTGAGCAACGGCCACACCGTGAAGCACGAGGCGAAGAAGGAAGGCTACATCGACGTTGGCGGCAAGCGGTATGTGCTGAAGCAGTTCCACTTCCATACACCGAGCGAGCACACGGTCGACGGCGAGCACGCCGACATCGAGCTGCACCTCGTCCACGAAGCGCCGGACGGCGAGGTCGCCGTGGTCTCCGTTCTTGGCAATCGCGGCAAAGAGAACGCGCGGATCGCCCAGGCCGCGGACGAGTTACCGGTCGAGGCGGGGGAGGTCGTCGATTACGGCGTCCACGGACACGTCGGCGCGCTGCTCCCCACAAGCCGCGCGTACTGGACGTACACAGGCTCCTTCACGACCCCTCCGTGCACCGAGGGCGTGCGCTGGTTCGTGCTCAAGGAGCAGAAGTCCGTAGATCCGACGTTCATCGACGCGGTGCAACACGCCGAGCACGACAACAACCGCCCGGTGCAGCCGCTCAACGGCCGCGTCGTGAAAGCCAGTCGGTAGCCCGTTACCGCTTGCGGTGCGACTCGCTCCAGATCCAACGGCCGAGCCGTCCGCAAGTGCACCCTGCTAGATTGAGCACGGCGGGAGGGAACATGACTCGCTGGGCAACCGCATGCGCGCTCGCGATCTGCATCCTCGGCGCCAATGCGCACGCGGACGACATCCGCGAAGCGCTGCCCCCGGCGATCATGACCGCGGAATACGAGTCCGAGTGCTGCGACAACCGCTGGTGGCGTGATGTCAGCTACGACTGGCAACGCAATCCGATGATCAAGGTCGGAGACGTCTTCTCGTTTCATCCGCGCCTCGACGTGTTCTTCGACTACCAGCAGGTCTTCGACGACGAGTACGTGTCCGAAGGCGGGCGCCAGGGACAGCAGGAGGACGGACTCAGCATCAACCGGTTCCGACTCGGCTTCGACGGCAACATCGGCGAGTACACGAAGTACCGCTTTACGTACGAGCTGGCCAACCAGGGTGACATCACGGGCTTCGGCCAAGGTGCCGCAGGTGTGCGCGACCTCTACTTCGACTTCCGGCGCCTGCAGGAGCGTTGGGGAGCCGCGTTTCCAAGCATCCGGATCGGCGCGTTCCTCGAACCGTGGGGCCTCGAGGCGATCCGGCCGCACGGGCGGCTACAGTTCATGACCCGCGCGGTCACGGACATGTTCCGGCCCGGTCGGAGCGAGGGCATTGCGTTCCGCGGAGACTTCTGCGACTACCGCTTCAGCTACAAGGTCGGCATCTTCGTCAACACACAGGTGGCCTGGAACTTCCCGAGCGATCCATTCGGCACGATCAACGCGGGACGTGACGGCTGGAACGTCGTCGGCCGGATGATGTGGTGCCCCACGGGAAACAACTGCTCCTTCACAGCCCACTTCGGCGCGTCCTACGTGCATGCCTGGGGCATGTCCGCGTCCCGGCTTCGCTCACGCCCGGAGAACCGCGCCGCGGACCATCTCATCGACACGGACTTCAGCACGAACGCGCTGGGCGTCCCGCTGCTTCGCAGCACGCGCGGCGTCGACATCCTTGGCGGTGAGGTCATGCTGCTGAAGCGCAACCTGATGTTCCAAGCCGAGGGCATGGCGGCCTACGTGGACTCGCCGGCCGGCGACTACCCCGTGTTCGGGGGCATGTACGCGTACACCGCGTACGTCATCACGGGCGAGCACTACAAGCGCAAGGGCAGTGACTTGCAGCGCGTGCAGCCCCGATCCGTACTGGACTTCCGGGGTCAGCAGTCAGGACGAGGCGCTGTCGAGATCGCTGCCCGCTACAGCTTCGGCTCACTCAACTCGGGCAAGATCCGGGGCGGCACGATGCACAACGTGACCCTGGGGCTCAATTGGTACTGGAACCCCACGCTGCGCTGGCAGTTCAACTGGGTGCACTCGATCGTGAACGACGGCATCGCCAACGCGCCGGTCGACATTCTCCAAGCCCGCTTCGACGTCGATTTCTAGCCCTCGCGGCATGTCCCAGCTGACAGCTTGACGCAAGCGGTGGAACTCGGCAGGCTCGCTCCATACGTTCTCGAATGGAGTGAACGTTGATGAACTACGTGCGTTGAGGAAGGAGTTGGACATGCGTTCCCTCATCACTTGTGTTGGCACCATGGTTCTCACTTCGGCGTTCGCCGTACCGGCGCTCGCCAAGGAGCGCGTCATCATGAAGGACGGCAGCGTTCGGAAGGGTGAGGTGCTCGAAGTCACCGAGACGGGCATGAAGGTCAAGATCAAGACCAAGCACGGCTCGACGACGGTTGTCTACCGGGCGGGGCTGCTCGACACGCACTACTTCTACGACAAGCGCGACGACACGCTGGGCGATGACGCGCGCGGGCGATTGAAGCTCGCTCTGTGGTCGCTCGAGCAGGGCATGTTCTCCCGCGCGAAGGTGCAGGTCGAGCGGGCGACGGAGATCGACCCGCAACTCGTCAAGGACATCCGTGCAGGACATCTGCCCGAGATCCGCGAGGGCATCGCACGGCGCGTTCTCGACTCGGCGCAGGCAGACATCGACGGCGGGGACACGCAGCAGGCCGAGAGGAAGCTCGAGATCCTGCTCGCACGCATGCCGGACACCGAGGCCGGAACGGAGGCGGCCCAGGTCTATCGCGACCTGCAGGACATGGTCCGCGGCCGCGAGGCGCGCAAGCAGGAAGAGGCCCACGAGAAGCTGGAAGCCGAGCAGCAGGAGATCGCCGACGATCGCCGACGCCTGCTGGCGCCCGTCGACCGGCTGCTTCGACGCGGCAAGGAGCTGATGACGGACGGCCTGACGGAGGACAGCGAGTCCAAGGCGCTGCGCCTGCTCAAGGACGCGATCGGAAAGGGCAAGGCCGCGCTTACACGCATGGACACGATCGCGAAGCAGCACGCCCAGGATACGGAGTTGATGGCCGAGATCGATGGGCGCCGGCAGAGGACCATCGCAGCGATGGTGAAGGTCTACCTGCGGCGCGCGGACATCTACATCTGGCGGGGCAGCATCCCCAACGCGAAGAAGGAGATCGACGCGGCGCGGCAGCTCGATCCCGACAACCCGGACATCACGGCCACCGAGGCCCGGGCCGAGCAACGTGAAGAGCAGGATGCTCTGGAGCTGCGCTGGACGCGCAACCGCCGCCAGGGCATGCGCTTTGCCCGCGGCAACGTAGCCCGCGGCGGCGGTGCTCGCGGTGGCCGCGGCGGGGGTCGTGGAGGCGGCGGCGGTCGCAGGTAACCCCCGTACTCTCTCGCGGTGGAGCCCACGCCCGCCGCCCCCGACTGGCCGCACCGCACCCGCGGCCTGCTCTTCGCCGGCATCACGGCAGTGCTTTGGAGCGTGCTCGCGATCGCGCTCAAGTACTCGCTCAAGTTCTCGGATGTCGAGACGATCGTCTGGTTCCGCTTCGTCTGCGCATTCGTCGTGCTCCTTACGCTCCTGAGCGCACTCAGGCGCGAGCACGTCGCGATCTTGCGCAAGCCGCCCCTGCTGGCGCTGGCTGCTGCCCTGATGCTTGCGGCAAACTACCGTTTCTACCTGAAGGGCCTCGAGCACGCGGGCGCAAGCAGCGCACAGGTGCTTGTGCAGTCCGCGCCACTCATGCTGGCGCTCATCGGCGTTCTCTTCTTCCACGAACGCTTGCAGCCGCTGCAGCGCTGGGGATTCCTCGTGGCGATCGTGGGCCTCGGTTGCTTCTACGGCGATCAGAACGTGCTGGTCGAGGACAGCGACCGCTACCTGACGGGTGTCGGGGCGATCGCGGTCGGCGCCCTGGCATGGGCGCTGTGGGCCGCCTTCCAGAAGGTGCTGATCCGGCGCGGCCATGCACCGCAATCGCTCAACCTGCTGACGTACGGCGTGGCGGCGGTGGTGTTCGTCCCCTTCGTCGATTGGTCGGTGTTTCCCGGCCTGGATGCCGGCGGCTGGGCCCTGATGATCTTCCTCGGCCTCAACACGGTGCTGGCGTACGGGTCGATGACCGAAGCGCTGAAGTACGCGCCGGCGAACCAGGTCAGCATCATCATCACGCTAAACCCGCTCGGCACCCTGATCCTGCTCGCGGTCCTGGACGCGGCGGGCGCGACGTTCATCGCTCCGGAGCCCGTGTCCCTGCTCGGTTACCTCGGCGCGGTCTGCATGCTCGCCGGGGTGATCCTCGTCGTGCGGCGGCGCTAGGGACTAGAAGACCTCGGGGATGAAGTTGCGGCCCTCGAGCGCAGCGACGTCGTCATACTCACCGTCCATGCTCCGCTCGGGGATCTCGGGTATGTCCTGCTCGATCACCTCGTAGGGGATCGTGCTCAGCAGATGCGTGATGCAGTTCAGTCGTGCACGCCGCTTGTCGTTGCTACGCACGATGTACCAAGGCGCGTTTCGCGTGTCAGACGCCTGCAGCATGCGGTCACGCGCGCGCGAGTACTTGTACCAGCGCTTCGGACTCTCCAAGTCCATGGGGCTCAGCTTCCACTGCTTGCGAAGGTCCGTCCTTCGAGCCTGAAAACGCTTGCGTTGCTCTTCGTAGTCCACGGTGAGCCAGTACTTCACGAGGTGGACTCCCTCATCGGTGAGGAAGGAATCGAATCCGGCGACACCGCGCAGGAACTTCTCGTACTCCCGTTGCGTGCAGAACCCCATCACGGGTTCGACGCCACCGCGGTTGTACCAGCTGCGGTCGAAGATCACGACTTCGCCACCCGCCGGCAGATGCGGGATGTAGCGCTGCATGTAAAGCTGGGTCTTCTCGCGATCGGTCGGAGCCGGCAGGGCGACGACGCGAAACACGCGCGGGCTTACGCGCTCCGTGATCCGCTTGATGATGCCACCCTTGCCCGCGGCGTCGCGTCCCTCGAACACGATGACAACGCGTGCGCCCGTCTGCTTGATCCAGGTCTGCATCTGCACGAGCTGGATCTGGAGCTTGTCGAGCTCCTTCTCGTAGAGCTTCTTGTCGAGCCGCCTTGCCTTCTTCTTCTTCTTGTTCTTCTTCGTGTCTTGCGTCATGGGGGTCCCCAGGCTACTTCATTGCCTGTTCTTGCGCAGTCCGTCAGAGGCCCGGCTCGGGGCGCCGAGTTGATCGCAAACCTCGTCCGCAAGGCCGGTGCCGGCTTCGGCGAGCAGATCGAAGGCTGCGTCAACACCTGCTGCCTGCAGCTCCTCGAGCTCATCGGTGTAGGACGCCGTCGCGGCGATCGACCCCGTGTAGCCCACGGCCCGCAGGCACCGAACGGCCGCGAGCTTCTCGCTATGATTGCGCATGGTGAGGAGATTGACGCGCACCCGTATGTCCTCCGGCCGCGTGCGCTCCATGAAGTCCCGGTCGGTCGGATCGCCGAGCGCAACCCGGCGGCCCGCCGCCTTGTGCCGCGCGACGCACCCACTGTTGCGATCGACGCCAATCACGATGTCGCCCATCCGCTGCTGGATCTCGTCGTACGCGCCGGTGCCGATGCGGCCCATGCCGAACACGACGATCTCCGCGTCGCCGGGCCCCTCGACCTCGTCGCCGGGAATCCGGTGCGGGCTCTCGTAGCGACGGAGTCTCTCTCGGAACCGGTCATACAGCGCGATGGCGCGCACATTCAGCGGCGCGGCCGCCATGAACGAAACTGACAGCGCCACCGCCATGATGGCGAGCCACTCCTCGCCGAGCCAGCCGCCGGCAATGGCTACGGAGCCGACGATCAACCCGAACTCGCTGTAGTTCGCAAGGCGCGTCGACGTGAGTAGCGCTGTACGCGAGCGCAGTCGGAAAAGCGTCAACAGCCGGAAGAACAGCACGACCTTGAACGGCAGCACGAGCACGAGCAGGACGGCGATGCCGAGCCCCTCGATCGTGGGCGCGCCTGTCAGGCCGACCGTCAGGAAGAACCCGACCAGGAAGATGTCCTTGAAGCCGAGCAGCGCCTTGCTGAGCTCGTTCGCCTTCGGCGTGCCGGCGAGCACGAGCCCGATCACCAGCGCGCCGAGATCGGGCTTCAACCCGAGGAGGCCGAAGCCCTTCGCCGCAACGGCCACGACGAGGAGGCCGAACAGGATGAGCAGCTCCCCGTGACCACTCCTGCGCATCACCCACTGCAAGGGACCGCGGAGCGGGATCAGCGCGATCAAGGTCAGCGCCCAAGGCGAAGGAACCTTGCCGGTGGAGAGCGTCATGAAGATGACCGCAAAGATGTCCTGCACGATCAGGATGCCGATCGCAACGCGCCCGTGCAGCGCGTACATCTCACCGCCGTCCTCCAGCACCTTCACTGCGAACACCGTGCTGGAGAAGCACAGCGCGAACCCGATCAAGGCAGCGGTCTGGAAGTCGAGACCTGCCACGACACCGAGACCGAGGAGGCCGATCGCGAAGAGCAGTCCACCGAAGACGACAACAGTGATGCCTGCATGCAACGTTGCCACGCCCCAGATCTCAGGCCGAAGCAGGCTGCGCAGATCCAACTTGAGCCCGATGCCGAAGAGCAGGAGCTGGACACCGAAGGTCGCCGCGTCGTTCAGCAGCGCGCCGCCCTCGGCGCCGAACGCGCCGAGGACGAACCCTGCACCGAGGAAGCCGACGAGCGGCGGCAGGCCGATCAGCGTGGCGCCGAAGCCCAACGCGAAGGCAACGGCTATCCAAGCCAGATCCATCTTTCAGCCCCTAGGGACAGGCGCGCGGTCTAGCGCCTGCGGCCTCCGCCACGACGGCCCCCACCGCCGCGACGGCCGCCGCCGCCGCGGGAACGGCCACCGCTGTAGCTGCGGCCGCGGCTTGCTCCGCTACGGCTGGAGCGGCCGCGGTAGCTCGAGCGGCGCGTCGAGCTGCCGCTGCGACGCGAACCGCTGAATGAGCTGCGGCTGCGCGTCGACCCGCGCGAGCGCGACGCGCCCGAACGCGAACGGTTCCCGCTGCGGTCGCCCGCGCGGTTGCCGGAGGGACGCGTGCTCGGCCGGTTCCCACCCGGGCGGCTGCCAGGACGGTTGCCCGGCCGGCCCGCGCCGGGCGCCGGACGCGAAGGCGGTCGCGTACCCGGACGTCCACCAGGACGGGTCCCGCCGCCGGGGCGACCGGCACCGGGTCGGCCCTGGCCGGGCCGCGACGGCCGCATGCCGCCCTTGGCCGGAGGCCGGCCGCCGGGTCGGCCTCCCTGACGGTTGCGGTTGGGCGGACGCGGCCTCGCGGGCCGGTTCCCGGGTCGGTTCGGCCGCTGGGCGGGCCGACCCGCACCGGGGCGGTTGCCCGGGTTCCAGGGCCTGCCGCCGCCGGGCCGGTTGTTGATGATGCCGTTGTTGTTGAAGTTGAAGGTCGGGTTGCGGTGCACGTTGATCGAGCCGCCACGCCACCCCCAGCCGCCGCCCCAACGAATGGTGTTGTAGGCCCAGACGCCCAGTGCGCCCACGGCCACGCCGCCCCAGAACCAGCCCGCGTAGTTGGGCTGTGTGACAACCGCCGTCGGCTGGTACGTCGGGACGTAGATCACCTCCGGGTTCGCAGGCTGGATGATGATCGTCTCTTTCTCGTGGGTGACGACCTGCTTGTCATTGGATTCGAGGTTGCCCTGCTCGTCCGCCTTCTTGCGGAAGGACTGCACCGCCGCCAGCACGTCCTCCTGCTGGACCGAGACGGCGTACCCCAGCTCTTGGAGCCACTCGAGGTTCTCGCTCATCCAGGTGAGCGTGTCCGGGAACTGCAGCATGGCATTGACGCTGTCGTCCCAGCCGGTGTCCTTCGGGGCCTCCTTGATCTCGCCTTCCTGCTTGGCGATCCAACGCGCCGCCCCGACCACGTCCAACGGGAACGCCGATGCGGCGAGGACGCTGGAGAGCACGTTGTCGGGATAGAGCGCGATGGGACCGACGATCTCTTCGAGCTCTTCCGCGGAGTACTTCTCGCTCGTCTCAGCGCTCGCGGCGGGTGAAGGCGGCGCCTTCTCGTCGGCGCCGGCGAACGAAGCGAAGAACGGGAGCGTAGAGAGGGCGACGAGCGCGACGAAGGTCTTGAAGCGCGTCATGTCACTCGCCCTCCACGACGGTCCAGGACGAGTCCGGATCAAAGCCGTGCAGCGCGCGGCAGCGCGTGAGCGAGTCCTTGCCGAGGTCCTTCTGCAGCACCTCGCCGTGGTGGCTCACCATGAACGTCATGATGCCCGTGTTGCCGTAGTTGGACGGAACGCCGATGAGGCCGAATCCGGCGATCATGTTGCCGTTGATGATGTAGGAGTGCTTGCCGCCGGGCGCGTCGTCGCCCTGGGCCGTGAGCACGTGCCAGTAGTAGCCGCCGAACGGGTCGCCGGGCTTGCGGCCGGCGAGGTAGGGCTTGGCCGACTGCACGAGCGGACCGAAAGGGCTCAACTCCTCGCCCTCGCCCGACTCCCAGTAGAGCCCGTCCTTGGCGCCCTCGCTGCTCTTGATGCGCTGGGCATACTCGCGCACGCCGTCCTCGTCGCGATCTTCCGAGGCGTACTGGTACTGCGCGCGCGCATACATGCGGCACAGGGCAATCGCGGTGAGCTCGTTGTCGCCGATACGACGGTTGAGCATCTCGTCGCGACCGGCCTTGGCGTCGAAGTGCCAGCCCTTTTCACCCTTCACGATCGGAACCGGCAGCGGCCAGCGGTTGTGACCGACGACCATCGTCTTCGAGCCGTCCTCGTTGTCACGGAGCTTCATCCGCTCGGCTGCGCGCTCCGCGAACGCCTTGCGGTCGGCCGCTACGAAGGGGTCGCCGCCGTTCTGGATGAGGGTTCGCTCGTCGGGGCCGACGAGGCCTTGTAGAGCCTTGTCGTCGTTCGTCCTGGTGGCCTCGACCACGGCCTTGGCCGCGGCCTCAGGTGTCTCGAACGTCTGCGGGCCGGCGTTCTCGTCGTCGGCGAACACAGAGCTGATGGACAGGGCGGCGACGGCCAACGCCGCCGCGATCCAAGCGCCTCTCGATGTCATGAGGCCTCCTCCCTTGCGCCCGTTTCGGGCGGGGACGGACTATAGCCGGAACGGACCCGGCCTCATGGCTGGCACTACTGTCAGTCGGCTGCAGAAAGTGCCCCGCCGGGTGCGGAAGGGGAACTGGGCGGCAGTCCCGAAGTCATGCGGGGTCTTGCGCACCGGGCGGCGGGGCAGAGGGAGGAGCCGGGGGTACCCGGAGCAGAGGCGCCACAGGGTTGGAACCGCCGCGAGGTGAGCGGCTCGCGCCACTTGACCGGGCACCCAACCGCAGTTCCTTGCGCTTTCCTCGCTCCAGGACCACCGACGGGATGAATTCTGCTGTAATGGGAGCGTTGCGCTAGCCGGATTCGGCAATACGGGAGCGAATGGTGGAACGCCGGCTGAAATTAGCCGAGCTGATCGCGGTGTCGGATGTGCCCTTCGACGTCCTGGCGGACAGCCGCGCAGGCTGGGACCTGGACTTCACGCAGGTCGAGGCGGGTGCCAATCCCACGATGTTGCGGCATCTGCAGCTCGACGGACTGTCTGTCGGCACGGAACGCATTCCGCGGTCGGTCGTGATCCGGGGCAGCATCCCGCTGGGCACAGTCAACCTCGCGCTCGCCAACACACCCGACACGCAGCTCACGTTCCGCGGGCGCAGCATCAGCCGGGACACGGTCATCTACCAGGGCCCGCACGAGGCGGTCGATGCGCAGTACGGCGGGGCGCTTTCGAGCCTCTCCGTGGATCCGGGTGTCCTCGAACACCACATGGGACCGGATGCCGTTGCCGATGCGCTCACGCAGGATCATGTCCACTTGCCGGCACCGGAGGCCACGCGGTTGCGAACCCTCTGCCGCGAAGCCGTGCGCGCCTTTCGCGAGCATCCGCGTCTGCAGCGCGCGCCGCTCGCCATCGCCCGATTGCGCTTGCAGGTGCTCGACCAGATCAAGCAGGTCTTCGATCGGACCCGCCGCGCGCGGGTGGGTGCTTCTCAATCGTCCACCAGTGGCAGGATTGAAGCCGCGAAGCGAGCGGAGGAGTTCGCGCGCGACAACCTGAGGCGTTCGTTCAGCATTCGCGAGCTTGCCAAGCACGCGGGCGTCGGCGAGCGTACGTTGCGCACCGGCTTCATGGAGCGCTTCGGCCACAGCCCCAAGAAGCACCTGATCGCCCTGCGCCTCAACGCTGCGCGGGCTGCGCTCCGGACCGCGCGAGCGGGCGAGGCCTCCGTGACCCAGATCGCCATCGACAGCGGCTTCTGGCACCTCAGCCGCTTCGCCAACGCGTACCGGCGGATGTTCGGCGAGCTGCCCTCCCACACGCTCCGCGAAGCCGCCGGGGCGTAGCAGGCCCTAGTCGACCCAGCCCAGCACGTCCCGGATGATGCTCCAGCGCGGCCCCTTCTTGCGCGCCGACTTGCCGAGGATCCAGTAGTCGTAGAGCTCTTGGATGGTCAGATCGAGTTTGGCAATGTCGATCCACGCGTCGATTGACTCTTTGAACGCGTCACAGTCGTCCCGGATCGGGAAGACGAGTGGGCGCGCCACCCTACGCCCGAGGGGAAACGCGACGTGAAACTCCGGGTGCAAGATCGTCCAGGCAAAGCCCACTTCGGCCGTCTCCGCGAACGCGTCGATGGACAGATCCCGCTTCTCGAAGAAGACCTTCGGTGACGCGATCCGCACGATCGTCGCATTAGGAACGACCCTGCGCAGACCGCGTTCGTAGGTCGGATCGACGTAAGCGACCTTCAGATCATCCATCTCCTGGAACTCGCGCAGGGTGCCGTACTCCTGGCGCATGTGATCGCGGACGACGATGCCGATGTGCGCGTCGAGATACGGAGCGGACATGCGCATCGTCTCCACACGCTGCGAGTTGGCGACGAACCCGCCGATGGCGAGGTCGAAGTGATCCTCGTCGAGCTGCTTCTCCAGGGTGTCGAACTCGTACGGCACGAACACCACTCTCAACTCGAAGTCCGCGGCTAGATGATCGATCAGCTCGACGTCGAAGCCGACCAGCTCTCCCTCCGTGTTGAAGTAGCAGAACGGCAGGCGGTCGGCGTTGTAGCCCACGCGCAGGGTCGAGGTCGCGCGAATGCGTTGGCCCACCCTTCGGCCGTCGAGCGGCACAGGGTTCGGGCCGGCGGCCTTCAGGACCTCCCGCTCCGCCTCGGTGTTCATGCTCTGCATGTCCGCCAGGATCTGAGACATGTCCTCCGCCGTCGCGGCAACGGCGCCGAGCCGCGCCCGGATGAGAACCACCGCCAGCAACATCAAGCCGGCGGTGCCGATCAGCAGCTTCAGCATGGTGGTCTTGTTGAAGCGAAGGAGCCCGGTGACGGCGCACGTCGTGATGACGGCGATGGCGACGAAGTGCATCACGCCGAGGAGATCACCAAGGCGCGCTGTGAGAACGCCGCTTGCCAGGAAGAGCTGCATCAGGTCCGAGGGCAGGTGCATCTCGTCGAGCAGGAACGGGGTCGCCAGGATCGGCCCGCCGAAATAGCTCAAGACGCCGCCGCCCAGAAGGAGTGGCATCTGTCCCGCCTCGAGGGGCGAACCCGCGAACCACCCGGCGAAGGGAATGAAGAGCAGTCCCATGAGCTTGCCGAGATGCGGGAAGGGATACGCCAAAGGATAGAGGACGTCGATGCGAGGCGTCGTCTCCTCCGCGGGCGCGCCGATCTCCTTGAAGAGCTTGTTGGTTTCTTCGATCAGGAGAGGGAAGACGACGATCACCTTGCTCGTGGCGAATGCGGTGACAAGGGAGGCGCCGCACATCTTCATGATGCGCCGGTAGCCGAACGGCGTGACGGCTGCGATCAGCATCGGCACGACGAAGAACGTCAGGATGGCGACGGCAGCGACAGTAACCAGGATGTAGCCCTCGAGCTTGGCGAACTCCTCGAGCGACATGGTCCCGGCTGCGCCGCCCGCGATCGCGAAGGTCCCGACGGGCATGAGCTTCACGACCATGCCGTTCACGCGCAGCAGCGCAGCACCGACGACATCGAGGAGATCGATGAAGCTCTGCTTCTTCTCCATCGTCATGAGCGCGAGCCCGAGGAAGATGCAGAAGACCACGACGCCGGGCACGAGATTCGAGCTCAGCGACTCGAAGATGTTGAAGGGAACGAAGAGCCCAAGGAGGTCGAAGGGCTTCTGCTCCGTGAGATCCGCGGTGCTGAAGAAAGAGCCGCTCTCCACGGCGGGCATCGCGAAGGGCGTCACGACGACCGCCAGGCAGGCCAGCCCCCACAGGACGAGCAGCACCACGCAGCCCTTGAGAAGCAGCCGCTTGCTTGATTCGAAGTCGAGGCGGCCCAAGTTGGCGATCAGCGCCACCATCAGGTAGGGCAGCACGGTCATCTGCAGCAGACCTACGAAGGCCGTTCCCAGCGGCTTCAACCAGGCGACGTACTCCCCGAAGAACAGCCCGGCGGCTGTTCCCAAGATGAGTCCAAGGAGGATCTTGGTCGAAAGAGCCAGCCCCTTCCTCTTGGGCGCCGGCTTGTCGGGCTTGTCTGCCTCGGTGTCCCTGGCCATGCCGCGGCGCAGCCTACCCGACAGGCGTGTTCCTCACGTAAAGCCGATTTCCCGTTAGCCTCTGCCGCGCGCGCACGAGGAGAACCGGTGGTTGAAGCAGCTTCCAGTGCGGTACCGACTCGCGGACTGGCGCGGTGGGTGCTGTTGGCGGTCGCGGCCACGGTCGCCCTGGGTGCTTGGTTCGTGCTGAGACCAAGCGAAGAGCAGGCGCCGAGCGCTCCGACCTTCGTCGAGCGGGCGACCTGCGTCGAGTGCCACGCCGACCAGCACCGCGACTGGCTGGGATCGCACCACGACCGGGCCATGGAGGTGGCCACAGCGGAGACGGTGCGCGGCGATTTCGATGACGCGTCGTTCGAGAACCACGGCGTGACGACACGGTTCACGAAGCGCGACGGCCGCTTCTTCGTCAACACCCAGGGCGCCGACGGCGCGATGCACGACTACGAGGTGCTCTACACGTTCGGCTGGGAGCCCCTGCAGCAGTACCTGATCGACGTCGGCGACGGGCGCATCCAGTGCCTGCAAGTCTCGTGGGACACGGAGAAGAAGCGCTGGTTCCACATCCAACCGGACAAGATCGGCCACGACAGCCGGCTCCACTGGACGAGCATGCAGTTCAACTGGAACTTCATGTGCGCCGAGTGCCATTCGACGAACCTCGACCGCGGGTACGACGCAGCGACGAACGGCTACAAGACGACGTGGTCGCACATCGATGTCGGCTGTCAGGCCTGCCACGGGCCGGGCTCCGGGCACGTCGCGTGGGCGCGCAACCAGACTGACGACCCGACCAAGGGCCTCGTCGTGAACTTCAAAGGCCAGGGGCCGCAGATCGAGATCGATCACTGCGCACGCTGCCACTCGCGACGCGTGGCGCTCACGGATCCCTACGAGTACGGCAAGCCGCTGCTCGACAACTACGTCCCGAATCTGCTTCTCGAAGGGCTCTACCACGCGGATGGGCAGATTCTCGACGAGGTCTACGTCTACGGCTCCTTCACACAGACGAAAAAGCACGCCGCCGGCGTGCGCTGCACGGATTGCCACGATCCACACACAGCGCGACTCAAGCATCCCGGCAACGCCACCTGCACACACTGCCACCAGCCCAATCCGCCGGAGAAGTACCCGGTCGAAAAGAAGGTCTACGACCACCCGGATCACCACTTCCACAAGCCGGGCACGCCGGGGTCGTTCTGCGTGGACTGCCACATGCCGGCCAAGGTCTACATGGGCAACGACCCGCGGCGCGATCACAGCTTCCGCGTGCCGCGTCCCGACCTGACCATCAAGATGGGCACGCCGAACGCGTGCGACAACTGCCACGCCGACAAGGGCGCGCGCTGGGCACTCGACGAGATCGTCAAGCGCCACCCGATGCACGTGCCCAAGCGCGTGAATCTGACCCACTACGGCCAGGTCTTCGCCGCCGCCCGCGCCGGCGACCCGGCTGCGTTTGGCGGCCTCGTCAAGCTCGCGCTCGACGACAAGCAACCCGCCATCATCCGCGCGACGGCCGTTCGTTACCTGGGCGAGTTCCGGAACGCCGACACGCTCAGCCTCGTGAGCCCGCTCATCGCGGATGACGACGACCTCGTCCGCCTCGAGGCCGTGCGCGCCGTCGATTCGATGATCCCGACGACGGCACCCAAGCCGCTGCTCGCCCAGAAAGGCAAGCTGCTCGCCACGGCGCTCGAAGATCCCCGTCTCGCCGTACGCATGGCCGTGGCCCGGGCGATCGCGGGCATTCCCCTCGGGCCCCAGTACTCGCAACGCGAGCCCGCCTTTCGCCGCGCGCTGAAGGAGTACATGGCACGCCAACGAGCCTACGAGGATCGTCCCGATTCCCAGCTCAACCTGGCCACGCTGGCGGAGGCCGCGGGCGAGGTCAAGAAGGCCGCGGCGGCCTACAAGCGCGCGCTGACGCTCGATCCCCATTTCCAGCCGGCGCGCTTCAACCTCGCCATGCTCTACAACCGCATGGGGCGCAACAAGGATGCCGAGTGCCTCCTGGAGGAAGTCGTCGAGCGGGACCCGGGGAACGGCGAAGGGTGGTACTCCCTGGGACTGCTGCGCGCAGAAGTCCGCAACGACAAGGGCGCGGCGCAGGCCCTGGCCCGCGCATCGGGGCTGATGCCGCGGAGGGCGCGGGTGCGCTACAACTACGGGCAGGCGCTCAAGCGCCTCGGGCAAGTCGCGGAAGCGGACGAAGCGCTGACGAAGGCACACGAGCTCGATCCCGAGGACCCCGACATCATCAACGCCCTGGCCGGTGCGAGCATCGAGCGTGGCGGGTTCGACCGTGCCGAGGCTCTCGCCAAGAAGCTGGATGCCCTCGGCCCCCAGGGCATGCGGGCGGCGACGACACTCCGTCGCCAGATCGAGAGGGCGCGCGGACGCTGACTCTCGTACGCTACTACGGCGCCGGGAGGGAGGGCCCGTGTTCGGACATCGCGCGATTCGGACGAGCGCTGCGGCTGCACTCGTCTTGCTTCTGGTGGCGTGCAGCCCGTGCCGCCGCGGTGTGCTGGGGTTCCCGCTCTACGGACAGGACGTCGGCCCGTCGGGCATCACGCGAGTGTCCGACCGCATCATGGATGAGATCGACCTCATCCAGGTGGCCATCGACAAGCGGGCGCCCAGCACCGAAGGGCAGGTGGAGTCGCTGCACCACGAGGCCTACCAGGCACTCGTCGCTGCCCACCTCTCGATCGCCAACGAGACGCTCGACTACCTCGATCCGCCGCAGCTCGACACACCGCCGTACCCACCACTGATCATCCACCCGCGCCTTACGGCCCCGGCGATCATCGAGCCCAAGCTGCTACGCACGAAGGACGGCCCCCAAATGATGTGGGTCGTCCCGGTCATCGTGAACAAGGACGCGATGTACTTCGACCTCTCGCCGGACGTCGTGTGGCTCGGCGAGTCGCCGCGGCGGCACATGTACAACACGCCGCTTGCCTACCTGCGCGGCTGGTGGATCCGTGCCGGGGAGATGGACATCACCCAGCGCAACCCCGTCTGCGCGGACCAGTTCCTGCACGAACTCGATCCCCTGACCGTGAAGCTGAGTGACGGCAGCGACTTCACGCTGCCTGACATCGACCAGTCACATGAGGGCTTCGTCGGCGCGGTTCCCGTCGCGGGTCCCGGTGGCGGCAAAGGCTTGGAGCCCGGCTTCTACAGCATCCAGCTCTTCCCGCGGATCATGGCGAAGGGCCTACGCTGTGCGTGGGGCAAGCAGTTCGGCGCGGCGTTGGCCGAGGGCGACTGGTACCTGGCGTTCGACCTCGTCAAGCGCTTCCCCGGAGCAAACGCGGCGGGCGGTGCCGCGAACCTCGAGCACGATCTCCTGGCCGTCGTGAAGGCCATCGAGGACTGGGTCCCGACCCGCTTCGACCGGCAGCTCGATCCGGTTCGCTCGGCGCTTCAGCACTGGGCCTGGAGTCTGCCGGACCCGAAGAACGCGAACGCCGGGCCGCCTTCCAACGTGATCCGGCAACTCAGTTGTTTCGTCTTGCGCAGCCACCAGCCGGCGCAGGTCTTCCTCGACGAACCAGGGAAGTCCAACGAGCCGTTCAGCTTCGTGGCGGGCGGCGACCTGCAATTGCACACGAACCCCGAGCACGCACACCGCTTCCTGCGCATGGTCGACGGCTGGGGCTACGGCATCGATCCGGAAACCGCGAAGCACATGGACGCGGACGTGATCGAGCGGATGAAGCTGCTCAAGTTCATCATCATCGCCGGAGACCTCGCCGACGGGGAGGGCCTGAGCTCCGAACCGCACACCGCGATCGTCGCGGGGCTTGGCCTGCATCCACCGCTCTCGCCGTACGACGTAGAGATGCCGCTCGTTCGCAATGAGCTCGAGGAGATCAAGATTCCCTTCGTTGCGGTGCCCGGCAACCACGACGGCTTTGCGAGCTACGGCGGTGTCGTCAACACGGCCTTCGACTGGGTCGGCCAGGTTCTGAAGTGGCCGCCGGCGCCGATCCGCTACCTGACGCATCCCGTCGGCCACGGCCTTCAACAGCTCGGCCAGCAGATGCCCGTGCTCGTGAAGATCGGGCGCCTCAACCGACACCCCTACTTCGACGGCCTCATCCGCTGGCAGTACGAGTTCGGCCCGCTCAACACTGGCTTCACCTACCGCGGCTGCTCGTTCCTCGCCTTCAACTCCTACAACACGCCGCAGCTCTACCGCGATCAGGTCGGCCCGCTCGCCAACAACTGGGGCGGCGGCGTGGGGCCGGGCGATGCGGTCTGGTTCGACGTGATGACGCGCTACCAGCGCCGCAAGCTGCTTGCGGACCCCGTTGGGAACTGGCGCGGGCACCAGTTCGTGTTCATGCACCACGACCCGCGCGCCGCCGTGCCGGATCCGAAGGGAAGCGGCAAGGAGATCGGCGCCGGGCAGTACGACGGCTCGGACGCCCCGGTCAACACGCTCACGTTCGGCTGGCTGGGCCTGGACTACTCGAGCCTCAACCCGCTCTTCGTGCCGGTAGTCACGCCGATCGGCACGAACGTGCGGCGGCTGCTGACAACGGGAGATCGCTTCAACCAGGAGTGGATGGGCCCCGCGTGGGACGCGGACCGGCACTGCCACCATGCGCGCGCGTTGATCGAGACGGTGAACACCAACCTCAGCGGGCCGGCAGCTCCGGAAGGCGGCATCAGCCACGTCTTCTTCGCGCACAACGACGAGGTCGCCGAAGGCATGTGGGCGCAGGCCGATCAGGGCAACCACGTCTTCCGCCGCGATCCGTGCCAGCGATGGACGGGCTGTCCGTACCGCGGTCACGAAGCCAGCCGCGGCCTTTTCCGCACGCGCACCGAGGAACCCTTCGCGTGGGGCCGCGAGATGACGGTCCCCGAGGGCCGCAACGCGCGCGTCATCCGTGTCGACGACATCGGCGACAACGGAAGCGAGAGCCACGGCTTCCACCTCGTGACCGTCTATCCCCAGCCCGACGGCAGGCCGCCGGTCATCAAGGTCACGAACGTCCCGATTCCGCCGGGCGTGCCGTCGACGAAGCCGACCGGACCGGTTCCCGGCAACATCGACATGAACCCGGAGGAGCCGGTAGTGCTCCCCGCGCTTTCGCAGTTGTCGCAGGGGTACGCACCGATGCCACTCCCGGGACGCCACCCGGCGCTGCCGGAGCCGCCGCCGGTGCAGAAGGCCGCGTCGTCGACGGACCGGCTTCCGCCCCCCGCCATGCCGCCGAGGCGCCGCACCCAGACACGCTGACATGGACTTCCTGCTCCATCCCAGCACGCTCGCCATCATCATCCACGTCGTGATCGTGATCTCGATCACGGTCCGGGTGATCAACGCGCGGCCCGTTCCCGGTGTCGCGCTGGCCTGGTTGTTCGTGGTCGGCGCGCTGCCCTTCGTGGGCGCGATGATCTACCTGGCCTTCGGCGAACGCCGCATCAGTCGCACGCGCGCTCAGCGCTACGCGGAGCAGCGCACGGCCGTGAAGGACTGGTTCATCGGCGTCAGCGACATGGGCACGCTCGCAGTGGATTGGCCGCGGCATCCGCCTGCAGCGGATCGCATGGACCGCCTCGGCTTTGCCGCCACCGGCCTGCCCACGCTGATCGGAAACAAGCTCGAGCTGATCGACGACACCGAACAGATCCTGCGCCGCATCATCGAGGACATCGAGCGCGCGAAGTCCACCGTGCACATGGCGTTCTACATCTGGCACCCGGGCGGAACAGCCGACGAGGTCGTGGAGGCCGTGCTACGCGCGAAGGAGCGCGGCGTCACGTGCCGCATCCTGGTCGACGACCTCGGAAGCGCGAAGTGGTTGCGGGGCAAGCTCTGCAAGCGCTTGCGCGCCGCGGGGATCCAGGTCGAGGCCGCGCTCGAGGTCGGGCTCTTTCGCGGGCTCATCTCGCGCAACGACCTGCGCCTTCACCGCAAGATCTGCGTGGTCGACGGCGAGGTCGGCTACACGGGCAGTATGAACCTCGTCGACCCGCGCTTCTTCAAACAGGGCTCTGGGGTCGGCCAGTGGGTGGACGCGATGGTGCGCGTCGAGGGGCCGGTCGTCGAAGGCCTGTTCGGCAGCATGCTTTCGGATTGGCAACGGGAGACGGGCGAGGACATCCCCACCCTGATCGAAGACTCGGGCATCCGACACCTGGAGCCCGTCGGCAGCGCGGACGTGCAGATGATCACGTCGGGCCCGGGGGAGGGCTACGTCACGGACGGCATCCTGCAGATGCTGATGAAGATGTTCTACGCCGCGCGCGAGGAGATCATCATCACAACGCCCTACTTCGTACCGGACGACTCGATGCTGCGCGCCCTGCGCGGCGCATCGGGACACGGCGTACGGGTCGAGCTCATCGTGCCGGCCAAGGTCGACTCGCTCCTCGTGCGCTATGCCAGCCGCTCCTACTTTGACGATCTGATGGACGCTGGCGTACACATCCGCCAGTACGAGGGCGGCCTGCTGCACACCAAGTCCATCACGGTCGACGGGCGCATCTCGATGTTCGGCACCTTGAACCTCGACATGCGCAGTCTGTGGCTGAACTTCGAGCTGTCGCTCTTCGTCTACGACGAGGACTTCGGCGGCCGCTTGCGTGCCTTGCAGCTCGAGTACCTGAAGCACTGCAAGGAAGTCAATCACGCCGAGTGGCGTGCCCGCACCGGAGGCGTGCGCTTCGCCGAGAACTGCGCCCGCCTCGTGAGCCCGCTGCTCTAGGCTCTGTTTGGAAGGAGCTCTGCTGCGCCCGACGAGGCATTCCCAACAGAGCCTAGCTCTCAGCAGGCGCTTCCCCGGCCGACTCCATGTTCCTGATCTCGCGTGCGATGGTCAGGAACCCGAAACCGGTCCAGAGCAGCTCGATCCCGACGAAGACGCCGATCACCCAGGCGCCCGCGGGCCACTTGGCGATCATGAGAACGCCGAGAAGCCCAGAGACGATGCCGCCGAAGGTCAGCCAGCCGCGCCCCTTCGTGCCCTTGGGTAGGTCCAGGGCGACGGAGAGACGCAGAACGCCGTCACAGAAGAAGAAGACCGCGAGCAGGATGGTCAAGAAGGCCAACCCCGCCAGCGGGTGCATCAGCACGAGCACACCGACTGCGAGGTGAAGCACGCCGCCGAGCACACCGGCCAGGCCCCACACCTTCGCGCGGAATCCCATCACGGCCTGGAAGACGCCCGCCGTGGCCATGGCAATGCCGATCAGCAGCACGATGCTGCCAGCGGCGACGAACGGCACCAGCAGGGCGAAAACGCCCATGGCGATGAAGACGAACCCCAGCATGTTGGCGTTCACGCGCGCCCACTTGGTCGCTTCGCTCATGATTGCCCTCCCCGGCGCCGGGCCAGGGTACGAAGCGTCCGCGGGCGTGCGCAAGCCCAGGGCTGTAGGATGCCGCGCGAGGAGGAGCCGTGGCCACCGAAGAGAGCGAGCGCCGTGTTCAGACCACGTGCCTTCTCGTTCTGACGTTCATCGCGTCGGGCGCCGCGCTCTACTTCGTACGATCGGTCGTGGTTCCGTTCGTCCTCGCCGGCTTCTTCGTGATCCTGCTCAAGCCGTTCATCGACTGGCAGACGCGACACCTGAAACTACCGGCCGGCCTCGCCTTCGCGACGACCCTGCTCCTTGGGGCCTCCGTGCTCACGTTCACCGGCGGCGTCATTGCGAGTTCGGTGGCCGACCTGGCCGACAAGCAGGATGAGTACATCGAGCGGCTGGGGGAGCTCGAGGACAAGGTCAGCGCGTCGCTCCAGCGCATGGGCTTCGACACCGAGAGCAAGATCGAGAAAGTGCTCGACCGGTTGCCTCAGCTCGGTGGCACGCTCCTGACCCGCGCCATCAACGGCCTCGTGGGCGTGGCGTCTCAGGGCGTGCTCGTCTTGATCTTCATGGGCTTCCTGCTCGCGGGGATGACGTCCGAGCCTGCGGGCACGTGGAAGCGCGTGCACGAGGGCGTGACGAAGTACCTCCACGCCAAGGTGGCGATGTCGGTCCTGACGGCCGTACTCGTCTACGTGATTCTCGTGCTTTGCAACGTACCGCTAGCGCTGCTCTGGGCACTGTTCACGTTCCTCCTCAACTTCGTCCCGAACATCGGCTCGATCGTCGCGAACCTGCTCCCGATTCCCGTCATCCTCCTCAGTCCCGAAGTCCAGGCGCCGTGGATCGCGATCCTCGTTCCGATCGCGGTGCAGTTCGTCGTCGGCAACGTCGTCGAGCCGAAGGTCATGGGCAAGTCCGTCGGCTTGCATCCCGTGACGATCCTCATGGCCTTGATCTTCTGGGGTCTGTTGTGGGGCTTCATCGGCATGCTGCTTTCCGTGCCGTTGACGCTCACCCTCCGCATCCTGCTCGAGCAGTCGGAGTTCACGCGCCCCCTCGCCGACGCGATGGCCGGGCGACTCGGTCCGTCGTCGTCCCCTGAAACCGAGCCTACGCCCGTCGAGGGTTGAGCAGCACGAACGAGGCGGCATCGGACGCGCGTGCCTCCCTGGCACGCGCTGCGGCCGCGCGCAGTGCAGCGCCCGACCACGAGCCGCCTCGCGCACCATAGAGAGCGGCTTCGAGCCCTGCGACCTCGGCGATCAGCGCGGCGTCGCCAGCCGCGCGAGCGAAGGCCGTCGGTGTCAGGTTGCGGGCATCGCCGGCACGACACTCCAGCCAGGCCGTCATAGCGCGCAGGACCGCGTCTGCGTTGCTCGTCTCGCAGGCCTTCTCGAAGCGGGCGAAGTAGGCGGACTCCGACTCGCGGCGCTCTTGTTCGCGCGCCGCGATCCACGCGCGCACATCCCCCCCATGGTGACGCCAGAGCAAGAAGCCAAGGAGCGCCGTGAGCACGATCGCCCCGATGGTTGTCCACGGGAAGCCGCCTCCCGCATCCGGGATCGATGCGGCGTCGTCGTGCGTCGTGCCCACGGCGGCATCCGGGTTCTCCTCCACGTCGAACGTCACGGCGGCAATCGACGCCGTCTCGAGCCTCTCTTCGTCGACGTCCCACCAGTGGATCGTGACGGCGGGAAACGCGTACGTGCCCGCTCGCTCGAAGACATACGTCACCGATTCCACGCGCGTGCCGGTGATCTCTCCGCGCTCGGCCTTCTCCTCGACGCGCGGCTGATCCGGGTAGGCGGCGACGCCCTCGAGCGCGATCTCGGGAAGCGGTGGAATGAGCATGCCGGGCGCACTCGCAATCGTCATCGTGAACGTGCGGCGCAGTGCGTCGCCGACCTTCAGCCCCTTGGGCTCCGGTTCCGCCTCGTAGGCGAGCTTGAAGTCCGGCGTGCTCAGCACGAGTGGCAGTCCCTTGGCTGCGTCCGGGACGGTGGCCTCGAACGCGACCTCCGGCGTCCTGGCCGAAACCTCCTGCAGCTTGCCATCGTCGTCCGGCACGCGCATGACGACATCGAGCGGCGGCACGCGATACGTGCCCGTCCGCTGGGGGTAGATCACGAACGTCCACGTCTGGGAGGCGTACTGCTCGCCGTCGATCTCCGTCGACGCGTTCACCGCGAACTGACTCTCGCGACGAACGATGGCACCGAGAAGGTCGACGTCGGGCAGATCCGGCGCGCCGCGGAAGAAGTTCGTGGTCAGCAGCTCGATCTCGAACGTCGCTCGCTGACCGACGTAGATCGGGCCGTCCGGCGCAACGCGCGCCCGTACGCGCTCCTCGGCGAACGCCGGCGCGGCGAATACCAAGAGGGCAACCATGACGCAGACACACCTCACTTGTCGTCGTCCTCCTTGCGGGCCGACTGCGACTGAATCGCGAACTTCATGCGCAGGAAGTCGGCGGGCCTCGTCTGGACCTGGCGCATCCACACCTCGGCCATCTTCTCGTCCATGGTCCCGCCCATGACGGTCTCTTCCTGCTCGGGACGCTTGGTCTCGTCGTCCTTGTCGCCCGGGACGATCTTGTCGGGTTCCAAGCGGCTCCCGCCTTCGGCCGGCTCCTCGTCGTCTTCCTCCTCCTTCTTCTTGATCTTCGCCACAAGGTCGCGGTTGAAGCGTGCGTCCGCATACCCACTCTGGCGCTTCAGCGCTTCGTCGTAGCTCTTCAGCGCGTCGTCGAAGCGCTCGAGGCGCGCGTAGCTGTTGCCGAGGTTGAACCACGCCGCCGCCGTGTCGAGGCGCGCGAACTGCTCGACCGCCGACGCGTAGTCACCGGCCTTGTAGAAGGCCACACCCTTCCACATCGGGTCTTCGAAATGCGCAGCCGCCGCTTCGAACTCACCGGCATCGAGGTGCCGCCGGCCCTGCTGGTCGGGCGTCCAGAAGAGATCGGCAACCTTGGACTCGTCGGCGTGCGCAGGTTCGGCACCGAAGACCGCGAGCGCGACAAGCAGGATGGACATCCACTGCACGCTCCAGCCGCGGCGGAACGAGAACGCGATGAACGGCACGATCAGAAAGAGGAGGTAGTAGCCCGCGTCCTTCCAGCGGGAGCCCTCGGCTGCTTGTGCGTCCGCAAAGTCGCGCTGCGCGCGGCCGTCGATATCGGCGACGTCGCTGTCGCCCACCTGCACGTAGGTGACGACGACGCCCGCCTCTTTCTGGAGAGTCTCGAGCCCTTCGCGGTCGAGGCGCGTCATGACACGTTTGCCCGAAGTATCGGTTGCGAACTGCCCTTTGCCCGTCTTCACCGGACCGCCGCGGTCGGTCCCGACCGCGAGGACTTGGACGGATGCGCCCTTGCGGCGGCGATGGGCGACGAAGGCCGGACGCTCTCGGGCGGGCATGCCAGAGGTGAAGAAGAGAATCGAGCCGGAGCCGCCACCGCGATCGATGAGCTCTTGCGCCAGCGTGAGCGCGGCCGAGGGCTTGTTCCCGCGCACCGGCATGATCTCCGTGTCGAGCGCCTCGAGGTACAGCTCGATGATGCCGCGGTCGTCGGTGAGCGGCAGCACGACGAAGGCGTCGCCGGCGTAGGCGATCAGTGCTGTGCGCGCGCCTTCCCGCCGTGCAAGCAGGTCTCGCACCTTCTGCTTCGCCCGCTCGAGCCGGGTCGGCGGCACATCGACGGCGTTCATGGCCTGCGACGTGTCCATCACGAGCACGATGGCCGCCTGGTCTTCGGCGAACGGCGGCGCCTCGCGCTGCCACGTCGGTCCCGCGGCACCGAGACCCATCAGGAACACAGCGAAGAACACAAGGCTCGCGGGCCGAAGTCGCGACGTCGATCCTCCACCGACGACCAGGTGCTCGAGGAGATGCGGCGCGATGGCGCCCTCGAACTGCTTGCGTGCATCGCTGCGGCGCTTGAAGACGACGAATAGAGCGACAGTCACGGCGGCGGCCAGCAGCCACCACGGGCGCAGGAAGTGAAAGGCCGCCAGCTCAAGCATGGGCGACGCTCCGCCTGCGCTGCGTGAGGAGCGCGCTCAGGAGGTGGTGGACGAGGATCAAGACCACGGCCGCTCCGAGCGGCCAGTGGAAGAGCGCTCGTCGGGGCCGGTACGACAGCATCTCGAACTCACCCGCCTCGATCTCGTCCAGCGTGCGGTAGATGCCTTCGAGCTCTTCGCGATCGTTGGCCTGGAAGAAGCGCCCCTTGCTTTCCTCGGCGATGCCCTTCAAGGCATCGATGTCCAGCTTGGCCTCGCCGGCGGCCGCCGGATCCCCCATCGCAATGGCGTGGGTCGTGATGCCGCGATCGGCGGCGATCCGAGCGGCCTGGAGCGGCGGCATCTTGCTGCCCGTGTCATTGCCGTCGGTCAGGAGAATGAGCACGCGGTTCGACGACGTGCTCTCCTCGAAGCGCGTGATCGCAAAGCCGATGGCGTCGCCCATCATCGTCTGCGGGCCGGCCATGTCGACGCGCGTCTGCTCGAGCAGGAAGCGCACGGTGTCGTGGTCCTGGGAGAACGGTGCCTGGATGTAGGGCGCGTTGCCGAAGACGATCAATCCGAGGCGATCGTCTTCGCGGCGGTCGATGAAGTCGTCGAGCACGAGCTTCACGGCATCGAGCCGGCTCACTCTGGTCCCCTCGGCGTTCTCGAAGTCCTTCGTCTCCATCGAACCGGAGAGGTCGACCGCAAGCATCATATCGCGAGCCGCGATCTTCTTGGTGATCGGCGGCTCGACCCACTGCGGCCGTGCAAGCGCGCCGACGAGCAAGATCCAAACGAGCGGCCCGAGCACTCGCTGCGCGCGAGACTTGCGGCGAATGACGGCGCCGGCCTGCGGTTCGAGCCCTACCAACGCGGCGAGCTGTGCGAAGAACGGCGCCTGCACCGCCTCTTGCGACTCGCGGTACGGCGGCATGAGCCACCACACCAGCAGCGGCAGCGGCAGCAGCGCGAACAGCCAGGGGTGAGCAAACTCAAGCACGGTGTTTGCGGATCCAAATGCGTATCAAGGTGATGAGGGCGGACGGATCCGCCGTGGCGCCGCTGCCGTAGGCCAAGGCCGGCAACGCGCGTCCAGGACCGTTCGAGAAGCCGTCACCGCCGTAGGAGCGATCGAGGAATGCAAGCCACGGCGCGCCGCTGAGCGGCGCGACCTCGCCGCGCGGCCAGGCGTCCAAGGCAGTTCGCTTGATCAGACGCGGCAGCTCACCGAACGAACCCTGTGCTTCGATGGCATCGAGCCGGGCGAGCGCCATGCGCCGGTAGGCGTTCCGCTTCCACCGACGCCGAGCGCGCAGCCCTAGGACCAACGCAACCAACGCGAGGACCGCGAAGACGACCCACCACCCCACGGTCTGCGGCGCGTAGCTGATGGGATCCGGGACGTGGATGTCCCGAAGCATGTCGAGCGACAGGTTCTCGGCGTTGCCTTCGTCCACGCTCACTCTCCGGGGAAGACGACCTTCCAGTCCTTCTTCATGTCCACGACGACCCAGCCGCGCTCCGGCGCCTCGTCGAGGGCCTTGTCGAGGCGCCCGACGTGTCCCTTGCGGTCGTAGGCGTACTCCCGCTCGGCGTCCGTGTGGTGGACGATGACGCCGAGGCGCGCCCCCTCGCCGGATGTCGTCCACTGCAACATCTGCAGGTCGCCATCGGAGTTGCCGAACGCCGCGATCGGACGCCGGCCGATATGGTTGTGGATGCCGATTGGTTTTCCAGCCTTGTCGTCCACGAAGTCGATCGCTGCCTCACGCGCGATCACGAACGTGCCGTCTCGTTCAAGGAAGCTCTTCTTGATGCGACTGCCGACCACCTGCTCGGGCGGAATGCCGTAGACCCGCTCGGTCCACGGCCGCATGAACTCGATGCCGCCGCCCGAGACGATGAACGTCTTGAAACCGTTGGCGCGCAGGTAGTCGAGCAACTCGAGCATCGGCTGGTAGACGAGCTGGTTGTAGCGACGCTTGAAGCGCGGATGCCGGGCGGTTTCGATCCAGTTCGCCGCGGTCTTCGCAAACTCGTCGACGGTCATCCCGGCATGCGTGACCATGACGAGCTCCATCAACCCCTTCTCGCCCGACTTGGCGAGGCCCTCGAGATCGCCCTCGATCGCGGCCTGGATCGACGGATCGAGCTTCCAGAGCTCGGGCTTGTCGCGAGCGAGTGTCTTCGCCCGATCGATCGCGAAGAGCAACTGGAAGTACGCAGGCCGCTCGCACCAGAGCGTCCCGTCGTTGTCGAAGACGGCGATCCTCTCCGGCGGCGGCACGTGGTCCGGACCGCCCCTCGTGGTTACGGCGCGCACGAAGTCGACGATGCGTTTCTTCGACGGACCTGTGTTCCAGGACGCAAGCGGGTCCTCCGGGTCTTCTCCTCCGCATCCGGACAGCACAAGACCAAAGAGCAGAAGCAGGCTCGCGCAACGCATGCTCAGCTCCTCGACGCCGCCGCAGCGCCGAGGAGGCGCTGGATCTGGCGGACCGGGTCTTCGGCGGTGTGGATCGGCAGAACGGGCACGCCGAACTCGCGCTGCCAGCGGATGACGTTCTCCAGGCGCTCGATGCCGTGCTTGGTCAAGCGTTCGCGCGTCCTCGCCTCGTCCAGCTCGAGCTCTACCTGCAGCTCCCCGTCGCTCGCAACAAGGCGCGCCGCGTCGGGCAACTCGGTGGCCGAGGGATCGTGAACGAGCGCGCAGAGGACGTCGTTCTGCTGCGCCATGCGCATCACGAGACGTCGCGTGGTCTCGTCCGCACCGTCGAAGTCGCTGATGATGGCGACGAGATAGTCGTGCTTGGCGACACGTGCGGCCTGTTCGAGCACCTCGTTCAGCATCCCCGGGTTCGGCGTGGCGCCCGCACCGGCATGCAGGGCGTGGTTCTTCCGGACGACGGCACCGAGCAGCTGCATGACCGCGTTCTGACTGCGGTTCGGCGTGACGTCGAGGATCTCCGTGTCATCGAAGACGAGCCCGCCCGCGCGGTCGCCCTGGTCGAGCACGCGCCACGCGCCGAGCGCCGCGATCTCGGCGGCCGTCACGGACTTCATGGCGACCTTGGTGCCGTAGAACATCGCGATGCGCTGGTCGACGACGAACAGCGCCGGCCGGTCGCGCTCCTCGGTGTAGACACGCACGTGCGGCTTCTGCGTGCGGGCGGTGACCTTCCAGTCGATCGTGCGCGGGTCATCGCCGGGCAGGTAGTCGCGCAGCTCTTCGAAGTTCAACCCCCGGCCGCGCATGCGCGAGGCGTGCCGCCCGGAGAGCAGGCTGTGAATCGGCTGGCGCGGGAGAAAGGAGATCCCGCGCGCCTTGTGCTGGAGGCGGATCAGGTCGCCGAGGCTCACATAGACACCGGGCGTGCCCTGATCGGCCGGCAGGGTGGGTCGCACGATCGCCGGGTTCATGCCACGGCCACCAGCTTGACCATCTGCGTGATCACGTCATTAGCCGTCACACCCTCGGCGTTGGCCTCGTAGCTCAGCTTGATGCGGTGGCGCAGCACGTCGTGGACGACGGCCCGCACGTCGTCGGGCGTCACGTGGTCGCGTCCCTGCAACCAAGCGTAGGCACGCGAGGCCTTGTCGAGGCCGATGGCGCCGCGCGGGCTCGCGCCGACCTGGATCCACTTGCCGAAGTCCTCGCCGTAGCGCTTGGGGTCGCGCGTGGCCCAGATGAGGTCGACGATGTAGCGCTCGACGGCCTCCGCGATGTGGATGCCGTGGATCTCGGCGCGGGCATCGAAGATCGCCTGCTGGGCGATCGGCCTTTCGGCGGCCGGCGGCGGTCCGCTCTCTTCCCCGCGTACGAGCCGCATGATCTTCGCCTCGTCGTCCTCGTCGGCGTACTCGACGAGCACGTGCATGATGAAACGGTCCATCTGCGCTTCGGGCAGGGGGTACGTTCCCTCCTGTTCGATCGGGTTCTGGGTTGCCGCAACCATGAACAGCTCGGGCAGCTTGTGCGTGGTGCCCGCCACGGTGACCTGACGCTCTTCCATCGCCTCGAGTAGAGCCGCCTGCACCTTGGCCGGTGCTCGGTTGATCTCGTCGGCGAGGATGAGATTGTTGAAGATCGGACCGGCCTCGAACTTGAACTCGCCGCTGCCGCCCTGCGAGTGGTAGACCTCCGTGCCGGTGACGTCGCTCGGGAGCAGGTCCGGCGTGAATTGAATACGCGAGAGCCCCGCATCGAGGTTCTTCGCCAGGGCATTCACGCCGCGCGTCTTGGCGAGGCCGGGCAGCCCTTCGAGCAGGAGGTTGCCGTTGGTCAAGAGCCCCATCACGAGCCGCTCGACCACGGATTGCTGGCCGATGATCAACCGGCCGACACGTTCCTGAAGTTGCTGGATGGACGGGAGCGCACTCAAAGCGGGTTCCTCCGATCGGGGCCCAGATGCTACAGAACCGGGGCCCGGACTTGGAGGTGACGGCCGCGGCATACCGTCGGCCTCCCCATGCGTCACGTCGTCTACCCACTGCTCGTCCTCCTCGGGTGGCTTGCTTGCAATCAGCCAGCGCGTGCAGACGAGACGCCCGCCACTCCCCAGCACCCGGCCGCGCGCTCCGGCACCACGCCGGAGCGAGGCTTCGCGTCCGGTGCGGATGTTAGCGACACGCTGCGCGAGATCCGCAAGTCACGCGAAGGACGCTTCGACCTCGGCGTCAGCCGCTTCGTGGGCCGTATCGAGGACCGCATCTACCGCAAGACGCCCATTCGGTTTGCTGCGGCCTACACGATGGTCTACCAGCACGCGTCGGACGGTTCGGGCCCGCGGGACGCATTGGGGTCCGACTTTGACTTGATCGCACGCTGGGACGCAATCGGGAGGAAGGCCTGCAACCAAAGCGCGCTCGAGGTGCGCTTCGAGAGTCGCTACAAGATCGCGACACGCATCGCGCCATCCGGGCTCTCGACGACGATCGACTCGCTGTGGCCGACGGTCTCCGGATTCGGGCGACAGGACTTGTCGCTGACCCAGGTCTACTGGAAGCAGGACTTCCTGGGCGACCGCCTCCAGGTGCGCCTCGGCAAGGTCTCGGCGTCCGCGACGTTCTTCGGAAACCGCCTGAACGACGCATCGCTCTTCTTCTTCAACTTCGCGTTCTCGGACAGCCCCGAGGTCTTCCTGCCGGGCAACGGGCTCGGCCTGCATGCGCGGTACCGAGTCAACAAGTGCTGGACTGTCGTGGCGGGTATGCAGAACGCCAACGGCGTGAAGACCGAGATCGATCCGTCGTCGATCGAGAAAGGCGAGTTCTGGTACGCGGGACAGATCGAGTACCGGCGGAAGATCCGCGGCCTCGGCTTCGGCACGTGGCGCCTCGCCGGCTGGCACTCCGACGCGCGCGAGGGCGTCTCGGGCGCCGGCGCGGGCACGGTGCTGAGCATCGACCAAGAGCTATCGAAGAAGGCCGTTGCGTTCCTGCGCTACGGGTTTCAGGGCTCCGGGCTGATCTCCGAGATCGTAGAGATCCAGTCGCTCACGGGTACGGAGCAGGCGCTGCGGATCGGGTGCGGGTTCCAAGGCCCGATTCCCGCGTGGTCCGACGACTACGCCGGCGTCGCCCTGGGCTGGGGCAGGCCGTCCAACTCGCTCGCGCGAGACTCCTACGTCGGCGAGGTCTTCTACCGGTCGCAGCTCACGGACACGTCGCACGTGAGTCTAAGTGTGCAGTTCATCCGGTCCTCGACGGTGTTCGAGGCGGTCACTGTCTTCAGCGTCCGCTGGCGCGCGGAGTTCTAACTCCGCTCCTTCTTCCGCTTCTTCAAGGCCCCCTTGATCACCCCCACCACCGAGGTGATACCGGCGATGCGCGACGTGACCGACTTGATGTCGTCGCGGACCGCCAGGACCTGGCTCTTGACACGGTCCGCGTCGGTGGTGAGCGCATCCATGGCGAGGTCGCGGACCTCACGCGCCGACTCGAGCTCGGGACCCGGCTCGGCACCCTTCGCGATCTTCAGGAGGACGATGGCAAGCAGCAGGTCGATGCCCGCGACGATGACGCCGGCCCACACGGGACCAACCGGATCGCTGAGCGCGAGGTAAGCCGCAAGGTTCAGCATGCCGAGCGCGAGCAGACCGAACACGAGCGCAATGCACATGTAGACGGCCTGGGCCGCTTTGGCGCGCAACTCGATCCGTGTGAGCACGGACTGCGCCTTGAAGAGGGTCTGGAGCTTGGGGCGCGGATCATCCATGGTTCTCTCCTACAACATCCGGCCCACGAGCAGACCGAGGGTGAAGACCGCGATCGTCGTCATGGGAGGCAGGTCTTCGATCTCCGACTTGAGGGACTCGACGAGCCCCTCGAAGTCGATCCCGTCGTCGTCTCCGACCGCGTCCCCTCCACCGGTGTCGGGCTCCCGCGGCTCGGCGAGCGCGGCCACCTGGGCGCGCAGTTCGGCGAGCTCCTGCCGGAGATCCTCATTGGCATCTGCCATCTCTCGCTCCCTTCACGGCGTAACGTGGCTCCGAGCGTCCAGCGCCGAACACGTACTGTAGGCGCGGCTCAACAACGATGCAGCGAGGCCGGAAAAAGCCGGAAGTGGATACCGCTGCATCGAGGAGAGCGCTAGGCTCGCTTTCCTAGGAGAACCACGATGACGACAAGCGACGAGATCAAGGCCGAGCTGAGCGCGTGGAAGGGCAAGCTAGACATGCTGAGGGTCAAGGGCAGCCTGCTCAAGATGGAGTTCCGCGACAAGAAGGACGAAGTCATCGACACGCTCGAGTCCGCCTACGAGACCGCCAAGGGCAAGTACGAGGAGATCCGGGACTCCGAGGAAGCGCAGAACGCGGCGGCGGCAGTCGAGGCGGGAGCGGCAAGAGCCAAGGCGGCTGCAACGGCCGCGCTGGCGGCGCTCAAGCAAGCCTACGAGACACACACGAGCGACGACGCGGCCGACGAGAGCGCCGACAGCTAGCATGCTCCTTCTCGGGCCGCCCAAGCCGGACACAGTGCCCGCATGAGCAAGGCCCGGTCGTGGGGGACGATGGCACGCGTGACGCTGCGCGCGTTCACTCGCAACGGCCTGGATGCGCGCAGCGCACAGTTCGCCTACTACGCGCTGCTGCTGCTACCGCCGACACTGATCCTCTTGATCTCGTTCCTGGCCGGCCTACCGGACGGTTCGTTCGATCGCATGGCTGAGGACCTGCGCGGCGCCATGCCCAAGGGAGCCTACGAGGTCGTGGCAGACCAGGTTGCGTCGACCCGACGGCAAGGCCCCGGCGGATTGCTCTGGCTGGCCCTGGGCATCGGCATCGTGTCAGGGGCCGGCCTGTTCGTGAGCGTCGGTCGCGGCGTCAACCAGGCTTTCGGCGTTGAAGAGACGCGCCCGCTGTGGAAGGTCTTCGGCGTCGCCCTTCTGCTGGGCGCGGCCTGCTTTCTGATCCTCCTCGCGAGCTCGGCCCTGATCGTCCTCGGTCCTGCTGTGGACGACGAGCTGACCGAACACGTCGATGCGCCTGTGCTGCACTTCTTCCTGACGCACGTTGGGCTCATCGTGCTCGTACTCGCGGCGCTGGTCGCGACATCGGTGGCCTACTGGGTCCTACCCAACGTCGAGAGGCGCTGGAAGCTGCTCACGCCGGGGAGCATCTCCGCCGTCGCGATGTGGGTGCTCCTGTCGTACGGCTTCCGCATCTACGTCGACAACTACGCGACCTACAACGAGACCTACGGCGCGATCGCGGGCGTGATCATCCTCATGGTCTGGATGTACGGCACGGGCATGACCTTCTACTTCGGCGCGCAGCTCAATGCCGTGTTGAGGTCGCGCAAGCCGGACTAGTCGGGTCACCTGCAGCCGACGGAGATTGATATCTCCGGGCGGCTGAAGGTTGTGTCGCCGACTTCTACTTGGCTCCTCCGCCGGCGGACCGGAGTTTGGCCATGACCTTGCTCAGACTGAAGCTGCCGGGCTCCTGACGCGGCGGGAAGTCCTTGAGCGAGCTGAGCCACTTGGCGACGTAGGCCTGTGCCGGTACGAGCAGGTACAGGCGGTCGATGCGCCACCGCGGGTAGCCGATGGTCTCGTAGTCGGCGATCTCGAACGGGTCACTGCGCAAGCAGAAGATCTTGGGCAGGCGCAGCTCGACCAGCGGGTCTTGCCAGACCTCGAACCCGTGCGCCCGCTGCTCGAGGAAGACGAGCTTCCAGCGGTTGTAGCGCAGGTTGGCGAGGTCGCCGCCGTCGGTCCAGTACAGGAACTCCTTGCGCGGCCACTCGGCCTCGCCCTTGAGCGCGGGCAGGAAGTTGTAACCGTCGATGTGCACCTTGTAGGTGCGCCCCATGGCCTGGTGGCCGCCCTTGAGCAGCTTCTCCTTGACGTCCGACTCGCCGGCGGCGGCCAGCAACGTCGGCAGCCAGTCCTCGTGCGAGCCGATGTCGTTGATGATCGTGCCCGGCTTGATGACGCCCGGCCACTTGAGCAGACAGGGAACGCGGTAGCCACCCTCCCAATTGTCGTTCTTCTCCCCGCGGAAGGGTGCGCTGCCGCCATCCGGCCAGGAGAACTTCTCGGCGCCGTTATCCGTCGAGTACATGACGATCGTGTTGTCGGCGATCCCGAGCTCATCGACCTTGTCGAGCAACTGCCCGACGTGCCCGTCGTGCTCGACCATGCCGTCGGGGTAGACGCCGAGGCCGGTCTTTCCCTTGGACGACTGCTTCAGGTGCGTCCAGATGTGCATGCGCGTGGAGTTCCACCAGAGGAAGAAGGGCTTCTTCGCCGTGACCGCGCGCTCCATGAAGTCGAGTGCAGCGGCCGTCACCTCTTCGTCCACCGTCTCCATGCGCTTGCGATTGAGCGGACCGGTGTCTTCGATCTTCCCGTCGGCGCTGCTCTTGATGACGCCGCGCGGACCGAACTTCCTCTTGAACTCGGGGTTCTTCGGATAGTCCTCGTTCTCGGGCTCTTCCTCGGCATTGAGGTGATAGAGGTTGCCGAGGAACTCGTCGAAGCCGTGGTTGGTCGGCAGGTGCTCGTCGAGGTCGCCGAGGTGGTTCTTGCCGAACTGTCCCGTCATGTAGCCGTGGTTCTTCAGCAAGCCGGCGATCGTCGGGTCCTTGACGGAGATGCCTTCCTTGGCACCGGGCAGACCGACCTTGAGGAGCCCCGTGCGAAGCGGTGACTGGCCATGGACGAAGGCGGCGCGGCCCGCGGTACAACTCTGCTGGCCGTACCAGTCCGTGAAGAACGCACCCTCCTTGCCGATGCGGTCGATGTTGGGCGTCTGGTATCCCATCATTCCGCGGTGGTAGATGCTGGGGTTGAACCAACCGATGTCATCGCCCCAAATGAACAGCATGTTCGGCTTTCCACCCTCGTCGGCTTGCGTCGAAGTGGGGCCTGCCATGGTCACGGCGAGCAGAAGAAGGCCTGTCAGGACGATTCGCTTCACGGCTGTTTCTCCAGATGTGAGGGCCCGGTCCGGTCGACTCCGGGAGCGATGAACGTAGCGAATAAGCTCTGCGGACGCTACCGCGCACTCCACGCAGGGTGGATCACGTGCACGACCCCGTTGCGGCCCACCTGGTCGCCGAACAGCACGCGTGCGCCGTCGAGGCGCACGGTGCCGTTCACCGTCTCGATCCGTAGCGTACGGCCCGACAGCGTCGTGAGCTGTCTCCGGTCCATGAGATCGCGCTCGGTGTAGGAGCCTTCGACGATGAAGTCGCGCGGGTCCTGCATCTCGAACGAGAGGTCAAGCGGCGCGAACACCGTGACGTACTCCGCTGAAGAGAGCTCCTCTAGGTCCAGGCGTGCCAGGAACCGCGAACAGCGATCCGCGGGAATCAGCGTGTGGACGCCCGGCAGGAGCGAGCGGAACGACGCGATGTCGTCGGCGTCGATCCTGTACCGGCGGCTCACGGCGGCGAACACGATGTTCCCGAAGCGAAAGCGCGGCGTCGTGACCGGCGCTTGCCGCTGCAACGTGCCGTAGACGTGCACCCATGAGGCCGTCTGCGGCAGCTCACCCTGCGCTTTCACGCGCACGCCGTAGGCGATGGCATCGGCAACGCAGCACGCCATGAGCGGGTCGAGCAAGATGAACGTCTGCTCGGTATCCAGCACCTCGCTCCGGTACACGGTCCCCGAGATCACGCGCTTTCCCTCGGCGACCTCGGCGTCCTCGTCGAGCGAGCGAAACAGCTCTGCCGGCTCGAGTTGCGCGTAGCCGGCGCGTGGCTCGGCCTGAGGCTTCTCCTGGAAGGCGAACGCGTTCGGGCCGTCCGGGGCAAGGGGATTGCCGATCGCCACGATCGCGTAGAACGCGCCGAAGACGAGCAGAGCCCAAGGCCGTGCGCGCCGAGGACGGAGAGCCAACGCGAGGCTCATGATCAGAAGCAGGATGGCGCCGACGGCGGTCACGACGCGGAAGTCCGGGTTCACCAGGCGGCTGTAGTCGTCCTGCGGAGCGAACCAGAGGCTCGTCCCCCCCATGACCAGCAGCGCTAGCGCTTCGAGCCGCTTCACAGCCAGACTCCAAACGCCCAGGAGAGGAAGAAGACGAGCACGACCGGGAGCGTGATCAGGAGCAAGAAGAGCCGCGTGCGAAACGTCGCGGCGTAGAGCACGATCAGCTTGATGTCGACCATCGGCCCGATGGTCACGAAGGCCAGATGTGCAGCGGCAGGGAACGTCACGAAGGAAGCTGCGACGAACGCGTCCGCTTCCGAACAGACCGAGAGCAGGATCGCCAGCAGCATCATGCCCGCGATCGAGAGCAGGAGGTTCCCCTCGAACTGTTGAATGACGTCGAGAGGCAGAAAGGTCTTCAGCGCCGCAGCCGCCATCGAACCGAAAATCAGGAACTTGCCCATCTCCAAGAAGTCGCTTGCAGCGTGCTGCCAGACGGCGAGAAGGCGTCCGCCGGCTTGGTGCTCGTGATCGTGTTCGTCGGACGCGCCCTCCCGGACGAGGGCCCGCCCGGCGAAGCGATACGCGGTGATCGCAACGAGACTCGCGACGATCAGGGCGACGCCCGCGCGCGCGCCGACCATCACCCACGAGCCGCGAAACGCGACGAACGTAGAAGCCAGCACGACGGGGTTCACGATCGGTGCCGCAAGCAGGTAGGCGACGACCGTCGAACCGGGCGCGCCTTTCTTGAGCAGTCGACGTGCAACGGGCACGACGCCGCACTCGCACGTCGGCAGGACGAACCCGGCGCCCGCACCGACCAAGACGCGCGGAATGAGGCCCTTGGGCGTCAGCCGAGCGATCCGCGCCGGTGAGAGGAAGACCTCGACCAGTGCCGAGAGCAGCGACCCCAGCGCCAGGAACGGCATCGCTTCCAGCACGATGGCCGTCGCAATCGCCGAGAAGATCTGAAAGTCGTCCATGATGCGTCAGCGCTGGCGTTCGAGGTCCAACACCTCGAAGAGGCTGATCTTCCAGGCTCCATCAACGGGCGCGATGCCCAGCTTCGCCGTGTGCAGGTTCTGGCGCAGATGACGGTGGCCGAGGTGCGTCACGGAGCCGGCGACGGTCCACTTCGCGGTCGCGGTGAATCCACCGTTGCCGGAAGGCTGCACATCTTCGACCTTGCGCAGTTCGACCGCGTCGACATGCGTGCGCGCGCCGTTGGCCACCTCGAAGGCCAGGGCCTTGCGACTTGCCAGGTATGCCGACACCAGCGTGTCGCCGCTCATGCTGGCCGCCAGCCGATCGAAGACGTCGTCCTCGGCACGCGCATTGTGCGCTTGGTAGACGTTCTCGATCAGGGTCCGCGTGATGGCGCGCGCCTCCTGCGGCGTCGGCGTGACATCGGGGGCGACCAGACCGGACACGTCGAACGAGACCGACGGCGCGATCAGCATGGCGAGCGCCACACCGACGCGTAGCGCACCAAGGCCCAGCGTGCGTCGCTTCTCGTCCCGGACGATGGTCGCCGCGGAGATCGCCATCAGCAGCACGGCCAAGGACGCGATCGGCAGCGGCACGTCGCGCTTGCGCACCTGGACGGCCTCGACGGACGGCAGCGGATTCTCGGCGAGCGTGTTCGTCCAGGCGAGTTCGGGCTCCGCGGCTGTGATCACCGAGTCGCGCGTCAGCTCGGGGTCGATGACACGCGCGCCAATCTGCGGCGCGGTCGGCGGGAGCTCCGCCCAGCGCACCGCCACGGTCCTCGGGATGGTCGTCGCGCGGTAGACGAACACAAGGCCCACCAACGCTTCGTCACGCACCTCCATCATGGGGATCTGCCGCACGTAGGTTCCCGTCGGAGAGAACACGGCGAAACCGTGGCGCGCCTCGGACGGCAGGACCGCAGCCTCGTCGATCGTCACGCGCAGGCGCTGCAGCAGTGCTTCGGAGAGCGCCTTCAGGAGATCCGCTTGCTCGTAGGTCTCGATCTCGCCCTCTGTCTTCGGGACACCGAGCCACTGCCGCAGCGGCTCGAAGCGGGCAAGCACCTCGAGGCGGCTCTCGAAGACGCCGACATCCAGGTAGGCCTCGACATCGGTCTCCAGGGCGCGCACAGGGCCGGCCGGAGGCGCGCTGTCGGCCGACGTCGGAAACGTGCCCGGATCCGTGGACGCCACGGCCTTCTCGGGCTCCGTCGCCGCAGCCACGGCCACTGCCACGGCCAGTCCACCGACGGCCCAGGCCGTTGCACGTCGCGCGCCCGCCGGCATGAACCGGAACCCCGCACCCAACAGGGCGCCGGCTGCGAGGTGCGCGAGGTCGAGCCCGAAGAGCCCGGCTGGGGATACCGATCCGGCGAGGCCGTGAATCAGGCCGGCGAGGCCCACCAACGTCACCAACCTCCGCCGTGAACCCAGCGCCGCCTCGCGCGCGATGATGACGGCCGCCAGCGCAACCAGCGCTTCCGCGAGAGACGGCGCGATCGCGACGCCGGCAAGCAGTCCGCTGCCGGAGCCCGCCAGCCCCAAGACCAGGAAGGCGCCGAGCGCAAGCGCCCAGACGCCGACCTCGGCGGCTGCGAGCACAAGCGCCGCGACCAGCAGGAGGTGGGCCGGATGCTCGGGTCCGTGTGCGAAGCCGGCGCGCGCCTCGGCGGCAACGCGCTCGGTCCACGGCGGCCTGACCTGTTCCTCCGCCGCTTCGATGCGGAAGGTCTGTCGCGACCCGCCTAGCACGGCACGGAGCGTTCGGCCGTCCCGAAGCTGGACGTGCACCAGGGCGTTGCGCGCGCCGAGCGCGAGCCCTTCGACGCCGAGCTCCTTGCCGACGAGTCCCCCTTGCAAGACGAACGCAAAGCGCTCGACCATGGTGCCGCCGGACACCTGTGCGTCGTAGGAGCCGCGCACTCTCTCGGCACCCTTGGGGAGCCGCAGCCGCACCTTCAGGCGCATGCCGCCGCGCATCGGCGTCTGGAAGCGAACCGCGAAGCGACTGCCCGCCTGTTCCTTCACGTCGAGGGATATCGGCCGGACGTCGTCGGCGTACGCGGGCGCTGCCGCCAGAAGGAACGCAACGAAAACGAGTGAGCGCCTCACTCCTTTGCCTCGTCCAACGTGACGAGATCGGACTCGACGACGACGTCGTACTTCTCGAGCAGCGCATCGACGAAGGCATCCCGCGCCTCGTCTTTGCGCTGGAGCATCAGATCGCGCTGCACTTGCATGCGGACCTCTCCCAGCTTGGGCGGCTCCGCGGCCTTCGACTCCAGCACGCGCACGAGGTGCAGGCCGTATCCGGACTGCACGGGGCCCTGCCACGACCCCACGGGCAAGGCGAACACCGCCTTCGCGAACTCGTCACCGAACTGCGCGCGCACGTCGGCGGCGCGGATCAGCGGATGACGAATCTCGAGCGGCAGCATGTCGCCTACTCTGGTGAGATCCTGGTCCGGGTTGCCGCGCAGCGCCTGGAGCAATGCCCCGGCGTCCCCCTTCGCGGCGGCCTTGCGCTTGTCCGTGCTGACGTAGACCTGTTCGAAGCTTCGCAGTGCCTGGGTGGCGTAGCGGTCTGCGTTCTCGTCGAGGAAGGCCTGCAGCTCGGCATCCGTCGGCTGAGCAGCGCCGATGTCGCGCGCCAGAGACTCTAGCTTCATCGCTACGCGGCGGCGCAGCGCCGTGTCTTCCTTGTCAAGCCCGAGCTTCACCGCCTCGCGGTAGAGCACCTCGTTCTTGATGTGGTTGCGGACGAGTGCGTTTCGTTCGGCTTGCGTCGGCGGACGGAACCAGCGCTTCTCGAAACCCTCGACGATCCAGGCGACGTCGGCCTCGCTGACGACGACGCGGCGGTCGATCGTCGAGGTGGACTTGGCGTCGCGTGTGCCGTGGAGCACGGCGAGTGCTGCCCCGAACAACACGAAGATGAAGATCGGGTCGCGAGTCCACGCCATGCCAGCGGGTGTACCAGATTCGCGCCGCACACGCCTGCGAAGGACGCTCCGTTGACGCAGACAGCGCGGCTAGAGGCCGGCGAGCGCGTCTTCGACCGTCTCGTGCATCGCAAAGACCTTGTCGAGTTCCGTCGTCCTAAGCACGTAGTCGACACTGTCCGGCACGGCGGCGAGCGCGATCACGCCGCCCTTCTGCGCTGCCTTGTCACGCAAGTCGATGAGCACGCTGAGCATGAGCGAGCTGACCTGCGTAACCTCGTCGAGCGCGACAACCATGTTCGCTGTCGAGCTCTGCGAGAAGGCCACACTCAGCTGCGCGCTGATGGCCTCGACTTGCATCGGATCGAGGAGGGTGTCGGTCAGGAAGCGCACGATCTGCGCCTTCTCGCCCTGCTCGACGGTCACGTACTTCGTCTCGGCGGTACCCATGGGCAAGAGGCTACCCCGGCGCGGTCTTGGATAGGATGCGCTGTCCGTGCGCCGCCCCGTGACCATCCGCCGCAGCCTCGTCATCAGCTTCGCGGCCGTCATCGCGCTGATCCTCGGGCTGCTGCTGGCGATCACGGTGATCGGCGCGCGCTCCGCAGCGGAGGAGCAATCCGCACGGCTGCTGGAACGTGCCCTGCAGGAGGCCAACGCGGAGCTCGCGGGCTTCTTCCGGCCCGTTGGAGGCCTCCTCGAAGTCGGGCAGCAAAGCCCGGATCCCGACGCCTATGTCCGGTCGCTCGAGCCGATCATGAAGCGGGTTCCCCAGATCCTCGCGATGCGCGTCGCACCGCTCGGTGATCACGACCCGGCGGACTTCGGGGCGACCCCGGTTCGCTGGAGCCGGCCCCGCGCCCTGGACGACGGCGAACCAGGCATGACGGCGGCCGTGCTCGTGGGTAGGCGCGTGATCGAGGCCGACGTGCGGCTCGACGACATCTCGACGTTCACGCGCTCCCTCGACGTCACACCGAACGCCCGGGTCCTCGCCCTCGTGCCCCGGCCGCTGGCGCTCGCCACACCGGAACGTACGATGGCCGTGATCGGCCTTCCGCACGACGCGCGCTACGAGTCGCCGGCGAGCCGCCACAAGGCCTTCCTCAAGCCTGCGCGCGATCTGGGTCTTCCCTTCGTGAACGACGCGGTAGCCGCGCTGATGGCACGCGGCGAGAACCGCCTCGAGGATCCGCTGCGCTTCGAGAGCGAGGGGGACGCGTGGTGGTCCGCCATCGCAAGGTACGACCTCGACCCCGAGCTGCCCGTCATGACGGTCGTCTTGATTCCGGAGGACGACTTTCTCGGAGACCGCACCACGCAACGTCTCTACCTTCTCGGCGCTGCCGCGCTGGCTTTCGGACTCGCGCTGGCCGTCGCCGCCTGGCTGTCCCGTCGCGCCGGGCGTCCCATCGAGGCGCTCGTGGCCCAAACGGAGCGGATCCGGCGCGGCGACTTCAGTCCGGGATCGCCGATCGTCACTCGGCTCGTCGAGGTGAGGGAGCTGACCGAGGCGCACGAGGACATGCGGCGCGGCCTCGCTCACCTGATGCGCCTCGAGCGCGATCTCCAAGTCGCGCGCCAGATCCAGCAGGCGACGTTTCCCTCAGGCATGCCTGAGGTCCCGGGCTACGAGGTCTTCGGCAGCAGCGTGCCGGCAGACGACACCGGCGGCGACACGTATGACGTGATCGCGCAAGGCGATCGCGTCGCGCTTCTGCTGGCCGACGCAACGGGTCACGGCATCGGCCCCGCGCTCTCCGTAGCCGGGCTGATCGCGATGCTACGCATGGCCTCACGATTGGACGCCGGGGTCGCCGCGTTCATGCGGCACGCCAACGAGCAGCTGCGCGAGGACCTGCCCGGCGGTCGCTTCATCACGACGTGGCTGGGTGTCCTCGACCCGACGACGCACGCGATGCAGACCTTCTCCGCCGGACAAGGGCCGATCCTGCACTACCGGGCCCAACGCGATGCGTTCGAGTCGCCCAAGGCAGACTCCGTGCCACTCGGAATCATGACCTTCGATGTCGAGCTGCCAGCGCCGACGACGCTCGAGCCGAGGGACGTCTACGCAGTCCTTTCGGACGGATTCCATGAGGCCGTCAACGCCGAGAAGGAGCTGTTCGGCGAAGAGCGCGTGCGGGCCTTGATCCGCGAGTACGCCGCAGAGACGCCGGAGGCCATCACTGCGGCTCTGCACACAGCGGTGAACGCGTTCACGGACAACGCGCCCGCAGACGACGACAGGACTTGCGTCATAGTCAAACGACAGGCATAGGCGCGTAGACTGGAGCGCATGCGTTGGCTCTTGCCCCTTCTGACTGTCCTGCTGCTCACAGGCTGCGGTCCGGACTTCTGGGCGTTCGAGTCGATCCAGAACACGAACCACCCGCGCTCGACGCTCGTGTTGGTGTGGTTCGCCGACAGCCCGGTGGACGGCGCCGAGGCCCTGGAGGTGACGATCGACGAGGTAGGCCTCGTGCGCGACGACAACAGCGTGGAGGTGATCTCGGCGACGCCGCAGACCTTCGACCTCTTGAGCCTGCGGAACGGCCTGCGGGCCAAGATCGCCGAGGCCGAGGTGCCGGGCGGTGCGTATCGCGCCGTACGCGTGACGCTGCGCGAGAGCGGCCCGCAAGGCCCGCGCATCCGCACGGGCGGCACGTGGGACGCGCTGCCGTTCGCCTCGGCGGGGGCAAACCCGATCGAGGTGCCGTATCCCTTTGGCACCGCGGAGCGCGTGGAGATCCACATCGACTTCAACGCGCGGCTCTCGGTCGTCGACTCACCGAACGGGCCGGTCATGAACCCGAACCTGGGCGCGGTCGACAGCGAGACGTCAGGCGAAATCGCGGGGATGGTCCGCGACGCCGCGGGGATGCCGGTCGCCGGGGCGATCGTCGTGGTGCGCCAGGGGCTCCAGGAGATGCGCTCGACCACGACGCTCCTCGACGGGACGTACCGGCTGCCCTGGTTGGCGACGGGGACGTACAGCGTCGAGGTCTCCGGACCTGCGGGCCCCCTCGTTTCGGTGCCCGACGTGCCCGTCACGACGGGCGGCGCCGAGAACGTGGTGCTGACGCTGCCGTAGGACACGGCGCATACGCATGTAAGGACATGTAGGGACGGGCCTTGTGCCCGTCCGCGAGTGAAGGTGTTGGTGGCCCAGTGGTTGTGGTTGAGGCCGTGGAGGTGGTAGTGCGTTTTTGCCGCCCATCCGGCGGCAAAACGAGAAGAGGACGCCCGAAGGCGTCCTCTGGGGGCAGTAGCAGTAGGGTCCAACAGTCGCGTCGCCGGCAGGAGCGACGCGTGTCTCTCGTGAGCGGGACAGTAGCCAGAGCGAGTGAACCCGCCGTGAGGCGACCGTGAAAACCGCGTGCAGCAGGCGTTTCTAGGAGAGGTCCATTTGCTGGGGGTACCGATGAAGCGGATCACGACGCTGCTGGCCACACTGGCCCTCCTTTTCTTGTGTGTAGGCACCGTACAGGCCGAGCCGCGCCGGACGCTGCCCTCCAAGGTCGACCTGGCGAAGAGCTACAAGCCGGCGATCGTCAACGGGATGCCGTGGTATCGCGGCGCCAAGGCCGTGAAGCTCCACAACACGCGCCGCGGCGAAGAGGCCCGCCCGATCCTCTTCCTGCGCATCCTCGGGGACTTCGACGGCGGAACCTGAAGCGCCGGCCACAGCATCCGAGCCGTGTCGCTCAAGAACCTCGAGGTCCACAATCTCGTCGCGAAGAACTTCGTCTGCGCCTGGCGCAACACCGAAGGCGATCCCGATGCGGGGCAGTCCAATCGCCACCCGTGCGGTTCCGCCGCAATGGAGCTCAGCCGGGGTATCGGCAAGGCCAACGTCCAGACGATGGTGTTGACGCCCGACGGCAAGATCATCAGCGCGATGTCCGGGTTCGTCGACGCGCGCGATCTCCTTTGGGAGCTCGAGCAGGCGCTCCACACGTGGCACAAGCTCCGGCGTGTGGAGAGCGTCGAAGCGCGCAAGGGACTCGTGCGTGCGCGCATCCGGGAGATGAACGAGGCCGAGGCCAAGGAGATGGAGATCGTGAACGGCGTCCAACGCGATCCCTACGCGCAGGCAGCCTTCGCTGCTTGGACACGCCAGATCGTCTTGAAGGACCGCGCGTTCGTCAGCGACAACGCCCTGATGGACGTCGAGGACTTCCGGACACGCATGCTGACCGGGGGCCACGCCGGACGCTTCGGCTACACCGTCTCCAAGTCGCACGACCGCGGCCGCGCGGCCGGCACGATGACGTACGCCGAGTTCCAGAAGCTGCCGAGCACGCTGCGCAAGCGTTTCATGGAGTACGTGCCGGAGGCCTTCCACGGTGACCCGACGATGGTGTCGCTGGAGAGCCTCCCGAAGTCGTTGCGCAAGAAGCTCGACAAGCGCCTGGAGCGCATGCGCAAGCTCGCCGCCAAGAAGAGGGCGGCCGACGCCAGGCGCAACAAGAAGAAGTAGCCCTTCGACGCCGCCCTACCGGGCTTCGCTCAGGACAAGGATGCTCCGTGACCGGACGCCCGGATCGGGCGATGATGTCCCCATGAGAACGATCGCGCTCGTGGCTCTGCTCGGTATCGCGCTGCCGTGCGCGCACGCCAGGGACTTTGACGATCCTGACGGCATACCCGGCATCGACGACCTCGAAGCGCTACCTGTCCCGGAGTATCGCTACATCCTGATCCGCCTCGAGAACGAGGCCGTCTTCCGCAAGCTCGAGGAGCTGGGCGAACGGTGGCGCGACCTCGGGGAGCAGCTCGAAGAGAAGCCCGGCAACGCATGGCTGGAGGCGCGGCGCAGCGACATCCGAGGCGAGATCGAAGAGGTCTCCTGGAAGGCCTACCACCTCTTCGACAAACAACGGGTCACGATCAGTCACTGGGTCTCTGCGCGAAACACCACCCCGGGACCTACGCGCTACCGCCGCGCCGCCCATCGCCTACTGCGCAACGTGTTCAACACGGGGACGGCATCCGACAAGCTGTTCACACAGCTAACCAAGGCCGTCGACCAAGCACAGGCGAGGCTGGCCGACGGGCTCGAGCAGGACGATGAGGATCCGACCGACGAAGGCCGCGCGCGACGCGAGCGTGCGGAGGAGCGGATCGAGCAGGTCGAACGTCGCCTCTGGCTGGTCGCCGATTGGCTCGTGCCCGGCGAGAAAATGGCGCGCATCCGCGGGTCGCTTCCGATGCACTTCCAGAACTGGGACGACCCACTCGAGCACGCTCGGCTGCTTCCCGGGCTCGGCGTCGGCACCATCAACCGCATCCGCGCCCTCGGCGCGGCCATCGAGGCCCAGGCCGCGCCCGACGAAGCGCTGATCCAGGCAAACGAACGCATCGTCGACGACGAGAGCAAGCCGGATGAGGAACGCCGGAAGGCCAAGCAGGCCATTCGGGGAGCTGAGAAGCGACTTGCCGAGTCACAGGTAGATCTCTTCGCGCGGCTGCGGCGGATCCTGGGAGACGAGGGCTGGAAGAAGCTGCAGGCCATCCCGCCCCGCCTTGATCCAGGCACTCGAATGGAGGATCCGGGCGAGATCCTGGGGCAGATCGCGTTCACCGATGAACAGAAGAAGAGTCTCGTCCCGCGCGCGAAGCGCTACCGCGAGCTATGCGAGAAGACGGAACGCGCCATGGAGGCGCTCGAGCGCGAGCGTGCCGGCCAGGGTGCCGACTCGCCCCAGATGGAGATGATGGAAATGCGGGAAGCGACGCTCGAGGCGCGCATGGGCGAACACGCGCGCGCCATCCTCAAGGAGGTCTTCCTCGAGCTCAACCCGCAGCAGGCAGTCGACTGGGTGCTGGGCGCGAAGCCCTAGCGGATCAACGGCACCAGCTTCGCCAGCGCAACCAGCCGCGCCCCTTCTTCTTGCCGCGGCTCTTCCCGCGCGACTTGTACGAGCGCCCGCTCTTGTCGGACTTGCCCGACTTGTAGGACTTGTCGCTCTTGCCCGACTTGTCACTCTTGCCCGAGCGATCGGACGTCCGCGACCGGTTCTTCGCGTGATATCGCTTGCCCTTCTTCTTCCGCGACTGCTTCGGCGGGCAGCGCGAAGCCGGTGTGTCGCTCGGCGCAGCTTCGTCGGGGTGACACTTGGCCCACGATCCCCAGCCGATGTTCTCGGAAACGCGGAAGCAACCGATCTGCGCACCTTCGCACAAGCGCTCGCAGCGGAAGCGGAGGTAGCGCGCACAGCATCGCTTGTTGATCACCACAGACAGCCGCTGCCACTTCTTGCCGAACCGTCCGCGAGGGAAGACATCCGGGTTCGCAGTAACGCGCAGACGCAGGGTCGCCCAGCCGTTGTTGACATCGATGTCCTCGATGCGCAGCACATCATCGAGGCCGGTCACGGGCATGGGGAACATCGTCCCCATGTACTGGATCGCGACCCGGTCGACCGAGCGCGGCCGTCGGCCACGGCACCAGGGCTCATAGAGCGTCGCCGACGCGTCGATCCCGGTCGCGCTTCCGACGTACACGTCGGCCAGGAGCACGACATCGTGCAGGTATCCCTTCGAGCACGACTCACGGCACTCCGTCGGGTCGACGGGGGGCGTCGGATCCTCGGGCTTCATGCGGTTGAGCGGCCAGTCGACCATCGTGGGCGTCTGCGGGCCCGTCTGCACCGGGAAGTCCATCGTGACCGGCGTATTGGTGCGCGGGATATCGATCACCATGCCGTCCAGCCGATAGGCGTCGGCCGCCCACGGTGTCGCCGTGAGATCCTGGACACGCACCCGGTACTGCCCGGCCGCGTGGAGGCCGAAGGTGTAGGAACCGTCGGCCTGGGAGAGCGTGACGGCAACCGGCAAAGGCGGGTTGGCTCCCTCCACGAACTCCAGCGTCAGCTCGACACCGCCCAGCCGCTGGTCCGAGCCGTCGAACTCCCGCGGCACGGTGCCGTCCATGTCGTCCCAGACACGTCCGGCGACCTCGCGTCCCGCGGGGTCCTCGGGCTTCATGCGGTTGAGCGGCCAGTCCACCATCGTCGGTGTCTGCGGGCCGGATTGGACCGGGAACTTCATCGTCACCGGCATGTTCGTGTTCGGAATCGCAACGGGCATCGTGTCGAGGAGATAGAGATTCGACGCGAACGGCGTGGGTGTCAGATCCTGGACGCGCACGCGGTACTCGCCGTCGGCATGCTGCCCGAAGCTGTACGAACCGTCGGCCTGCGACAGCGCGAAGCCGACCGGCACGGCCGGCATGCCCGTCTCGACGAACTCGAGCACGAGCTCGACGCTGCCGAGCTGTTCACCGCCGTCGAGCATGCCGTTGGCGTTCTGGTCGTCCCAGATGCGCCCGGCGACCTCGCGGCCGACGGGATCCTCGGGCTTCATGCGGTTGAGCGGCCAGTCCACCATCGTCGGTGTCTGCGGGCCGGATTGGACCGGGAACTTCATCGTCACGGGCATGTTGGTGTTGGGGATGGTGACGATCGGCTCGGGTGACGGCGGCACCGGCGGGTTGATGACGTAGGCGTCAGCGGCGAACGGCGTCATCGTCAGATCCTGCGTGCGAATGCGGTACTCGCCCGCCGGCACGTCCCCAAAGTTGTAGAAGCCATCTGCCATGGACGTGACGGTGATGACCTCTACCGGGGCCATGCCCGTCTCGACGCGCTCGAGAGTCAAGTCGACACCTACGAGTGCAAGCTCGCCGCTTCCGGGGTCGAATGACCGATTCCCGTTCAGATCATCGTAGATTCGTCCGCTGATCTCGCCCGCTTCGGCGGGCGCTGCCAAGATCACACTCGCCACGAACAGAGCGGTCACCGTGGATACAACCGCGTTCCTCATAAGACCTCCCACCGCACAGGGGCTTCAATCACACAACCGGATCAGTCGCGATTCCCTGGCACACATGTCTGCCGCCACCAAGAAGGCCAGCGTCGTTGATCCGGCGTTTCGATTCAAGAGCCGGTCGCATTCAGCGACAGCGCCCTGGATGCAGGAACCACCTACTTCTGTTCGGAGCGCGTAAGGCCGACTCCTGTCGTGGGGGTAGGCTGTAGTGGCTGGTTGTCGATTTTCGTGGACATCGAGGGGCATGACGCTCGCTACGAATACGCGTGGAAGCTGGTGGGTCTGCCCGGCGTGGCTGTTCGTCGCGCTGCTCGCGCTGGTGCCGGTAGCGACCGGAGAAGACGAGGAGCGCTCACCGAGTGCGCTAGCGAATCGCGTTCTGTCTGCGACACCGTCCGAGGTCACGGCACTGGCACAAGCCAGGACACCGGATCCATGGCTTGTGACCGATCGCCTTCTTGCGCTCGAGAATCCGAAGGCTGCACTCGCCTTCGCGCGGGCAACGCCGCGTACGGACAAGGAAGTCGCGCGGCTCCCGGCCTACGTCGAAGCCGCAAGCAAGCAGGACCAGACGATCGATCGCGCTGCCCTTTCGAAGGCCAAGGACCACTTTGCTGCAGGGCGCTTCGACAAGGCCCTCTCTGTGCTGGAGGGGAGGCCCACCTCCAAGACGAGCATCGTGGCCGTCTCCATCCACAGTCTCCGCGGAGACGCATTGGAGCGGCTGCAACAGCACGCGGAGTCGGCGGCGGCCTACCTAGCGGCCGCGGACCTCGCGCGGGACATCGGATGGCGGGCGATGGAGTCCCTGACGATGTACCGGCGGGGTGTCGCGTACTGGTGGTTGGAGGACGGACAGGGTCAGATCGATGCATTCAAGCGCCGCCTGGACGTTGAAACGGCGCTCGAGTCTCCCGTTGGCATGGGGCGAGCGCTCTACGGCGTCGCGGGCGTCCACTGGGATCGCATGGCGTACCAACAGTGGAAGAAACGCCTGCAAGAGGCGCTCGTCCTTGCGGAGCGCGGCAAGGACTACGAGTACGTTGCAAAGATCCACTCGGACCAGACGTTGGCGCCGGAGCTTCGAGACGACCCCGTGGCCTGCATCGCGCTGGCACAGAAGTCGCTCGCGGCTCTGGAGCAGGCCGACGGCGAGGGGCTTGCGGCGCGCTTCCAACCCGTCCCGCGAGACATCGCCGGCGCTCGCGCACGACTGCACCTTGCGCAGGCCGCGTGGACTGCGCAGCTTGGTGACATCCAAGAGGCGCGCAAGCAAGGGCGCCTCGCGTTGCGGATCGCCGAGGAGCAGGGCAACAAGGCACTAGCCGCTCGTGCGCGACCGACGTTGCACCTGATCGAAGGGGAGTGGCACGTTCGCCGCGGCGAGGACCTGCTTGCACTCGAGCGCTACGACCGCGCACTGCAGGGATACGTGAACGCACGCTGGCGTAGCCGAGCGGCGACAACGATGCGTCGCCTGGGTGCGACCTACTCGCGGCTGGACAACCATGCCCAGGCCCTGGAGATGCTCCGGAACGCAGAGGCGTTGCTCGAGGGCGGAGGCCCGCGCTCGCAGCCGGACCTCATCGACGTGAAGCTGCTCTACGGCGCGATCTCCCTCGGCACCGGGCGGACCGCGGAGGCCGAGCGTCTGTACCTGGAGTCGCGCGCGCTTGCCGGCAAGACGAACGACAAGGGCCAGCAGGCGGAAGCAGAATCCGGACTGGCGCAGGTGTACATGAAGCGCAGCGACTACAACGCTGCGCTGCAACACATCAGCGAGGCCCTGCGCCTCGGCGCGGCGTCGGGCGACCTCATCAGCCGGAGCAGGTACCTGATCCAACGCGGGCTCATCGAGGCTTCGACCGGCAACCACGAGACGGCCCTCGCCACCATGCAAGAGGCCGAGGAGGCGGCCGAGAAGAGCCAGAACAAGAACGCCTTGAACGAGGCCCGGGAGCAGCTCGCTGCGTTGCTGATCGACGTCGGCGAGTACGATGAGGCGTTGCAGGTGCTGACCGAGCTCCTCGAGCTTCAGAAACGCGCGACGAATCGAGGCAAGGTCGCCGACACCTTGTCCCTGATGGCGGACATGCACGTCAGCCAGGAGCGCTACGACAAGGCCCTGGAAGTGCGCCGAGAGGCATTGGGGATGTACCTGTCGCTCGGCTGGCGTCACGCGCTGATCGTGGGACGGATGAAGCAAGGCCGCGCGCGATTCTGGAGCGGACAACGGGAGGAGGCCCTACGGGACTTGAAGGAGGTTCGCGAAGACGCCCGCAATCACGGCACGGTACTCGTCAACGCCTTCTGCTCCGGCGCGCTGGCAGAGGCGTACCTGAAGCTCGAGAAGCACGCGCTTGCGATGGCAGCGGCGAAGGACGCCATGGACCGTACGCGTGCCATCGGACTCGATCTCACGGAAGAGGAAAGCGCCGGGCTTCGGGAGTCGTTCGCTTCCTGGCACCAGATCGGCGGCCTGGCCGCTACGGCGGTGGGCGACCGGGACGCGCTCTATGAATTCCTGGAACGCGGCCGCGCCACAACACTGCTCGCCTCGCTCGGCGGGCGTCACGCCATTCGTGAGGTCACGGTCGACAAGGAACTGCGCGAGGCGGAAGACCGCGCGCGCGCAGCACAAGCGATGGCCGAGGCCGAGTACGAGAAGGCCGTAGTGGGCGGCGCGTACGCTCAGGTGGTCTCCGCGAAGAAGGCGCTTGGTGATGCGACGACCGCCCTGGAGAAAGCCGTTGGCGACATCGAGCGCTCGGCACGCGGACAGGCCGACCTCGACTACCTAGATGTGCGCCCCCTGGCTCAGGTACAGAGCCTGCTTGCCGAGGACCAGGCGCTCGTGGTCTACGCCCGGCTCCTGGACACGGCGATCGCGATGGTGATCACCAAGTCCAACGCCTCGACCGTGAACCTGGGCCTCGCCGAGCCGATCCGGCGGGCGGTCAGCCGGCTGCTCGACGACGAGAACGACTACCTCGTGGAAGGAGCCGTCGGTGCAGTCGCTGACAAGCTCATCAATCCGCTCGCGCTGCCCAAGACGATCAAGCACCTGTTGATCTCTCCGGACGGCAGCCTCGCCTACGTGCCCTTCGCCGTGCTCGATGACACCCGCTCGATCACGCTCGTACCGTCAGGTACGGGCTACGGACTGCTGCGAGAGATGCCCGTGTGGGGCGGCAAGAGGGTCCTCGCGCTGGGCGACCCGCTCTACAACGTGACGGACGGCAAGGGTCTGGTCCGGAGTCGCAAGCTCCATCGACTCGAACAGAGCGGCAAGGAGGCCGAACGGGTCGGCGACGAGGTGCGGCTGCGCGGCGACGCGAGCGAGACGGAGTTCCGGCGGCTCATGCAGTTGCACGGCGACGCCGGTTGGCGAGCCGTCCACCTCGCCTGCCACGGTCATGTGGATCCCGAACGGGCGACACGCTCGAGCCTGTCGCTCGCTTCCGACGAAGAGAACGACGGCTCGCTCACGGCGCTGGAGGTCTTCCGGCTTGAGGTCCCGGCGAACCTCGTCGTGCTGTCCGGGTGCGAGACGGGCCTCGGGCGCTACCGGTCGGGTGAGGGCATTCTCGGGCTCACGCGGGCGTTCATGTTTGCCGGTGCGCCGCGTGTCCTGGTGAGCCTGTGGCTGGTGGACGACGAAGCGACATTTGCGCTGATGTCCAAGTTCTACGAGCTGTGGAACCACAAGACCGGCGTGCGCGTGTCCGCCGCCGCGGCGCTACGCCAAGCGCAGGACCACGTGCGCACGCTGAAGGACGAAGATGGGAACGCCAAGTGGGCGCATCCCCGGTACTGGGCCGCCTGGGTGCTGTGGGGGCTCCCGTAGCGGCGATCACTGCTGTTCGAACAGGATGTCAACCGTTGCCGTGATGACGGTGCCCTGGGCCGGGAACGTCTCGCCCGTCGATATGCCGCGGGCGGCACTCTCCGCAGGATCGAGCGTCAGCACGAGAGGCACGGACGTGAACTGCTGCGTGTCGGGCTGCTCGGGCCGGACGACCGTCGTGTTGCCGCCGCAGCCGATCGAGCCGCTGACCACGACGGTCATCAAGAGCGCGCAGGCCATTGCTGTGGCAGGCAGCCGACGCCGCTTTGCGGCGGCTGCCCACGCAAGAGCCATGGCGAGCGCGATCGGCACGCCCAGCGGCGGTACCGCAGGGGGCAGCGGCACGCCCGGCACGATCCCCGCTCCGTCGCCGTCCTGAACGTTCGGAGGCCCCAGCGCCACGATGAAACGCAGACTGGATGCGCTGTCCACCATGGCGAGCGGCGTTCCGTTGTCGAAGACGGCGATCCAATTGTCGGCGCCTTCCGCACGCGTGAAGAGCGTTCGGGCCAGGGGTCGCGCAGGCGTGTCGGGGGCGCCGTTGTTGTCCGCATCGAGGAACAGCCCCACCTCGGGCAGCGGTTCCTGGCTCTCTCCCCAGACGGCGCGAACCACGACGCGATTGATCTCCACGCCTTCCACGTCGCCGAACAACGTGAAGCCGAGGGCCGGCGTAACCTCGAGATCGCCATGCAGAACCGAGACCGGGAACAGCGATGCGTTGGATAGGGCCAATGTGCCCTGGGGCAACGTGTCCGGAATGCCCTGGACGAGGGCGCATGTATCGAGGCGCAGTGTGAACGGGGGCACCGGCCGGAAGGGATCCTCCAGCGGAGAGTCTTCGCACCCACAGACCTCGTAGGCGCGGCCCTCCGAGTTGTCCACCGTCACGTCGAAGATCCAGGTGCCGTCGCCGCCGCTCTGCCCGGGATTCAGCGGATCCTGGTAGTCGGCGAACAGCGCGGAGTAGATGCCGTCGTCGGCCCGCAGGTCCCCGTGGTCCGGACGACCGTCGTCGTAGAGCCGGATCTGGGTGTGTACGGGGTTGTCCCGCGTGCTTACGGGCGGCACCACGAGCGCCGTGACGTCGGCGCCCCCGATGTTCTGGTTGCCCGCGACGGTGACCGTTATCCGGACCGGCTCGGGGTAGGTCACGCTCCCCGTAGCGACCTCGGCAACCGCGATCAGTCCGCGGGCCTCTTCCGTGGCATAGAGCACGTAGGGAACCATGTCGGCACCGCGGTTCGTGACCGTCACTCTCCAGATCTGGCGGTCGGCATCCGGAGCCGGGTTCGCGTACGGGGCGACATCGTTCACCCGGTAGAACTGCTGCGCCGGGTTCTCGCGGAACTGCACGCCCGCGGCCTGGGCCGGATTGCCGACGGAGCAGTCCGCGCCGTCACAGGCCCGGATGCCCTGCGCCGCAACTCCCCAGCCGGTGTTGCGGACGACGGATCCGTCGGGTGCCTCGATCTCGAACTCGAGAGGAGCGCCGCCTGCATACGAGGCAATGAACGTCGCCGCGCTCGCGAGGTTGCTCACCTCGACGAACTGCACATCGATCCCGCCACCGGGGACATTGCCGTTGGCCTCGGACTTGACGGGGACGTCACCGCGTGCGTCTCCGAGAACGCGCTGGAACACCTGCGTCAGCTCCGCGGCCTCCTGCGCGGCGTTGAACGTACCGCCGGAGTCCTCGGCCAGCCTCTGCAGGGTCGCGGCGTCCGCCTGGGGCCCCAGCGCGATGGTGTGGATCTCGACGCCCGACGCGAGGAGATCCTGCTGCACCTCAGCCGGCGTCTCGGCTCCCAGCGTGCTGCGCCCGTCACTGAGCAGGAAGATCGCCTTGTTCGCGACCTGCGTGCGGTCGATCGCGTCCAGGGCGGTCAACGCCGCGCGCAGCGCATCGCCCATGGCCGTCCACCCGTCGGCCTCCAGGTCCTGCACCAACGCGGCAGCGGCGTCCTTGGTGTCGTTTGTGCCGTCCGCGTTGTCGTTCGGGATCATCTGCAGCGGGAACTGTTGATTGGAGACCTCGGTGCCGAACGGGATGATGCCGAGCCACTCATTGGGCTTCATCAGATCGACCGTACTGATCGCACCGGTCTTGGCCAGGCCAAGGCGACTGTCGGGCGCGTTCTCCTGCGAGGGGTCCATGCTCAGCGACGTGTCCATGAGCAGAACAACGGCCATGTCGGCGAGGACGCTCGAGAAGGTGACGGGATCACTCCCAGCGTCGTCCCGCACCGGCGGACCAGCCGGTTTGGTGAGCAGGGTCACGTTGGCGTCGAGTTGATTGGCCGCGGCAAAGACCTGCGCGACCTCGGAGCGCACGAGCTGCTCCCAACAGCTGTGCCCGTAGATGTAGTCCTGCGTGTTGCTGGTGACGACACCGAACGACGTCTTGGCGACGTTGTGAAGCGTCCCATCTGCTGTACTTCCGTTCTCGGTGCAGAGCTCCGTGCGCTGGTTGCGTCCCGGCGTGAGCGTACCGCCGTCCATCACGCATCCGATGGTCCCGGAGCGGCCGGCGCAATAGAACGGCTTGCTTGCGTCCGTTGCGTTCCTCGGGTTGCTTCGGTCCGACTCGCCGAGCAGGCCGGCGATCTGCGGCGCCTCGGGGTCGATCTGCGTCGGGCCCGGAATCGGCTGATACGTCGGTCCGAAGCCCTGGTTCTGTACATAGCCCACAGCCGTGAGGGGACTCTCGCGCAACCCGAGGACCTGCACTTCGTAGGTGCCGAGTGCAAGACGATCGAGCATGTAGGAGAACCCACCGTTCGCGGCGTCCGAGATCGCCACACCGGCCTGCACCCGCATCTCGATGTCACCTGCGCGTTCGATGCGCGTGAGGACGATCTGGACCCCGTTGACGAGTGTGTCACTTGCGGCGTAGAGGCACTCCGCCGACCGGGTGGCGCCCGTACAGGTCCCCACCGCCGTCTCGGGGTTCTTGCGGTAGATGCGACCACGCACGACGCCGCCGAAGACACGCTGTGAGGCGGGCGCCTTCTCGGGCACGAGCGGGAGATCGATCATCAGCGGGCCGTTGGCTGCGGCCAGTCGGAGCGGGAAGGCCGGCTTCTCCGTCAGGTCCGTGCGCCGGACCTGCTGCGGGAGTCCTCCGCCGTCGTCCAGCACGTATGCTTCGCTGCTGTAGGGATTCGGACGCCCGTCGGGCAGCGTGCCATCGAGGTCCGTGATCTCGAGCTGGTACTGCCCCTCCGGGCGGCGCTGCGGATCGGGAGCGAAGGTGAACGTGCCGTCCTCATCCGTGGTCGCCGTCCCGACATCGACGGGCGGCAGTCCGGCGACGATGCGCCGCAACCGCACCTGGATCCCCTGGAGAAGCTCGTCGGCCCCGTCGTAGAGGTCGCGCACCGTACCGCTGTCCGAGTAGATCCGGCCGCGCAGCTCCCGCCCCGGCTCGGGTCCGTCGGGCTCGTCGAGTTCGCGCAGGCGGAAGTCGAGCTGCATCTCCGCACACGGCGCGTTCTCAGGGCGCGTACAGCCGCGGTACTCGTCGTAGAGGCCGAACAGGTAGTGGCCGGCCTCGTGCATGAGGCCGAAGGAACCCTGCCTGTCTGCCGAGTCCTGGTTGTGCCGCTGCTCGTAGATCTTGATGTGCTGACCGCGATTGTTGAGCCCGTTGAGGTGCGCGCCTGCGTTGCCGGCGCCGACGGCGACGACAACGTCCGCGCGATCGGCCAGCGACTTGCTCGTCGTGAAGGTGACGCGGCCGAGTTGGATCTGCTTCTCCGTCGCATCCCACAGGCGCCTGGACCATCGTTCGAAGATCGGCTCCCACGTTTGCTGGATCGCGGCTGGACTGATGTTCCCGTTCTCGAAGTAGACGATGACGTCGAGGTGCCTGTCCCTCGGACGGACGCGGCCGGTGCCGGACTCAGCCTGCTGTCCGAAGACCAAGCATAGGCCGGCCATCAAGAGCACCGCGATCGTGCGGTTTTCGCGGATTCGTGCCATCGTCCACCAGTCCCATATCGGCAACCGTTTCCCCATGACGGCCGCCGTTCGCCGCCAGAAGCGTAATGGGAAGCAGGTTGCGAGATCAATCCATGGGAGCGTGATGTCGCGCACGGAGGCGGAGTCGGGCGATCAGCATGCGAACGGCAGGATTCGCGCAGCGTAGAGCTGTCGCCTAGAGCAGCGTGAACGCCTCGTTGAGCGCGTCGGAGCGTCCGATGTAGTTCGCGTCCAGGCTCAAGCGCAGCAGGCTCGGCTGCTCCTCGGGATCGCCGAGCAAGCCGAGGAGCGCAATCGCCAACGCGCGCATCTCGAAGTTGTGCTCCTTCTGGCGCGCGACCTCGATGATCGCTGGCAGCGCAGCCGGGTCGTCGAGCTGGCCCAGCGCGATGGCAGCCTGGACCTGCCGACGCTGCGACTTGGCCTCGCGCAGCTGCCTCACGAGGGCGTCCGACTCCGGAACGCCGGTGATGAGCGAGAGGGAGAGCGCGGCAGCGCTCCGCGGCGAGAGCGGGCGGTCGTCATCGAGGATCGCGCGCAGGGCTTCGAGCACGGCCGGGTCCGCGGTGCCGATCTGGGCCAGCGCAATCGCGACGCGCGCCCGCAGCAACGGGCCGGAGTTGCGTTCCGCCAGCACGCCGAGGAAGCGCTCCTGCGCCTCCGTCTCCCGCACGAGCCCCAAGGCGATCACGTACGACCCGCGTAGATCGTCGTCGCCGCGCGGGCGGTCGAACCCCCCGAGCAGCGTGTCGCGTGCAGCCTGCACGTACTTGACGATGTCGGGGTGCATGGAGCGCACGTCACGCACCGAGAGGGCGAGCGCGAGCACGTTGAACCCGCGAACGGGGATCGGTCCCTTCGTGGCACCGTCGAGCAGCACGCGCCGTGCCTTCGTTTCCTTCAGGACGGCCACCGACTCGTCGGCCAGCTCTGCGTGCAGGATGCGCGCGAGCGCAATGTTGCCGAGCCCGTTGCTCAAGGCGCCCGGCGAGTTCTTGTGCGCGTGAATGAGGCCCTTGGCTGCAGCGAGTCGTTGCTCCGCGCTCAGGCGCGCAGCCTTGGAGCCGATCGCGATTCGCGCAGCGCGCTTCACCGGATCCGGCACCCGGCGGTCGCTCAGGGAACGAATCACCGCAAGCAGCCAGCCAGGCGCCTCGAGCCGCGCCAGGGTGGACAGCGCGTGCGAGCGTTCGATCGGCGTCCACTTGCGCCGGTGAACGTTGGCTCCCTTGACTGCGTTGCGCAGGTCGTCGTGCAGCTTGCTGGGAATCGCAACGCGGGGCTGCAGCGAGAGCGACGTCAGGAGCGCGATGGGCAGGTCCGGATGCCGGTGGCGATGGTCGAGGTGCTTGAGGAGCCCCTTCACGACCATGCGTCCGTCCTTGTGGAAGGGACTGCCGTAGGGCTGATCGGCCAGGAGCCCCAAGGCGAACGCGCTGAAGCAGCGCGCGCGGATGGGCGCATCCTTGTCACCGATCAGGTCGAGGAGGCGCCCGCGCGCGAGGTCCAGGGAGACGGGATCGGCCTGCAGCTTCTTGTCGCTGCGGCGCACCAGGCCGACGGCGAGGGCAGCCGATTCACGCTCGAGCGGCGTGGCCTTGTCGCTCTCCGCCACCTTCAGAAGCATGTCGAGCGTCTCGTCGGTGGCGTCGATCTTGGCGAGCGCGAGCATGGCGGCGGAGGTGACCGTGTCCTCTTCCTCGCGCTTGGGGTCGAGCATCTCGAGGAGGAACGGCTTGATGTGCTGGCGGGCGAGCAGTGCGCGGCGCTCGTCGTCGAGCTCCTCGGGCGCCCTGCGGTCCGGATCCTCCTTGCCGGTCACGACCTTGCTGGCGGCCCGGAGGCGCCGGAGCGCCTCGCCGCGCTCAGGCAGATAGGCCCAGCGATTCAGCGCCCACCAGGTGCCCCAGTAGATGTCCGGCAGCGCGCCCTGGGTGCTCGGGATGCCCGAGGGCGGGGTCGTCGGGGGCTTGCCGCGCTTGGGCGCGGGCGGCGGCGGAGAGGTGGGATCGCCGGGCTGGCCCCGGCCTCCAGGCCCATTGAATCGGCCGCCGTGGGCCAGCGCGTCGGCGGCGCAGAGGGCAAGCAGCAGCAGCGCACCCAGCAGGCCGGATATCAAACGACGCATCGCGGGTCCTCTCGCCGTCCGTCCCAGTATCGCACTACACCGCAGTGCTCGAGCCCACCCGATTGAAACGCCGACGACTCGCGCCTGCCGCGCGGAAACCCGCCGGGGCCTCGGGGCGTCGATCCCGAGAGAGGAATCCGCGGCTGCGGTGCCTACCCTGGGGGGTGCGGCGCCGGCCCGCGCGAGGACGTGCCACCCGATGGGACTCGAGAGCTACGAACTGGGCGAGGAGATGGGGGTCGCCGGACCGAGCACCCTCTACCGAGGCCAGAACGCCATCCTCGGCAGCGAGGTCATGGTCCGGCGCCTGACGATCGACGCGACACGCGCCGAGAACGTCCACGACACGTTCTTCCGCGAGCAGCGCCTGGCCGCCTCCCTGCGCCACCCGAACATCCAGCGGGCCATCGATGTCTTCGAGGCCGACGGATACCTGTGGTCCGTCCACGAGTATCGCGAAGGCCGGCTCACGCACGACAGCATCGGCGAGCACGGTGCGATGCAGGTAGCCGAGGCCGCGCGCCTGGGAGCTCAGGTCGCCGACGCGCTCGCGCACATGCACAGCCAGGGCTACGTACACGGCAAGCTCGCGCCCTGGGGCATCATCGTGGACGAACGCGGTGTGCCATTGATCATCAACCTCGTGAAGGCAGCGGATCTGGCAGCCGGAACGTGGCCCCTGCGCGATGTCGTGCTCGGCCTGAGTGCCTTCTCCGCGCCCGAGGAGTTCCGCGGAGAGAAGCCGACGGACGACAGCGACGTCTACGCGCTGGCCGGGACGATCTTCTACTGGCTCACATCGCACTTCCCGCGCGGCGGCGCGACACCGGAAGAGGCGCTCGAGCGCGCCCGCGAAGGAGCGCCGCTCGAGGACCTGACGACGCTGCGTCCGGACGTCTCACCGGTGCTCGCACGACGCGTCATGCGCGCACTCAGCGAGGATCCGAGCAAGCGCCAGGGCAACGCGGCGGCGTTCGGCGCGCTGCTCCAGGAGATCCACCAGCGTCAGGCTGCCGAGATTCCCAGCGGTTTCCAGACCGGCGCGCAACTCCATCCCGCCGGGTGCGCGCGTGAGGTCACGATCCTCGGACGCCACGGCGTCGGTGCCTTCGGCGTCGTGTTGCGCGCCCAGGACCCCGTGTGCGGATCGGATCTCGCCGTCAAGGCGCTCAAACCGGAGCATCGGGACGACCACAACGCGCACGAGCGCTTCCTCCGCGAGGCGCGCGCGATGCAGCAGATCGACCACCAGAACGTCGTCGGCATCAAGGGCGTGGGTGAAGAGAACGGAACGCCCTACGCCGTCATGAACTTCATCAATGGGCCCGACCTGGGAACGTTGCTCCTGCGCGAAGGCGCGCTGCCGGCAGATCGTGCCGCACACATCGGCGCCGGAATCGCGCGCGGCCTGGCCGCGATCCACGCCGAGGGCATCGTCCACCGTGATCTCAAGCCCCACAACATCCTGGTCGCGGAGGGCGACCGCCCGGTGATTGCCGACTTCGGCATCGCGCGCCAGGACAAGACCACGCGCTTGACCATGACGGGACAGCTCGCGGGGACGCCGCTCTACATGGCGCCTGAGCAGTTCGAGGGCGATGATCCGACCCCGGCCGTCGATCTCTACGCGCTGGGTACGATCCTCTACGAGCTGATGACCGGTAACGTGCCCTTCCCGGATGGGGACACGCTGAGCACCATCACGGCCATCCGAACGAAGCCGCATCCCAAGCTGCCGGAGGACGTTCCGACCTTGTTGCGCTCGGTGACCGATCAGCTCCTGGCGAAGGACCCCGCCGAGCGTCCCACCGACGCGCTGGAGGTGGCGGACGTCCTCGAAGGACTCGCGGCGACTACACCGTAGACACGGGCCCGGCGGTACGATCCGGGTACATGACGTCGAAGCCGCCCGCGAAGAAGCTCCGCCCGTACGTCCGGGTCGTCGGACCGCGGCTCGCGAAGCTCCTGGCACTCGTCTTCGCACTCTTCGCGTTGACGGCCATCAACTCGATCTACCTCTCGAGCGTGACCTTCATGCAGTGGGTCACGGGCGCGCTCTACGAGAACTACTTCTATCACCTCATGGCGTTCGGCCACGTCGTTCTGGGCACGCTGCTGACGCTGCCCGTGATCCTATTCGGCGTCTTCCACATCAAGAATAGCTATGACAGGCCGAACCGCCGCGCCGTGCGCGCCGGCTACGCGCTCTTCACCATGGCGCTGCTCGTCATCGTCAGCGGATTCCTGCTCGTTCGCATGCAGGGCTTCGCGCCGGTCAAGGACGCGGCCACCCGCGCGATCGTCTACTGGGCGCATGTCGTCACGCCCCTGCTCTGCGTGTGGCTCTTCATCCTCCACCGGTTGGCGGGCAAGAAGATCAAGTGGAAGATCGGCGCACGCTGGGCCGCGGCCGGAGCCGGCTTCGCGATCGTGATGCTCCTACTCCACTCTCGCTCGCCCCAGGAGTGGGACGTCGTCGGCCCCAAGGACGGTGAGAAGTACTTCTTCCCCTCCCAGGCTCGCACCGCGACCGGCGACTTCATCCCCAAGGAGGCGATGCTCAACGACAAGTACTGCCTCGAGTGCCACGCCGACGTGCACGCATCCTGGTCGCACAGCGTTCACAAGTTCAGCTCGTTCAACAACCCGGTCTACCTCTTCAGCGTACTGAACACGCGTAAGGCGCTCTACGCGCGCGACGGCCACACGCGCGGCTCGCGCTTCTGCGCCGCGTGCCACGACCCGGTGCCCTTCTTCGGCGGCGAGTTCGACGACCCCAAGTACGACGACCCGGACTACGACCTCGAGAACGATCCCCTGGCGCAGGCCGGCATCACCTGCACGGTCTGCCACTCCATCACGAAGGTCAACAGCGTGAAGGGCAACGGCTCCTTCACCATCGAGGAAGCGCGCCACTACCCGTTCGCCTACAGCGAGAACCCGATCCTCAAGTGGATCAACCGGCAGATGATTCTCGCCAAGCCGGCCTTCCACAAGAAGACGTTCTTGAAGCCACTCCACAAGACACCGGAGTTCTGCGCCACGTGCCACAAGGTCCACCTGCCGGAAGAGCTCAACAACTACAAGTGGCTGCGCGGCCAGAACCACTACGACGCCTATCACCTGAGCGGCGTGTCGGGCCACGGCATCACAAGCTTCTACTACCCGCCCAAGGCCGAGCACAATTGCAACGACTGCCACATGCCGTTGATGCCGTCGGATGACTTCGGCGCGCAGGACTTCGACGGCTCGGGCACGCTCAAGGTGCACGACCACCAGTTCCCGTCGGCCAACACGGCAATCCCGCACCTGTTGAACATGCCCCAGCGCGTGATCGACGCGCACAAGGAGTTCAACGAGGGCGTGATGCGCGTCGACATCTTCGGCCTCAAGAAAGAGGGCATCGACGGCGAGCTCGTCGCGCCGCTTCGGCCGCAGGTTCCTGACCTCGAGTGCGGCGAACGCTACCTGATCGAGACGGTGATCCGCACGGTGAAGATGGGGCATCTCTTCACGCAGGGCACGAGCGACTCGAACGAGGTCTGGCTCGAGCTGACGGTCACCGACGGCGACGGCCGCGTGATCGGCAAGAGCGGCGGCATGGATGCGAAGGGCGAGGTGGATCCGTGGAGCCATTTCGTCAACGCCTTCGTGCTCGACCGCCACGGCAACCGCATCGACCGGCGCAACGCCGAGGACATCTTCATCGCGCTCTACAACCACCAGATCCCGCCGGGTGCGGCGGCCGTCGTGCACTACGCGCTCGAGATCCCCAAGGACGCGAAGGCACCCATCGAGGTCGACGTCGCGCTGAAGTTCCGCAAGTTCGACACGATCATGATGCGCTACGTCCGGGACGACCCCGAGACCGTCAACGACCTCCCCGTCATGACGCTCGCAACCGATCGCGTGCCGTTCGGGATTCAAGGGGATCCGCAGAAGCCGGAGATCAGCGCGTCCCCCATCGTCCCGTGGCAGCGCTGGAACGACTACGGCATCGGGCTGCTCTTGAAGGCCGGTCGCAGCCACAAGGGCGAGCTGCGTCAGGCGGAGGCCGCGTTCGCCGAGGTCGAGAAGCTGCAGCGTCCGGACGGCCCGCTCAACCGCGCGCGCGTGTATCTGCTCGAGGGCCGCCTGGACGACGCCGTCGATGCCCTGAAGCGTGCAGGCGCGCACGACCCGCCCGCGCCCGCATGGTCGGTGGCGTGGTTCACTGGGCTCGTCGACAAGCAGAACGGCTATCTCGACAAGGCAATCGAAAACTTCCGGACGATCGTCGAGCTCGACACCGAGGAGACGCGCCGGCGCGGCTTTGACTTCTCGCAGGACTACCGGCTGCTCAACGAGCTCGGCCAGACGATCTTCGAGCGTTCCAAGCAGGAGCGCCGCGACCCGGCCCGCCAGAAGGCGATGCTCGCAGAGGCCATGGGCTACTTCCGGCGCGCGCTGATGCTCGACCCGGAGAACGTGGACGCGCACTGGAATCTCACGCTGATCCACTTGCAGCTAGGCAACGACAAGCAGGCGGACCACCACCGGGTCCTGCACGCGAGATACAAGCCGGATGACAACGCACGCGACAAGGCCGTCGCGGTCGCACGGAAGAAGTACCCGGCTGCAGACCACGCGGCGGACGTGGTCGTGATCTTCGACCTCCAGCGAGAAGGGGCGTACGGGCTCGGGAAGTAGTAGAGTCCTCGCCGATGAGCGAGACCGACCCGCGCCCCGAAGAAGAGCTCGTCGATCAGGACGACGCCGTCATCGGGAAGGCGTTCCGCTGGTCGCTCGTCGGCTTCCTGGCCATCGGCGCCGTCGTCGGCATCGTGCTCGCCCTGACGGGCAAGGACGACGAGCCCGCAGCCCAGGAAGGCCCGGTCATCGAAGGGCCGAGCAAGACGGTCGAGGCCGAGGACGCGCCGCCGGTGCAGTTCACGGACATCACGAAGGAAGGGGAAATCCACTTCTCCCACTTCAACGGCGCGCGCGGCGGGAAGTACCTGCCCGAGACCATGGGCAGCGGCTGTGCGTTCCTCGACTTCGACGGCGACGGCGACCAGGACCTGCTCTTCGTGGACAGCGCGCCGTGGCCGTGGGACGCCGATGAAGAAGGGTCGCGCATCACGCACCCGGAGCTCTGGGAGAGCAATGGAAGCGGCCGGTTCACCTTCGTCGAAACGGCTTTCAAGCAAGGCAACCTCTACGCAATGGGCGCGGCGTGTGGCGACTACGACGCGGACGGCGACGTCGATGTCCTGATCACAGGCGTCGGAGCCAACTGGCTGTTCCGCAACGACGAGGGAGCCTTCACGTTCGTGGCCGACGCCGGCGTCACCGGCCCGAAGGACGCGTGGAACACGAGCGCGGGATTCTGCGATCTCGACCGAGACGGCGATCTCGACCTCTTCGTGTGCAACTACGTCAAGTGGTCCAGGGAGATCGACGAGACGCAGAACTACACGCTCAAGGGCGTCGGCCGCGCGTACGGCCCGCCAACGAGCTTCGAGGGCACGCACAGCTTCCTCTACCGCAACAACGGCGACGGCACGTTCACCGATGTCTCGAAGGACGCGGGCATCCAAGTCTCCAACCCGGCAACCGGCGCCCCCATGGGAAAGGCGCTCGGCGTATCCTTCGCCGACTTCGACGGCGACAACGACTTCGACATCTTCGTAGCCAACGACACCGTCCAGAACTTCCTCTTCGAGAACAAGGGCGGCATGACGTTCGAAGAGGTGGGCGTGTTAGCGGGCGTCGCCTACGACACGCGCGGTGCGGCCACCGGCGCCATGGGCTCCGACGTGGGCGACGTGCGTGGCGACGGCAACCTGGGCATCGCGGTCGGCAACTTCGCCAGCGAGATGAGCTCGCTCTACGTGGCGCGCAAGGGCGGGCTGCAGTTCAACGACGACGCGATCAGCGAGGGCATTGGCGCGCCGAGCCGCAAAGCGCTGAGCTTCGGGCTCTTCTTCTTCGACTACGACCTCGACGGGCGGCTCGATCTCTTCCAGACGAACGGCCACCTCGAAGAGGAGATCAACAAGGTCCAGCCGAGCCAGTACTACGAGCAGCCGTCCCAGCTCTTCTGGAACGCCGGGCCCGACGCGCGCTCGGCCTACGCGCTGGTCGATCCCGACTCGGTCGGTGACCTCTCGCGCAAGGTCGTGGGTCGAGGCTGCGCGTACGCCGACATCGATGCGGACGGCGACCTGGACATCGTGATCACCCAGTGCGGACGGGCGCCGCTCCTACTACGCAACGACCAGGCGACGGACCATCACTGGCTGCGCGTCGTCGTGAAGCCCAAGCAGGGCAGCCCGATCGGAACGCGCGTGACGCTCACAATCGGCGGCAGGTCTCAGACGCGCGTCGTCATGCCGACGCGCAGCTACCTGTCGCAGGTCGAGCTGCCGGTGACGTTCGGCCTCGGCAAGACCACCAAGGTGGACTCGCTCAGCATCCGTTGGCCCGACGGCCAGACCACGACGCATGCGGTCGAAGGCGTCGATCGCGTCGTCACGGTCGAGCGCTAGCACTCCGGCAGGTTGACCGCGACCGCAAGACCGCCCTCTCCGGTCTCCTTGTACTCGCGGCGCATGTCGTGGCCGGTGCGGCGCATGACATCGATGACGCGGTCGAAGCTGATCAAGCCCTTGCCGCCCATGTGAAGGGCAAGGTGCGCGGCGCTGGATGCCTTGGCGACGCCCATCGCGTTGCGCTCGATGCACGGGGCCTGCACGAGCCCCTTGAGCGGGTCGCACGTCAGGCCGAGGTTGTGTTCCATCGCGATCTCGGCCGCGTTCTCCACTTGGTGCGGGTCGCCGCCGAGGATCTCGCAGAGCGCCGCCGCCGCCATCGCCGTCGCGCTGCCGACCTCGCCCTGGCAGCCCACCTCGGCCCCGGAGAGACTCGCGTGGGTCTTGATCAACGCCGCGAACGCACCGGCGGTCGCGAGCGCCTTGTGAATCGCCGGGCGGTCGAGCTCAAACCGCTCGACGATCTCCGTCAACACGGCCGGCACGATGCCCGCGGCGCCGTTCGTCGGTGCCGTCACCACGCGGCCGCCCGCCGCGTTCTCTTCGTTGACGGCGAACGCGTACGCCTGCGCGCGCGCGAGGTGCGAGTAGGCCACATCGACCTTCTCGCTCATCAGCTCGTGCATCAACTCGGGCGCGCGACGCTTGACGCCGAGGCCGCCGGGCAGTTCTCCATCCTGCGTCAGTCCGCGCGCGATGCAGGCCTGCATTGCATCCCACACACGGTCGAGGCCGGCCTCCACGTCGCCGCCCCACGCGCGTTCGTTTGCCAGCACGAGCTCACCGATGGAGAGCCCCGCCTGCTCTGCCGCATCGACGAGGCTCTCGCAGTCGTGGAAGGGGAACTTGGGGACGCGCTCTTCGTGCTCCAGGTCGTCGCCGCCGGGGCCGCCGGCCTCGCGGATGAAGCCGCCGCCGATCGAACACCAGCTCTGCTCGGACAGCGCGCCGCCGTCCTCATCCAGCGCCGCGCACTCCATCGTGTTCGGGTGTTCGAGCGTCTCGTTCTTGTAGGCGCGGTAGGGAAGGAAGCGCACGTCGTCCGGATGGAGCCGGACAGCGGTTCCGCCCCAGTCGATCTCCGGCTTCGCGTTCAAGGTCTCGGGCAACGCAAGGAGCGCATCGACGTCGAGCGTGTCGGGCTCCCAGCCGTTGAGCCCGGCCAGCACGGCGCGATCCGTCCCGTGGCCGCGCCCCGTGGCGCTGAGCGAACCCTTGAGCTCGACGCGCAGCGCGGCGGGAACGATCCCCTTCTCGATGCAGGATTCACGAAACGCCTTCGCGGCGCGCATCGGCCCGATGGTGTGGCTGGAGCTCGGGCCCGGTCCGATGCGGTAGATCTCGAGCAGGCGCGTGGTGATCGGGGCGGTCATCCGTCCGGGAAGCTACGCGAACAGGTCGTCGATCGCGATCTCAACACCGGGCAGGCACTGCGTCGTGAGTGTGCCGCCGGCTGTGAAGTAGCCGGCCGGCGCGTAGGCGCCGGCCTCGAGCCGGAGCACCTCGACCGGCCGCAGTTCCGGCTCGACGACCCAGCACTCGCCGACCCCGTTCTGTTCGTAGAGGCGAGATGATCATCTCTCGAGCGCGAACGACGGCGGTCACGTTCTCATCGGGTAAGCCCCGCCGGCGGTCACGAGCCGGCCGGCGGCGACTCCTCATGCGAGATCAGGTCCCCCGGCTGGCACTCCAGCACGCGGCAGAGTGCGTCCAGCGTCGTGAATCGAATCGCGCGCGCCTTACCGGTCTTGAGGATCGAGAGGTTGGCAAGGGTGAGGTCGACCTTCTGCGAGAGCTCGGTCAGGGTCATCCGGCGCCGGAGCAACACCTCATCCAGATGGACACGAATCGCCATCAGACGGTGAGCGCCTGCTCGTCACGCATGGCCGTCCCACGGCGAAACACCTCGGCCAGGATGAGAACAGCACAGCCGGTGAAGACGAACTCCCAGTTTGGCCACGCGGTCGCTTCGATCACTTGTCGCCCCGGCGTGACGGGCTCGAGCTCCTCGATGAGGGGACAAACCAGGGTTGCCGTCACGATGACCCGGAGCGTCTCGATGAGCAGCATCAACAACCCGATGCGGCGTAGGCGTCGCGCGTTCTCGGAGACGAAGGGCGATCCTTCGCGAAGAGAGAGGAGGATTTTGCGCAGCCCGCCCAGCACCAGCGCGATCAGAACGATGAAGGGAAGCGCGAGCAGGCTACCGATCCACGCTCGGCTGTGGGGCGTGGACACGTCCGCAACCACGGTCCTCAGTTTCCAGGTGCCGCCGGGTCCCTGCATCTCAACGCGAAGCCCGTGCGCGATCGGGGTCTCGAAGGTGAAGCTGGTGTTCTCGAGTCCCAAGAACGGAATGACGACGAACGCGGCGACCACGAACCACGCGCCGAGCCAGAAGATCGTGACGAACACGCCCAACCAGTCGGACAGGGAGTTCTCGCCCAGCGCCTTCATGGGGGCCCAGTCTCTTATAGTCCCTATCGCTATTCAATAATAATATATCGAATAACGATATCCATCTCACCTGCGCCGTGGTGCGAGTGACGGTACCCAGGTCTTCGACGGACGCGTGTTCCAGCGGTCGCGGTAGGCGCGCGTCTCGGGCGTGTCGGGGTACGCCTGGTCCGGCGGATAGGGATAGCCCTTCATGCCGTGGAACGGCAGCGGCTCGACGAACAACGCCTCGTGCGTGTTGTGGTCGCGATCCTTGGCCCAACCGTCCATGAACACGAGGAAGTCGCGCCGCCAGCCGTCGGGGCGTTTGGATGCCATCGACGCGTCGAACCGGATGCGCAGCGCATCGCCCGCGCCCATGATCACGAAGTGGTCGTCGATCTGCTGCAACAACGGCAGCACCTCGCCGTGCTTCGTGTACATGCCGGGATGCTGATTCCAGCGCGGCTCGTCCATCACGTTCCAGTCGAACCACTCGAGCTGGTGGTTGCCGAACGTCGGGATCGGCTTGCTGAAGCCGCGCTCCCAGAGCCACGCCGACTTCGGCTCGAGCACGGTCGTCGAGTACTTGTGATTCGGACCGACCGCGATCCGGATCGCGTCCCAGTAGAGACGCAGCGTCGAGAAGACGCGGATGCGCGGATCGTCGCGGTTCAGGATCTTCGAGACGTCGATCACCATCGTCTTCGTCTTGCCGGCCGGGAAGCCGACGGGCGGCCCCGTGTTCTTCCAGCCCTTCGACTCGCTACGCTCGCTCAGGGCCTCCGGCCCCTCCGTGCCGTTCTGCTGCAGGGGTACTTGGAGGATCGGCGGCACGAAGTCGATGCCCGGAGTACGCGCGACCGCCATGTTCACGCTCGCATCCGTCCAGAAGAACCAGCCGGTGAAGAGCAGCCGCAGCTCCTTCGCGTCCTTGACCAGCGCGGGATCGAAGTGGAGCTCGAGCCAGTGCGGGTTCGCCAGGCCCTGGAACTGCCCGCGGTGGGGCGTGAACGGTGCCGCGTAGTCTTCGTCGATCCGGGCAAGGTGCTTCGTCCAGTCCTTGCCGTCGCTGCCCAGCACCCTGGTCGGAGCGACCGGCTTCACGACATTGATGCGGTGCTTGGGGAACGGCGGGAACGCGAAGCGTTCCGTGGGGAACATCTCCGTGTCGGCCGGATGGTCGATGACGAGCAGCTTGGCGCGATCGAGGTAGGTGACCTCGCGTAGCTCCTCGGTGAATTGCATCTCGTAGACCTGACGCCCGTCCTCGAGCGTCTTGGGCTTCATCTGTTCGCCGGTGACCCGCACGTACTCGTCGTGGTCCGGCGGCACCATCATCCCCGGCGCGATCGGCAGCCCCATGGGCGTGATGCCGAGCACGTCGCTGATGTAGACGTACTCCTCGCCGTTCCACGTGTAGAGGAACGGGCAGGAACCGACGAGACCTTCGGACTGTTCGATGAAGAGCGCGTCGTTCGCCTTGACGTCGAGCTCGTGCTGCACGACGCCGTTGGGCCACGTGACGCGCACGACGTCGGCCTGGGGCTGCGTGCCGAGCCCGATCAGCTCCGGCTCGCCGCGCCAGAAGATGCGGCGGTAGATCGGTCCCGCGCGGACCTCGACGATGGCGCCCACACCGCGCGCGTTGCTCTTGACCCCACGCAGCGCGAGAAGGAAGCCTGCGTTCTCCCCCCGCTGGACGCGCGTGAAGCGCAGCTGCTCGGCGAGCAGCTCCACCTGATCGGGCAGGCGGTCGCCATCCGTGTCGCCGAACGCGCTGGACGCTCCGTAGGGCCCCCCGGCCCCGAGCGTGATGGACGCCGGACGGCCCAAGGCAAGCTGCCCCGATACAGCGCCTCTCTCAGGCGTCCAGACGAAGTCGGCCGCACCGTCCAGGTCCCAGTCTGTGACGAAGCCGTCGTTCGTCGTGAACTCGGGCCGTCCGTCGCCGCGGAAATCGGCAAGCAACGGCCTTGCCTTGCCCTTGGCGTAGCCGGGGATACGCATGACGAAGCGGCCGCGGCGCAGGTTGTCCATCAACACCGTACCGGCGTCGGATCCCATGAGCAGATCCACGTCCTGGTCGGTGTCCATGTCTTCGATCGCGCACCACAGGAACTTCATGTCCTGCGGCAAGCTCGCGTCCTTCGAAGCGTCGCTTAGCCGCCCGCCATCGACGACCAACCCGTCGTTGCGCCACAGACGCGCGCCGAACGCGCCGACGAGTAGGAGGTCGATGTCGCCGTCGTGATCGAAGTCGACCGGCTCCATGTCCGCGGGCGGCGCCGGCACGCTCGGGAACTCGAACGCGGCCTTCGTCCACGATGCGCCGTCCTTCTCGGCCATGAGGATCGTGATGCCGACCGTCGTCGCGAGCACGAAGTCAATCGCTCCGTCGTTGTTGAGATCCAGCGTTGCCAGCTCGTTGACCTGGCCCTCGTGGATGACCGAGCCCTTGTAGCTCTTGCCGTCGTCCGTGCGCGCGACCGCCAGACCGGGCTGCCCCCAAGCCACAAGATCCGGCGGATGCACCACACAGCCCGCATCCTCGTGGCGCCAGTCGTCGACAAGCGTGACGGCGCGAACGCTCGCGTAGCCGGCAAGAACGCCCGAGCCCTCGCGAACCGTTACTTCCGGAGCGGTGGGCCTGCTCAGCTTGTTCCCACCGGCAGGCGGCGGCAGCAAGGTCCCGAAGTTGCCGCGCGCGCTCTCGTCGCCGCTGGGAACCGTGATGCCGCGATTCGTGAGATCCGCGCGTTCGGCGAACAGCTTCTGGCCTTCGTCACGCTTGCCTTCCCGGACGCGGATCTGACCGAGCTGGTAGAGCGTGATCAGATGCCAGCTGCCGGCGTTCTCGACGCCGATGGCCTTCAGCTTCTCGTAGAGCGCGACCGCTTCGTCGCGGCGATCGGCCTGTTCGAGCAGACCCGCGAGCGCAAGCATGGTGGGGTAGTCGTCCGGCGCGAGCTCGTTGGCCTTCTGCATGTGGAACAGCGCCTGGTCGGTCTGTCCGCGCTCGTAGAGCTTGGCGAGGTTGTAGTGAACGGCGGGATCGTTCGGCGCGATCTTCAACGCGCGCTGGAAGAGCGCCATGGCGTTCGTATAGGAGTCCGGCGCGCCGATCCATATCTCGGCAACACCGGCACGCACGAGATCTTCCCCGTCGGGCGCGTCTTGGAGCAACGTGTCGAGTGCCTTGCGCGCTTCGGGGAAGCGCTCCTCGGCGAACAAGGCGGCGGCCTTCGCCCGCGCGATGGTCTTCCATGCGGGCGCGGCACCGGGCGTGGTCGCCGGTTCGTCACCCCCGCAGCCCCACGCACACAGCGCGAGAACGGCGATGCCAACACAGAGAACGAATCGATCCATCGCTCCTCCTTCCGGCGGAGCGACAGCCTACCTACAGGCGCCGGAACACTGCGTGCACCTCGGCCGCCTGTTCCGCGAGCGACCCGCAGACGAGCTCGCAGAGGGTCGCCAGGCTGGGATCGGCGATCTCCACGATCACGGACTGGCCGTCGCGCGTGCGGGTCACGCAGCGGCCGCGTTCCAGCGCGGCGACGTGGCGGGAGAGGTTGGACTGTTCGAGGCCGGTCTCCTCCAGGAGCTCGCTGATGCCCAGCGGCCCGTTCATCAGGGCGTTCAGGATGCGCAGGCGGCTGGGGCTGCTGAGCAGCTTGAAGCGGGCGGCCACGCTCTCGATGGCCTCGGGCGACAGGGAGGGCTTTCTCTTCGGCATGATTTGATTATATGCGCATTTGCTCATATACTCAAAATAACACTCGAGTTCTGGAGAGCAGACCCATGACCAGTGCTACCGCCACCGAGACCGTCGGCGCCCTCCGTGTCGTTCCCTTCCTCCATCCCCAGGGCTGTCGCACCTACCTACTGGCGGACCCCGTCAGCAAGCAGGCCGCCGCCCTCGACATCCACCTCGACCTCGTCGACGACGTGACGGAACGCGTCAAGGCGGAGGGGTGGACGCTGCCGTACGTGATCGACAGCCACACCCATGCCGACCATCCCTCCGGCGCGGGCGCTGTCGCCTCGCAGTTCGGCTCGACGCGCATCGCGCACGAGAAGGCCAACCACGCCGGCGTCACGCGCCACCCGCGGGACGGCGAGACGATCCACCTCGGCGACACGCCGGTCACCGTCCGCCATGCGCCCGGCCACACGCCCGACCACATCGTCCTGCTCAGCGACGGGGCCTTCTTCTCCGGCGACACGGTCTTCATCGATGCCGTCGCGCGTACCGACTTCCTCGGCGGTGACGCGGGCCAGTTGTTCGACACGATCCACGAGCTGCTGCGCGACTTGCCCGACGAGACGATCCTGTATCCCGGCCATGACTACGAAGGACGCACCGAGAGCACCGTCGGGCACGAGCGCGCCCACAACCCGTGGCTGCAGATCACGGATCGCGATCGCTTCGTCCGCGAGCTGACGGCGAATCCCCCCAAGCGCCCGGCCAACATGGACGACTTGCTGAACCTGAACCGGCAGGGCGTGGACATCCCGGACGCCGTCTCGGCGGACGAAGCAGTGCAGCGCGTCGCCGCGGGCGGCGCGATCAGCGTGATCGACGTGCGCATGGGCCTGGAGTACGAGGGCGAGCACATCGACGGCACGCAGCTCATCCCCCTGGATCAGCTCGCAGCACGCGTGAACGACGTCCTGGCCATGCCGGCCCCGCGGCTCTTGCTTTGCCGCACGGGGCAGCGCGCGGGTATGGCCCGCGA